>DATGOV010000020.1:0-104820 GCA_035305585.1 Acidimicrobiia bacterium | reverse complement strand
GGGGCCGCCGCAATGTGGAGGTCGTGAGCCGGGCCGACGGGACGCTCCTCGCCCTCTTCACGAGCCCGTATCACTTGGAAGCGGCGCAGCGTGACCTGGAGGGCATCGTCTTGGATCCGATTCTCACTACTTAGTCGGAAGTCGGAAGTCGGAAGTCGGAAGTCGGAGGTCGAAGTCGTAGGTGGTAGGTGGTAGGTGGGGCTGGTGGGTCGAGCGACGCGATCCGCGAACAGCCCGGGTTCTCAGATTCGCGCGACCACATCAGTGCGCGGGTACGCCGACACTCGGGGGTATGGGGGGTCGTCCCCCCACCCGAGCGAAGCGAGGGAAATCAACACAGATCCAGCCGGCGGCGGGTTGGGGGAGAACCCGCCGCCGGCTGGACATCTAGAGCCCGCGTCGGCTCACTCCTCGACGATGATCGCCGTCGCCATGCCGAACATGCCGTCGGCCTTCTCAACGTGGGTGAGGATGTGGCAGTGCCAGACCCACGTACCGACTTCGTCGGCGTGCACCAGCACCGAGTACCGCTCACCGGGGGCGATGTTGATGGTGTCCGCCCAGTAGGGAGCATCGAGCGGGAAGCCGTCCTTGGCGAAGACCAACTGGTCCGGACCATGCAGGTGCATCGGGTGCGTCTGCAGGCCCTCGTTGTAGTAGTGGACCACGAACCAGTCGCCCTTCTTGAAGAAGTAGGGCTCGGTCGCCGGGAACGACTTGGCGTTGAGGGTGAGGCCGATGGTGCCGGCGTCGTTGAGGACCATCGGGAACTCGTCGACGATCTCGATGTCCTCGGGGATCGTCACGCCGGCGACGGTCTTCCCGTACGGAATGGGCGCTTCGCCGATCTGGAAGGCGCCGAACAGGCCGTTCGGGACGGCGAGCTGGCCGTGCATGTGGGCGTGATACATGCCGATGGCGGGCCGGACCGCCTCGTACTCGTAGATGAAGGTGTCGCCCTGCTTGATCGGATCCTGGGTATATGGGGCGACCCCGTCCATGGCGAACGGGACTCTGATGCCATGCCAGTGGACGTCGGTGCCGAGCGGGATCTCGTTCTTCACCCGGAACTGGAGCTTGTCGCCGACGTCTACCTTGATCCAGGGGCCGGGGATCTGACCGTTGTAGGCCCAGCCCTCGACGATCTGGCCGGGGGCGACCTCCCAGTCGATGATCTGAGCGACGAGATCGAACACCTTGGTGCCGTCGTCGAGGATCTCGGTCGGCTCCAGGATCTGGTTGCCCTTGCCCTCCGTCTCGGCGGGGAAGGCGAGCATCGACTCGATCATCATGGCGTCGGCCTCGTCGGGATTCGCCAGGTGGTTGGCGTGAGGCGAGGAGGAGGATGACGCCGTGGCGCCATTGAGGCTGTCACCGCCGCCGTCGCCCGAAGCATCGGTCACGACGAGGGATGCTTCCATCCCCGCTTCGCGGTGGCCGGCGATGGCGCAGTAGATGGTGTAGGTGCCCGGCTCCAGGTAGCCCACCTCGAAACTGATCGTCTCCCCGGGCTGGACATCCGGCGAAGTGGGTCCGCCCTCGAATGCGAGGTTGTGGACCATGGACCCCGCATTGGTCAACTCGATGGTGAGGTTCCCGGCGGGCACCGTGAGGGTGCCGGTGAACTCGAACTCGGACATCTCGATGCGGGCCGTGACCTCGTTGGTGGCCGCGGCCTCGCCCGCGGCGGAGACGCCCTCGGCGCCGGCCGCCCCACCTGCAGGGGCGCGCACAGCCGCCACCAGGGCGAGGGCAACGGTCAACACGCCCATGATGGCGAGGAGCACGAGGAAGCGATCGAACGCCTTGCTTGAGTCGGACGATGGCACTTGATTCACTCCGTGGATCGACTTTTGGGCGAACCATCGTCCAGTCCGGATCACCGCTCCTAGGGGACAAGGTCCCCCCTGGCCGGGACCATGGCCCCTGCCACCGGTCCCGATCCGCGGCCAGCATTGACACCTGTACCAGAATTGGCCGGTCCACCGGTTAGGAGTGACAGCAAGTGTTCGTCGAGTATGCGGCCGAGATAGAGGTGCCTGAACCGGTCGCGGCACGGATCCTCGCCAACGACTACCGCGAGATGGAAGGAATGGGCGCCGCCGCCTACCGCAAGGGCGAGGAACTGCGCAGCCGCGTCGGCCCGGGTGGCCTGCTCGCCAAAGAGGTGGTGGTCGCCATCGGCGAGCCCAAGATGTCGCGGCGCGGGGTCGTCATCCCCGTGCGATGGCGGGCAACCGGCGCCGAAGCGCTGTTCCCGCGCCTCGAGGGCGAACTGTCGGTCATCGCCGTCGACGAAAACCGCACGAGCCTGCGCCTGCAGGCGACCTATCGACCGCCCTTGGGTTCGATAGGGGACCTGATGGACCGGTTGGTGCTCGCCCGCCTCGCCCGGGCGACGGTGGCCGACTGGGTGGAGCGGATCGCCGCCTGGGTGACCGACGCTGCCCGGTCAGTCGTGCGGCAGCACCACCTCGACGATGGTTCCCGCTCCAATCACTGACCGAAGAGACACCTCTCCCCCGAGCCGCTGAGCTCGTTCCTCGAGGTTGTCTAGCCCCATCCCCCGCTCCACCGCCTCAGGGTCGAAACCCTTTCCCTCGTCCACGACGGAGAGAACCAGGCGGTCGGCGAGCAGCTCCGCTCGCACGTCCACCACCCCGGTGCCGGAATGGCGCAGGGCGTTGGACACGGCCTCGCCCACGATCGGCATCACTTCCGCGGCGAGCTGCGGCTCCAGTTCGAGATCGGGCGGGTCGACGGACACGAACACCGCCACCTCGTACGCCTTGGCCAACTGAGAGGTGTGCTCTCGGAGTTCCTCCTCGAACCGGGACCGCTGCCCTCGACGACCCAGGTCGGCGACGATGCGTCGGAGGGAGTCGATCGTCGAATCGATACGGTCGACGGCGCTGTGGAGGGCCGAGGAGACCTCGTCGTCGTCGGTCATCGCCGCCAGCCCTTGGAGCTCCAGGCCGGTGGCGAACAGGTCCTGGATGATCGAGTCGTGGAGATCGCGCCCGATGCGCTCCCGATCCTCGATCACCGCCAGGCGGGCGAGACGGGAGCGGAGCCGGGCGGTCTCCACCGCCGCACCGGCCACGGCAGCGAGCGCCGCCACCACCATCTCGTCCTCTTCGGTGAACCCACCGGGCTTTTCGGCCAGGTAGAGATTGCCGAAGGTGCCATCCGACGTCCCGACGGGCACCCCGAGGAAGGTCTCCATGGGCGGGTGGTGAGGAGGGAAGCCGACCGAGTCCGGATGATCGGAGATCCGGTCGAGACGGACCGTCACCCGCTCCCGTATGAGCGTGCCCAGCACCCCCCGGCCTTCCGGCGGATGGCCGATTTTCTTGGCGGTCTCCTCGTCGACACCTCGATATACGAACTCGATCAACTGCTTGTGGTCGCCGATGACACCCAACGCGGCGTACTCGGCTCCGGTCGTCTCCTTGGCCGTCTCCACGAGACGGCCGAGCAAGGCCTCCAACTGGGCGGTTCCGACGACGGTGGCCGCCGCCTCGGTGAGAGCCTTGAACCGGTCGACCGGTATGCCGGTGCTCATCGTCCTCAAGAGGGTAACGGCGAGACCCCGATCGCCGTTACCCTGGGGTGGAAATGGCTACGAGAGTCCTTCTGGTCGACGACCACGAGGTGGTGCGCCGCGGCTTGGCCGCCATGCTCACTGCCCACAACGACATCGAGGTGGTGGGCGAAGCCGGTTCCGCCGACGAAGCGGTGCGACGCGTAGGTCTCGACCAGCCCGACGTGGTGGTGATGGATGTGCGGATGCCCGACAAGTCCGGGATCGAGGCTTGCCGGGAGATCCTCGCCGCCTTCCCCGACGTCCGCGTGCTGATGCTCACCTCCTACGCCGACGAGGAGGCGTTGATGGCCTCGATCATGGCCGGGGCGTCGGGCTACGTCCTCAAGCGGGTCAAGGGGGCCGAGCTGATCGAGAACATCCGCCGCGTCGCCGCCGGCGAGTCCCTCCTCGATCCCGACATGGTGGAGCGTCTGTTCGATCGGCTGCGCCATGGGACACGAGAAGACCCCAAGCTCGCCCAGCTCACCGAGCAGGAGCGGAAGATCCTCGACCACATCGCCGACGGCCTGACCAACCGTCAGATCGCCGAGAAGATGTTCCTCGCCGAGAAGACGGTGAAGAACTACGTGTCGACGATCCTCGCCAAGATGGGGATGAGCAACCGCAGTGAGGCCGCCGCCTACGTCGCCCGCCTGGAAGCCGGCCAGAACATCGATCCCGAGGAGTGGTGACCCGCTCCGTCATCGACAGGTAACGTCGATGCATGAACGAACTGACGGTGGATCGGTGCCGTCGGCTTCTCGAGTCGGCGCCCGTCGCCCACCTGGCCGTCATCTCCCGGGGTGAGCCCTACGTGACTCCCATCTCGTACGTGATGCTCGACGACGCCATCTGCGTTCGGACGATGGACGGGCGCCGCGTCGAAGCGCTGCGGGAGAATCCCCGGGTGTGCCTGACGGTCTCGGACTACGACCAGTCGAGCGGCGACTGGGAGTCGGTGATCCTGTGGGGCGACGCGGAGTTCGTAGAGGACCCGCGGACATCGCAGGAGATAATCACCGCGTTCTTCGAGAAGTACCGGAACGTCCTCGGGTCCCCATTGAACCCGGCACAGCAGTTGCCCAAGGAGGGCGTGGAGATTCGGATACCTGTGGACATCGCCGCCGGGCGTAGTTCGGGAAGCTTCTTCAGTGTCCGAAGCCGGCCAGGACGCCTCTGAGGAGACGGCCAACTCCCGGCGTCACCGACCACAGGTACGACTCGAGACCCTCGAGGTTGGACCGGGCGCCGGCGATGAGGACCCGTTCCGCCTCCGAGGAGAATCCGACTCGCACACCGAGGGTCTTCGACAGCTCGTCGGTCCACTCCTTCCCCGGAATCCGACCCAGCAGGTGGATGCCTCCGCTCAAGACATCCCATTCGAGGTCGGGGTCGATCTGGACGAGGGCGCTGCGTACCGTCGACGCCACCGTCGACGGGGTCGGGTCGTAGCAGGTCCGGGAAAAGAGCACTCCACCGTCGGCGACGACGGCGACTTCGGCGGCGTCGGAGCGAACGTCGACGATCATGTCGGCCGCGCCCGAGTCGACGTCGAGGCCGAGACCGGCGGCAGCTGCCACCGGACGGGAGATGGTGATGAAACCCACACCGAGTGAGTCGCAGACGGCCTTCCAGCGGTCCACACCGTCGGCGGCGCAGTCGGGGAGCAGGAAAGCCAACACTGGATGGCGGCCTCCGGCAGGCCAGCTCTCGATGACCCAGCGGAGATAGGCGCGGGTCAAATCGACGGAAAAGATCTCCGTCGCCGAGAACGGCTGGAACAAACGGAGGGCGTCTCCTCGGGCCGCGGCAGCCAGTGCAGCCTCGGATCCGAATCCGGCGAGACGACCCTCACCGTCGACCGCGACAACCGTCGCTTGGGTGGTGACCTCGGCGTCGCCCGCCCAGGATGTCTCGGCGCCGGGTGCGACGACGAGAACGGGAGGGCGTTTCCTCATTCAGCGCCTCGCCGTGGTCGAAGCGCAAGCTGCGCACAGGCGGGCGTGAGGAATCGCCTGGAGTCTCTCCTCTCCCACACTCTCACCACACGCCTGGCACGTGCCGTAGGTTCCGTCTTCCATCGCCGCGAGGGCGGCTTCGACCTCCTCGAGGGCCGCTTCGCTGCGCGAAGCGATGGCCCGGGCGATGTCGTCGACGGCGTCAGACCCCTCCTCGATGCGGGACCTGTGGAAGTCCCGGGCTTCGAGGAGTCGAGTGCGCAACTCGTCCAGGACCGAAGGATCCAACCCGGAGCCCGGCTCCGGTGACGTTTGCGGCATGGTCATCAGGAATCATCTCCTCTGCTCGGAATGAGCCGGTTCGACGCAAAGCCCACACCAAAGCCGGAGTTGCGGCAACGATCCGTAAGCAGCGCGAACTGTACCCCGGGCGACCCTGGTCACATGCCGGGCCGCTATTAGCATGGCTAAAGACCATGCCAGGTGAACATGAGCGAGAGTCGAGCGGCGTCAGGGCCTTCGACGACCGGCTGGGCGGGCTGTTGGTGGGCGACAACGTCGTGTGGATTGGCGACGACCGAGGGATCCACGATTTGTTCGAGGACCGGTTTCTGGCCGTGGGTGACCAGCCCCGGACCCTGATCGTTCTCGCCGGTGACGACCCCGTGGTCCCCGACGGGGTGGACGTGGTGGATGCCCGTCCGGGTCGACCACACGCCGATCCCCTCGAGCTCGAGCGGACGATCGTCGAGCTCGGAAGCCACCGCCGAGCCCGGATAGTCGTCCGCGACCTCGATGTGCTCGTGCGTCGACTCGGCGAAGAACGGGCCGTCACCTTCTTCTCCCGCACGTGCCCGCGGCTCTTCGACCAGGGGGCGATCGCCTACTGGCGGGCCACCAGGGTGGGTTCGGGCAGGATCCTGGACGAAGTACAGCGCGTGACACAGTGCGTGTTCGAACTCTCGGGAGGCCGCCTGCGCGTGCGAAAAGCAGAGGGCCGTCCCGCCATCCGCGGCCAGATCTTCGACATGCAGGTCGACGACGGCGACATCGCGCTGACCGAGATCCGGGCCGCCAGCCGGCTCGCCGAGGGACTGCGTCGGCTGAGGGCCGAACGCGGAATGACCCAGACCGAGATCGCACGCATGGCGGGAGTGTCACCCAGTGCGATCTCCCAGGCCGAGGCCGGCCACCGCGGGCTCGGGGTGGAGACACTCCTGAACATCTCCTCGGCCCTCGGCGTCTCACTCGACGACCTCTTCGGCCACACGCCTGACACCGGCTATGTGCTCGCCCGCCGGGATCGGATTCCGCCTCGCCGCGGGATCGTGGCCCTCCTCGACGACCCCAACGCCGGAATGCGCGCCCATCTCATCACCCTCGGGCCCGGCGAAGCAGGCGGGCCACCCGTGGTGCACAAGGGTGCCGAGTTGATCATGGTGAGCGCCGGCCTCGTCCAGATCGAGCTCAGCGAGGAAGCCCCGGTCATGCGAGCGGGCGACGCTCTCCTCGTCACACGTGACGCCATCTCCGGTTGGCGGAACCTCCTGCCGGAGCCTGCTCGGCTTTTCTGGATCGTTCGCGACTGAAGGCTCCTAGGCTGGCGCCGTGACGGCGCCTCCTCAGCCCCTCCGACTCGGCACCTCGGAAGGTCGGTGGGTGGTGGCCACGACCGTGATGGGGACGGGCGTGGCGATGCTGAACGGCACGGACGTGTCCGTCGCTCTTCCTGCCCTGGGGGCCGACCTCGACGCCAGCGTCGCCGCCTTGCAGTGGGTCCTCAACGGGTACATGCTCACCCTCGCCTCGCTGATCCTCGTCGGGGGTTCCCTGGCCGACCGTTACGGCCGGCGGAGGATCTACCTGCTCGGCGTGGCCTGGTTCACCGCCGCGTCGGTTCTGTGTGCTCTGGCGCCCTCCCCCGGTTGGTTGGTGGCGGCCCGGATCCTCCAGGGCGTCGGCGGAGCCCTCCTCACCCCAGGCAGCCTCGCCATCCTCCAGTCGTGTTTCCATCCCGACGACAGGTCGACTGCGATCGGCGCCTGGTCGGGCCTGACCGGCATCGCCGCCGTGATCGGGCCAGTGGTAGGTGGCTTGCTCGTCGACGGTTTCGGGTGGCGGGCGGTCTTCTTCCTGCCTCTGCCGCTGGCGGTGGCGGTGATCTGGGCAGGATCGCGCCACGTGCCCGAGTCCCGTGACCCGGCCCCGCCGCGCCTCGATTGGCCAGGCGCTCTCCTCACCGTCGCCGGGCTGGGAACCCTCAGCTACGCCATCATCGCCTACCCCGAAGCCGGGTGGGCGCCGACAGTGGTGACCTCGGGGATCTTGGGCCTCGTGTTCCTGGCCGGGTTCGTCGTACGAGAGCGAGTAGCCGACGATCCGATGCTTCCCCTCAGCGTGTTCGGTTCCCGCCAGTTCACCGCCGCCAACTTGATCACCTTCGTGGTCTACGCGGCTCTCGGCGGCGTGTTCTTCATGCTCATCGTCCATCTCCAGACCGTGGTCGGCTACTCGGCCACCGGTGCGGGGGCGGCGACCATGCCGGTGAGCGCATTGCTCCTCGTCGGGTCACCACCGATGGGGCGAGTGATGCAACGGATCGGCCCGCGTCTGCCCCTCACGGTCGGCAACGCCCTCCTGGCCGCCGGCATGCTGATGATGATCTCGATCGGCGAAGGCTCCTCGTACCTCACCGGCGTCCTCCCCCCGCTCGTGGTCTTCGGCATCGGCCTCACCCTGATGGTCACGCCGGTCACGGCCACCGTCCTGTCCGCCATCGAGGACCGCTTCTCGGGATTGGCGTCGGGAGTCAACAACGCCGTCGCCCGCACCGGCCAGCTCTTGGCCGTGGCCGCATTGCCGGCAGCTGCCGGGCTGACTGGAGGCGATTTCGCCGACCCCGTGGCGTTCGCCGCCGGGTTCCGGGTCGCGATGATCGTCTCCGCCGTACTCTGCGCGCTCGGGGCCGTCTTGGCCTGGACGATGATCACCAATCCCGAGCCCGAGACGTGAGCGATTCGGCGGGATCGCACCTGTTATAAGGTGCCGCGCACGTGGAACTCATCGTCGACGGCGAAGCTGTAGGAGCGCGGGACGGAGACGACCTCCTCACCGCCCTGGTGCGCGCCGGGAAAGCGCCGGCGGGATGCTTGTGCTTCGCCGGCGACTGCCCCAACTGCCTGGCGGTGGTCGACGGCGTCGCCTACGTCCGCATGTGCCGGACGCCCGTCCGGCCCGGATTGGACATCCGCCCCTTCCCGGTGTCCGAACCTCCTCCGCTGCCAGATGCCGGCCGCACCGAGCCGGTTCCCTACCGCAACCAGCACGTCGACGTCGTCGTCGTGGGGGCGGGCGCCGCCGGTACCGCCGAGGCCGAGAACCTCCGTGCCGAGGGCCGCCGCGTGGTGGCGCTGGACGACCAGCAGGGCGACGAGGTGCTCGCCGTGTACCCCGGTCCTGAGGTCGTCGTCCGATCGGAAGGCGAGATCGTGCGCTACTTCGCCTCGGAGGTGGTGATCGCCACTGGATCGATGGAGATCCAGCCGGTGGTTCCCGGATCCCAGCTCGCCGGCATCCTCACGAGGAGGGCCGCCGAGCGGCTCGCCCGGGCGGGAGTCGATCTGGGACGGGTCGTGGCGGTGGGAACGCCTCCGCAAGGCATGGAATGCGACCTGCTGGCGGGAGAGCTCGTTCGCTTCGAAGGCGAGGCTCGAGTGGCGGCGGTGGTCGTCCGCGACGAGAGCGGTGAGGAGGTCTGCCGGGAGTGCGACGCGGCGGTGGTCGATCTCGGCACGTATCCCCGGGACGTCCTCGCTCGCATGGGTGTGCCTGGCCAGGTACGCGTGATCGGGTCCGCGGCCGAGCGCGGAACGATTCCGCGCTGTCCGGATCGGGGTGTCGTGTGTCCGTGCGCAGGCGTGACAGTGGAGGACCTCGATTCGGTGTGGGAACGAGGATTCCGGGAGCTGGAGCTCATGAAGCGGGCCACCCTCGCCGGTACCGGCACATGCCAGGGCGGCGTGTGCGGTCCCTACCTGCGGTCGTTCGTCGCCGACCGGGGCGGGGATTTGCAGCCGTCGTTCACCGCCCGACCACTCGCCCGCCAAATGACGATGGGGGAAGCGGCGGCGGCGACCCATTGGCCGCCGATCCACCGCACGGCACTCGACGGCCTGCATAGGGAGCTCGGAGCGACGATGGATCGCATGGGTGGCTGGTGGCGGCCGTGGAGCTACGGAGACACCGAAGGCGAGTACTGGGCGGTCCGTCGCGCCGTCTCACTCGGCGACGTGAGCACGCTCGGCAAGATCCTCGTCCGGGGACCAGACGTCGTCGACTTCCTCGAGTACATCTATCCCTGCCGGGTCGGCGACCTGACCCCCGGCCGGTCCCGCTACGCCCTCGTCCTCGCCGAATCGGGTGGCCTGTTGGACGACGGGCTGATTTCCCGCATCGACGAGCACACGTTCTCGCTCACCTTCACCACCGGCGGTGCCGGGACCGCCGAGGCATGGCTGCGGGACTGGGCGCGGGGACGCGGCGCCGACGTGCGGATCATGGACAGGACCCACTCGCTGGGAGCGATCAACGTCACCGGCCCCCAGGCCACAGAGTTGTTGGGGCGGGCCGGGCTCACCGAGCCGCTTCCCTTCATGCGACACACGCCGACCACGATCGCCGGCGTGCCGTGCCGGGTGTTCCGCCTCAGCTTCACTGGCGAAGTGTCCTACGAGCTCCACCACCCGCGGAGCAGTTCGGTGGATCTGTGGACTCGCCTGATGGATCTGGGAGCCGACCTCGGTGTGCGGCCGCACGGCCTCGAAGCGCTCATGGCGCTCCGCCTCGAGAAGGGGCACGTGATCGTCGGCATGGACACCGAGATGGACAGCACCCCCCGCCGCCTGGGCATGGAGTGGGCGGTGCGGATGGACAAGGACTTCGTGGGGCGAGCGGCGCTGGCGCGCACGGATCCCCTTCCGCTCGACCGACGCCTGGTGGGTCTCACCACGGATGCGCCCGCCCCCACGGAAGGCTCGGCCGTCTTCCTCGACGGCGAGATCGTCGGCTATGTCACGTCGTCGGGGTGGTCGCCAGTCCTGGGGACGGCCGTGATGCTCGCCTGGGTGGACCTCTTCGACGGGTCGGTCCCTCCCATCGTCGTCGTCGACGGGCGGCCCGCCCGACACGTGCCCATCCCGTTCTACGACCCGGAGGGAGCCCGTGCCCGTGCCTGAGCCCCTGGTGGCGTGGCGAGCCATCGCCGAGCCGGCGGCGTTGGACGCGGCAACGTGGCCTTCGGAAGCGGTGGTGTTGCGAATCGCCCCCGACGAGGTGCTGGTGATCGGGGAACCGGGCTTCGACATCGGCGATCCCTACGCCATCGTCGAACCCGAAGACGGCTTCTGCGCAGTGACGATGGATCGGGCCCGGCTCGAGGCCTGGCTAGCCCGCACGGCAGAATGGACGCTGCCGAAAGGCGACCGGTACTTCGCTCAGGGAAGCGCCGCCGGGCTACCGGTGAAAGTCTGGGTCGAGGGCGACCGTGGGCTTCTCATCACCCGCGCCTCTCTAGCCCATGACTTGGAGGAGCGGCTGTGAACGAGTTCGTCGAGCGGAGCATCCGGCTCACGTGGCGGGACCCCAAACCGACCTACGACGTCGTGATCATCGGTGGCGGCGGTCATGGCCTGTCCATCGCCTATCACCTGGCGAAACGCCACGGAATCACCGACGTCGCAGTGCTGGAGCGGGGCTACATCGGGTCCGGGAACACGGGCCGGAACACAACGGTGATCCGGGCCAACTACGGCATCCCCGAGTCGATCCGCTTCTACCAGCGGTCCCTCGAGTTGTACCAGCAACTCGAAGAGGAAACAGGGCGCTGGATCATGCACTCCGAGAAGGGCCTGATCTGGATGGTCCACTCCGAAGCCGGAGTGCGGGGCGAGAGGAGGCGGGCGCTCCTGAACACGGCGGCGGGAGCCGAGACGGTGTTCCTCACCCCCGAGGAGATAGCCGAACTGGTTCCACAGGTCGACCTCACCGGAGGCGACAACGGCTACCCGGTGATGGGCGCGTCCTACCACCCGCGAGCGGCGACCGCCCGCCACGACCGAGTCGTGTGGGCGCTCGCCGAGGGTGCGATGGAAGCGGGAGTGGCGGTGCATCAGAGAACCACCGTCACCGGGCTGACGATGGATGGAGACCGAGTCGTCGGCGTGGAGACGGATCGGGGCCGGTTCTCGGCCGGCGTGGTGGTCAGCGCCGTCGGCGGTTTCGCCAGCGACATCGCGGCGATGGCCGGGCTGCGCCTCCCGATCATCACCCATCCGCTGCAGGCGTACGTCACGAACCACTACGAGCAGACCTTCCCCTACATCATCGGCTCGGTCGAGATCCCCTTCTATCTGAGCCAGACGGCCCGCGGCGAGATGCTCATCGGGGCGGAGTACGAGCGGGCGCCAGGCTATTCGTGGGACACGTCGTTCGATCTGCTCTCGTCGTGCTCGGCGAAGGCGGTCGCCTACCTGCCATTCCTCGCCTCCCTGCGGATCCTCCGTCAATGGGCCGGGGTGTGCGACATATCGCCCGACGCCTCTCCCATCATGGGATTCACGCCCATCGAGGACTTCCTCATCACCACCGGCTGGGGCACGTGGGGGTTCAAGGCGATCCCGGCGGGCGGCGAGCAGATGGCCGAGCTCATCGCCACCGGACGCACTCCGGAGTTGATCGCCCCGTTCTCGTACGACCGCTTCGAGAAGGACCGAATCATGGCTGACGCCGGTTCGGCGGGAACCCACTGACATGGCGCTCTTCGTCCCTTGCGACCACTGCGGCTCCCGACCGGTAGAAGAGTTCGTCTACGGGGAGATCCCCCAGGTTCCCGAACACCTCACCGACCCCGACGCCCGCGACCTGGACCGGGTGTACATGCGCAGCAACCCCACCGGACCGGCCACCGAGGCGTGGTTCCACGCCGCCGGATGCCGGCGATGGACCTACACGGCGCGCGACCGGACGACCTACGAGTGGCTGTGACGGACGACCGATTCCCGAGCCTCTGGAGGACCGGGCTCCTCTCCGCCGGCGGGTTGGTCCTGTCGGCCCTCCCGATCTTCCTCGTCGGCGGACTGGCGGTGCAGATCCGCCACGACCTCGGGTTCACAGAAACCCAGTTGGGCGCCGCCGTGACAGTCGCGTTCCTGTTCGGGGCGGTAGCCGGGCCGATCGGCGGGAGGGTGGCCGACCGAGTGGGAGGGCGAATCGCCATCGCCTGTGGAGCGGCCCTGGCCAGCCTCTCCCTCGCCGGCACCGCGCTGTTCGCCCGAAGTTGGGAGATGCTCTTGGGCTGCCTCGTCCTCGGCGGCCTCTCGTTCGCCTTCTTGGACCCAGGCCTGGCGGTCGTGATCGATTCCCACGTCGATCCGAGGAGCCAAGGCCTGGCCTTCGGGGTCAAGGAGGCGTCCATTCCCACCGCCACGCTCCTCGCCGGGTTGGCGGTACCGGTGATCGCCCTCGAACACGGATGGCGCTGGGCGTTCCTGCTCGGAGTCGTGCCGTTGGCGGTGGTCGCCGTCGGCTTGCGTCGAGTGGACGGTCAACGGCGAGCGGCCCCGCCGACGACGGACGCATCGGCAACGTCGGTGTCGCGGCGAACGCTCGGGATCGTGGCCGCCTCCGCGGCCTGCGCCTCGACGGCGTCCAGCGGGATCGGAGTGTTCCTGACCGAGAGCGCGGTGGCGATGGGCATGGCCGAGGGAGCGGCCGGATTGCTGCTGGCGGCGGGAAGCGTGGCCGGCATCGTCACCCGCGTGACGACCGGCATCCGCGCCGACCGCGACGGCGGCCCCCAGCTGCACACGATCTGGGTGATGATGGCGGTGGGAGCGGTGTCGATGGCCCTCGCCGCGGCCGGGTCGCTTCCACTGCTCGTGGTGGGCGCCGTTGGAGCGTTCGCCGGCGGATGGGGATGGACCGGCCTCTTGTTCCTGACCCTGGTCCGCGCCAACCCGTCGGCACCGGGCGCGGGGGCGGGGCTCGGCCTCCTGGGCCTGGCGATCGGCAACGGTCTGGGACCTCTGGCGTTCGGAGTTGCGGCGGAGCAGCTGTCGTTCACCGTCGCCTGGGCAGGAGCGGCCGTCCTCGCCGGAGCCGGAGCGGTGCTGGCCCGATTCGCCGCACCCGACTTCGAACCGGTTCGAATCTGATCCTCCCGCCCCACCGGAAGATATTGGGAACCTCCCATCAGGTGGGTACGTTCCTACGCCCATGGTCCGGACCCTCTTCGGCTTCGTCGTGCTCTGGCTCGCCCTCGCGGCCGTGCCGGCTCTCGCCTCGACACCGGACACCTACGTGGACGACGACCGGAGCCGCTACGAGGGCTACATCGAGGCGGCGTCGGCGGCCGGGCTGGTGAGTGGATGCAACCCGCCGGAGAACAACCGCTTCTGCCCCCACCGTGTCGTCAGCCGTGCCGAGATGGCGATCATGCTCGTCCGCGCTGTGGGCCTCCGTCCCGATGGCGCCGACTACTTCTCGGACGACGACGGGACAACCGCCGAACCGTCCATCAACGCCCTCGCCGCGGCCGGGATCACCAACGGGTGCGGTGGCGGCCGGTTCTGCCCCGATTCGCCGTTGTCCCGTGGCCAGATGGCCCAGCTGATCGCCGACTCCCTCGGCTGGAAGCTGAGGGCCAACACTGAGAGATATCGTGACCTGAGGGATTCACCGTACGCAGGCTCGATGACAGCTCTCGCCTCCCGAGGCGGTATCGAGCCTTGCGATCTGCCCGATGACCGCCGTCTCTGCCCCGACGCTCCCGTCACCCGCGACGAAGCAGCGTTCGCCCTCAGTCAGGCGATCGGATTGCCCCCGATCGAGATCGCCGACCGGCCCGACGGGCCTGACCTCGGCTTCATCGACTCGTTCGACCGCCTGCGCCTGTGGGACGGCAAGAAGCCCAGCCCCCGCAACCGGGTGGCTCTGACCCACGCCGGATACCAGGGCAAAGGAATGACGGTGCGGATCCCCCGCGGCTCCCACTACGGCGCCGATTTCGAATTGGACCTGGACCGCATCGTGGGTGAGGACCCGGAAACCCTCTTCTTCCGGTACTTCCTGCGGGTGGAGCCGGGTTGGGATCCGAAAGCGAGCGGGAAGCTCCCAGGGTTCTCGGGCATCTACAACCACACCGGCAAGGGCGGCTACCCGTCGAAGCCGACCGCACCGGGCTGGTCGGCGCGGATGAAGTTCGCCGGCAACCGCCCTGACGACCCGCGGGCCCGGCTCGGCTACTACGTGTATCACCTCGGCCAGGAGCGGCGCTACGGCGACGGCATGCAGTGGAACCAGGCAGGCATGCTCCAGCCGGGCGAGTGGTACTGCATCGAAGGGCAGATCCAGCTCAACAATCCGGGAGTCGCCGACGGTGCCCTGCGCGGATGGGTGGACGGCACTCCGGCGTTCGAGGCTGCCGGCATCGAGTTCCGTCGCCCCGGCGAGCCCGAGATCCGGATCGAGTCGTTCTGGTTCAACGTCTACTACGGCGGCAAGCCGACCGCGAACAAGGATCTCGGGCTGACCTTCGACGAGGTAGCGGTCGACGGCAAGCGCATCGGCTGCGGCACCGGCCCGGGCGAGATCCCGCCGGGGACCGGCGACTACACCGGAGACGGATTCGCCGACTGGATCTCCTGGACCGAATGCTCCACAGGGCCGTGCTTCCACTTGCGCTCCACCACAGAAGACGGGGTGGCGACGAGATCTCTGGGCAACGGCGCCTGGTTCAGCCTGGAGACCGGCCGACTGGGAGTCGTCGTAGCCGATGTCGATGGAAACGGAAAAGGAGACGTCGTGTATCGCGGCCGCTGTGGGCGATCGGAGCGCTGCTGGCGCGTGCACCGAGGTGGGGGGTCGACGTTGGGACCGGGGGAGGATTGGGGCGACGGCGCCCGCTTCTCCCCCGCCAGTCGCTTGGTGGCAGGTGACTTCGACGGGGACGGGCTCGCCGACATCACCTACTCGGGACAATGCGGAGCGGAGCCTTCGCGTCCGTGCTGGCGGACACACCTGAGCACGGGTGAGTCCTTCTCCGAGGGCGCCGACTGGGGTCCTCCGCTCGAGGGCTACGACATCGCCCCCGAGGCCGCTGACATGGACGGCGACGGCCGCGACGACATCGTCTACGCCGCGGAGTGCGACGCCGGGACGTGCTGGTTCATGCAGGGCTCGACTGGCGCCGGCTTCGACGCTCCGATCCGCTTGGGTGAGGCTCGCCGGTCGGAGCTACAACTGAAGAGGCTGTTCGACTTCGACGGGGACGGCAGGGCCGACATGCTGTCGGCCGCCCCTCTGGAGGAAGGGTCGTCGATCGAACTGAGGGAACTACGAGGAGAGAAGCTGACCCGCTATCGGATCGTGGCCACGGTGCCGACGCCGGTCACGGACTTGGTGTTGCGCCGCTACAGCGAATCGGGCCCGGTCGAGGCGCTGGCGGTGAGGAACTGCCGGACGAGAACCGGATGTGTGAGTCGGTTCTTCTCCTTGGAGGGCGAACTCGCACCACCGAAGAGGTACGCCCGTGCCCAGTTCTATGAGCTCACGCGCCAATTGGCACGAGTCCCCGGCTCCGACGAACTGGTCTTTCGCTGATCAGCCCCCGAGGCGGGACCCGATCGAACGCAGGATACGGGTGGCGCCGCATCGCCTCACGTGACGATGAGGACGATGAGGATGATCAGGATGAGGGTTCCGATGCCGATGTACATGGTGCTCCATTCGGGATAGCGTCGGGGGGAACTACCCCTGAGGTGGCGAAACAAACGCCGAATTCGTTCGCTCTTTACGCACTCCGACGGACGCTACGGATCCCGAATTGAGCTTGTTTGAAATGCTGGCGTTTGGGTAGCCGATCTTCCACCTGTTCAAGGAGGAAGAGACGTGATGACGCAAGAAGCTCCTACCCTTCGAGCCTCTCGTTTGGGAAGCAGCCGCCGTCGTCCCCGCACGGTCGAGGGCCATCGCGTTTGCGCCGAACCCGAATGCGAAACCGTGTTGAGCCGCTACAACCAGAGCGACATGTGCCACCAGCATCGTCCGGTCAGGTTCCCACGAGTACGGGGTGCGGTGGTCGAGTCCTGAGCCGGCTTGCAGTCAGTCGCCTTTCTTGGCGATGAAACTGAACCGGCCGTCCGGCTCCAATATCGCCCACTCCAGTTCCCCGAGGTCGCCATAACCCTCCATTCGAGCGGCCTCCTTCAGGTCTGCGAGTGTCATTCGCTCCCGCTCCAGGCGGGCGGCGAGGGGCTCGCCACCTCGCAAGATGACTACAGGGAACCCGTCGAGCACCACTCCAGCCGATTTCGAACGCCGGCTCAGGGCGTCACCGAGCATC
Organism: Acidimicrobiia bacterium; assembly: GCA_035305585.1. GTDB lineage: Bacteria > Actinomycetota > Acidimicrobiia > Spongiisociales > ZC4RG35 > ZC4RG17. The sequence continues at coordinate 87,878 of DATGOV010000020.1, read as the reverse complement.
GTCCAGCCCACGAACACGGACACGGCCACGACCGCTCCCGTGATCGACATGTCCTCTTGGGTCACCCCCTGCTGGACGATGTCTCCCAGCACCACGATCAGCAACATGTCGAGGGGAGTCAGTTCAGCGAGTGATCGCTTGCCGGTTCCTCGGACCACCAGCCACAGGAACCAGTAGACGACCGTGGCGCGTACGAAGAGTTCCATTCCGCCTCCTCAGGGCATCACCCAGGTCTTGAACACGACGCTGGTCACTTCCTCTCCGTCGAGGACCAGCACCACCCTTCCTTCCCTGCCCCATTGGACAGCCGGCGACAGCCGGGCGTCGAAGTCGACACTCAGTTCGCCTCGCTGGACGGGAACATCGAAGGTCCATTCGGTCTCAACGGAGTCACTGAACGCTGACGCCGGCTGGGGGTCGAGGCCGTTCTCGTCGAAGATGCCGAGGTAGGCGGTGTCGATTCTCAATGTCACCGAGTCCGGCAAACGACCCGAGTCGGCACGGACATCGATGGTGAACGGCGTTTCGAGCCCCGCCCGACTCACCCGGGCGTATCGCACCTCCAGGTCGTAGCCGTCGGCCGACGAGGTGGCCGTGGCGGTCCGGACCCCGAGCACACCCGCCAGAGCGGCGAGGGCAGTCGCCGCGATCGCGATGGAGGCGATGCGCCGGAGCCACCTGTCGAAGGTGCTCCAGCGTGGTGAGGGATCCGGAGGAAGTGTGCTGAGGTCCGGACAGGTCTCCGTCGACATTCGGCATCCCTACCCCGCCGGCGTCGTTGCCACACCAGTACCGCCGGCGGTAGCCCCCTACAGGGGAACGGGCCGGGGACGAAGATCGTCGCCGGCCCGTTCTCTCCCCCTGGTTCCCGAGGACGCTCCTACCCCGGCGGCAACGCCCCGAAACGTCTTCGCGGCTCAGCGGACTTTCTGCGCCAGACGGATCCCTGTCGCCGGAGGCTCGAGGAACCGTACCGTGTCGGAGAGGGCACCGAGGATCTGCCAGCGGGTGTCTTCCGCGAGGCCCGGCGGCGGCCAAGGCTGCGACGGCTGGTCGACGCTGACCACGGCGTCGAGACCCGAGGCTCCCGGTTCCACGCCACGGACCACGAGATGCAAGGCAGTGGGCCGGGTTTCGAGGAGGAGAACGGCCGCCTCGTCCACAGCGAGAGTGAAATCCTCGATCCCGGCGAAGGAGAACCCGGCGACGCGGGCGGCGCGGCCCACCACTCCCCGCAGCATCTCGAGGAAGCGATCCTCACCAGGAACGCAGAGACGGATCTCTCGCTGCGATGTATGTGGTCCCATGCGCGCTGCGTGCGCCCTCGCCGAGATCGGATGACGCCCCGATGAACCATCCCGTACGGGCCGGGACGGCGACCCCCCTGCGGATGCAGTGTAGGTTTGCCCGTCGGCACCGCGCCCGGACCGACCTCGGCGGCTCAGAGCGTCATCTCCTGACGGATGCGACGCACCAAGAGGGTTCGTTCCTCTGGGTTGAGCCCACCCCACACCCCATGCCTCTGACGGGTCTCGAGGGCGTACGTGAGGCACTCCCATCGGACGGGGCATCTCTGGCAAACGCTCTTGGCTCGGGCCTCGTCCGCCTCGTCGATGGAAAAGAAGAGCTCGAGATCCGTGTCGCGGCACGCGGCCCTTTCGAGATCGACTCGGGTGACGGTGGGCGATGCGTAGCGGAAGTAGTCCTGGGCGGTTTCGGCGATGTTCGTCGTTGTCATGTCGTCATCAGGCTTTCGATCCAGCCTTCGATGCCCACTCCCCGGCGCGCCGAAACTCGGATTACGCGAGGTGGGCACGGGTAGAGCGAGAGGAATGGAATCTCTTCTGATCGTCCTCCTCAGCGTCGCCATCGTCGCCGTCGTGGTGGTCGTCGCTTGGTTCGGGCCCCGGCGCCGCCACTGGCAGAAGCACGAGAAACTGAGCTCGACCGACGACCGTCGGGAGGAGGAAGGACATGACAGCTGAGGCGATCGGGCATCGAGTGTGGGCGGTGGCGGAGGGCTACATCCCCCCGACGAGCACGGGACCGCAGCCGGAGATGCTCAGTCACGAGACGGTGTGCCTGCTCAACACCGGACCGCGGCCCGCTCAGGTCCGCTTGACGATCTTCTACTCGGACCGGGACCCGGCGGGACCGTACCGCGTGACCGTCGGCGGTCGGCGAACGAAACACCTTCGGTTCAACGACCTCACCGACCCAGAACCTGTTCCATTGGGCACCGACTACGCCTTCGTCGTGGAGTCCGACCAGCCGATCGTCGTCCAGCACACGCGGCTGGATTCTCGCCAAGCGGAGAACGCCCTGCTCAGCACGATGGCGTTTCCGGTCCCAGCGACCTGAGGGCGGACAAGATACGAGAGACGACGTCGTCGGGCCCCAGGTTGGTGACATCGACTTCCAGCGAGACGATGGGCCTCAGCCTCTCGGCGCGTCGGGCCGACAGGGCGGCGTAGCCCTCCACGGGCACCGGGCGTCGATGGCCACCCTTCCGCGCCCGAGCCTCCAGGACCTCCGCTTGGCCCCCGAGCAGGACCACCGAGACATCGGAGAGAGCGACTTCGAGATCGGGTGAATCGGCGACGCTCGCCGCGGCAGCGATCACCGAAGGACGATCAGACGCCAATGCAACCCGGAGTGCTTCGGCCTCGACTCGATGGAGTCGCGCGACACCGTGCGCGGCCGCCAGTTCCCGGCCGGTGACGCGGTAGGCCGCTCGAATCTGCTCGTCGGAGTCGAAGAAGGGGCGACCCAAACGCCGAGCCAGTTCCTTGCCGACCGTGGTCTTTCCCGAGCCCATCGGCCCGGTGAGCACGAGATGACGGTCGGCAGGCAACACGTCTGAGAGGCTAGGGCGGCGACGACTCCATGTTTGGGAAGCCGTGCAACGGGTAGCGAGCGCTCCCCATTCCTGTAGGAGGAGAGACATGGACGGCCTGGAGTTGCTGCGGCAGGACCACGATCGGGTGCGATCGCTGTTCACGAGCTTTCGTGAGGCGGCCGACGCCGAGGACACCGACCGAATGGCAGGTCTGACCGGGGAGATCTTCCACGAGCTCCAGGTCCACACCGCGATCGAAGAAGAGGTCTTCTACCCGATGATCCACGACGCCGGCGGCGAGGACCTCACCGAGCACACCGACGAGAGCTACGAGGAGCACCACGTCGTCGACGTGCTCATCGAAGAGATCCGCGGGCTCGGAGCGAGCGACCCGGCCTACAAGGCGAAGATGACGGTCCTGATGGAGAACGTGGAGCACCACGCCTCCGAAGAGGAGGACGAGATGTTCCCGCAGGTGCGGGAGCTGTTCTCCCAGAACGAGCTCGAGTCGCTGGGCGAAGAGCTCCAGGCCGCCAGGACCCGCCACGAGGCATCGGCGATGACGAAGCAGGAGTTGGTGGAGCAGGCTCGTGATCTCGACATCGAGGGCCGGTCGGCGATGACGAAGGAAGAGTTGGCAGAAGAGATCTCACGTCGATCGGGCTCATGACGATCTCATACGGCCTCACGCTGTCGAGCGAAGAGCACGGTCCCAAGCGCCTCGTCGAACTAGCGATCCTCGCGGAGCAGAACGGGTTCGACTTCGTGTCGATCTCGGACCACTTCCACCCCTGGATCCGCGAGCAGGGCCACTCCCCCTTCGTATGGACGGTCCTCGGCGCCATCGCCGAGGCCACCGAGTCGATCGAAGTGGGCGTGGGTGTGACCTGTCCGATCATGCGGATCCATCCCGCGATCCTGGCCCAAGCCACCGCCACCACCGCCGGGCTGCTGCCCGACCGTTTCATCTGGGGTGTGGGCAGCGGCGAAGCCCTCAACGAGCAGATATTGGGTGACCACTGGCCGCCCGCCGACGTTCGGTTGGAGATGCTCGAAGAAGCCGTGGAAGTCATTCGGTTGCTCTGGAAGGCTGAGAGCACCACCCGCCGGGGGAGTTACTTCTGGGTCATCGACGCCACGATCTTCGACCCGCCCCCCGGGGACGTTCCGATCGTCGTGTCGGCCTTCGGCCCGAAAGCGGCGGAGCTGGCGGCGAGGATCGGAGACGGGCTGTGGACGACGGGAACCGGAGGAGAGCCGGTCGACGTGTTTCGTGAGGCGGGAGGGACGGGACCTGTGTATGGCCAGCTCACATTGTGCTGGGCGGAAGACCGGGACGAAGCAGTCGAGACCGCCCACCGTATCTGGCCCAACACCTCCGTCCCCGGCCAGCTCTCACAGGATCTGCGCACCCCGGCTCATTTCGAGATGGCTAGCGAACTGGTCACACCCGAGCTGATCGCGGAGTCGATCCCTTGCGGCCCAGACCCCGAGCCGTTGCTCGAGTCGGTGCAGTCGGCGGTAGAAGGCGGGATCGACCACATCTACTTCCACCAGATCGGCAACGACCAGGAAGGGTTCGTCGCCTTCTTCGAGAAGGAGATCCGCCCGCATCTGCCCTCGGGCGGTTGAGGAGGGGCCTACCGGCCCAGTGACGAGGGTGGTCGTCGGTACGAAGATGGAGGAGAGACGGTGACCGTAGCCGATTAGGGTCCGGATCGGGAGGCATGCCGGCCACCCGTCTCTCCTCTTGCGGTGAGCCCCTCCCAGAGAAGACATGCAAGCCGCTTTCGGGGCCTCACCGATCTCGCTCCCTCATACCCTCCTTTGGTCCCTTCCAAACCCGTATCTCGTCGGATTTCTAACCTAGGTTTTCAGCGCCGACGTAGGCGGGAAGAGCCGGCTGTCCACCGAGATGGGCGTAGAGGACCTTCGATCCCGGTGGAATCTCCCCGGAACGGACCAGCCCGATCAGACCCGCCATCGACTTCCCTTCGTACACCGGATCGGTGAGCATGCCTTCGGTGCGGGCGACGAGGTGGATGGCATCGATGGTCTGCTGGTCCGGGATCCCGTAGGCCGGCCCTTCGTAGCCCGACACGAGAACGATCTCGTCGTCTCGCAGATCGCGGCCCACTCCGATCCTCTCGGCGGTGTCGCGGGCGATGCGGGTCACCTGTTCACGTGTCTTGTCGATAGTGGCCGACGCGTCGATCCCGACGACGCGCCGGTCGTCACGTCCCTCGAGGGCGAATCCGGCGACCATTCCCGCGTGGGTGGATCCCGTAACGGTGCACACGACGACGTGATCGAAGAAGACGTCGTGTTCCTTCTCTTGCTGGGCGACCTCCTGTGCCCAGTTGGCGAAGCCGAGCCCGCCCAGCGGATGGTCCGAGGCACCCGCCGGAATCGGGTACGGCTTGCCGCCGTCCGCCTCGACCGATTCCAGAGCCCTCTTCCAGCTGTCCCGAATGCCGATGTCGAAGCCGGCCGGGTCGATACGGATGTCACCTCCCAGAATGCGGGTCAACTGGATGTTGCCGACCTTGTCGTAGAGCGGATCAGGCCAGTCGACCCAGTGCTCCTGGACGGTCACCGAGCGCAGCCCGAGGTGCGCGGCGACTCCGGCGACCTGGCGCGTGTGGTTGGACTGGATGCCGCCGATCGACACGAGCGTGTCGCATCCCTTCTCCAACGCGTCCGCGACGAGATACTCGAGCTTGCGGACCTTGTTGCCACCGAAGGCGATTCCGGAGTTGCAGTCCTCCCGCTTCGCCCAGATCTCCACTTCTCCGCCGAGCGCCTCGCTCAACCGGGGCAGCGGATGGATCGGGGAAGGCCCGAAGAGCAGCTGTACACGGGGATAGTCGTCGAGTCGCATCTTCTCCTCTCAAGCGGCTGCAGAGCGCATGGTGCCAAGGCGCGCCACGGCCGGCAAAGGCGACGACCCCTGGTCTCCCGCTCCGTGGTCAGCCTCCGGCAACCCAGTGGCCGGGCTCCACCTCCTCGAGGATCCCCGCCGGCCCGACCGCTCCGCTGCCCCCGGTGGCGGCAGCGGTGAAGGCGGGACGATCTTGCCACCTCCACTCCGCCGTGGCACGGAGACGAGGAGGGTCTGCGTGTACGGGTGGCGAGGGTCGTCGAAGACCAGCTTCGTGTCGCCCATCTCGACGATGGAGCCTCGGCGGAGGATGATCGTCCGGTCGCTGATGTAGTAGCCGAGGGCGAGGTCGTGGGTGCATGTCAACGAACCCTTCTCATAAGATCCGCCTTCAAGCCTGAGAGCGCTTTCAGTTCCAGTGGTTCTCTCAGGAAGGCGAGGAGTGAGGTGGGATGAGCGAGAATCCGTTTCCGAAGGACTTCTGGTGGGGGGTGGCGACGTCCGCTTTCCAGGTGGAGGGGGCAGTGGCCGAGGACGGCCGCTCACCCTCGATCTGGGACACGTTCACCCACACGCCCGGCAAGATCCGCGACGGCAGCAACGCCGACGTGACGGCCGACCACTACCACCGCTTCCGCGAGGACGTCGGCCTGATGCGCGAACTGGGAGTCAACGCCTATCGGTTCTCGATCGCTTGGACCCGCATACTCCCCGAGGGCACCGGCGCGATCAACGACGCGGGGGTGGCCTTCTACCGCCGGCTGTGCGAAGAGCTGCTGGCGTCCGGCATCACTCCCGTGGCGACGCTCTACCACTGGGACCTCCCCCAAGTCCTCCAGGACCGGGGCGGGTGGCTGTCTCCCGAGTCGCGTCATTGGTTCGCCGAGTACGCCGCGACAACCAAGGAGGCGCTCGGCGACTTGATCCAGGTGTGGGCCACCCTCAACGAGCCCTGGTGCGCGGCCTTCCTCGGCCACAGCGCCGGCGAGCACGCTCCGGGCATGACCGACCCGGGGGCCGGGTTCATCGCCGCCCACAACCTGATGCTCGCCCACCACGACGCCATCGGCGTGATGCGGGAGAGCCGGAGAGATCGAGATCAGCTGGGTGTCGTCCTCAACCTGATCCCCGCCTGGCCGGCTTCCGACGACCCCGCCGATGCGGAGGCGGCCGCCGCGGTCGACGCGGTGCAGAACAGGTTGTTCGCCGAGGCCGTGTTCCACGGCCGGTATCCGGACCAGATCCTCGAGTTCCACCGCCGCTACGGCGTCGACGACCGCGTCGACCCCGACGAGTTGGCGGCCGCCCACCAGCCCATCGACTTCCTCGGTGTGAACTACTACAACGTCAACCGCGTTCGCCACGAGCCCGGTGCTCCCGCCCCGGGTCCTTGGCCGGGGGCGGAGGGAGCCGTGATCGTCACACCCGAAGGGCCGCTCACCGACATGGGCTGGGCGGTCGACCCCGAGGGGCTGACCTGGATGCTCGAGCGGGTCGCCACCGAGTACCCGGCTGTGCCGCTCGTCGTATGCGAGAACGGCGCCGCCTATCCCGACCCCGAGCCGGTCGACGGCACGATCGAGGACACCGACCGCATCCGTTACCTCGAGAGCCACATCGACGCCCTGGCCGAAGCCATCCGCGGGGGTGTCGACCTGCGCGGCTATTTCGTGTGGTCACTGCTCGACAACTTCGAATGGGCGAAGGGTTACACGATACGATTCGGGATCATCCACGTCGATCTGAAGACCCAGAAACGGACCATCAAGGCGAGTGGACGCTGGTACCGGGACCATATCGCCCGACTGGCCGGGGATGGATGACCGGTTCGCGATGCTCTGGTGCTTCGCCGACTACGCCGAGGAACTGTGGGACCGGCCACCGTACGATCCCGCGGGAGCGCGTCACGAGAGGCACTTCGGCCTGGTGCGACCCGACGGCTCGCTCGAGCCCCGCGCCGCCGAGCTCACGCGCTTCGCCCCTACTCGACCGAGAGTCGCCGAAGCCCGGCGGACGGTGGCACTCGACGTCACACCCGACGCGTACTATTCCGATCCGCTGGGAAACGCCAGGCGCCTGTACTCGTCCTTTCGCTCCGCTCAGCGGTCCCGCTCGACCATGTAGGGAACGACATCGGCGATGAATCGCCGCTCCGGCGAATGGGGCACGGAGCCGAACGCTTCTTCGAACGCCACCGAAGCGGACCGTGCGATCCCTCGTCCGAACTCCTCGGCGAAGGCGACGCTCCCGTGGTGATGCATCATCGCCGCCACCTCCTCGATCATCGGGGGCGGTCGCTCGTGGGCCGGCAACCGCACGAAGCGCTCCAGCCGGCGCCGCTCCCCCGGATCGGCTACCGCCAACAGGTGGATGAGCATCAGGGTCCTCTTCCCCTCGCGGATGTCTCCGAGGAGCTCCTTGCCGTAGGCGCGCCCGCCGGTGAGGTTGAGGACGTCGTCGCGGATCTGGAACGCGGCTCCGAGGAAGAACCCGAATCGCACGAGAGCCTCGAGTTCGCCCGGTCGGCGTCCAGCGATGAGGGCGCCGGAACGCAACGGCAATACGGTCGTGTACCAGCAGGTCTTCTTCATGATGAGGTCGAGGTAGTCGTCGGGAGTCAGGTCGATCCGTCCCTGCCGCTGCCACCCCAGTTCCATGGCCTGGCCCTCCACGGTCTGGCGGGCCATGAATCGGAATTCCCCGGCGAGCCGGGTGGCGAGTCGACGTCCGAGTACCTCTCGGTTGTCGTCCAGTGCCGCCATCGCACAGACGAACAGGGCGTCGCCGGTGTTGATGGCTACTGCCCGCCCGTATCGACGGTGGAGAGTGGGCCCACCTCGGCGCAGGTCGCTGTCGTCCTCGACGTCGTCGTGGACGAGGAATGCGGTGTGGAGGAGTTCGAGAGCGGCGGCGGTGACCAGGGCACGGTCGGGGTCGCCACCGAGGGCGCCGCAGGTCGCCAGGCAGAGGGCAGGACGCAACGCCTTGCCGGGCCGAAGCAGGTAGTCGGTGGCGGGGGTTCGCAGGTGCTCGGGGTCGCCGTCGACGTCGAGGTAGCCGAGCGCCTTGCGCCGGGCGATCCGTCCGTACTCCTCGAGCTGGGTCTCGACGTCGCGGTCGGTCGTCGTCATCGGCTCGTCTCTTCAACACTCAGTGTCACCATGACGGGTGCCTCCGGCGCCGACTCCAGGAAGACCCAGCCGTGATACCACCCGGCGGGCTGGCCGACCGGAACGGTGACGACGAGACGGATGTCTCGTCTCGCTCGTGACGGGAGCGACTCGAGTTCCTGGGGGGATACGGAGATGGCGGAGGCGGGGATCGTCTCTCCCCCGGCCGCCACGAGATCCGACACCGCGAGCCGCACACCGCCCTGGGCGGCGACGGGGGCGGTGTTGTGGAGCCACAGCGCGCCGACGGCAGTTTCTCCGGCGCTCACCGGTGGAAGCTCTACTCGTTCCGGGCGTGCTCCCGTGTCGAGGAGCGGCTGCATCGATCGGCGGACGAACATCACCATCGAGGCGACAGCTTCCGGGCCCCAGCCTTCGTCGACCACGGATGCCATCGCCTGCTCGACCTTGGCGGCGTAGCGTGCCACCACCGACGCAGCCGACAGGGCGCCATACATCTGCACGTCCCGGGCGAGACGATCGGCCGCGGCGGTCATGGTTCCCTCCAACGGGCTGGTTGCCGTACGGCGTCGGCCGCCAGCCGAGCCGACCGGACAGCCGCCTCGACGCACCCGGCATCGAGGCCGCATGCGGTCCAGTCGCCTGCCACGACGAGGCGCCGGAAGCCGGTGTCGCCGGGAGCGATCCTGAATCGGCCCGAACCGGGGAGGGACTGGACGTACCGGTCGGACGGGTCGACGTTGGCCCGCAGGTACTGGGCTCGCAGGCGGTCGGGGCCGACCCTCGCCTTGTCGTCCCACAGCTCGTCCCACCGGAATCCACCATCTGCGACAGCCCTGGGCCACAGGGCGGCGACGTCGTTGTCGAGGAATCGGGTCACCGCCTCCCGCACCGACGCCGAGGCGGTCCCCGGGCCGACGTCGGGCATCGCGCCGCAGAGGTAGGCGAGGCTGCGGGGCGGGTCGACCGGTGGCCACTCCTCGACGGAGAGGAGGTGTGACATCGATGCCCAAGTGTCGAAGGTGTCGCCGAAGCCGCTCAACGTGACTCCCGCCGGGCCGTCCCACCCCAGCTGGTGCTCGGACGAGCGGAGCCAGAGTTGGGCGGATCGGGTGGCCACGGTTCCGACGTTGTCGACCATCTGTCGCCAGCGAGAGTCGGCTTCTGTCAGACCCCGGGCCACATAGGGCACCATGCCGACCGGCACTGCCATCACGACGACGTCGAAGTCCTCGCCGGCCCGCAGCTGTCGGGTTCCCGCGCCCGGGTTCGGTCCGTGGGTCTCGAGGTCGTCGCCGGGATCGGCGGCGAGTTGGGCGGCCAGCGGGCGCGCCGGCCAAGCAGGAATGCCCCGGACTCGGATGAGAGGCTCGTAGGCAGTCCGTCCTTCCGCCAGCTCGGCCTGCTGCGTGAATCGGAGGGCAGCTACGGCACGGTTCTCCACGACGACTTCGTCGAGTCGATGGAAGAACTCGAATGCCACTCCGCGGTGGGCCAGTGCTTGATAGAGCGGAGCGAAGACGGTTTCGCCCATCCCGGCCCGCATCCGCCAGAAGATCGCTCCCTTGAAGTCGAAGAGCATCCGCTGGGCGAGTTCCAGGCCCAATCCCGCCGAGAAGCGGGGCCGGCTTCGGTCGCCCCGTTCGTAGGCGAAGGTGAGGTCGTACATTCCCCGCACGATCGGCGAGTCGAGGGTCTCCGCCGACGCACCGTGCTCGGCCAGCCAGTCTCGGTAGTCGAGGTGGTCGATCCGGCGGTAGTCGCCTCCGAGGAGGATGCCGTCGGCTGCCATGCCCACGAGGTTCGTTGCCACCAGGTCCACCAGTTGCCAGGTGCGACGTGCGGTCGGGTCGGCATCTACGACACGGCGGATTCCGGATCGCCACGCCTCCAGCATCGCTCCGAGCCTGCTGACAGTGGACGACCGGGGCGGAGTCGTCGCCGTGGCGGCCCGCTGCAACACCTCGAGGGCGGCGCCGAGCGTCGTGTACGAAGCGGTGCGCATCAGCAGATCGAGCCCGGAGCGAGCAGCGCGAGGTGTCGGCGAGGCGCTCAGGTAGACCTCGCCCCGATCGCCGACATCGCGGTGGAAATCGATCAGCAATCGGAGCGCCCTCACGGCCAGTTCGAGGGGCCGGAGGGGGCGGCTGGCCGCGCCCGGCTCGCCCGGAAGGCGGTCGTTGGTCGAGAAACGGGTGACGAAGTGCCTCCACGACCCAGCGTGGAGCTCGGTCAGGCCGACGTCGGGGGCCTGCTCGACCGCGTCGCGCCAACTCCGGAGTGGGCAGTTCGGGTCGGTCGTGGCGCGATCGAGCTCGGCGTAGACCTCCCGCAGGAGCTCGAACGTGGCGTCGTAGTACCCGAGCAGCACGTGCAGGCCGTGCTCTTCGATGCGACCGTGCTCTCCCCTGCTGCTCGCTCCCTTTCCGCCCAGCCGCCAGCCGCGTTGGTACACGGTGATCGACGAGAAGTCCTTCCTCCAGTCCCCGCGGCTCAGCTCCCACGCCGTCGCCAAGCCGGCCATCCCACCCCCCAGGATGGCGACACGAGGAGGTGTCATCGCTCTCCGGCGAGGACTTCGTCAGCCTCTCGAACCTCGCCTATCGCTCCAGTCACCGCGTCTCGGGCGGAAGCCAGCCACTCCCGCCACTCCTTCGGTCGGTGCTCTTCAGGGAGCCGGGCGATCGCCAACGCAGCCCGCAGGTGAGCCACCTTCGCCCCTTGGCGTCGGGACTCGTCCAACGCCTCTCGCAGGTCGGCGACGATCTCCGTCGGGGCGCCCCCCAGTTCCAGGGAGTAGCGGGCACGATGGCGGAGGAGCTCGGGAAGGTGGAGGCACTCGCCGGTCTTGGCGACGACGTCGAGCGCCTCTTCGACGAGCGAGAGCGCCTCCTCCACCAGGCCGTCCTCGTGGCTGAGGATCGCCAAGTAGGAGAGGTTGGAGGCGACGAATGCTTCCTGGCCGAGCAGACGGATGTTGGCGATCGTCTCCTCCAAGAACCCGCGCTCCGGCGCCCCACCGGGGCGTCCGGCGGCGACATAGGACGAGCCGAGCAACATCCAGTAGGCGTAGCCGTAGCTCTGGCCGATCCCCACGACCTCGGCGCCGAGGAGCCGGGCTTTGTCGTGGTCGCCGAGGAAGCGCTGGATCCACGCCGCGTACGTCTTCACGAACGCCAGGCTGAACGGCCCGCGAGGAAACCCGACCTCCTCGCTACGCCGTATGGCGCCGACCTGCCACCGGTCGGCCTCTTCCAGGTCGCCCTGGATCGCGGACACGCAGGCGAGGGCGATCTCGGAGACGGCGACGGGGTCGTTGGGCAGCGGCCAGAACGGGGAGACGATCTGATCGAACGGACGGGCGTTGAATCCCGTCACCGCGCGTTCCAGGTGCTCACGGGCCGAGCCGAGCTCGCCTCGGTACAGGTCGAGCCACCCGGCGCACGAGTCGACTTCGGGCTCGAACCAGGCGAACTCGGGGCGGGAGACGAGGTTCTCCAGTCTCTCGACCAACCCCCGGGCCGTCGACAGGTCACCGGAAGTCAGCCAGTAGGCCCATATGGCGATCAACGACGGAAGGACCTCGAGCCGGGCATCCAGCCGGGAAGCGAGCACCTCGGCCCGCCGGTGGTCGGCCTGTACTTCCGGTGCGGCGTACCCCTGGGTGGAGCTGACGCTCAGCCCTCGCATCATCCGTGCCATCAGTTCCTGCAGATCCCGCTCCTCGGCTTCGGGGACCTGTTCGAGCAGTTCGATGGCGCGGGTGAAGAGCCGAGCCGCCTCGGTATGAGCGCCGCGCGCCTGTTCGGACTGGCCGGCAACGAGGTACAGGCTCGCTGCCTGAGCGGGATCGCCGGCACGGTCGAAATGCTCGGCGATGACCGCGGGCTCCGCGCCCCTCGCGGTGAGCACCTCGGCGAGGCGGGCGTGGGTTCTGATGCGAAGGTCGAGGACCTGCGTTTCGTACGCCGCATCGCGCATGAGCGCGTGGCGGAACCGGTAGGAGTCGGGACCGACCGCGGGCTCGACGATCCCCTCGTCGAGCAACACCTGGATCTGATCCGCCACTCGCCCGTCGTCACCGACCACCTCGGCGACGACGGAAGCTGAGAATCCGGGGCCCACGGTGGCCGCCACCTGGACGATGCCGAGATCGACGTCCGGTGCCTTGAGCCTCCAGGTGAACAGTTCCTGGAGTCGAAGGGGAATGGGATCGGAGCGATCGGCATCGAGACACGACCGGGTCAACTCCTCGACGAAGAGCGGCACACCGGCGGCGCGCTCGACGATCGACTGGCGCAGATCCTCGCTGAGCTCCCGTCCCCCCGCCACGTTCTCGACGAGGCGCCTGGAGGCCTCGGCGTCGAGCCGCCCGAGGTTCACCACCTCGACGTCGTCCAGCCACGGGATCGTGGTCGGGTCGCGGGTCGTGGCGATCATCATGACGGACGACGGGCAATTGGCCGCCAGACGTCCCGCCAACGTCACCGTCGAGGGGTCGGCCCAATGGAGGTCCTCCAAGATCACGAGGTGCGGTTTCGACTCCCCGAGGGCGCTGAGCCATTCCACGATCCGGTTGAGGGTCTCGTCGAGGAATGCGCTCGGCTCGAGCTCCGGCGTGGGGTACTCCGACGCGTCGACCCCGAGCAGCGGGGCGAGGAAAGGAACCAAACGGCCCGGATCCAACTCGAGACGCTCGAAGTAGGCGACGAGGGCCTCGTCGCCCTCCCCGTCGATCGCCCGTTCCAGGGCGCGTGTGATGGGCCACAGCGACACGTTCGAGTAGTAGGGCAAGCTGCCCGCCCCCAGTGCGGTCCCGCCTCCGGCCTCGACGCGGTCCAGCACCTCGGCGACGAGCCGGGTCTTGCCGATTCCCGCCTCCCCGACGAGGAGGAACGCTCTGCCGCCCCCTTGCTCGTCGCGCACCTTCTCCCAAGCGTCGAGGAGCCTCTGCTTCTGGGTCTCGCGCCCGACCAGCCCTCCCTTTCGGTATCGCTCTGCCTCGAAGCGGGCGCCGGCGTACCGGGGACGCTGCACCACGTAGACCTCGACGGGCCGGCTGATTCCCTTCAGGTCCCGAACTCCGAGAGAGTGCATGACGAAATCGGTGTCGACTAGCTGGTGGGTGACATCGCTGATCACGACGGTGTCGGGTTCCGCCTCGGACTGGATGCGAGCCGCGAGGTTCGGCGCCAGTCCGACGATGCTGTCCCGCTCCCGCACCGAGCCGTTGCGACGCAGGTCGGTGATGACGACACGGCCCGTGTGGATGCCGACCCGCACGGCGACTGCAGATCCAAACCGCCGCTCGAGGTCGGATCGGGCGTCGGCCATGGCCGTCACCAGGTCGAGGCCGGCGAGCACCGCTCGGCGGGCATCGTCCTCGTGGGGCTTGGGATACCCGAACCCGGCGAGGATCCCGTCGCCGGCGTAGTGCATCACCGAGCCGCTGTAGCGCTCGACCGCTTCGTGGGCGGCAGCCCGGTAGAGGGCGAACAGGTCGCGCAGTTCCTCGGGCTGCACCCGTTCCGAGAGCATGGTGGACCCGACGAGGTCCGAGAAGAGGAGCGTCATCAGCGCCCTCTCGCCCGCCGGCGCCAGCTGACGGGAGGCGACCAACCGGAGGATCCGCTCGGCCCGCCGGTTGTCGGGATCCACCGCCCTGACCTCCTCGGCCGTGGCGCGAGCCTGCTCCAGGTCCCCGGAATGCATCGAATCCTCTGCCGCCTTGAGCAGTCGGTCGAGGAGTCTTCCCAGGCGGGTTTCGGCCGATGTGGGGTCGGTCATGGTCCCGTGGCTCCTCGGCTGGTGGCACGAGACAGATACAACTGCAGCGGGCTGAGCGTCCGCCCGTCGGCACTCGACAGGCGGCCGACGTAGAGGCCGGGCGGCGCATCGGCGGCTGTCGAGATGCGGACTCCATAAGTCCCGTCCGCCAGTTGCTCCACGGACAGTTGGATATCCGAGGGAGAGATCGTGAATCCTCCACTTTCGATGGACACCAATTCGGTGCACCTCGGACCGTCTTCGGGCCGGAGACCGCGAACCGGGACCAATGTGCCCTCGGCGTTGGCGGCAGCCCCGGCCGCGGCGGTGGCCATCAACGGCCGCGCTCGTTCTTCCTGTCGGTCATCGGGTGGGCTGAAATCGCTCGCCAACCCGCCCTCGGCGACGTCGTCCAGCAGGTCGATCCCGTAGGCCCATGCCTTCGCCCAGTCCCGGGCGAGGCGGTCCCAATATCGGGTCCCGTCCTCGAGCCAGTCCGAAAGGGAGTATCCGCCCGCGCGGGTGCGGTCGAACACATCGGAGAAGAGTTCGATGTACTCACCGGCCGCGTCGCCGAAGAACTCGACCCAGGCTTTCATCAGGTCTTCGATGGGACCGCTGGAGCCCCCCGGAGTCCCTGTCGGTTCTCCTGTCGGGGTCGTGGGCGTGCTCGACGACCCGCCTTCGACTGCGCGCCGAACCCAGTCGGTCCAGTAGGGGCACACCAACTGGGCCGTCCGGTCCCACCGTCGATCCGTGAACCCGACGATCTTCAATGCCTTCACCCGTCGCATGTCGCCGAGGTCGTTGACGAGGAGGAAGCCTCGGTCCACCTCCAGGGCGTTGTCGAGGCTGATCGCCAGGTCGTATGTCATGCCGGCGGATTCGCCGTCCTCCCAGTAGTCGCAATGGAGGAGCGTGTCGACGCGATCGATCAGCTGCACTTGCTCGTGGAAGACTCCGTGCCAGTGGTCCTCTGACAGGGCGGCGATGGGTGTGGGCGTCGCCGAGCCCACCAGGTCCATCTTCTTGAAGAGCATCGGCCCGCGCTGCGGCCAGTTGCGGGGGTCGACCCAGTTCGCCACGCCATCGAACGGGGCGTCGGTCTCGAACTCGGAGAAGATCCAGGTCGCCGGGAGGCCGTTGACTTCGACTCGTCGAATATGACAGACGTTCTCGCCGATGAACGCGGCTACGTGGTGATCGATGTTGCGACCGACCTCGGATTCCCTGAACGGGGTCTGGGTCTCCACCGAGCGGCGCAGGTCGTCGAGCAGCCGGTCGGAATCGACGTTCTGCGGTCCGGCCACGGTCTCCGCCAGCATCCGGTACTCGGCCGCATGTGCCTCCCGTCCGGGAAAGCCGGCTTCGGCCAACGAATGGAGCACGGCGAGACGCGCCGACTGGGAGATCTCGTGCTCGGGAGCTTCCGCGACGGCCCGCAACTGCGTGCCGATCGACGACGGACGCAGACCAGGGACCTCCACCCCCTCGAAGTCGCCCGCCATCTTGTGGAGGCCGAGGAGGGCGTAGGTATGCGACTCGGCGCCGGAGTCGCCGGGCTTCGGGGGTCGTTCGGTCATGGCACCCGCCTCTCGGTCGATACGCGGTGGAGCCGAAGACCGCCTCTCGTACCCCGCCTCACATCGAGTGTATAGATCGAGCCGTTCGCAGGCCCGTGGAATCGACCCCGAAATCAGCGGTGTCGACCGACCGTGTCGGCCCTATCGTCATGTAGTCAGAGACGCGGGGAGGCGCGTATGGAGGGTTTCGACCTCTTGGTCGTAGGCTCCGGTCCGGCCGGAGAGAAGGCGGCGGCGTTGGCTGCCTACTTCGGCAAGAGCGTCGCCGTCGTCGACAAAGGAGCCAGGCTGGGCGGGGCACCTGTCAACCGTGGCGGGATCCCCACCAAGACGTTGCGTGAGACTGCGCTGTATCTGACCGGATTTCGACGCCGCGAGGTGTACGGTCTCGGCTTCCAACTGACCCCGGACTTCGCATTGGAGCGGCTCCGTGCTCGGGCTGCCCAGGTCTCCGAGACGATGGGTGAGGAGGTCCGCCGCAATCTGGAAGGCCTCGACGTCACGGTGTTGCGGGGGGCGGCCCGACTGCAGCCGGACCGCACCGTGGCCATCGACACAGGAGACGACGTCGTCGTGGTGACGGCCGACGTGATCCTGATCGCCACCGGGTCCAGTCCGTTCCGGCCCGCTTCTGTGCCGTTCGAGGACCCCGACGTGTTCGACTCCGACACGATCCTCGACATCGACGCCATCCCCTCCAGCCTGGTCGTCATCGGAGGCGGGCCAGTGGGATGTGAATACGCGTCGATCTTCGCCGCCTTGGGCGTGGAGGTGACAGTGATCGATGGCGCCGATCGCCTCCTCGGAGCCATGGACGCCGAGATCTCCCGGATGGTGCGCGACGCGTTCGAGAAGATGGGCATGCGGGTGCTCGTCAACAGCCCCGGAGCCCGGATCCAGCGGAGAGACGGTGCGTTGGTCGTGGAAACCGAGTCGGGGCAGGTGCTCCACACGGAGAAGGTGCTGTTCGCCGCCGGCCGGGTCGGCAACACCGGCGACCTGGGTCTGGAGGAGGCAGGGGTGCAACTCGACGAGCGACGGCGGATCGTCGTCGACGAGCACTTCCAGACCACTGCTTCCCGGATCTACGCCGCCGGCGACGTGATCGGCCCGCCGGCACTGGCTTCGGTTTCTGCAGAACAGGGCCGCATCGCCGCCTGTCACGCCTTCCAAGTTCCATTCGACCTGACGCTCGACTGGCTGCCGCCGGTGGGTGTCTACTCGATTCCAGAGGTGGCGATGGTGGGTATGACGGAGGAGTCCGCGGCGGCCGCCGGAATCGACTACGAGGTGGGGCGCTCCTGGTTCGCTCACAACGCTCGCAGCCACATCGTGGGGTCGACCGACGGGATGATCAAGCTCGTGTTGGCTCGTGAGGACCGGCGTCTCCTCGGGGTCCATGTGATCGGCGAGGACGCTGCCGAGTTGGTGCACATCGGCCAAGCGGTCATGCATGCCAAGGGACCGATCGACCGGTTCCTGCACACGACCTTCAACATCCCGACCCGATCTGAGCTCTACAAGTACGCCGCTTACGACGCCCTGCAGAACCTGGCGAGACATCGCGCCGGCGATCCAGCCTGATTCGAACCAGGCAGAGAAGGGTATACGGATTCGCATGAGACCGTCCGACGCTCCTTCTTCGATTCCCGCTGCCCGCGGTGACTGGTCCGACCTCGTGATCCGCATCGCCCGAGACGAGCCGGTTTCGCCTCCTCCCCCGGATCCCGACGACCCGCTCGCCGACGACGACATGCAACTCGCCCTCTACCTCTGCTACGAACTCGTGTACCGCGGCCTCGAGGGCGTCCCGGTGGAAAAGGAGTGGGATCTCGACCTGCTGGCGGTCCGCCTTCGCATGGAGCGTGCCTTCCAAGACGCCCTCCTCCAGGCGGTGCCCCCCACGCCAGTGGCCCCCGCGGACGTGCCGGCTCGGCTCCGCGATCTCGACGAAGCGGTCTCGCCGTTCGGCGTGTACATGGAACACGAGGCCACCCTCGACCAGTTCGAGGAGTTCGTCGTCCATCGCTCGACCTACCACTTCAAAGAGGCCGACCCCCATACATTCGCCCTGCCGAGGCTGTCGAGCACCGCCAAGGCGGCGTTCGCCGAGATCCAGGCCGACGAATACGGGGGCGGCAAGCCAGAGCGTGTCCACGCCCACTTGTTCGTGTCGATGATGGAGACTCTGGGCTTGGACACCCGCAACGGCGCCTATCTGGCGGCGGTGCCCGGCACGACCCTCGCGAACGTCAATCTCATGTCGCTGTTCGGCCTCCACCGCCGGTGGCGCGCGGCGGCGGTGGGCCATCTCGCCTTGTTCGAGCTGGGGTCTCCCCTCCCCAACCGACGCTACGGCAACGGTCTCCGACGACTCGGTTTCGGCCCGGAGACGACCGATTTCCACGACGAGCACGTGGAAGCCGACGCCGTCCACTCGATGATCGCCACCTACGACCTCGCCGGCCGTCTGGCCGAAGACGAGCCCGACCTCGCCTCGGACATCCTGTTCGGCGCCCAAGCCCTCTCCTTCGTGGAAGCGGCCGCGTCCGATCGGTTGCTCGAGTCGTGGCGCGGGGGGCGCAGCAGCCTGCTCGAAGCGGCGACCACTCGAGCCTGACCCAGTGGAAGCGTCCTACATCCTCCCGATCAGGCGGACCGCCGACGAGCCCGGTCTCGAAGAATTGGCCGACTACCTGCGATGGCTGTCCGACCACGTCGAGGTGATCGTGGCGGACGGGTCCGACCGCGATGTCTTCGTCGCCAATCGGGAGGCCTGGGCCCCACGCGTGCGGCACCTGCCGGTGATGAACCGGCCACGGCGGTACGGGAAGGTGATAGGCGTCCACGTGGGCATGGAGGCTGCGTCCCACGAGGCAGTGATCGTCGCCGACGATGACGTCCGCTACTCGCGTCCGGCACTCGAAGCGATGTGCGAGGCTCTGCGAACCGCCGACCTGGTTCGACCGCAGAACTACTTCGATCCGATGCCCTGGTACGCGGCATGGGACACGGCGCGCACCCTCCTCAATCGGGCGTTGGCTGCCGACAGCCCCGGGACGCTCGGCGTACGACGATCCTTCTTCGTTGCGATGGGCGGCTACTCGGACGAGGTCATGTACGAGAACCTCGAGTTGATCCGGACGGTGACGGCGCATGGGGGACGGGTCGCCGAACGTCCTGACATCTATGTTCGCCGCCTCCCCGGGACACTTCGGCGGTTCCTCGAGCAGCGCCCCCGCCAGGCCTACGACGACTTCGCCCAACCGGGCAAGCTCATCGGGTTCCTGTCGGTGGTACCGGCGATCGGGTGGACCCGCCTAGCCCGGTCGGGCCGCGGCGTGGCACTGGCGGCGCTGGCGACAGTGGGCGTGGCGGAGGCGGGAAGGAGGCGGCACGGTGGGCGCCGATTCTTTCCCGCCAGAACGTCGTGGTTCGCGCCGCTTTGGTTCGCCGAGCGAGCCGTCTGCGTGTGGCTGGCGTTCCTCTACCGGATCTGTGGCGGGGTTCCGTATGCCGGGACTCGCTTCCGGGTGCCGGCGAACTCCCTGTCCGAGTTACGTCGTCGAGCGGGACCGCGAGCGGTGACTCCCGTCGCACATGGGAGCGTTGCGGGAAAGGCCGCAGCGGCACAGGGCGATCACGGAACGCCGTAGCGGCACCTCGCCCTGCTCGGTGTCCTCCAGGACGAAGTCGCCTCGGACGAGGAAGGGCCCGTCGGGGTAGGCTCGGATCACGGTCGGTTCTGTTGTTTCCTGAGTCACGGAACGGACCTACCCGCTACGACGGATGTCAACCCGGCTCTTCTTCTCAAGGCGACAGAGGCGCCGTCCAGATCCGGGCATCGCCCAGCATCGTCCCCAGGAGCACGAGATGGTCGTCGACGACGTACAGGTCACTCAGCGCCGCCGGCCCGGTCGGACCCATGAGGGCCTCGACCTCGAGACCGATCAACGACTCCGTTCCATCGGGCCCCACCACGCCCAGCACTTGCTGCGACTCACCCTCGACGACATAACGCCCGAGCAGGTACAAGGAGCCATCCGGACCGACAGCCGCCGACCACCATCTGCTCGAGGCTCCCGCGTCGGGCGTCTCGATCGGTGTGAACTCCCTGCCGTCCGTGGTCTCCCACGCAGACGCTACGGATGGAGTCCCGACAGATCCCAGCACGATCGTACGGTCCCCGGCGTCCAAGCATCCCCACAACTCGACCAATCCCTCCGCTGCGAATCGCTCTGGCCCAGACACCGTGAGGTCCCACGAACGGCCGTCGGCCGTCACCCAGGTCGCCGGGGCAGGCCCTGACTCCGTCTGGTGACGACCGATCGCCATGGCTCCCCCGTCGGGCAAGACGCACAGGCCTCGTCGGGCCACGTTGATGGTGGCCCGCTCGTCGGGGGCCGGGACTTCTTCCCACGACTTGCCGTCGGCGCTGTACCAGAAGATCGGGGCATTGACGCCGGTCTCGATGAAATGAGTCCCGAACCCAACCAGCCCGGCGTCGATCACGGCGACGTTCCCGAGTCGTTTCGTTCGCTCCTCCGGAGGGCTCCCGGTGTCGACTTCGGTGAGTTCGGGGATCGTCGAGCCCCACCACGCTCTCGGATCGATCGTGCCCTCACCGAGCCACCTGGCGATGAATCGCTCGTATCCGACCACAGCCACTCCGTCCGATGTGAGGGCGATGCCAGACATCAAGAGGTCGGGAACGGGTTCGCTCGCTTCGACCTCGCCGTCCAGGCCGACGGCAACGACCTGCGAGGAAGCTGACCCTTCTTCGGACAGGTGGCGGCTCGCCCCGACCCGGTCGGCCAACGTCACCACCCGGTTACCGTCCACTACCGAATCGGTGATCGTCACCGACTCGAGGGGCATCGGCAGTGCATCGTGCACCACCTGGGTTGCCCGGCCACCTTCGACTCGAAAGAGGAAAGGCGTCGGCAGTTCGGTCGACGTCGCTAGCACCACTCCCCCGGATGCAGCCATCTCGTCGAGGAACGGGACATCGGTGTCCAAGATGCCGCCTTCGACGCCGCCTTCGATCGGGATCTCGGTCCAATCGGTTCCGTCCTCGGAGCCAACGAACAGATACGAGTTGGCTTCGAAGACCACACCGACGAGCCCATCGGCGTCACGAACGGCGTCGATGAAGGCGTTTCCGTAGACGTTGGACGCCAGATGACCGTCGTCGATCGAGATCGTCGGGGTCGACCTCGACCACTCGTCGCCGTCGTGTGACACCCAGATGGCGCTCTCGTAGGCAGACCCGGAACGGACGGCCCCGTAGACCTGGAACTGGGCTCCGGTGACCACGGCGCCGTTGAGGTCGACGTCGGATTCGTGTTCGATCCGGGCCACCTCCTCGAGACCATCTCCTCGATCGAGCAACAGAACACCGAGGTCGTTCTGGCCCCGCTCGTCCACGACCATGACGAGGAGGCCGAGGTCGCCGGCGGCGAGATCCCGGATGAAGGGAAAGGTCAGGTCGTCGAGCATCTCGTCCGCACGTGGATCCCGGGTCCAATTCCGGCCGTCTTCGGATCTGAACAACACCGACCGGTCGGCGGACCATCCAGCGAGCACGAATCCGCCTCCCGGCTGGGCCTCCACTTTCGTGACCTCCATCCCCACGGGGAAGGTGTCGACCTCCACGAGATCGCCGTTGCCGCTCTCGTCGACCGTCCACACGACAGCCGTGGTGTTCGAGCCGGGACCGGCCATGTGGCCGGCGAGCAGACCCGTGTCACCCGACCATGCGCCGCCCATCACCGTCATGCCGCGGTCGGTGGTAGGGAGCTCCTTGGGCTCCCACTCCAGGCCGTCCGCCGAATGCCACACCATCGGCCGAGGTATCCCATCTTCGTCGATCACCGACCCGCCGAGCAGCCAGTTGCCCGAGGGAGTCGGAACGATGGCCCCGAACCCTCCCCCTTTCTCCCGGCTCTCGAACTCGGCCACCTCGAGCGCCTGCCAGTCGAACGGATGGACTTCTTGCGGTTCGGTCGTTGTCGTCGAGGGAGGCGTCGGCGTCGTGGTGGCGGCTGTAACGGTGGTGGACGTGGCGACGGTCGTGTTGGTCGAGCCGGTGCCCGACGTCGTGTCGGCCGCGGAGCCGTCGTCGCCCTGGCAAGCGACGAGGACCGCCGACATCAGGACCGCCGCGATCACACCCCTTCTCGAGGACAAGGTCTCTCCCCCTGGTCAGGAAACGAGGAGGAAGCATAGAGGACTCGTCAGGGCCTGCTCGGCACCGACCTCGTCACACGCTGACCTGGCGCCAGTAGATCGGACGTTGCGTTCTTCGACGCTCGCTTGCGGGCCAGTAGAGTTGTGCCTTAACGTCTTTCTGTGGAGGCTTACACGCAGAGCATCGCCGAACTCACCAGCCTGGGCCTGACGACATACGAGGCGAAGGCGTATGTCGCCTTGCTGGGCAGGGATTCCTTCACCGCGGCAGAGATCGCCCGCCGTGCGGCGATTCCGCGAGCTCGGATCTACGACGTGCTGCGGAGCCTGATCGACCGAGGGTTCGCCTCGAGTTGGCCCGGCGCCGTGATCCGCTATTCGGCGATGCCGCCCGCCGCGGCCGTGGGACGACTGCTCGACGAGCACCGCAGCCGTATGAAAGACATCGAGAGCACCGGCTCCGATCTCATCGACCGTCTGGAGCCGGAGTTCGACTCCGGGCGAGACCACACCGAGCCTCTCGACTTCATCCAGGTCCTGCGGGGCAACGCCACGATCTCCCAGTACACCGCCGAGATCTCCGAGAAGGTGCGCGAAGAGATCCTCGTGTTCACGAAGCCCCCCATCGCCCTGCCGGTCCAGGAGAACGTCACGGGAATCGCCGGTTTGAAGCGTTACCGGGCCCGTTCCATCTACGAGATCGGGCTCCTCTCGGATCCCGCCACGGTCGAAGGCATCCGCCGATTCATCGAGGCCGGCGAGGAGGCGAGGTTCGTCGAAGAGCTGCCATTGAAGATGGGGATCGTCGACCGCTCGTTGGTGATGTTCGCCCTCGACGACCCGGTCGCCTCCGGCGCCGAGGCGACGATGATGGTGGTCGAGCACCCGGCCCTCGCTGCCGCCCTCCGCGTCACCTTCGAAGCGATGTGGGAGCAGGCGATCACCTTCGAAAAAGCCCTTCAGGCGCTCGACATCGCCCGCTGATCGCCGACCCCCACTCTGTGAAGATTTCTGCGGCTGAGCGCCGCAGAAATCTTCACAGACGGGCGGAATTTCTCACGAAGGCCCCTAGCCCGGCGGGACCTTAGGCCCTCAACAGCGGCCCCTGGATACGGCAGAGTCGAAAACACAGGGGCTGTGAGCGGCGAGACGGAGAAGAGAAAGGCTAGGAACCGCCGAAAGACATCTCGGAACCAGCCATCCGATCCGTTCACGGCTTGGAATCGGAAGAGGAGACGTCCGTATGGACAGCCCAGTCTCGGGGTTCGGTTGACCGCATCCGATGGTCACGACCGGGCCCCGGCGCAGTGAAAGGATCGAGATGAGCAACGGATCGATTGCAGTTCTAGGCGCAGGCCATGCGGGCCGGGCTCTCGCGGGAGATCTGGGTCGCATGGGAGCCGACGTGGTCCTGTGGAACCGGACCCCCGAGCACGTAGCCGAGGTCGCGGAGCACGGCGGAGTCGATCTGGAAGGCGAGATCGAAGGTTTCGGGAAGATCCGCCTGGTCACTTCCGACATCGGCGAGGCGTTGGCCGATGCCAACCTGGTCATGGTCTGTGTGCCGGCTTTCGGGCACCGGGAAGTCGCCCGGAAGGCGGCCCCGTATCTCCGAAGCGGCCAGACGGTCGTTCTCAACCCGGGACGCACCTTCGGCGCCATCGAGTTCCTCCACGAACTGAGGGCCCAGGAGGCTTCCGAGGGCGTGGTGGTGGCCGAGGCGGGCACCTTCATCTTCGCATCCCGCAGCACTGGCCCGGCGCAGTCCCGAATCAACCGGGTGAAGCGTTCGGTCAATCTCGCGGCGATCCCGTGCACTCGGACCGCGGACGTGGTCGCCCAGCTCGCGCCCTGGTATCCCCAGTTCCACCCTGCGGAGTGCACCCTCGAGACGAGCTTCGCCAACGTCGGCGCCGTGGTCCATCCGGCGATCACGTTGTTCAACACCGCTCGGATCGAGAACACGCAGGGTCGGTTCGAGTTCTACCTCGATGGTGTCAGCCCCGGCGTCGCCAACGTCCTCGAGGCGGTCGACAGGGAACGGCTGGCGGTGTCCAGCCTGCTCGGTGTGCCGACACGCTCCATGCGTGACTGGCTGATGATCGCCTATCGTGCCCAAGGGAAGGATCTCTACGAGGCGATCCAAGCGAACGAAGGCTACCGGGGGATCTCCGCGCCGCCGACGATGGAGAACCGCTACATGCTCGAGGACGTGCCGATGAGCATGGTTCCGATGGCATCGGCGGGACGCCATTTCGGCCTGAACCCCCGAGCGATCGAGTCTGTGATCACGCTCGCCGGGATCGTGCACCAGACGAACTACTGGAGCAGAGGGCGGACGCTCGAGAGCCTCGGCTTGGCGGGTTTGAGCCCGGCCGAGATCCGGCGGGTGGCTAGCTATGGGTACAGCTCATGACTGAGAAGCTCGTACTGGGTGCGGCGATCGGCGACTGCGTCCACGTCGCCGGGATCCTCAACTTCCTCGCCGCCACCCGCCGCCACGGATTCCGCACTGTGTTCTTGGGCCCTGCGACCCCCATCGAGCGGGTGATCGAAGAGGCCAAGCGACTGGAGCCGGACGTGCTGGCTCTCTCCTACCGACTCACGCCCGAGGCGGCCGAGCGGCTGTTCTCGGAGCTGGGCTCTGCCTTGGAGAGGGCTGGCCTCGCCGGGACCAGGACCTGGTTCGGTGGCCCGCCGCCGGTAGCCGAAGTGGCCCGCCGGTCGGGAGTCTTCGACCGGGTGTTCGGCGATCGCCCCGACGAGGACATCGACGAGTGGCTCTCCGGGGAGGAGACAGCGTCGCTCGAAGTCCTTTCCGGTCCTCAGGACCTGTTGACCCGCCGCCGGCTGAGCGGCCGGCGGCCTCTGATCAGGCATCACTTCGGCCTCCCCTCGCTGGAGAGGACGATCCGCGGCATCCAGGAGATCGCCGAAGCCGGTGTCGTCGATGTGATCTCGCTGGCCCCGGATCAGAACGCCCAGGAGCACTTCTTCCATCCGGAACGCATGGACCCGTCCCAAGACGGCGCCGGCGGCGTGCCCGTCCGCACGCCCGACGACTTCCGACGCCTGTACGAAGCTGCCCAGCGAGGGAACCGCCCCCTTCTGCGGTGCTACGCCGGCACCAACGACCTGGTGGAGTTCGGCCGGATGCTGCACGAGACCATCGAGAACGCCTGGTGCGCGATCCCGGTGTTCTGGTACTCGGAGCTGGACGGACGCTCGAAGCGCCCGCTGGAGGACGCCATCGCCGAGAACCAGGAGTTGGTGGCTTGGAGTGCGGCCAACGGCATCCCGGTCGAACGCAACGATCAGAACCAATGGGGGCTCCGCGCCGCCTCAGACACGGTCCAGGTGGCCGCGGCCGGGTTGGCGGCGCGCCTGTCCGCCTCCGTTGGAGTCGACACGTACGTGATCCAGATGATGCTGAACAACCCGGCGGGGATCTCGCCGGCGATGGACATCGCCAAGATGGAAGCCATGCATGCCGTCGTGGAGCGGCGCGCCGGCTCCGGGTTGACGATCCTGCGTGAGCTACGAGCGGGCCTGTTCTCGCTGCCGGCCGACCCGGTTCGAGCCCTCGGCCAACTGGGCTCGGCGACCCGCACGGCCATGGCACTGTCGCCCGACATCCTCCACGTCGTCGGCCACACGGAGGCGGACCATGCCATCGAGCCCGACGAGCTGATCACTTCGTGCACGCTGGTGCGACAAGTCGTCGACGATGCACTGCTGGGCCTCCCCGACCCGCTCGCCGACCCCGAGGTCGTGGCGAGGAGGGACTGGCTGGTCGAAGAGGCGGAGTACTTGCTCGACACCATCGCCGACCGCTACCCCGGCGCGATGGAAGGCGACTCCAAGGAACTAGGCGCAGTGGTCCGATCGGGCCTGCTCGACGCCCCCTACCTGGTCGGCAATCCCGTCGCCCGCGGGGAAGCCGTCACCGTGGTGGACGGCGGCTGTGATGCCGTCCATCCCGAAACCGGGGAGAAGATCGACGAAGCGACACGAATCGCGATGCTCGACTGAGCCACATCGGGTATGCGTTGCTTCCAGGGGGACCAGATGATGACGAGGTCTATGGCCAAACCGAACGACGAGAGCCCCGCCGCTGCCCCGGTCGTCATCGACGGTTCGATGGGCGAGGGCGGTGGCCAGATCCTGCGCACGTCGCTGTCGGCGTCGCTGCTCACCGGTATCGCTTTCGAGATGAGACGCATCCGGGCGAGGCGGCGCCGGCCCGGCCTGCTGGCCCAACACCTCACGGCCGTCCGGGCCGCCGCCCGGATCGGGGACGCCGCCGTGGAGGGAGCTCGCCTCGGATCGGATCGCCTCGTCTTCCGACCAGGCCCCGTACGGCCAGGGCGCTATCGGTTCGATGTGGGCACGGCGGGGAGTGCCACCTTGGTGCTGCAGACCCTGCTCGTGCCTCTCGCCGAAAGCGGACAGGAATCGGAGGTGACGATCGTCGGCGGGACCCACAACCCCGGCGCCCCGTCATACGAATTCCTCGATCTGGCCTTCCTTCCCGTTCTCCGGAGGATGGGACTCGAAGCGGACTTGGATCTGGAGCGCCCCGGGTTCCATCCTGCTGGCGGCGGGCGGATCGTCGCCACCATCCGGGGAACGCGGTGGCGACCTCTCGAGTTGACCGATCGGGGAGAGATTCGCACTGTCGAAGCGCGGGCGATCGTCTCGCGACTTCCCATCTCGATCGCCCATCGCGAGCTGGCGGTGTTGGAGAACCGCCTGGGCTGGCCGGGGAGCGCGCTGGTGGCAGAAGAAGTGGAAGCCGACGGTCCGGGGAACGCCGTGATGGCGGTCGTCGAAAGTGAACACGTCACAGAGGTGTTCACCGGGTTCGGGCGGCGGGGCGTCCCCGCCGAGCAGGTGGCCGGGTCGGTGGCCGCCGAGGTCGAGACCTACCTGCGGGCAGGGGTTCCCGTCGGGATACACCTGGCGGACCAACTCCAGCTTCCCCTCGTCCGGGCATCAGGAAGCCGCTTCCTCACCCACTCCCCCAGCCGCCATTTCGAAACGAATTCGGCCGTTCTGCGAGCGTTCTTCCGCACGAACCTGGCCACAGAAGAGTCCGAGGCCGGGATCCTGGTTCGATCGTGACTATCTGCGGTAGCTCATGTACGAATCGGAACCCCCGGCCATCCACCACGAAGGAGCCGTGATGCCACTCCACATCGACATACCCACCCACGAGCAAGTCAGCCGACTCTTCGAGACCATCGGGCCCAGGTGCGTGTCGATCTACCTCCCCACCGAGCCGACGAGCCCCGGACAGGCGGAACGCATCGCACTGAAGAACCTCGTTGCCGAGGCGGTGGACCAGCTCACCGAAGCGGGCGCCGACAAGCGCGAGATCACTGCCCTGGAAGAGCAGTTCTCCGACCTCCTAGCCGACGAGTACTTCTGGCGCTATCTGGCTCGGAGCCTGGCGGTGTTCGCCACCCCCGAGTGGTTGGTCACATACCGGCTTCCGAACCGGCTCACCGAGATCGTCGACGTCTCCGACCGGTTCCACATGAAGCCCCTGTTGCGGTCGATCACGTTCCCGCAGGTGGCGTTCGTCCTCGCCCTGTCGCAGAACTCGGTGAGATTGCTCGAGGTGCTGCCCGAGGGCGGGCCCACCGAGGTCGACATACCGGAGCTGCCGGAGGGGGTGGTCGACGCGGTCCGGATCGTCCACGTCGACGACCGGGCGCCTCGGGGAAAGACCCAGAGCTCGATGGCCGAGCGGAGCCACCTTCGCATCTATTGCAGGAGCGTCGCCGACGCGGTCCGCTCGGGCATGGCCGACCAGAACGTGCCCTTGATCCTCGCCGCGGCGGAGCCTCTGCAGTCCATCTACCGCTCCGTGAACACCTATCCCCATCTCGTCGACGAGGGCATCGACGGCAATCCCGAGAACACCTCGGACGCCGAGCTGGCCGCTCGCGCCCGGACGATCCTCGACGAGCTGTACGCCATCCAGCTCGCCGCCCTCCACGACCTGTTCGAGAGGCGCATGACGGAGGGCCGGGCGGGCACCGACGTGGCCAACGTCGCCCGGGCGGCGACGTTCGGGATGGTCGACACCCTGTTCGTCGACATCGATGCGGTCGTACCCGGTTTCGTCGACGAGCGAGGCGCCGTCGAGTTCGCCGAAACCGACGACGCCGAGGCGTACTCGGTGATCGACGAGGTCGCCCGTCGGGTCTGGAACGCCAATGGCCGCGTCCTCGCTGTCCGACGAGACGACATCCCGGGTGGTGGCGACCTGGCGGCGATCCTGCGGTATCCCTTCCAGAGCTGAGCTCACCCACCCGTTTCGACGAGGAGGCGGCTCCCGACCCGGGTCACCGTCGACCCCATCGCTGCACAGACCCGACGCAGTCGCGACTCGATCCAGTCGAACTCGTCGTCTCTCGCCAAACGGGTGTGGCAGAAGTCGAGAGTGATCGGGATGGCTTCGATCCGCTCTGGCCCGCTCGGCGTGAGATCGACGAGGAACACCAGCCCCAAGTCGTTGCGGAGGATCGGGTCGACGGCGTAGTCGTCGACGAAGTCACCCATGTCGTAGATGATCCTCTCGGCGACCCCGTGGAACACGTGGGCGGAGTGGCCCGCGACGAGGGTCGCCCCGGCGTCCCGCAGGTCTCGGGCAGCCCGACGGACCGATGGAACGGGGGACTCCGTCATGTTGGGGCCCCAATGCGGAGTGACGAGCACCGGGTCGGGCGACTCGGAGACGGCTCCGCGAATCCAGTCCCCCACGCCGCGGAGGAGGTCGACGTAGGCGATCCCTGGGGTGTCGTGCCCGGCTGCGAAATCGGCTGGGTGGTCGGCGAATGCGACGACTCTCAGTCGGGATCCGGCGGCTTCCAACGTCAGGTGTCGACGGGCGGCCGCCTGGTCCTCGCCTGCTCCCACGACCGCGATGCCGGCTTCTTCCAGGTAGTGGAGCGTGTCGGCCAGCGCCTGGTAGCCGTAGTCGAGGGCGTGGTTGTTGGCGAGCGTCACACAGTCCACGCCCAGAATGGTCAGGACTTCCACCGCCTCGGGTGGAGCGCGGAAGAAGAAGGGCTTGCGGGGATCCGGCCAACGCACTCCTCTGGTCGAGATGCAGCATTCGAGATTGAGGACGAAGAGGTCGTTGTCGCTCACGGCCTCGATGACGTCAGGATGGACGATGGCAGCGGCGGAGCGGCGCTCGATCGCCGTGCCGACAGCCCGGCCGAGCATCGTGTCCCCTGCCAGCGCGACCTTCATCTCTCACCTCGCATATCGCTCTGGTCTCTACCTTGCCCCACCACCGAGGCGAACGGGCCTCTGCGCCTCTCGGCGCCTGTGGGATCAACTGGCGAGGCAGTCGACCCAGGCGTCGAGAGCTGGATCACCGTCCATCAGACGGCGCACGTTCTCGGCGACGAGGGCCTCGACCGTTTCCGGTGCCGTGTCGCGCAGCTCGGCCAGGTCGGCCACCACGTCGGCGATCTTCTCGGGCATCCCGGCTTCTCCCGTCAGCCACTCCAACCCACCGGGATTGTCGGTCTCCGTGAGCAACCGGTCGTCCGGTATGGCGAGCGCCACCTGGCGGATCCACTCGGAGTACCGAAGCTCGACTCCGACCGTGAAGTAGAAGCCGGCATCGATCATGTCCCTGAGGACGTCGAGCGGTCCGGAGTACCAATGGACGATCACCCGGCGGCATCCGTGGTCGACGATCTCTTCCAGGCATTCCGTCTCGGCTCCGGAGGTGTGGACGTTGATGATCCGGTCGCATGCGGCCGCCCTCCGCAGAAAATGGCGGAAGACCAGCCGCTGGGGCTCGTATTTCTCCGGCTCCTCCACCCAGCGACGGTCGAGTCCGATCTCGCCGATCATCGGCGCCTCTTCGATCAGAGCGTCGACATCCTCCAGCCGCTCAGCCCAACGATGCGCCTCCCAGGGATGGATGCCGAACGCAGGGATCACATGTGGAGACTCGACCGAGACGCGCTCCGCCACCTCGTACGATCCGGGATCCATCGAGACGGCGAAAGTGAGGATCGGTCGCCTCTCGATGTCCCCGAGAGCCGCGGGGAGTCGGTCGCCGTAGCCGTCCAGGTGGACGTGAGCATCGATGAGCACGGACAGATCCCTCACCAACGGCTCTCGAAGCGTCGCCGCCTCAGGCCACGGCCCTGGCCGCGGCGAGCTCCATCACCGCTTCGGGAGCCCGGGTCTCGAAATCGAGGACCTTCGCCCATGTCGGTGTGATGTCGATCCTCGCCATCCGGTCGTACAACTGGGTTACCTCGGCTTCGAATGCGGGAAAGGCTGCCGCGCTGAACATCTTGCGGTTCGCCTCGAGGTACTCCGGAAGCACACCGTCGACGAAGGACACCTCGGCGACACCGCGAACCATGAGCACGAGTGGCGGCTGGTCGGAGGTGTCGACGGTCAGGGCAACCGCCGGATTGGCCTGGATCGCCCGTACCTTGGCGGAGAAGTCGATGGTGCCGAGCACGAACCGGGAACCGTCGAAGTGGAAAGCGATCGGGATGACTCGCGGAGTGCCGTCGAGCGCCACATATGCGAGTCGAGCAGGGATCGACGAGGTCAGCAATCTCTGGGCGTACGGGTCCTCGTTGAGCAGTTCGAGGACTTCCTCCTGGTTCATCGATGGTCCTTTCCTGAAGAGACGTGTTCCCCCAGTCGATCGAGGGCTTCTTCCCACCCTTCGTAGATGTCGTCCGAGGGCTTGGCGGGCACTCCCCGCAGGTCGAACGTCATCTGGGTGCCGGCCGCCGTGGGCTGGAAGGTGACCGTGACCAGGGGGCAGTCATCGGGGTCGTCGTCCGGCTTGCCCCAGGTGAACACCATTCGCTCGTAGGGGACCACCTCCCGGAACACTCCCCCCGTCGGGTACCGCTCCCCCGTTTCGGCGTTCACCATCACGTACTCGTACCTCCCGCCGGGACGGACATCGAAGCGGATGGTCTCCTGGGGGGTGGTGACTCCCCGGGGATGCATCCAGTGGGTGGCTTCGGCGGGATCGGTCCAGTAGCGCCACATCTCCGCGGGTGTGGCCGGGAACTCCCTCACGAGAGTGAACCCCACGGTCAGGTCGATCATGTCGTCTCCTCTCCCGCCATGCGTCGGTGTCGAATGTGCTCGTCGAGAAGATCGAATCGTTCGGACCACTCGGCCCGTTGCCGCGCCAGCCAGGCGGCGGCTTCGTCGAGACCTCCACGGCGCACCCGGCACTCTCTCCACTGCGCCCGGGCGACGCGTTCGATGAGCCCCGCCCTCTCCAGGACCGCTAGGTGCTGGGAGATCGCCGGGCGGCTGATGTCGTAGTTGGCTGCCAACTCCCCCACAGTGGCGCGGGCTGCGGCCAACCTCTGGAGGATGTCGCGCCGGGTGGGGTCGGCGAGGGCCGAGAAGACCAGGCTCAAGCGATCGGCGGATCCTGATGCGGGCTTCATGTCAGTATTCACTTATTTAAGTAGATACTTACATACCGGTCAACGGGTTTTATCCGGTCGACGACAGGAACACCCCTGGATACGAAGAGATCCGCCGCGGACATCGCGACGGATCCCGAGTTCTGTTCCGAAGAAAGCTCCGGGGGTGAGACTCGAACTCACAACCAACGGGTTAACAGCCCGCTGCTCTGCCGATTGAGCTACCCCGGAAGGACACTCCAGCGTACCAGCACCGGGAAAAGGCCCGAACTGGGCTACGACGTGCGCCGCTCCGGACGATTCCCCTCGGCGACGACGCGGAGCCCGCGTCCGCCTGCCGACAACCCTCCGGCGAGGGCGTGACGGCCGACGTCGACAAGACCCACGGCCTGGTCGGTCAGTTGGGTCACCGCCGGATGATCCCGCAACCGCTTCGTGGCCCGCATGATCTGCTCGTAGCGGTCGCGCCCGGCCCGGGCACCGAGGACGTAGCCCACTGCTCCGCCGATGATCAGTCCCGCTCGAAAACGCATTGCGCAATCATGCCAGGACCGAAGGGCTACTTCACCACCAGATCCTGTGGCGTCCGACTCAGCCGCTCTCCACCGCCCACTGTTATCACCACTGGATCGGAGACGAAGTAGTCGCCCCGCCCAGTCCCCATGGTCCACGACATCAGGTGGACGACCATGCCCGCGGTCAGCGGCATGTGGGATCCATCGCGCAGCGCCCGCGGGACGCCGTTGCCGCTCCAACTGGGGGGGAACCCGATACCGGTGAGGTACCCGCAGTGGTGGCGGCGATAGTGGGACAATCCATTTCGGTCGACCACGTTCTGCCAGGCGGCGTACACCTGACCGGCCTCCACTCCCGGCCGAACCGCCTCTCGGGCTGCCTCGAACGCCTCCAGGCACACGCCCACCACGGACTCCGACCCTTCTGGGACGTCACCGATGAATACGATCCGCCCCATCGGAGCGTGGTAGCGGCCGATGGAGCCCGACATCTCGAGGAAGAGCGCGTCGCCCTCCTGGAGCCGGTAGTCCGTCCAGGTCGTGTGGTCTTCGTTGAGACGGTTGGTCGAGCGTACGAACGGCCAGAATCCCGGCGGCTCGCCTCCTGCGTCCATCATCGCCTCGAGGGCCGCCGCGGCCACTTCCCGCTCCGTCACGCCGACCCCAGCCGTTGCGATGGCTGCTCGAATCATGGCGTCGGTGACGGCTGCGGCCCGGCG
This sequence comes from Acidimicrobiia bacterium, assembly GCA_035305585.1. Classification (GTDB taxonomy): domain Bacteria; phylum Actinomycetota; class Acidimicrobiia; order Spongiisociales; family ZC4RG35; genus ZC4RG17. Next base: position 54,809 of record DATGOV010000020.1, on the reverse strand, counting down.
GGTGACCGCCAACTCCTCGGGAGACTGGACCAGCCGGAGTCCCGTGATCACCTCCGTGGCATCGACTACCTCGGTTTCGTCGAATCGCTCCCGCAGGGCGAGAGCGACACCGGGGATCAAATAGAGGCTCCCGAGCTCCAGGCCGATCCTCTGCGGGCGGGGGGCGACTGAGCGGATCACCTCGACGCAATGGCCGGGCAGGTCGTCGTTGTCGCCGTAACCCCGAAAGTCGACGTCGGGAACATCGCGGGAGATCGTCACTTGCTCCATCTGCCGGGCGACGAGCACCGGGTCGGCGTCGACGGCCATGACGAGCATGTGGAAGGCGAAGTAGCCGAAGTGGTCCAGGCCCGTGAGGTAGTAGATGTTCTCCGGAGCGGTGACGACGAGGACATCGAGACCGGCGTCCTGCATCGCCATCGCCGCTCTCTTCCGGCGGCGTCCATAGACGTCCCGTTCGAACAGGGGGATGCGATGGCCATCGGCGTCGACGCGCATCCCGGAAGTATGGCCCACGGAGCGAGAGCCGGGCAGCGTCACCCCTCTTCGAGGAAGCTCGCCAACCGCTGGGACTTGTCGGGGTGGCGTAATTTAGCGAGCGCCTTCATCTCCAGCTGACGCACTCGCTCTCGCGTCACGTTGAACGCCGCCCCCACCTCCTCCAGCGTCCGCATCTTCCCGTCGGCGAGCCCGAACCGCATGATCAGCACCTCGCGCTCCCGCTCGCTCAGCCCTTCGAGGGCGAGCGCCAATTGGTCCTGGAGGCTGGCGAACGTGGCGGCGTCGATCGGCCTCTCGCCATCGGGATCTTCCACGAGATCGCCGAGAGTCCCCGAGGAGTCCTCACCGACGGGAGTCTCGAGCGACACGGTGTCTTGAGCGAAGCGCATCAGCTCCTCTACCCGCTCGGCCGGGATGTCGAGATCTGCGGCGAGCTCGTCGATCGTCGGGTCGCGTCCCAGTTCCTGGGCGAGGTCCCGACGAGCACGTCGCAGCTTGTTGACGACGTCGAGGACGTGGATGGGCATGCGGATGGTTCTTCCCTGGTCGGCGATCGCCCGGGAGATCGCCTGGCGGATCCACCAGGTGGCGTACGTCGAGAACTTGAACCCCTTGCGGTAGTCGAACCTCTCGACGGCCCGCATCAGGCCCATGTTCCCCTCCTGGATGAGGTCGAGCATCGCCAAGCCCCGGCCGACGTACCGGCGAGCGATCGAGACCACCAGCCGCAGGTTCGCCTCGACCAGGCGACGGTGGGCCTTCTCTCCTTCCTCGACGGTCTGGCGGAGTACGGCGATGTCCTCGTCGGTCAGGTCTTCGTTGTCGAGGCGCTCCTGGGCACGACGGCCCGCCTCGAGGGCCATCGACAACTCGACTTCCTGCTGGGTGGTGAGCAGCTTGTACCGGCCGATCTCGTTCAGGTACATGCGGACCGGGTCGGAGACGGCCGCCTCGCTCACCTCCGAGAGGTCGACCTCGACTTCCGGACCTTCCTCGGTGAGCTTGATCCCCTGGCCGCGCAGCGTGTCGAGCACCGACTCGAACGACTCTGCCGGCGCCTCGGCGTCTTCCAGTTCCTGCTGCACCTCGGCCATCGTCAGGAAGCCGCGCTGGCGGCCTCGCTTGGTGAGGGACGAGATGACCTGCTCGACTGCTTCGTTCATGCCTGTCGCTTCTCTCGCTGCAACGCTATCAACCGTTCGAAGGCGCGTGAATAGTCCTCGTCCGAGGGATCCGTGGCGGCGACCAGCGCCTCGAGACGATCGATCTCGGCATCGATCCGCAGCATCCTCGCTCTCTCGATCAGCTCCGACGTCGATTCCGGTGTCGCCTCGACGGCGTGGGCCATCACCAGGCTACGAAGCTCACCGGGGAGGTCGAGGGCCGCCACGTCGACGGCGCTTCCGTCGGGACTGCGCACGCTCTCCAGGACCTCGGCCGCCTTCCTCAGGTCGGGTTCCCGGAACAGGTCGGATCGGATCTCGTCGGCGCCGGGCGGGTTGGCGATCATCACCCGGAGGAAGTCCGACTCCAGGCGCCGCCGAGGCGTGGTCGGGCGCGTGGCCGGGCGGCCACCGGTGGCCGGTCGGCGGATATCGCTCGTGGCGCGTTCCACCGTCTCCAGATCCACACCGACGAGACGGGCCACGAACCTCTCGTATTCGCGTCGGGCGATCGGATCGGAGATGCGTGCCACCTGGGTGGCGGCCGAGTGCAGAGCCCGGGCGCGGGCTTCCGGCTCGGTGAGGTCGAGCGCCGCCACCTCGCGCTCCAGCCGGAACTGGAGCAAAGGCCGGGACTGCTCGATCGCGTCGAAGACTTCACCGGCCCGGCCTGCTTGGACGATGTCGGCGGGGTCGCCGCCATCCGGCATGACCGCCACCCTCATGTCGAGGTCCAGGCGCACCGGTACCTCCAGCTCAGAGGTCCGACGGGCGGCTTCCGTGCCGGCTTCGTCGGCGTCGAACGCCAGCACCACCCGCTCGGCGAACCGCCGCAACAGGTCGAAATGCTCTTCGGTGAGGGCAGTGCCGCACGTGGCGACGGCCTCCGGGATTCCCGCGCGGTGGAGGGCGATGACATCTGTGTAGCCCTCCACGACCACCGACCGGCCGTTGCGGGCGATCGCCGTCCGCGCCTTGTCGAGGCCGTACAGGAGACGGGACTTGTTGTATATGACCGAATCCGGTGAGTTGAGGTACTTGGGGCCGTCCCCGCTGAGCAATCGGGCCCCGAACCCGGCGGGGTCGCCTTTCAGGTCGTAGATGGGAAACATCACCCGCCCCCGGAAGTAGTCGTAGAGGCGGGCTCCCCTCCCCCGGCGGGCCAGACCGGCCTCGACCATCACCTGGTCGGGTATCCCCCCGGCGCGCAGTTCCTTGACGAGCGTGTCCCAGGTCTCGGGGGCATAGCCGAGCTTGTATTCGTCGACGACGTCGGCGTCGTAGCCTCGGCTGCGCAGGTACGCACGAGCGGGTCCGGCTTCCGGGGCGACCTTGAGCCGCCGGTGGTAGACCTCGATGGCCCGACGGACAGCCTCGTGGAATGCGTTGCGCCGTCCCCGACGGCGGTGCGCACCGGGGTCCGATTCGAGATGGATCCCCGCCCGTCGGGCGAGCTCTTCGACTGCCTCGTTGAAGTCGAGCCCCTGAGTCTCCTGGAGGAACGTGTACACGTCACCCGACTTCTGGCATCCGAAACAGTGGTAGACGCCCTTGGCGGGGTCGATCGACATCGACGGGGACTTCTCCTGGTGGAACGGGCAGATCGCCATGTAGGAGCGCCCCGAGCGTTTGACCTTCGTTACGGCACCGAACAGCTCCACGAGATCCGTGGCCTGGCGGACCCTGTCGATGTCGTCACGGGAGAAAGCCACGTTCAGATGATAAGGAACCACGCGCTCGATCCGGGGGGCGACGTTCTGTGGTGCGGATCGGGCGCTCGCGGGCCCGGTTCCGGACCACAGAACGGAGGGGGACGCGACCCCGGCTCAGCGGCGGAGGGCAGACCGCAGCGCCGCGGCGAGGCGGTCGATCGACACCCGCTCCTGTTCCATCGTGTCGCGGTGGCGGATCGTGACGGAGTGGTCCTCGAGCGAGTCGAAGTCGTATGTCACGCAGAGCGGGGTGCCGATCTCGTCCTGGCGGCGGTAACGGCGCCCGATCGACTGGGTCTCGTCGAACTCGAGCATGAACTCGTTGCGCAGCGAGTCGGCGATCTTCGATGCGGGCTCGACGAGCTCGGGCTTCTTCGACAGCGGAAGGACCGCCACCTGATAGGGGGCGAGACGCGGGTCGAGCTTCAGCACGGTGCGCTGCTCCCCTCGCACCTCCTCCTCGTGATAGGCGTCGATGAGGAAGGCGAACATCGCCCGCGTCGCCCCGGCCGACGGCTCGATGACGTACGGGAAGAACCGCTCGTTGGTCTCCTGGTCGAAGTACCGGAGGTCTTCGCCCGAATGCTCCGTGTGGGCCTTGAGGTCGTAGTCGGTTCGGTTGGCGATCCCCTCCAGCTCGTCCCATCCCCAGGGGAAGTCGTACTCGATGTCGACCGTCCCAGCCGAGTAGTGCGACAGCTCGTCGGCATCGTGAGGTCGGATGCGCAGCTTGTCCTCGCGCATGCCCAGGTCCGTGTACCAGCCGAAGCGCTGCTCCTGCCAGTAGTCGAACCACCGGGAGGCCTCCTCGGGGTGGCAGAAGAACTCCATCTCCATCTGCTCGAACTCCCGAGTCCGGAAGACGAACTGGCCCGGCGTGATCTCGTTCCGGAACGATTTGCCGACCTGGGCGATGCCGAACGGGAGCTTGAGGCGGTTGGTCCGCCGGACGTTCTCGTAGTTGATGAAGATGCCCTGGGCTGTCTCCGGCCGCAGATACACCATGTTGTCGTCGGACTCCACCGGGCCGGTGTGCGTCTTGAACATCAGGTTGAACTGACGCGGCTCGGTGAAGGTGCCTCGCTGCCCGCAGTTGGGGCACTGGTCGGGGTCTGCCAGCTTGTCCAGACGATGGCGGGCGTTGCAGTTGCGACACTCGACGAGAGGGTCGGTGAAAGCGTCCTCATGGCCCGACGCCTTCCACACCGCCCGGGCTTGGATGATCGCCGAATCCAGACCCACGACGTCGCTTCGGCTCTGGACCATGGACCGCCACCACTCGTCCTTGACGTTGCGGAGCATGAGCACGCCGACCGGCCCGTAGTCGTAGGCGGAGCGTATCCCTCCGTAGATCTCCGACGAAGGGAAGACGAAGCCGCGGCGTTTGGCGAGGTTGGCGATGGTCTCGAGAGAGGCAGTCATGGTTCGGAGCGACAAGTGTAGGTCCGCCCGCAGTGGGCCCCATCCGGTGATCCCCCGACCCGGCCCCTGAGACACCACTGGTTCGAGTACCACGACTGGAGTAACGACATGCCCTCACCTGGGGGACGACATGGGGCCGGCCGATCCATACGTTCAGGGCCATGGCAGAGACCGCAGCCAGACGACTCGGGGCTCCAGGACCGACAGCCCTCGGTCACCAGGCCCTCAGGCGGGCGTCGCTGGCTCTCTGCACCAGGAATGGCGAATGACAGCAACCAGAGAAACAGGAGACGGATCATGAGAAGAATCGCCCTCTTGGCGGCCGCCGCGCTCGTGGCGCTGAGCGCCTGTGTGGACACCGATGCCCGCGGAACACCGGAGGCAGCCGCCTCCGCACCGGTGGAGGACCCGGTGATCACCATCGCCGACATGGAGTTCGAGAACGGAACGGTGACGATCGTGGAGGGAACCACCGTCACCTGGGTCTGGGACGACGCCCCGATGGAGCACAACGTCGTGTTCGACGACTTCGAAAGCCCTCTGCAGGCAGAAGGGACCTTCGCCCACACGTTCGAGGAGGCTGGGGTATACGACTACCACTGCGCCCCACACCCGTTCATGAAGGGCACGATCACCGTCGTAGAGGCGGATGGAGCCTGAGCCGACGAAGCCCGGGACGGATAACGTGACGCGGTGGACAGAAGTGCCACTCGGCGTTGGTCGACAGATGCGCTCGCCGCGGTCGTCGTGGCGGGCGCACTGTGCCTGCGGGTCGCCACACCTTGGGAAGCGGAGGCTCGACCTCCCGACTGGCGCGCCTACGGTCTCATGGTCCTCATGGGCGCCCTCCTCCTGGTGCGGAGGAGATATCCCCTCGGCGTCCTCTACGCCAGCCTGGCTGTCTTGTGCATCTACTACCTCCACGGGTTCGGGGCGGTGGGCGCGACCTGGCCGATCGCTCCCGCTCTGTTCAACGCCGCGCTGTTGGGACAGTGGAAGGCGGCGAGCTGGGTGGCCGGCGGCGTCATCGCCGGCTCGTCCTACTGGCGGTTCGTATACGAACCGGAGTCCGATGTCCTGGCCACGTTCTCCGATCTGATCACCGAGATCTTCGTCGCGGTGACGGTGATCCTGGCAGGGGCGATGATCCTCAACCATCGGCTGCTGGAGCGTGAGATCCGCGAGCGGGAGCGGGCCGTCGCCGCCGAACGGGACGCCGAGGCCCGGACTCGTCTCACCGAACAGCGCCTCTACATCGCCCGGGAGATCCACGACATCGTCGCCCACTCGTTGGCCGGGATCGGCGTTCAGGCGCGGGTGGCCGAGGAAGTCCTCGACACCGACACCAACGAGGCGCGCCGCTCGATCCGCGCGATCATCGATGCAACGTCGGACGCCATCGGCCAGCTACGCGAAACGGTGGGGAGCCTGAGGTCGCTGCCGGCTTCCCCACCCGATCTCGAGACGCTCGTGTCGGGGATCCGGGGACTCGATGTGGACCTCGAAGTGGAGGGCGAACCCGCCGACCCGGAGACCGAGATGGTCGTCGCCTCGATCGTGAGGGAATCACTGACCAACGTCATCCGCCACTCGGGTGCGTCCAAGGCGAAGGTCTCCGTGGTGCACGGACCTGACGAGGTGTCCGTGGAGGTCACTGACGACGGCCAGGGAAGTGGCGACTTCGTCGAGGGCCATGGCATCCGGGGGATGCGCGAACGGGCGGAGGCGTTGGGAGGCAAACTGGAGGCCGGCGCCGCCGATGGCGGCGGGTTCCGAGTAGCGGCGAGGATCCCACGGTGAGCATCGAAGTCCTGATCGTCGACGACCAGACCCTGGTCCGAGCCGGTCTTTCCCAGCTCATCCGCCGAACCGACGACATGGAAGTGGTGGGCGAGGTGGCCGACGGCCGGGAGGCGGTGGCGGAGGCTCGCCGTCTGCGCCCGGACGTCGTCCTGATGGACATCCGCATGCCGGAGATGGACGGGATCGAAGCCACTCGGCGGATCGTCGCTGATCCGGCGTTGGCGGATACGCGGGTCATCATGCTCACGACCTTCGACGACGACGAGCTGGTCTTCGAGTCACTGAAAGTCGGAGCGGCCGGCTTCCTCCTGAAAGACGTGGAGCCCGACGATCTGCGCAGGGCGATCCGAGTGGTCGCAGGCGGCGACGCCCTGCTCGCACCCGCTGTGACTCGTCGCCTGCTCGAGACGTTCGCCGACAGCCTCAACACCGGACGCGAGGAGATGCTCGACGGACTCACCGATCGGGAGCGGGAGATCCTCGCTCTCGTCGCCGCCGGGAAGTCGAACATCGAGATCGCCGACGAGCTCTACCTCAGCCCGGCGACGGTGAAGACGCACGTCAACCGGACCATGACGAAGCTCGGTGTCCACGACCGGGCGGGTCTCGTCATCGCCGCCTACGAGAGCGGCCTCGTCAAGCCCGGGGACTGATCCTCACGCTCCGTCGACGGCGTCGCGGGCGGATCCGAACCGCCGTTCCCGAGCCTGGTACTCACGAACGGCGTCGGCGAGGTGCTGCCGGTTGAAGTCGGGCCACAGGATTCCCGGGAACCAGAACTCGGCGTACGCCGACTGCCACAGGAGGAAATTCGAGAGCCGGTGCTCCCCCGAGGAGCGGATGACGAGGTCGACGTCGGGCATCTCGGGTATCCACAGGTGGGCGGCGACGGTCTCCTCGTCGACGGCGTCCGGGTCGAGGAGGCCTCGAGCCGCTTCGGCGGCGATCTGGGCGGCGGCTCGGGCGATCTCGCGCCGGCTGCCGTAGTTGAACGCGAAGACGAGATTCAGGCGGCCGTTGCCGGCCGTCATCGTCGCCGCTTCCGCCATGTGGCGCCGGTTCCGGTCGGGGATCCGCGGGTCGTCCATGTCGCCGGCGAAGAGCATCCGCACACCCTGCTCGTGCAGTTCGTCGCGGCGACGGAGGAGCAGATCCTCGTTGAACCACATGAGGAACTCGACCTCCTCATCGGACCGAGTCCAGTTCTCCGTCGAGAAGGTGAAGGCAGTCAGCCACTCGATGCCGAGCTCGAGTGCGCCTTCGACGGTGTCGAACAACGCCGCTTCACCGGCGAGGTGGCCGGCGGTGCGGGGCAACCCCCGGGCGTTGGCCCACCGCCCGTTGCCGTCGAGGATCAGCCCGACGTGGCGGGGGACGCGTTTTAGGTCGATTCCCGACAGGTCGAGGCTCACCCCAGCACCGCCAACGAGGTCAGGGAGCGATCCAGGTGGTACTCGACGAACCGGCGGGCGACTCCCATCGCATCCGCCATCACCGCTGTCTCCGCCTCGGGAAGCTCCGTGAACTCGGCGCGTTCGAGGGCGGCCATGTAGTCGGTGAGCCCGGGGCGCAGTCTCATCCCCCGATCGCCCCTACAGCGTTGGCAGAGGACACCGCCGCTGGAGAAGGAGAACGTGGCGAGGTCCTCCTGCCGCCCGCAGGCGGCACAGGAGTCGAGCGCCGGCGCCACTCCGACCACGCCGGCGAGCTTGAGGAGGAAGGAGGTGATCAGGTGGGTGCCGACGATGCCGGCGTCGAGGGCGCGCAGCCCCCGCTGGAGCAACAGGAACAGCCGCAGCGAGGATTGGTCCTCTTGGGCGACGGCATCGACCGCTTCCACCATGCTTCCCGCCACCACGACCCGATCCAGGTCGGCGCGGAGGCGGGGGAAGCCCTCGATGATCGACACCTGGGTGATCGTGTCGAGGTTCTTGCCCTCGTACAGGACTAGGTCGACGTGGGTGAACGGCTCCAGCCGCCCGCCGAACCGGCTCGTCGTCTTGCGAACTCCCTTGGCGACCGTGCGCAGCTTGCCGTGGTTGGGACTGAGGAGCACCACGACGCGGTCGGCCTCACCGAACGGGTAGCCGCGCAGCACGATGCCCTGGTCGTTGCGGATCGCCATGTGGTCTCAGCGTATCGCACTGCACCGAGTGGCCCTTGCTACTCCGTGGCCCCTCGGGATGGAGGGTCACAGGACGGGATGGTTCAGCCGGCGGCTGCTGACTCCGCGTCCCATCGGCCTAGGAGCTCCTCCACGGTCACGGTCCGACCGAAGTGCTCCGCAAAGGCCGACAGAGCAGCGGAATGCTCGTCTTCCCGGTAGGCGGCGCTGGCGTCGGACACGATGGATGCGAAGTAGTCGTGATCCACGGCGTCGCGTGCCGAGCTCTCCACGCATACATTGGTGGCCACTCCTGCGAAGAACAGAGATCGACGTCCGATCCCGGCCACGGTCTCGATGAACTGCGGCGAACTAAAAGCGCTGTAGCGACTCTTGGTCACCACCGCCTCCTCGGGAGACGGCTCGATCTCGTACAGCTCCGCTCCCCAGCTGTCGGTGACGCAGTTGGGCTCAGCCGGTACGTAGGGAGCTCCCGTGCCGTCCTGGAACCTGTGGCGCCAGACGACAGAGTCCAGCACGTCGTCATGTGCCGTTCGGACGAACACTACGGGAATGTCGCGCTCGCGGGCTGCCGCTATCAGCTCCTGGATCTTCGGCACGGCCTCGTGAACGAACGAGAGGTCCTTGCCGCGGCCTGACATGGTGCCGTCGGGATGGCAGAAGTCGTTCTGCACGTCGACGATCACCACCAGAGAGTCTTCCGGAGCGAACCGCCCCACCGGTCGTTCTGAGGCGTTCATGCCGTTCACCACCTCACGAGGGCCTTCTCCGATGCCCGTATGACCTGTTCGACCACGAGCAACGTGATGATGAAGACCAACAGCCAGGCGAGAAGCCCGGTCATGTCGTAGATCCGGTAGCTGGCCCGCACTTCCCACCCCAGTCCATTCGGGAAACCGAAGACCTCGCACAGGAACGCCACTTTCCAGGCCAGGCTGAAGCCGATGCGTCCCGCGGCCAGCATCGGAGGAACCAGGAATGGGAAGTACACATCCCGGACTCGTTGGATGAACTTCGCCTTGTACGAACGAGCCATCGCCGCGAGCTCCTCATCGAAGTTTTGGAAGGCGTCTCGCATGTACACACCGACGTCGGTCGAGATGACGAAACCGACGATGAGCACGACGGTGAGATTGCTCAGGCCGAACATGACGAGACCCAAGAAGATGATTATGAGTGTCGGAGCGAACATCGCGGTGTTGAAGATTCCTCGCGAGTAATCACCGACGATGGGCTTGGCATAGACCGTGACGCCGTAGGCTACGCCTGCGACGAAGCCGAGCAGGAAGCCCATCAGCGTCCTCGCAATGGTCGCCGTCAGCGGTCCCCAGGCCTTGCCCGAGGTCACCAGATTCCACAGGGACTCGAACACGACCAGAGGCGAGGGAATCGCCGAGGAGAGGTCCACTGCTCGAGCAACGATCTCCCAGATCAACACGGCGACGACGAGCGAGAGAAGCTGTAGGGACCTCTCCTTCAGAGCAACCATCGCTTTCCCTCCTCAGACCCGCACACCGGCGCGCTCGGCGAATACGTGACGCAACTCCTTTTCGATCTCGAACACCGCGTCGTCGGTGCTGGTGCGGGGCCAGGGAATGTCGATCGTGCGGCGGTAGCAGATCTGCGACGGAGTGGGGGTGAGCACGACGACATCGGAAGCCATCTGAGCCGCTTCGCTGATGTTGTGTGTGACGAAGACGATGGTCCGCCGTTCTTCCTCTCGGGCCCACAAGGAGACCAGCTCGGAGCGCAGCTCCGCTGCTGTGATCTCGTCCAGATGGCTGAATGGCTCGTCCATCAGCAGGATCTCAGGCTCGTTCACCCAAGCCCGGACGATGGCGGCACGCTGTTGCATACCGCCTGACACCTGGCTCGGATAGTGGTCCATGAACTTCGAGAGCCCTGCCATTGCGAAGTATTTCTCGATGAGCTCCGGCCACCGCTCTTTCGGTTGTACTCCTAGACCCTTCAGGCCGAACTCGACGTTCTCGCGCAGCGTCTTCCAAGGCAAGAGGCGCGGACCCTGGAACACGTATCCCATCCGACGGGTCAACTCCGGGTGCCTGCGAATGTCCTGCCCGTCCACCAGGACCGCGTCGGCAGACGTCGGTGTCAGCAAGCCGTTGATGATGTTGAGGAAAGTCGACTTCCCGCACCCGGACGGTCCGAGGAGGAACGTGAAACTCCCCTTCTCGATCTTGATGCTGAAGTTCTCGTAGACGACGTTCGGCTCGGGCGACTTGGGATTGGGAAAGGACAGGGAAACGTTTCGGAGCTCGATCTCACCCACGGAAGACTCCTCACTCGGCGGACACGACAGACACGCGGGCTCCCGTACGGCGGAGACTGCGCTTCTCGAAGTACCCGAACAGCCACCTATCCACGACGAAGCCCATCACGATGAGCAACACGCCCCAGGCGACGACTGGGGCCATGTAGAGCTGGTCCTTCCAGTACTTCACGAGAAGACCGATGCCGTTCGGAAGGCCGACGACCTCGGCGATGATCACGACCTTGATCCCGAGGGCGAACGCGACGCGACCGTTGGCGAGCATGAACGGCAGGATCGCTGGCAGATAGAGATCTCTCAGCCGTGACCTCCAATCGGCTCGATAGGACGCCGCCATTTCGAGTAGTTCTCTGTCGATGGCCTTGGCGCCCTCGGCCGACCCCAGGAAGACAGGCGTCGTGAGCATCACGACCAATGCGACCACTGGGACCACATCGCCGATTCCAAAGACGACCAGGAAGACGAACACCCAGACGACCGACGGCACCGCCAAGCCGATCCAAACGAGGCTGTTGGAGAAGTCGAAGAGAGACTTCACTCGTCCCGCGACGATCCCGAGCACCGTGCCGATGACGAAGGCGGCCAGGAATGCCACCAGGAGCCTGGCGAGGGTGGCGCCGGCGTGGGCGTAGGTAGACCCCAGCGGGCTCTCCCCCGAGAGGATTCGACCCAGCTCGCCTGCCACCAACTGCGGAGTCGGGTAGATACGCGGCTTCTGGAGCACCAAGTCGGTTACGACCCACCACACGACGACCAGCACGCCCATCGGAATCCAGGGTCGCAGCCACCTCGGGACACGGTGCTCTCGAGCACCGTGTCCCGAGCCTTCCGACGCCGGCGTCATGCCGCCGTCGGCGTTTGGCTTCTGGTCGAGCGTCGGCGCGTCAGCCGGCATCGGCGAATATTTCCTCCATGGGCGGAACGCTGTCGACCAGGCTGCCTTCTCCGGCCTGGATGATCTCGTAGACGGCGGACTGCCACTCGTCCGTGAAATCGTTGGAGGTCCGGTACCACTCGCCCTCACCGACGAGCGCGAGGATTCCTGCCGTCGTCTCCTCGGAGTTGTGCCAGCCGTCCCCTTCACCGAGGTCGGCGTACTTCCCGTCGACGTCGAACGCCTCCGGGTTGTCCTTCATCCATGCCACCGCCTGGTCCAGCCCACTCACGATGGCGTCGACGGTGTCGGGATTGGCTTCGATCCATTCACGAGTCGCGGCAGGCCCGTTGACCACAAGAGGCACGCCGTACTCCTCCTGCATGGCTTCTGTGAAGCTGAAGACGGTCTTGAACTGCTCCATGTACCGGCCGGCCGCCGACTGAGCCGCGAACAGAAGAGCCCCATCGATCTCGCCGCGTTCCAGCATGGCGAGCAAAGCGCCGGAGTCGGCGGTGACGATCTCGAAGTCGTCTTCGGGCGAGGCGATGTCGAAGACACTCCGAGCGAAGACGTCGAACGTCGCCCACGTGCCGGTTCCGAAGCCGGGGATACCGAGGCGCTTCCCGACGAGATCAGTCACATCGTTGTAGACGTCTCCGTCTTCGGCGCGGACAACGATCCCGTTGTACATGTTGAGTGCACCGGCCGTCGAGAGGTAGCGGAATTCCTCGCCTTCCGAAACGAACTTGGCGACATCCAGGGGACCCATCCACGCGATGTGGGTCTGGCCCGCCAGCAGGAGGCTCTCCGCTTCCTCGTACCCGACGGTGGTCACCTCGACATCGATGTCGCCGAAGAATCCCTCCCGCTCAGCCACGAACGCCGGAATTGCCGAAGGTTCGACGGTGATGACGACGGACTCGCCGCTGGTGGCCGCTTGAGTGTCATCGGTGGCGGAACCTGCCGGCGAACCACCACAGGCCGCCACCACGGCTGCCATGACTGTCGCCCCAACTATCAGACTGCGAGCGCTCTTCTTCACTTTGTGCCTCTCCTCCTTCTTCGTTGGCGCGTCTGCTTCTCAGACGTGCCCGAACTCATCGAGGGCATCCTCGAGGGACATCCCATCCCTGATGGCTCCTCGCACCTCCTGCTCCGTTTGCGTCATTCGCTCCGCCTTGCCGAGCACTTCAGGAACGAGCTCGGCGGGGATGACGATTGCTCCGTCCTCGTCTCCGAGAACGAAGTCGCCGGGACGCACTACGACCCGAGCCGTGGTCGCCCCCGGCAGGTACACCGGTTGCTGGTAGTCGGTGACACGCCAGCGACCGATCGATTGGACCGCTGTGCGGTATGCCCCGAACACAGGAAATCCGTGTTCTCGGAGAGCGCGGGTGTCTCTGATCCCTCCGTCGACGATCGCGCCGACCGAACCTCGCTCTCTCATGCCCAGCGCGATCAGCTCCCCGAAGTAGCAGACCCCCTCACCTGCGCCGCTCCAGACGGAGATCTCATCCGGCCCGATGCCGTGGCATGCCTCCATCTTCTTCGGGTCGCCGCTCCCCTCGTAGGGGATCATTTGCCCGGCGATCGTGTAGGCCCAGCCCGCGATCCGTTCGCCGGTGATGCCTTGGATCTCCGATGACAAGCCGTAGTTGCCATGGCCGAGCTCGTCGAGCACGTCCGCCACGTTCGCGGCATCGACCGCCAAGAAGCGCTCTCGGATCTCCTTCCGCTGTGCTGCGTCCACTGTGATGTCTCCTAGATGCTCGGGATCAATCCGCCGTCGACGCGGATCATCGCTCCGTTGACGTACGAGGCCCTCTCGCTGGCGAGGAACACCACGACGTCGGCGTACTCGTCCGGTCTTCCGTATCGGCGAGCGGGAATGGTGGCGGTGCTCGCGGCGGTCACCTCTTCAACCGGGAGACCCTCACGTTTCGCCTTCGCCTCATCCAGGGCGCGGACTCGCTGGGTTTCGATCCGTCCGGGCACGACGACATTGACCGTCACGCCATCTTCGGCGACCTCACCTGCCAGGGTCTTCGACCATCCCACGAGTGAGGAGCGCAGCCCGTTGGAGAGGGCGAGATTCGGTATGGGCGTCACCACGCCGGAAGAGGTGCTCGTGATGATCCGGCCCCAACCCTGGGTTCGCATGTCCGGGAGCAACAGGCCCGCGAGCCGGATGACAGGGGAGACGAGGGCGCGGAAGTACTTCTCCCAGTCCTCGACGCGTGTCTCCAATGCCGCTGCCGGTGGCGGGCCGCCTGTGATGCCCACGAGGATCGAAGGCGTGCCCAGATCCGATCTCACCCGCTCGACGACGGATTCCAACGCTCCCAGGTCGGCTAGATCGAACGCATAGGGGCTGACTCTCCCATCGGATTCCGCGACCGTCTTCTCCAATGCTTCGGCCGAGATGTCGCAGGCAGCGACTTTGGCGCCTTCACCGGCCAGCGCCTTGACGATGGCGCCGCCGAGGCCTCCACCGGCCCCTGTGACGATGGCAGTACGGTCAGCTATTCCTAGGTCCACGTATATCCCTCCGAGCGTTACGCGAGAATCAGGTGCCTATCTGAAGAGGACTGGCCAGCTTTCGTAGGAGCGCGACGACACTCAACGGTGTCAGCCTTCCGGTGGCCGGGTTCTCCGACGGAATGTTCTGGATCGTGAAATCGAGCTTCGCCGAATCGGAATCCACCTGGATCCGGTGCGTGTTGTGCTCCACCGTCGGATCTGCCCATACCTCGATGAATGTCTTGTCCGGTCCGACCCCTGCCAGCGAGAGGGCGACCGACACGTTGAGGTTGGCGGGGAAGCCCGAGACCGCTTCTCGGGCCGTACCCTCGAAAAGCAACGTCGGCTCTGTGACATGGTCGAGATCGATCCCCTGCCGTTCGAGAAACGGCGCTCCACGGAGGCCCGCCAACGGTTTGCGGGTCACCATTCGCACCGAGTGCACCACGCCTTCGCTCACGCCCTGGACCGCATCGAGAGCGAGGATCGCTCCGGAAGGCACGAGGATCCGGCCACCCGTGGCGCGCGCCACGTCCACGAGGTCCCAATGGTCGAGAAGGGCACCGACACTCAGCGTGATCAATGTCTTGCCCGACTCGATCACGGGCTCGGCGATCTCTCTGTAGACCTGGGCAGGCGCACATTCGATGACGATGTCGGCGTTCTCGGAGATCCTTTCCAACCCGACGACGTCGGCGGCCAGGCCGTGAGACCGCACGAAGTCGCGGGCACGGTCCAGACGGCGGGCGGTCACGGCCGAGAGTCGATACTCGGGGAGCTTCTCGCTGACTTGGCGGGCGATCACTCGCCCGACGGCCCCGAGACTGGCGATCGCCACCCGTTCCGTCACTGGGCATCCCCTGCGGCAGACGAGGTTCTCTCCATGAAGTCGTCGAGGACGCGCTGATGCACGGTCTCGATGTGTGTCGTTATCAGGGCTCGAGCGTCCTCGACTCGGCGCTCTTCGATCGCGGCAGCCAACTGAACGTGCTCATGAGCGCATCGCCGCGACACACTCCCCATCGGAGCATCCCGCCGGCGCAGCACGTCTGTCAGATCGATGGCGTTGCAGGCAGCTTCGGCCACGAGGTGGCTTCCCGAGCTCTGTGCCATGAGGCGGTGGAGCTCCACATCGACCTTGCGGAACTGGATTGGATCGTCCGCTCGACATGCAGCCAGAGTCTGCTCGGCGAGTCGACGTATCTCTTCCTGCTGATCCGGTGAGGCGCGTCGAGCCGCCAATGCGACTGCTTGGGACTCCAACGCCAGGCGGAGCTCGTAGGCCTCGGTGATGAGCTGCTTCGACGGGCTCACCACCTTCAGGCCCCGCACCCCGTCGCGCTCGAGTAGGTGCAAGTCGCAGAGGCGTAGCACTGCCTCACGAACCGGCGTCTTGCTGACATCGAGAGTCCGTGCCAGCGAAACCTCGGAGATCGTGCTTCCCGGGGCGAGGGTCTTGTCGATGATGGCGGCGCGCAGGCGCTCGAAGACGATCTGAGCGAGACTGTCTGGTCTCTCGTCGAGCCTCGACAAGGTTGTTGCCATTCGCACTCCCTACTGTGTGCTGTATACAGCATGCAGCATGCAGCATGCTGTGTCAAGATCTGAGTTCGGCTGCGCTCTCCGGTTCGGGTGAGCACCCTACGGAGCAGTCGGCGAGTGCCTCGTCCTCGACATCGCATGGGGCCGGCGGTCGTAGTTCTGGCATCGTGGCATCATCGGGTCGTGGCCCTGATCGACGACATCCGCCTGGACGACTTCCTCGGCCAGCATCCCGGCTGGGCACGCGACGGCGACGCCATCGTCCGTACGTTCGAGTTCGGCGACTTCGTGGAGGCGATGGCATTCGTCACTCGGGTGGCGCTCGTCGCCGAGAAGGACTTCCACCACCCCGACATCGATATCCGCTGGAACCAGGTCGCCTTGCGCCTGTCCACCCATTCCGAGGGCGGCTTGACCGAGAAAGACCTGGAGTTGGCCGAAAAGATCGACGAGTTCGTCTGACGCCGGAAGGACTTCAGGCGGGCGTGAGCGCCTCGAGGCAGGCAGCGACCCACTCGAGATGGCGCGGCTCGCCGCGCCGTTCGTAGAGCTGCTCGAGGTTCAAGAGCATGCGCCGCACTATGTACGGCCCGTCGACCGGCTCGAACCAGCTGCGGTCCGCCCGGGGCTCGCCACCGAGAGCCTGAGCGACCAGGGAGGCCGCCTCGTCGAAGCCGATCGCCTCGCCGTAGTGGAACGGGTCGACCAGTTGCCCGCCGGCGTACACCAGGAAGTGCCCGGGCATGCCCACACCGTGCATCTCGATCCCGGCACGGCGGCCGACTTCGATCCACAGGACCGACAAAGAGATCGGGATCCCCCGGCGGGTGGACAGAACCGTGTCGATGAAGTGGTTGTCGAGGGCGTAGTAGTCGTCGACGTTCCCGCCGATACCCTCGGCGATCGAGATCACCCGCCGGATCGCCAAGTGGGTGTCGCCCTCCACCCGGCGGGCGAGTGCGGAGATTCGGCCCATCACCTCCTCTTCGTCGACGTGGCGGTGGAAGCGGGCCAGTACGAGGTTGGCTTCGGCCAAACGATCGGCGGCTGCCAGGTCGGCCAGTCTGGTGGCGGCAGCGACGTCGCTCACGGCCGTCAGGCTAGACGCCCTTGGCTTCTTGGAAGCCCAATCGATCGAGGAGCACCGGCCTCCGTTGCCAGTCCTTCTCGACCGTCACCTGCAACTGGAGGTTGACCTTCGTGCCGAGTAGCGCCTCCAATTCGGCGCGGGCCTCCGAGCCGGCGACCTTGAGGAGCGATCCGCCCTTTCCAATGACGATTCCCTTCTGGCTCTTCCGCTCCACGATGACGTCGGCCTGGATGGTGACGAGGCCGTCGTCGCGTTCCTCGATCTCCTCCACTCGCACCAGGAGCGAATGCGGCAACTCCTCACGGAGCCGCTCGAGGAACTTCTCCCGGATGATCTCGGCCACCACGACCGACTCCGGTTGGTCGCTCCACTGATCGGGCGGGTAGTAGAGCGGCCCGTCGGGGAGGATCGGCACGACCTCACCGATCAGTTCGCCGATCCCCGCTCCTTCCAGGGCTGAAATCGGCACGTAGGCACGGAAGTCCCATTCCCCCGCTTCGGCGAGTTGGGAGACCACCTCGGCGCGGGAGGCGGCGTCCACCTTGTTCACGGCGACGATCACCGGGGTCTCTGCTTTTTTCAGGCGTTCGGCGATGAGGCGGTCGCCGGGCCCTATCGGCGCGGTGGCGTCCACGACGAAGACCACGGCATCGGCCTCGGCCAAGGACCCGTAGACGAGCTGGTTGAGGCGGGAACCGAGCTCGGTCCGAGGCCGGTGCAGGCCGGGGGTGTCGACGAGCACGATCTGCCATTCGGGCTCACCGCCGGGGCCGAAATGGGTACGCACGCCGCGGATCGCCGAACGCGTCGTCTGGGGTCGGGAAGAGGTGATCGACACCTTGCGGCCGACGATGCGGTTCACCAGAGTCGACTTTCCGACATTCGGTCGCCCGACGACGGACACGAAGCCCGACTTCATTCCCCTTCCTCTTCGGCCGGGATGGACGTCACGAGGACCTCGGCCACCCGCCGACCCTGCATCCGGGTGACTTCGAGCTGGGCGGAGTCGACGACGAACCGCTCCGCTTCCTCGGGCACCCGCTCGGCCAAGCCGAGGATCAGGCCCCCGACCGTGTCCCAGTCGCCGTCGGGCAACTCCGTCTCGAGGAGGCGAGCAAGATCCTCGACGGAGAGGCGAGCGTCGATCCGCCACTGTCCCTCTCCGAGTGGTTCCACCCAGATCTCCTCCTCGTCGGTCTCGTCGGATATCTCGCCGACGAGTTCCTCCAACAGGTCTTCGATGGTGACGAGGCCGGCGATGTCACCGAACTCGTCGACGACGATGCACATGTGGGTCCCGTTGGCGCGCATCTCGGCCAGGAGCTCGGCGATCGGCTTGACCTCGGGCACGAAGACCGCCGACCGCATCAGGGTCCTAGCCGTCACCGGACCCGTCCGGCCCGCCAGTCCCGGGAGCAGGTCCTTGATCAGCAGGAGACCGATCACGTCGTCGCCGTCGGTGACCGGGAAACGAGAGAAGCCGTGCTCGATGGCGGCCGCCGCCATCTCCTCTGTCGTGGCGTCGGCGTCGATCGTGATCATGTCCAGGCGCGGCGTCATCACTTCGCGGACCACCGTGTCGGAGAAACGCAGGACGGACGAGATCATCGCCAGTTCTTCCTCGTCGTCCTCCTCCTCCCCGTTGTCGGCACCGGTGCCGTTGTCCTCGGGTGGTTTTTCGGCCGCCCAACCACCGACCCGCACCACGAGGCTCAACAGCGCGGCCGAGGTGTAGGCGATCGGGCGAGACTGGGCGAAGCCCAGGAGTCGGGGCAGGACGTCGCCGACGAAGACCACCACCACGACGAGCGACACCAACGTGAACGGCGACATCGCTCCCTCCATCGCCGCCATCGCCAGCACCGTGGCCGTGACGAGGAGGACACTGCAGACGATGCCGACCGACGGAGGTATGCGGGGCCGGTCGTCGAGCAGACTGGCGATGGTACGTGCTCCTCTCTTGCCCTCGGCGGCGTCGTGATGGGCGTCGGCGCGAGGTATCTGGCTGACCGCGGTGCCGGCGGCGCGGATCCAAGCCGCCACGAGCAAGGCAGCCAGAGCGAGCAGAGCGCTGACCACGTTCACCGCCGCCTTCTCCCGACGGAGTGGAGGATCTCCGCCTCCCGCTTCTCCATCATCTCGGCCTCCTCGGCAGAGTCGTGCTCGTAGCCGAGCAGATGGAGGACGCCGTGCACGACCATGAGGGCGATCTCGTCTTCGAACGTCTCACCGAGCTCGTCGGCTTGTCGCCGGATGTATGCGGGCGACAAGATCACGTCGCCGAGCATCGGCGGAGGACCGCCGTTGGAGGCAGCACCCGGCGGTTGGCCGGGCCGCAGCTCTTCGATGGGCAGAGATATGACGTCGGTCGGCCCGCTCCGGTCGAGAAACCGGCGGTTGTATCCGGCCATCTCTTCGTCGCCGACGAGGATGACAGACACCTCGGTCTGAGGCGGACAGCCTTCCGCTCGCAGCACCGCCGCCACCAGGTCGCGAATGGCGGCGACGTCGACCGGTTCCGATTGCTCGTCCGCCACGAAGATGTTCATGGCGGATCACCGGCGGGAGCGATTGGAGAGCCGGCTCCTAGGCCGGCCCGAGGTCTTCGACTAGCAGGGTCGTCCATGTGGTGTGTCAGCTACCAGGGAAGTTCGGGTAGACGATACGCTGATGGTAGTGCCCAACCAGTGAACTCAGGAAGGCCTTGCGCATCTGGGTGATCTGAGCCAGCGTGAGGGGGGACTCCGACAACTGGCCGTCGTTGATCTTCTCGTCGATCACCCGATTCACGACCTTCTCGATGGCGTCCGGCGTGGGCTCCTCGTGTTGGAAGACTGCCCGACAGGACGCCTCGAGAGCATCCGCCAACATGACGATGGCTGTCACCGCGGTCCTCGGCTTGTGACCCACATGGCGGAACAAATCGGGGTCGACACCCGGGTCGGCTTCCCGGGCCTTCTCGTAGAAGAACCGCATGATCCCGTCGCCGTGATGGCTCACGATCGCCTCGGCTACTTCGGAGGGGATCTTGTACTTCTTGGCCAGTTTGAGCCCGTCGGTGACGTGACGGCGGATCACCTCGGCACTCTCCTCCGGCGACATCTCGTCGTGGGGGTTGGCGATCCCGAACTGGTTCTCGATGAACATCGTGGGGTTCTCGGTCTTGCCGATGTCGTGGTAGTACGCCGACGCTCGGGCGAGGAGCGGGTCGGCACCGATCGCTCGGGCCGCCGCGTCCGCCAGTGTCCCCACCATCAACGAGTGGTTGAAGGTGCCGAACGCCTTCTCCTGGAGGAGTTGGAGCGCCTCGTGGTTGCGGTCGGTGAGGTCCAGCAATGCCAAGGTGGTGGTGATGTCGAACGCCGACTCGAAGAACTGCAAAAGGGCCAGACCGACTAGTGCCGCCACGAGCGACACTCCGAACGCCCATCCGGCGGACGTGCCGATGGCGAGGAGCGTCTCGTCCTCGGGGCCCACGTGGAAGAACCACGACGTGCCGGCTGCCATCACCGCCGCTGCCGTGGCGGAGAAGACGGCGGCGTTGCGGAACGCCCTGCGGGTGGAAACGGATGAGACGAACGGGATCGGTGCCATCGTGGCCATCAGCGAGTACACGGTGACGCCCGGGTCGCGGGTGCCGACGGCGGCGAGGATCGCCATCGACAGCGCCATGAGCACGGCGATGCGCGAGTCGAAGAGCACCGCGGTCATGAGCCCGAAGGCGACCGCCGGCACTATGTACCAGCTCGCCGCGTCGGCCAGCACCGCCGTGCCTCTCACCGCCCCCGCCGCCATCACGATCGTGATCCCGAGCAGGGCCACCATCCGCGGACGGCCCCAGAACTCCGGCCGGAAGCGATTCAGGCAGAGGGCGAGCACCCCGCTCAGCAGGGCGAGCACCGCCAGGAGACCTCCTCCGCGCTGGATCGGGTCGAATAGGCCGCCGGTCTGGCGGATCGCATCGATCTGGAGTTGGGTGAGGCGCGTTCCCTGGGTGGCGATGATCTCGCCTTCCCGGAACACCACCTCGTAGTCCTCGACCGGCACGGAGTTGGCGGCTTCCTCGGCGGCTTCCTCGGTGGCCACCTCGTCGACCGCCCAGTTCGGGAGGATGAAGTTGGCGACGATGTCGCCGGCCGCCCGGCCTGCCGCTTCGTCCCGGAAGTTGGTGTCGGTGTAGTAGACGAGCGGCGGCTGCTCGAGGGCACGGTTGCGGGCCTCCTCCAGCGAGAGGCCGATCCCGGAATCGGCGGTCTCGAGAACCCGCTGGCCGAAGAGGCTCTGAGCGTGGGTGATGGCGGCCTGCTGGACCTCGGCGAGGTGGGACTGGCCGCCGGCGGCGGTGCGCACCACGTCCTCGCGAGCGATGGCGGCGAGAGTGGCGATGGCGTCGTCGGAGACGATGGTGTCGGGGCCGAGCGCCGCCACCACGTCGTCGACCGACGCCATCTTCGGTTGGAGACCCACCGGCTCGATCTGGCAGTCCGAGTAGCACTCGAGCTCTTGGACCAGCTCGCCCGCCGAGACTTCGAACTCGGGAAAACGCGGGTTGTCGACGTTCAACGTCACCGTGATCTCTCCCTCGGTGACGGGAGAGCCGAACGTCCCACCGGAGCCGGTCTCGGTGACGTTGGACCGAGCCGACGACTGCAGCGTCACGCCCACCCCCGGTAGGGGGACATCGGCGAGGTCGTTGGGACCGGCGTCCTCCGGCAGTTCGGGGTCGAACTCGCCGTCGCCGTCGGCGTCGATGAACACGAAGCCCTCGACGAGGACCTCGCCCTGGGGGATCGTCGTCGGCGGCACGGTCGTGTCCGTGGTGGCCTCCTCCCCCTCTTCCTGGCCTTCGTCCTGGCCGGCGTCCTGCGGCGTCGTCGTCGTGGTGGTCTCCGGAGGCGGGGAGGTGGTGGTGTCCGTCGGGGTGTCCTCCGGGGGCGCGGCAGGGGCGCCACCCAGCTCACCGCGCACGGCCGCTTCGATGTCGGCGAAGAAGGCGTCGATGCGGTCGAGCACGGCATCCTCTGTCTCGGGACGCGACACCAAGACGGGGTCGACCGAGGCCCGGGCCGCCTCCTGAGCCTGCTCGTAGGCCACCTGGTTGAGGACACTTCCCCCTCGCACCACCTCGTAGTCGCGGGCGGCGATGTCGCCCGGCTGCAGAGAGTCGGGGTCCTCGGCCGAACCTCCGAATGCGAGGATGCCCCAGGCGGCGACAGTGGTGGCCACGAAGACGGCCAGCCGCAGCACGCCCGGACGCTTCATCGGTCGTCCGTTCGGTCGTCCGTTCCGCGTTCGTACTGCTCGTATGCCTCGACGATCGACGCCACGATCCGGTGTCGCACCACGTCCCTACTCGTCAGTTCCACGAACGCTACGCCGTCGATACCCGAGAGGATGTTCCGCACGACCTTGAGACCCGACTGCTGTTGAGACGGAAGGTCTGTCTGAGTGGTGTCTCCGGTGACGACCATCTTCGAGTTGAAGCCCAAACGGGTGAGAAACATCTTCATCTGCTCCGGCGTGGTGTTCTGCGCCTCGTCGAGGATCACGAACGAGTCGTTCAGCGTCCGTCCACGCATATAAGCGAGCGGAGCGATCTCGATGGTTCCCCTGTCGAGCAGGCGGGACGTCTCGTCGGGACCGAGCATGTCCCACAGGGCGTCGTACAGTGGCCTGAGGTAGGGGTCGACCTTCGCCGTGAGATCACCGGGTAGGAACCCGAGGCGCTCGCCGGCTTCGACCGCGGGCCGGGTGAGCACTATCCGGCGCACGGCCCCGGAGACGAGGCTCTCGACGGCCGCCGCCATCGCCAGGTACGTCTTCCCCGTACCCGCCGGCCCGAGCCCGAAGGTCACCGTGTTCTCCCGAACCGCGGCGATGTAGTCGTGCTGGCCCTTGGTCTTGGCCCGGACCATCTTCCCCCGACCGACCGACAGGCCGTCGCTGAGCACGCCGGAAGGGCTCGGCACCTCGTCGCGCACCATGCTCACCACCTGGGCGATGCGATTCGAGTCGAGACGCTGGCCCTCTTGGATCAGGAGCAGGAGCTCCGTGAGAACGGTGGCGGCGTTCTCGACCGAGGGGCCCTGGCCGAGAAGTGTGATCTCGTTGCCGCGCGCCACGATCCGGACGTCGGGGAACGTCTCCTCGAGTTGGCGGAGATGAGCGTCCTCCTCACCGAGGAGGTCGAGCATCAGGTGGTTGCTGGGCACGCGAACGTGCGATTCGATGGTGTTGGAGGTCACGCCGGAATCCATGTGGCCGGAAGCACGACAAGTGTAGGAGCCGACCCCGCGAATTCAGAAGGAGTTGAATTCAAGAGATCGTCGAATATCTCTCATGAACGTCTTGCATTCATCCCGAGAAGGGCGGCGCCGACGATCGCCGCGGTCTCCACCCGCAAAACGGTCGCCCCGAGCGACACCGCGTTCGCTCCCGGTGGCACCTCGGCGGGGTGGAGGCCACCCTCGGGGCCGACGAGGAGTGTCTTCGCCGCCCGCGGTGGCTCGTCCCCGTCGGGATCAGCGACCACGAGTCCCTCCGCACCGAGATCGGCGATGTCGCCCTCGACGATCTCCATCAGCCATCCTCCCCGGCTCTGTTCGAGGGCGGCGACGGCCCACGCCTCTGCCTTGGCCGCGGAAGGAGGCCGACCTTCGGTGAACCGGGTCCTCACCCACATGAGGCGAGCAACGCCCAGTTCGGCCAGCTTCTCGACCAGGAACCGAGCCCGGTCCTTCGACTTGGGCGGCGCCACCGCGACCGTCAGGTCGATGGGACACGGCACCGTCCACTCCTCGCCTCGTGCCACACCGCCAGGCACCAGGCTGCCGGATCCGACGCGACCCGCCCCGTCCGTGTACGAGACCTCCTCACCGTCGGTGAGGCGCAGGACTCGGTACAGGTGGTGCACCTGCTCCTCGGTGACAGGGAGGACGGGGGCTTCCCATCCGTCCCGGAGCAGGACATGGGGCACGTGGCGCGCCATCAGCGGCGAGCGCGGCGCCAGCGGCTCGGCTGGCGGGGGTTCTCCCCTCGGATCTCAGCGAATCTGCGGAGGAGCTCCTCCTCCTCGGCGGACAGGTCGACCGGGACCACGACGTCGGCGACGACGATCATGTCGCCCCGTCCGCGCGCTCCCAACCGACCCATCCCTTCGCCGGGGATGCGTGTGATCCATCCGGGCTGGGTGCCAGCAGGCAGCTCGACGGTGGTCGTTCCACCGCCGAGAAGCGGCACTTCCACCTCGGTTCCGAGCGCCGCCTCGGCGAGACCGACACGGGCGTGGTAGACGAGGTGGTCGCCCTCACGGCGGAACCGCTCGTCGGAGGCGACGACCACCTCGACGAACAGATCACCGGCAGCGCCTCCATGCGGAGCCTGCTCTCCCCGACCGGTGAGACGGAGCCGGGTGCCGGTGCTGACCCCGGCAGGTATCTCGACCGTCACGTTCTGTTCGCCCTCGGCGACTCCCAGCCCGGCACAGTTCGGGCAAGGCTCCTCCACCACGGTCCCCACGCCGTGGCAGTCGGGGCAGGTACCGACGGACATCATCGTGCCCAGGAGCGATCGGCGAGCCGTGCGCACCTGGCCGGCGCCGCCGCAGGTGGCACAGGTGACGCGGCTCGTTCCAGGGGCGGTGCCGTCACCGTCGCATTCCGGGCACCGGCGGTCGGCCCGGAACGTCACCTGAGTCTCCGTCCCGAAGGCGGCCTCCTCCAGGGTGATGTGCACCTGAGTGACGATGTCGCGACCGCGCGCCTGCCGCCGACTGGCCGAGCCGAAGCCGAACGGGTCGCCGAATCCCTCGCCGAACACGGAGCGGAGGATGTCGTCCAGGCCGGAGAATCCACCGGCGAACAAGTCGCCGAGGTCGATCGTGTCACCCTGGTCGTAGCGCCGGCGCCGCTCCGGGTCGCTCAGGACTTCGTACGCTTCGGCGATCTGGCGGAACTTCGCCTCGGCGTCGGGATCTTCCTTGTTGGCGTCGGGGTGCCACTGGCGTGCCAGCCGGCGGAACGCCTTCTTGATCTCCTCGGGACTGGCGTCGCGGGAGACCCCCAGGACCTCGTAGTAGTCGACTGCCACAGACCGAAGGTTACGGGACGACAGGATTCGTGGGGAACGGGCTCACTGCTGGATGCGGTCTTCGAGCTCTCGGGACACTTCCTCCACCGCCGAGATCACCCGTCGGTAGTTCATCCGCATCGGCCCGATGACACCGACCCGGCCGGGCGTGGTTCCGGCGTCGTAGGTCTTCGAAACGACGGCCATGTCGACATCGGTCACGGGAAGCTCGGTGCCGATCAGCACCGAAGTGCCGGGAGCCCGGGCGAGGATGTTGAGGATCATCGCCTCGCGTTCCACGACTTCCAGGACCCGCTGCACCTCGGAGAGATCCTCCCAGACGTTCGCCATCTGCTGGGTGCCACCCACGTATACGTCGGATCCACTCGAAGCGGCGTCTTCGACGATGCGGATGACCGCCTCGCTCGCCTCGAGAACCCGGCTAGTGAGCGAATCCCTCCGTTGCGGGTCGAGCTCCACCTTGGAGCCGATGGAGACTCCGACCGCGGCATCGGTCACGGCCTCTTCCACTTCCTCCAACTCGTCGGAAGAGATGGGGCTCTCCAGGCGCAGCCTGTCCTGCACCACCCGGCCGTTCTCGCTGATGACCATCGTCAGGATCACCTCGGGGGTGAGGTGGACGAGGTGGATGTCGCGGATGCGCTCGCCCACCACTGAGGGCGCCACCACGACGGACGGGAGCTGGGTGACATCGGCGAGCAGGCGGCTCGTGGCCTTGAGGAGCTTGGTCAGTTCGAGTTGGACCGAGTCGAAGAAGGTCGCGATCTTCGCCTGGGTTGCACTGCGGAGTCGGGAGGGACCGAGATGGTCGACGTAGTACCGGTAGGCGCGGGCAGTCGGCACCCTGCCGGCGGAAGTGTGGGGCTGGGCGACGTACCCGTCGGTCTCCAGGGCGGCGAGTTCGTTGCGGATCGTGGCAGCGGAGACACCGAGGCCCGACACCTCGGCGATCGTGCGCGAACTCACCGGCTCGCCGGTCTTGATGTACTCCTCGACGAGAGTTCGGAGGATCTCTTGACGGCGCTCCTCCAACATGAGATCAGGGTAGCCCCGCTCGGGCCCGGTGTTAGACGCCGGCCGTGCGATCCTCGGGCGCCAAAGAGAGCACGACGCGTTCTGCGGCGTCGGTGAGCAGTGGGGCGACGACTCGGAGTCGGCCCTCGGCATGCTCCACGATGCCGAGCTCGATGAGTCGGCGGCCCTCTTCGGACCGACAGAAGGCCTCCACGCCGGGACCGTCGGCTACTCCAGCGACTCGGCGCAAGCCGACGAACATCCTGTCGAGTTCCGCCTCCCAACCAGAGATCCTCTCCTCTCCGGCTCTCGGCCGCTTTCCGCTCTCCACCTCCTCCAGGTAGGCGTCGACGCGACGGATGTTGCGGAACCGGGCGGCGCGCCGGAAGCCGTGAGCGCCGTTGCCGAATGCCTCGTACTCGCCTTGTGCCCACACCACCAGGTTGTACAGGCACGGGTGCCCGGGACGGGCCCAGTTCGACACTTCGTAGCGGACGTACCCCGCGGCCGCCAACGACTCCGACGCCAGCTCGTACTGGTCGGCCTGCAGATCGGGATCCGGCGCCGCCGCGCCCTGGGCTACGGCTCGGCTCAACGGAGTCCCCTTCTCGACGGTCAGGGCGTAGCA
The DNA here is from genome assembly GCA_035305585.1 of Acidimicrobiia bacterium. Taxonomy (GTDB): domain Bacteria; phylum Actinomycetota; class Acidimicrobiia; order Spongiisociales; family ZC4RG35; genus ZC4RG17. Next base: position 28,034 of record DATGOV010000020.1, on the reverse strand, counting down.
CGACACGTGATCCACGTCCAGGTCGATGGCCGCCTCGAGAGTCGCCCGCCAAGAATCGATCGTCTCGCCAGGTGTCCCGAAGATGAGATCGACGCTGATCGAGGGGAAGCCCTCTCGGCGCGCCGTCCTCACCGCGGAGACCACGTCGGGGGCGAGATGGCGCCTGCCGAGCGAGAGCAGAACCGCCGCAGAGAAGGACTGCGCTCCGAACGACACTCGGTTGAAACCCGCCTCCAGCAGTCCGGTGGCGAGCCGAGGCGTCCAGTCTTCGGGGTTCGCTTCCAGCGTCACCTCCGCGCCGGCGGCCAGCCCGAATCCGCCTCGGACGGCGCCCACCGCCGCGGCCAGCCGCTCGGCGCCGAATCGGCTGGGCGTGCCACCACCGACGTACAAGGCGTCGAGGGGGCGCCAGGGCTCGGTCATACCGATGTCGGCGACGAGGCCCCGAGCGTACCGATCCATCAGGTCGTCTCTGCCCGCCACGACGGCGAAGTCGCAGTACGGGCAAACCCGAGCGCAGAAGGGGATGTGGATGTAGGCGGTGGCGGCGTCGGCGGCCGAGTCTGCCAGCCGGCGAGAGTCGGGTCGGACGCTCAGGTCAATCGTCGACACGCAAGGCCTCGACGAATGCCTCCTGGGGCACCTCCACCGAGCCGACCATCTTCATGCGCCGTTTGCCTTCCTTCTGGCGGGCGAGCAGCTTCTTCTTGCGGCTCACGTCACCGCCGTAGCACTTGGCGAGGACGTCCTTTCGGCGTGCCTTCACCGTCTCTCGGGCGATGATGCGCCCCCCGATCGCCGCCTGGATCGGCACGTCGAAGAGCTGGCGGGGAATCAACTCGCGGAGGCGCTCCACCATGCGCTTCCCGTACTCGTAGGCCTTCTCGCGGTGGACGATCGACGAGAAGGCGTCGACGGGCTGGCCGTTGAGCAGCACGTCCACCTTGACCAGGTCGGCGGGCCGGTACCCGGAAGGCTCGTAGTCGAGCGACGCGTAGCCCCGGGTCCGGGACTTCAACTGGTCGAAGAAGTCGAACACCACCTCGGCCAACGGGATCTGGTAGTCCAATTCGACCCGCTCCGTGCCGACGTAGTTCATCGCTCCCATCTCGCCTCGCCGGGCTTGCACCAATTCCATGATCGTCCCGACGTACTCGGCGGGCGCCAGGATCATCGCTCGCACGTAGGGCTCGGAGATCTCGGCGATGGCGGCCGGGTCAGGCAAGTCCTGGGGTGACCGCACTTCCATTTCCTCACCATCGGTCGTCGTAACGCGGTAGGCGACCGATGGGGCTGTGGCCACGAGGTCGAGACCGTATTCGCGTTCCAGCCGCTCCCGGACGATCTCCATGTGGAGTAGGCCGAGGAACCCGCAGCGGAAGCCGAATCCGAGCGCTTTGGAAGTCTCCGGCTCCCAGACGAGGGAGGCGTCGTTGAGCGAGAGCTTGTCGAGTGCCTCTCTGAGGTTCTCGAAGTCGTCGCCTTCCGCCGGGAAGATCCCGGAGAAGACCATCGGCTTCGGCTCCGAGTAACCGGGCAGCGGCTCGGTGGCACCGTCCCGGGCGGTGGTGACCGTGTCGCCCACTTTGATCTTGTCGATCTCCTTCTCCCCGGTTATGAGGTATCCGACCTCCCCGGGACCGAGCGACGCGGCGGGAACCGCCTTGGGGGTGAGGAATCCGATCTCGTCGGCGCCTCTCTCCTCGGACGTGGCCATGAACTTCACGCGCTCGCCGGCCGAGAGGATCCCGTCGACGACGCGGACGTAGCAGACGACGCCCCGGTAGGAGTCGTAGTACGAGTCGAACACCAAAGCCCGCAGCGGGGCGTCGGGATCGCCGGCAGGCGGCGGGACGTCAGCCACGATGCGTTCGAGGAGCTCGTCGACACCCTCCCCTGTTTTGGCGGACAAGAGGAGCACTTCCTCGGGCTCCCCGCCGATCACCCCGGCCACTTCCTCGGCCACCCGGTCCGGGTCGGCGGCGGGGAGATCGATCTTGTTCAACGCCGGGATGATCTCGAGCCCGCCCTCGATGGCCAGGTAGGCGTTGGCGAGGGTCTGGGCCTGCACTCCCTGGGCGGCGTCGACCAAGAGCAACGCTCCTTCACATGCAGCTAGGGAGCGGGACACCTCGTACGAGAAGTCGACGTGGCCGGGGGTGTCGATGAGGTTGAGGACGTAGTCTTGGCCGTCCGCCGCCGAGTAGTCGAGGCGCACGGTCTGGGCCTTGATCGTTATGCCTCGTTCACGCTCGAGATCCATCGAGTCGAGGATCTGCTCACGCATCTCCCGTTCGGTGAGCGCGCCCGTGCGCTCGAGCAGGCGGTCGGCCAGGGTCGACTTGCCATGATCGATGTGGGCGATGATCGAGAAGTTGCGAATGCGCGCCTGAGGTGTCACGAACTCGGGGGGACGACGAGCCTCCGCATTGTACCCGTTGCGGCTCGGCTGCTATCTTTGGGGCCTCCCGCCGACCGTGCCGCGTGTCGGCGCGGTCGTTTTCCATCCCGCTGGGATCTACCGCCGTACAACGAGGTTTGTGAGCACATGGCCAACATCAAGTCACAGATCAAGCGCAACCGCCAGAACGAGAAGCGGCGCCTGCGCAACAAGTCGGTCCGTTCCGAGGTCAAGACCGCCATGAAAAAGGTGCTGCTCGCGGCCGAGGCGGGCGAGCCGACGGACGATCTCTTCCGGCATGCCCAAAAGAAGATCGACAAGGCGGTGACCAAGGGTGTGTTCAAGCCCAACGCCGCGGCGCGCAAGAAGTCGCGTCTCGCCGCTCGCCTGCGGACACTCCAGTCCGCCTGACTACGCGTACCAGCGGCACAACGCCACCGTGAGCCGCTCCATGGTCACACGGTGACTGTCCTCGGGATGCGATTTCAGGACCCGATCCGCCCGTAGGATCGCCTCTTGGGCCCGGCGAAGGGCCGATTCGGCGACTCTCCCCCGGTTCTTCCACAGTCGCTCCGTCCGCCGGTCGGAAGTCTTGGCCCCGATCCATTCGGCCAGAGTCGGAAGGTCGGGGGCCGCCGCGGCCAGGACGCGTCGGCGGAGGTCGTTGTCCAACGCCCCGATCACCTGCAGCGGGTGGCCGTGGGTGAGGAAGTCCCCCAGCCTCCGGAGCGCCTCCCCGGCGCGGCCTTTCTCGATGGCGTCGATGTAGAGGAACAGCGGTTCGTCGGGACGGTTCTTGAACCAGTCGAGGATCAGGGCCGGGGTGATCTTGCCCCGATACTCCCGGAGTTGGTCGAGCGCCCGGGACATCGCCGCCGTGTCCGTGCCGAAGCGCTGGACGAGCGCTTCCGCCGCACCGGGCTCGAAGACCAGCTGGCGCTCTGCCACCGCCTCCTCGACCCACTTGGCCGCCTGCCGTTCCCACATCTTGGCGACGGTGACGGTCCGGCCACCGTCCCTCATCGCATCGGCCAGCGGCTTGGCCAGACGACCACCGGCCATCACAACGACCGCCACGGCCTCGGGATCGCGACCTTCGATGAGCTCACCGAGGATCGTCGCTTCGGCTGCCTGGAGGTTCTGGGCGTCGACGAGAAACAGCCCCTGCTTGCCCCCGAACAGCGAGCCCGACTGGAGGATCGGCACCGCCGGCTCCAGTTCGGCTCGCAACGTCCCCTCCCCTTCCTCTCCGGCGCCGCGACCCGGCACGTCGATGCGAACGACATCGGCGGGGTCGACGCCTTCTTCAGCCAGCGCCTGGCGGGCCGCTTCGAGCATCTCCTCGCGTTCGCCCGGCCCCGGGCTCGGGGGACCGGTCACGGCGATCAGGGACATGTCGCCAACCTACACGATCCCTGTGCCGGCCCTCACACCCCGTCGGGGAGGGCGATCCGGGCGGCCGTCTCCGCCAGGCGGTCGGCCAGATGACGTGCCCGATCCTGAGGGAGGTCGATAGCCAGCACGCTCCCCGACAACGCCAGACCGGCCGTGTCCACGTCGACTGTGGCGAGACCCAGCCTCCGTTGGAAGGGCGTGGCGCGGACCGTGACGTCCTGGACTTTGTGGACGGGGACGATCGTGATGCGACGGTCGAAGACTCCCCGACGCAGCATCAGGTGCCGGTCGTCGACTGCCCAACCCAGGGTCCGCCACCGGGCCCGCGAGTAGGCGACGAGCGCGGGGATCCCCACTGCCCCCACCGCGAGACCTGCCCAGGGTCCCGGGCCGAGTCTCGACCCGACCCAGCCGGCGAGCACGGCTAGAGGTGTCAGCACCAGCAGGCCGCGCACGATCGAACGTCGGATCGTGAGAGACGACGACCTCTCGAGCCCTTTCTCGTCGAGCCCGATGGGCCCGAGTAGCTGCTCGGCGATCGTCCTCCACGACCCGGCGGGCACGAGCGGAGCCACGGTCCCCGCCAAGAGGATGCTGTCCGACGAGACGCCGATGTCGCCGGTGACCATCGACACGGTCTCATAGCCGAGGAGTCGCCTGGGCAGGGGCCGTCGGATCTGGACCAACTGGATGCGGTCGAGGGGCGACTCGGTGTGGCGACGTCCGAGGACCCCGGCTTGCAGCCGCAGCCGATCCTGCCCGGTCCACGACCGGAAGGCGACCAACCCCAGGGCGCGGACCACTGGCCACACCATCACGCCGAACGCCGGAACCGGCACCCAGAATCGACCGGTGACCGCGGCGAGCACGATCCCGCCCGCGAGGGCGAAGACACCGACGACCAGCAGCGTGTCCGTGGCGGCGTACAGCAAGAGGTGCCTGAAGGACAGAGTCGCCATCGGACGCGTGACCTCTGGTTCTTCCTCCACGGGAGCGACGGAGGCCCGTTCGAGGATGCGGCGTAGCGCCTCGGCATCCTCCTCCGAGACGAACCCGAGTTGGATGTCCTCGGCGTCGGCCGCAGACACCTCGACGGTGGTGAGGCCGAACAGGCGGCCGACGAAGCCGGCGTTGGCCGCCACGGATTGGACGCGGTCCCGCGGCATCACCTGGAGGGACTTCACGAACACACCCCGACGGAGCTCCAGCGAGGTCGGCGTGACCCGGTAGGCGGTGAAGACGTATCGGGCGATGGCGTATACGAACACCCCCACGGCTATGACCACATCGGCCTCGGCCCAATTGCCGGGCACCTCCACGGGCTCGAAATCGAGGACGATGGCGGCGACGAGCGCCCAGGCGAGCGAGCCGATCTCTTTGAGGATCGTGAGGGGATGCAGACGCCGCCAGCCGTCGGCACTCTCCGGCACCTCCTCAGGGAGCTCGTCGATCATGTCAGTCCCAGCTGCCGACGCAGCTCCTCTGCGTGTCTGGCGTCGATGTCGCGGACTTCGACGTTCTGCGTCCGCGTGCCGGCGGTGTGCACGGCGAGGGTGAGCACTCCGAAGCGGCGTTGGAGCGGCCCTCCCTTGGTGGTGACGTTCTGGATCCGGCTGCGGGGCACCAGATGCTGCCGGCGGAAGAGGACACCCCGGCGAACCTCGAACAGATCCTCCGTGAGGCGCCACGCCCACCTGGCGTAGTCGACCCCCGCCCACCACCACGCTACGCCCCCGATGACTGCCGCGGCGGCGGGAAGGACCCAGAGCCACCGCGACGGGGCGGCGACACTCATCAGGAAGATCAGCGCTGCCACCATCACGAGGACGGCGCCGACAGTCCCGATCAGAACGCGCAACCGACGCACGGTCAGAGCGCTGCTTCCGAGCGGCCGGAGTTCGGAGATTCCTGTCAACTATCCACTTCCCGTTCCCACAGGCGGACGAGACGGGCGGCGACCGCCACGTCGTGGACACGGATCATGTCGGCTCCGTACTCCAAAGCCAACGTGATGTATGCGCTCACCCAGTGGATGTCTGCCTTCCGGGGGATCGGGATGACGAGGGGTCGCTCGAGCGGAGCGAAGAGGGAACTCTGGCGTATGACCTCGAGTTGGAACCGCGTGTAGGCCCGATAGTCGCCTCGGTAGTTGATGGCGATCCCCGGGTCGAGGAGCACCCGGGAGCGGAGCGACGGGCCGACATCCTCGAGAAGGCGACCGAAGGCGTCGACCACCGATCGGGTCTTGTGAGGGCCGATCGACACCTCGTCGACCGCATGGGGATCGTCGCCTTCCACGTACACGGCGATGACGGCTGCGTCCGTCGGTGCCACGACGCGGCGCATCTCGGCGGACCGGAACCCGCCGGTGTCGTTGATCACCGCGGCACCCGCCTCGATAGCTGCGTGCGCCACCTCGGGTTTCCAGGTGTCGACGACGACGATGTGACCGTCGGCGACCAAGGCTTCCACCGCGGGGACGACCCGCTTCGTCTCCTCGTCGGCCTCGATGGTGGGGTTGTCGTAGTGGGAGGACTGCCCACCGACTTCGACCAAGTCGGCGCCCCACTGCCGGTACCGATCCGCCAGGGACCGGGCTTCCCCGGGTGTCGTAGCCACCGTGTGAGCGTTCTTGGATTCCGGCGACAAGTTGATGACGCCCATCACGTACGTGACGTCGCCGAACTCGAGGTGATGTTCACCCGCCTGCAGAGTTCCTCGGAACACGGGCGGGAGTTTCGGCGTCCTGGGTCGCGTCGTCAACGTCGCCCGAGAGGTCGACCACCGCGTCACCGTTCTGGTCCGTGCGATGGACGACCGCCCCGGCCGCTTCGAGGGCGGCCACGACGTCAGCCGAGGGGTGACCGAAGTCGTTGGGACCGACCGACACGACGGCGAGGCGGGCCCCCACCGAGGCGAGCCATTCGAGGTCGGACGTGGCGGCACCCTGATGGGGAACCTTGAGTACCTCGGCGTCGAGGCCGACGAGATCGGCCTGGGCATGGGTCTCGATGTCGCCGGTGAGGAGCAATCGGACACCGTTCGGCCCGTGCACTCGGAGAACGACCGACTGGTCGTTGGGAGAGGCATATCGTCGGATCGGGCCGAGCACTTCCAGCGCCAGATCGTCGAAGGTCAGGGTCTCCCCAACGGGAGCGCTCCGCGAGGGAATGCCCAGCCGACCGACGATCTCGGCGATGCGTGTGGAAGTGGGCGTCTCGTGCGGCTGGCTCGGCAACCACACCTCTCCCACCTCTCGACGTCCCAGCACCGCCTCGAGGCCGGCGGCGTGGTCGGCGTGGACGTGGGAGAGGACGACCAGGTCGAGGCGGTGGACGCCGTAGGCGGCGAGCTTCCGATCCAGGGCCGCCGGGTCGGGACCACCGTCCACCAGCATCGTGCGTCCTCCGCCGGACGCGACGAGGATCGCATCGCCCTGGCCGACGTCGAGGATCACGGCGCCCGGCCGCGGCAGACCGGCAGTCGTGCCCACCATCGACCATGCGACGGCGGCGGCGAGGACCACGGACACCTGTGGTCGCCACCGCGTCAGGAGCGATGCGACCGCCGCCACGGCGACCGCGAGGCCCGCCCATCCGACTTGCGGCCAGTCGGCAGCGAGTCGCGCCACCGCCAGCACCAACCGGGCGCCGGCAGCGGCGAGGTCGATGAGCGGGTCCACTCCCAACGCAACCCCAACGGCTCCCGACGCGGATGCGGCCGAGACGGTGGGGATGGCCACCAGATTCGTGATCGGCGCCAGGAGCGGCATCGTCCCGAACGCGGACAGGACAACGGGGGCGACGGCCAACTGGGCGCCGCAGGTGGCTCCGACGAGGGTGGACACCGGCCGCGGCAGCCCCTCGGGTCGGAGTCGGGCGCCGGCGACCACCCCGAACGTGGCGAGCACCGACATGGCGAAGCCGACGTCGGTGGAGAGCTCGCCTGAGATCACGACGACGAGAGCCACAGTCACAGCCAGAGCGGTGAGGGTCCTGAGCGCCCACCCGAACAGCCGGCCACCCAGAAGCAGCGCCGCCATGATCGAGGCACGGATCACAGAAGGTTCCCACCGGGTGGCGACGACGAGGACTGCCAACGCGACGAGACCGAACACGGCCCGGCGCCGGGGCCCGGCCCCGAGCGGCCCGAGGGCGATGACAGTGAGGGTGAGAAACAGCGACACGTTGGAACCGGACACGGCGACCAGGTGGGCGAGGCCGGCTCGCCTCAAGGCCTCCATATCCGCGTCGGGCACGCCGCGGGTCTCCCCCACCAGGAACCCGGCGAGGAGAGCCTCGACCGGTCCCCGGCCCTCGAGACGTTCGAGCACCCGGCTCCGCGCGCCGTTTCCCGCCACCCACCACCACGAACCAGGCCCCTCGACCGACGCCACTCCATCGACCGTCACCACGCCCGAATAGGGGTCGCCACGCACGTTCCCGCGGCGGCTGCTGCGCCAGCCCTCCACCACCACCCGGTCTCCGGCCACACCGGGGAGGGGAGCCGGAGAGGTGAGGAGCATGGGAATGGCCCTCGGCCGCCCGGACTCGGGCGGGTCGGCCACCGCCAAGACGTACCAGCCGAAGTCGCCGAGCCGGGGATCATCCGCGAGACGAACCCGCATGACGACCTCCCCCGCCGGGGTCTCGTACTCGAGGACCGCTCGCTCGCGGACCGTGGCGCCATGGCCCGACCACCAACCGGCCATGGCCGCGACGGCGAGAGCTGCGGTCACCGGCTTCCAGCCGAAGACGCCGACGGCCGCAGCGGCTACGCCCAGGACCGCGACGAGCCCGATCTCGCCCCACCAGCGACCGGCGACTGCGCTCGCCCAGGTGATGGCCGCCACTGCCAGGGCAGCCCGCGTGCCGCGGTCCAGGAGCCGCTCCTCACGGGACGACGACCGCATCCCGCAGGTCGGCCAGCTTGGCCTCGCCGATGCCCGGCACCTCGAGGAGGTCTTCGACTTGCGCGAACCCGCCTCGCGCCTCCCGATGGGCGATGATGCGTTCGGCCAGGACGGGCCCCACTCCGGGGAGGGTCTCGAGGTCTGCCGCCGTGGCGGTGTTGAGGTGGACCAGCCCATCGCCGACGGCCGACTCGATGCCCGAAGCCGGTGCGTCGGGACCTGGGACGACCACTTGCTGGCCGTCGGCCACGGGCTGGGCGAGATTGACCGAGTCGAGCGTCGCACCGGGCCGAACCCCACCGGCCTCCGCCAAGACGTCTCCGATCCTCGACCCATCAGGGACCGTGACGAGGCCCGGCTGGTTGACCCACCCGGAGACGTGGACGACGACGTCGCCCGAGGGAGACGACGTAGGCGGAGTCGCGGCCGCCATCGGCTCGGCAGGCGCGGGCGGGGCGGCGAGACCTCTCCCCCACCAGACGCCCGCCACTACGGAGGCGAGCGCCAGCACTCCTGCCGGCAGCCAGCGCCGGTCCATGGCTCCTCCAGATCGGCCCTCTTCCCGTGCGCTGCTCACCTCCTTCTACCGAACCGGAACGGCCGCGACCAGACCCTCGTGGTTAGGGTGCATCCATGTCGTACGAGTCCTTCCGAGCCTCCCCCGGTACCGAAGTGGATCTGGCCGATCACCCCACCCGTTCGGACTCGGGCTGGACAGGGGGCAAAGCTGCCGGGAAGGAGCGGGTGGAGGAGCTGGCGAAGCGTCTCTGCGATCTGCAGGAGCTCTTCTATGCCGACTCAGGCAATCGTCTGCTCGTGGTGCTGCAGGCGATGGACACGGCAGGGAAGGACTCGACGATCCGGGACGTCTTCGGGCGGATGAACCCCCAAGGCGTGCGGGTCGCCTCCTTCAAGAAGCCCACGGAGAAGGAACTCGCCCACGACTACCTGTGGCGGGTGCATCCTCATGTCCCCGGCAACGGGGAGATCGTGATATTCAACCGGAGCCACTACGAGGACGTCCTCGTGGTACGCGTCGAGGGCCTCGTCCCCGAGCCGCGTTGGCGGAGGCGCTATGACCACATCGTCGAGTTCGAGCGTCTCCTCGCCGACGAGGGCACGACGATCGTCAAGTTCTTCATCCACATCTCGAAAGAGGAGCAGGCGGAGCGCCTCCGCGCCCGGCTCGACGACCCGAGCAAGCACTGGAAGTTCGACGTCGGCGATCTGGACACCCGGAAGAAGTGGGACGCCTACCAGGCCGCGTACGGCGAGATGCTCAGCCGGACATCGACGGAGTTCGCCCCGTGGTACGTGATCCCCGGCGACCGCAAGTGGTACCGCAAGCTCGTCATCGGGGAGATCGTGGTGGACCTGATGGAAGGCATGGGGCTGGACTACCCAGAGGCTCCGGATCTCGACGGAATCGAGATCGAGTGAGTCAGATCCGGCGGGCGGCCTCGGCCGCCTCCTGCTCCAGGGTTATCTCGAGGTACGCCTGGCGGTGGGTCAGGCCTCGCATCCGGCCCCGAAAGTAGTCGCCCAGGTACGACCGCAGGAACCCGACGACGCCCAGGGTGTGCCACTGGCGCCAGTGGACGAGCTCGTGGACGACCAGGCGGGCGATGGCGGTGTCGCTGCTGGTGAGCGCCTGCGGACGGACGTACACCGCCCAGGGTGCCGTCACCGCCGCCACCCACCGGGGCACGATCCGGTCGAGCACCCGCGGCATCAGCCGGACGACGACGTCGTCGGGACGGACCGGGGCGAGCAGCCGGCGCAACTCTTCGTTGTCGAACGGACCCAGGAGGGCGGCGGCCCGGATCACCCGACGACGACGTTCACCAGCCGCGGCGGACGGCTGATCACCTTCTTCACCTCGCCGTCGCCGATCCACTCCTGGATCCGGGACGACTCCAGAGCCAGACGCTCCGCTTCCTCGGCGCTGATCGATGCGTCGACCTCGATCCGGTCCCGCACCTTCCCGTTGACCTGGACCACCAGCGTCACCACGGCGACCTTGGCCAGCTCCGGGTCGTACTCGGGCCAGGGTTCGGCGGCCAGCATGGTGGTGTGGCCGGTCCGCTCCCACAGCTCGTGGGCGACGTGGGGTGCCATCGGCGACAGCAGAAGCAGCAGTCTCTCGACGGCGTAGTCGAAGGTCTCGCGCCTGGCGCCCTGACGGACGTAGTCGGTCAACGTGTTGGTCAGCGTCATCAGCGCCGGCACTGCCGTGTTGAAGGCGAACCGCTCGATGTCCTCAGTCACCTTCTTGATCGCCCGGTGGGTTTCGGAGATCACCGCCCGGTCCGACTCGTTCTCCTCCCGGTCGGTGGCTTCACCGAACTCGCCCGTCACCAGGCGCCACATCCGGTCCAGGAACCGGGCCGTCCCGTCGATCCCGTGCTCGTCCCAGTCGGCGTCTTCGGCCGGCGGGCCCATGAACAGGTGGTACAGACGCAGGGCGTCGGCGCCGTGCGAGGCCAGCAGGTCCAGCGGGTCGACGATGTTGCCCTTCGACTTGGACATCTTGGCGCCGCCCAGCCTGATCATCCCCTGCGTGAACAGACGGGCGAACGGTTCCTCCACCGGCGACAGTCCCATGTCGTACAGGACCTTGGTGATGAACCGGGAGTACAGCAGATGGAGGACGGCGTGTTCGATGCCGCCGATGTACTGGTCGACCGGCATCCAGTAGGCCGCCTTCTCCGGGTCGAAAATCTGGTCGTCGTTGCGGGCGTCGGTGAACCGCAGGAAATACCAGGAGCTGTCGACGAACGTGTCCATCGTGTCGGTCTCCCGCTGAGCGGGGCCACCGCAGTCGGGGCACGTCGTGTCGACGAACGACTCCACTGCCGCCAGCGGCGAGCGCCCCTTCGGGGCGTAGTCCTCGACGTCGGGCAGCTCGACCGGCAGCTGGTCTGCGGGGACCGGAACCAGCCCGCAAGCGGGGCAGTTCACGACGGGGATCGGGCATCCCCAGTAACGCTGGCGGCTGATCAGCCAGTCGCGCAGGCGGTACTGGACCTGGCGGCGCCCGATTCCCTTCTCCTCCAGCCAGGCGATCATCCGCTCCTTGGCAGCCTCGATGTCCAGCCCGTCGAGGAAGTCGGAGTTGATCACCTTTCCTTCGCCGACGTACGCCTCACCGTCGAAATCGGCGGGAGGCTCGATGGTGCGGATGATGTCGATCCCGTACTTCACGGCGAAGTCCCAGTCGCGCTGGTCCTGGCCGGGAACGGCCATGATGGCGCCCGTCCCGTAGCCCATCAGCACGTAGTCGGCGATGTAGATCGGAACCCGCCGGTCGTTGACCGGGTTGATGGCGTACCGGCCGGTGAAGACCCCCGTCTTGTCTCCCTCGGCCATCCGGTCGATCTCGCTCTCCTTCGCCGCCTTCTCCTGGTAGGCGCGCACTTCGCCCTCGTACTCGGTACCCGCCACCAACCGGTCGACCAGTGGATGCTCGGGCGCCAGCACGGCGAAAGTCATGCCGAAGATCGTGTCGGGCCGGGTCGTGAACACCTCGAATCCGGCGTCCACGCCGTCCACTTGCATCGTGAACAGCGCACCTTCGGAACGCCCGATCCAGTTGCGCTGCATCGTGCGTACCCGCTCCGGCCAGTGCTCGAGCTGCTCCAGATCGTCGAGCAGCCGCTCGGCGTAATCGGTGATCTTGAAGAACCACTGGCTCAGGTTGCGGCGCACGACCTCGTGGCCGCACCGCTCACAGCGGCCGTCCACCACCTGCTCGTTGGCCAGCACCGTCTGGTCGTTGGGGCACCAGTTGACGGGCGCCTCCGCCTTGTAGGCCAGCCCGCGCTCGAACAACTGCAGGAACAGCCACTGGTCCCACTTGTAGTAGTCGGGCTCGTGGGAAGCGAGCTCGCGACGCCAGTCGTACATCGCCCCGAGGCGGCGGATCTGCTCCGACATCCGGGCGATCTGCTGCTCGGTGTTGATACGGGGGTGGACACCGGTGGCGATGGCGGCGTTCTCGGCGGGAAGACCGAAGCTGTCCCACCCCATCGGCGACAGGACGTTGTATCCCCGCATGGTCATGTAGCGGGTGAGCAGGTCGCCGTACGTGTAGTTTCGCACGTGACCCTGGTGGAGCGCGCCCGACGGGTAGGGGTACATCGTCAGGTTGTAGAACTTGGGTCGCGAAGGGTCGGCTTCGACCTCGAAGACGCCGGATTCCGCCCAGCGCTCCTGCCATTTCGCTTCGATCTTCTGGAAGTCGTACATGCTCCCGCCAAAGGGTACTCGGGGTGCCAGGTGCCCTGGAAGTGAGCTTGCGGGCGCCCCGACCGTCAACTCCATCCGTCGGGGGGTTGTTCCCTCGGCCACTACCGTGGAATCGCCAATGTCGAATCCCATCCAGACCCTGCGCCAGAGGGGCCTGCTCCAGGACCACACCGATGAGGAGAGCCTCGTCGAGCACCTCACCACGGACAGGCGAACGTTCTACGTCGGTTTCGACCCGACCGCACCATCACTCCACGTCGGCAACCTGGCGGGCCTGATGGTCATGGCGTGGCTCCAGCGGGCGGGCCACCGCCCCATCGCCCTCGCCGGCGGTGCCACCGGCCGCATCGGCGACCCCTCTTTCCGCGACGAGGAACGTCACTTGATGTCGGACGAGGAGGTCGAGCGGAACCTGGAGGGGATTCGCCGCGACTTCGGGCGGGTCCTCGACATGTCCTCCGCCGTCCTCGTGGACAACTACGAGTGGACGAAGGACGTCACCGTCCTCGATTTCCTCCGCGACATCGGAAAGCACTTCTCCGTCAACCAGCTGATCTCCCGGGAGGCGATCCGGCGGCGGATGGAAGAGCGCGAGCAGGGCATCTCGTACACGGAGTTCAGCTACACCCTGCTGCAGGCCATGGACTACGACCACCTGTACCGGACCTACGGGTGCACTCTGCAAGGAGGCGGGTCCGATCAATGGGGCAACATCCTCTCCGGTGTCGACCTGATCCGTCGCCGCCACGGCGCCCAGGTGCACGCCATCACCTGGCCGCTCGTCGAAGGCTCCGACGGCAAGAAGTTCTCCAAATCGGCGGGGAATGCCCCCTGGCTCGACCCCGCGCTGACCTCACCGTTCGAGTACTACCAGTGGTGGCTCAACACCGACGATCGCGATGTCGAGCGGTTCCTGCGGATGTACACGTTCCTCCCGATCGAGGAGATCGACGAGGTGGCGAAAGCCCACGCCGACGACCCGAGTTCCCGCGTCGGTCAGCGCGAGCTGGCCGCCGAGGCGACCCGAATCGTGCATGGGGACGAAGGGCTCCGAGCGGCCGAGCAGGCGACGGCGGTTCTGTTCGGGGACGCTCCGGTCGCCGAAATGAGCGACGAGGTGTTGGCGATGGCGTTCGAGCAGGCGCCGACCACGGAGCTCCCCCGCTCCGAGCTGGAGGCGGGGATCGGTCTCCTCGAGCTCATGAGCCGAATCGGGGCATCGAAGAGCAACGCCGAGGCCCGCCGCCTCATCGAACAGGGCGGCGTCCGGCTCAACGACGAGCCGATCTCGGACCCGACCCGGACAGTGGGGCCGGACGACCTCGCCACCGCAACCACCCTCGTCGTCCGAGTCGGCAAGAAGCGCCAATACTTGGCCCGCTTCCTCTGACCGCCGACCTGCCAACATGGGCGGGTGGAGGGTGTCTCACATCCGGACAAGGTGCTCTACCCCGCCGACGGGATAACCAAAGGCGAGGTGGTCGACTACTACCGGACGGTCTCCGATGCCATGCTGCCGCACCTGGAGGGACGGCCGCTGACCCTCCAGCGGTTCCCCAACGGGATCGACGAGTCCGGCTTCATGCAGAAGAACGCTCCGGGCTACTTCCCGGAGTCGATCGAGCGGGTGGAGGTCCCGAAGGAAGGCGGAACGACGGTCCATCCGCTCTGCGACAGCGTCGAGGACCTCGTCTACCTCGCCAACCAGAACACCATCACCTTCCACATCTGGACGGCCCGACTCCCCCTGCTCGAGCGACCGGATCGGCTGGTCCTCGACCTGGATCCCCCGAAGGGTGGTGACCCGCCACGAGAAGCGGCGCGGGCGGCCCGTGAGGTCATGGAGGACATCGGCCTCTCCCCCGGGATCATGACCACCGGATCGAGCGGCTACCACGTCGTCGCCCTCATCGAACAGGAGCACGACTACGACGCCGTCGGACGGGCGGCACGCCTTCTCGCCGGCGTCGTGGCCGCCCGTCATCCGGACGAGACGACCACCGAGTTCTTGAAGAAGGACCGAGCAGGACGGGTGTTCGTGGACTGGCTCCGGAACCGCTGGGCCCAGTCGACAGTGTGCCCATGGTCGCTCCGCCCCCGTCCCGGCGCTCCCGTCGCCATGCCCATCTCCTGGGACGAGTTGGACGACACCGATCCCCAGCGCTGGAACCTCCAGAACGCGCCGGAGCGCCTCGGCCTCGACGACCCGTGGCCGGTGGCTTCACCCCTCGACCTGGAAGCCGTCCAGGGGCTCGCAGAAGCCCACGACGTCAGCGCAGATGAGCCATTCGACCGGTTCGGCCGCAAGCGCTGACGCACGGTTCGCCGAATCGGATGAGTAGCCTTTCTGTGAACCTCCGAGATCTTCGGAGCTTCACGTCACCTAGAAGGAGACACGATGAAACGATGGATATCCGTGGTGGCGGTCCTCGTCCTCGTGTTGGCCGCCTGCACCGGCGGCACCACCGAGGACACGACTGCCACGACCGCGGGTGATACAACCGTCCCCGAAACGACCGAGGGCGACACGACGTCGACCACGGCGGCGGAGACGCCTGACACGACCGGCGCCCCGGCCGGCGAGGCCGACGGGACGATCATCATCGGCACCACCGACACGATCGCCTCGCTCGACCCCGCCGACGCCTACGCCATCCACGACTGGGAGCTCCTCAAGAACATCAACGAGGGACTCCTCCGGTGGACGCCCGGCGAGCTGGAGTTGACGACCGGTCTGGCCACCGACATGCCCGAGGTGTCCGAGGACGGGCTGGTCTACACGCTCACCATGCGTGAAGGAGTCCAGTTCTCCGACGGCACCGAGCTCACGGCCGAGGTCTACGCCGAGCAGCTGAATCGTCTGCTCACCATCGGCCCCGACTGCCCGAATGGCGTGGCCAACGCCCTGGCCACCCCGTTCCTCGAGAGCGTCGAGGCTGTCGACTCGAGCACGATCCAGTTCACGCTCAGCCGTCCGGTCGCCTACTTCCCGCAGCTCCTCGCTACGGCGGCGTACCTGCCGGCTCACCCGGACACGTTCCCGGCCGAAGAGTGCGTCACCTTCCCGGAGGCGCCGGTCCACGGAACGGGCCCCTGGTACATCACCGAGTACACCCAGGGTGAGCAGACGGTGCTGGAGCCGAACCCGAACTACAACGGCGAGCTCACCCCGCAGGTCGACCGGATCATCATCCGCTACTTCTCCGACCCCCAGACGATGGCCCTCGCCGTGCAGAACGGCGACATCGACATCGCCTGGAGAATCCTCGGTCCCGAGCTCGTCGGTGAGCTCGAGGGTGCTGAGGGTCTTTCGGTCGGCGCCATCGACGGCGGTTCGATCCGGTACCTGATCCTCAACTACGCCATCGAGCCGATGGACGACATCAACGTCCGCAAGGCCGTTGCTGCCGCCATCGATCGGGACGAGATCGTCGACGTTGTCTACGGCGGCCAGGTCGAGCCTCTGTACTCGATGGTCCCGCCGGGCTTCATCGGCGAGACCCAGGCGTTCGACGACATGTATCAGAGCCCGGACCTCGACGCCGCTCGTGCCTTCCTGGCCGAGTCCGGCTACGACGAGAACAACCCGGTCGAGCTGGAACTGTGGTACCCGCCGGAGCACTACGGTGCCTCCACGGCCGACTGGATGCAGCTCATCGAGCAGCAGCTGGAGGCCACGGGCGTCATCGACGTCACCCTGCAGCCGCAGGAGTGGAGCACCTACGTGACGGCTCTCACCGGTGGTGAGGCCTACGCCGGCGGTGTCCTCGGTTGGTTCTTCGACTTCCCGGACTCGTCGAACTACCTGGAGCCGTTCGTCTTCAACGGCGGCCTGGGCACCATGGTGACCTCGCCCGAGGGTGAGCCGATCAACGATCAGGCCGCCCAGCTGGTCGACCTCCTCAACGAGGCTTCGGTCGAGCTGGACGAGGACGCCCGCGCCGGGCTCTACGAGGAGATCCAGGAGCTCTACGCCGACCTGGTGGTGACGCTGCCGATCCTCTTCGAGGTCGAGCACGTCGTGCCCCGGGACGGTGTCTCCGGCTCCGACCAGTTCGCGAGCCCCGAGACCCTGAACATCGGCCCGAACCTGGAGTTCTACTACTCCGTTCTCTCCGAGAACTGACGGGCGTAACATGCGTGGGGCGGGCTTCACCCGCCCCACGTCCCATCCACGACCCCCCGCGACCCAACGACTCGAGTCGTCTTGTCCCCCCTCGCAATCATCTTCTTGATCATCGGGATCCCGGCACTGATCGGGCTGGCGTACATCTTCGTGCGCGGGTCCGCCGGGCTCCGCCGCTACATCCTCACCCGGATCGGGCTCTTGATCCCGATGGTCTTCATCCTCGCCAGCCTGGTGTTCTTCGTGATGCGCGTCCTGCCGGGCGATCCGGTCCGCTCTTCACTCGGCCCGAAGGGGAGCGCAGAGACCGTGGCCCGCATGCGGGAGCAACTCGGCCTCGACGATCCCCTGATCGTCCAGTACGGCAACTTCCTCGTCGACATCGTCACGTTGGACTTCGGCAACTCCCTCACCGGAGGCCGACGTCCGATCGTGGACGAGATGAGCGAACGCTTCCCCGCCACCCTGGAGCTGGTCATCCCCGCAGCCGCGTTCGCCCTCGCCATCGGAATCATCGGCGGCACTCTGGCGGCCGCTCGCCGCAAGCGGCCCCTCGACTACGCGCTGCGTCTCTATTCCGTGGCCATCTACTCCATCCCGGTCTTCTGGCTGGGCTTGATGGGCCAACTCGTGTTCGGCGTGCGTCTCGGATGGACGCCGATCGCCGGACGAATCGACCCCGTCATCGGCACCACACTCGAGCGAACGACGAACATCCTGTGGCTGGACGCCATCATCTCCGGCAACTGGCCGGCGCTGTGGTCGTCGCTGTCCCATCTGGTCCTGCCGGTCGTGACGCTCGGCCTGATCCTCTCCGGAGTGTTCCTCCGGCTCACACGCGTCAACGTGATCGAGACCCTGCAGATGGACTACATCGGCGCCGCCCGGGCGCGGGGCATCCGTGAGCGCATCGTGATCGGCGGTCACGCCCTGAAGAACGCCATCATCCCTGTCATCACACTCCTCGGGCTGCAGGTCGCCATCCTCCTCGCCGGCGCCGTCCTCACGGAGACCGTGTTCTCGTGGCCGGGAATGGGCCAATACCTCGTGCAACGGATCTCGTCACGCGACTACACGGCCGTCCAGAGCGTCATCACGATGTTTGCCATGCTCGTCGCCCTGATCAGCCTGGCAGTCGACATCATCTACTCGCTCGTCGACCCCCGAGTCAGGTACTGACCATGAATCTGCCACTCCAAGAACAGGAGACGCCGGTCCCCCAGTGGGAGGAGGAACTCGCCAAAGTCGGGTTCGTCCGCCGGCTGCTCCGCGCCCGCAAGTGGTACGGCGCCGATTGGTGGTTCGTGGCCATCTCGAGCGTCATGGTGCTGGGCTTCATCGTCGTCGCCCTGTTTCCGCAGTGGTTCGCCCCCTACGGTCCCCACGAGCAGGTCGGCCCGCGCTTTCTGGCGCCAGGCGACCAGCCCGACCTCCCTCTCCTGATCGTCCGGGCCGACAGCGGCTTCACCAGCCTCGAGGACCTGGCGACGGGTCCCGACAGCGAGGTCTCCCGACCCCCCATCGCCGTGGTGCGGGGCGCACCCACCGCCGGGTCCCTGCGAGAACAGGCGGCGCTGATCGACGACGAGCTCCAAGACGCCGACACCGGAATGCGCCTGCGGCCCAACATCCAGCGCTTCGACACCGTCGAAGAGGTCCTCCAGTCGGTCCAGGACGGCGAGTCGTTCGCGGCGGTGATGAGCTCGGTCCAGTTCGAGGAGGTGGCCGACCAGTTCCCCGACCTCGAAGCCCCGACGGACATCAGCGGGGGCGTCGCCTCGGCGGGGGACTTCACGCTCGGCACCAACCAGATCGGCCAGGACGTGCTCTCCCGGCTCATCTGGGGCACCCGGATCGCCCTGATCATCGGTTTCAGCTCGTCGCTCGTCGCCCTGTTCCTCGGCGTTCCGCTGGGCCTCGTCGCCGGCTACGCCGGCGGGAAGGTCGACCGGATCATGACGGTGTTCATGGACAGCCTCTACGCCTTCCCCGGGCTGATCTTGGCGATCGCCATCACCGCGGTCCTCGGACCATCGGTGCTCAACGTGATCATCGCCATCGCCGTCCTCTACATCCCGACCTACTACCGGATCGTGCGTGGCCAGACTCTGTCGGTGAAACAGGAGGTGTACGTGGAGGCCGCGAGGTCGATCGGCGCCAAGGCCGGGACGATCCTCCGCCGGTACATCTACCCCAACGTGATCCCGTCGGTGTCGATCATCTTCTCGGTGAACATCGCCGACGCCATCATCACCGGAGCAGGCTTGTCGTTCCTCGGTTTGGGCTTGCCGCCCAGCACCGCCGACTGGGGAATCGACATCGCCCGAGGCCAGGAGTTCATCCAGAACGCGTGGTGGCTGGTCACGTTCCCGGGGCTGGCGATCATGCTCGTCGTCCTGGCATTCACAATGCTCGGTGAGGGACTCACCGAGATCCTCAACCCCAAGCTGCGAGATCGCTGAATGGCTAATCCCGACATCCTGTACTCGATACGCAACCTCACCGTCGAATACCAGACTCGCCACGGTGTGGTGAAAGGCGTCGACGACGTCTCGCTCGACATCCGCCGCGGGGAGATCCTCGGCCTGGTGGGCGAGTCGGGCTCGGGGAAATCGACGCTGGGCAAGGCGATGATGCGGCTCCGCAACGGGTCGGCCCGGATCACCGCGGGCGAGCTGTGGTTCGACGGCCAAGACCTGATGAAGCTCAGCGAACGGCAGATGCGAGACCTGCGCGGGAGCCGCCTCGGGATGGTCTTCCAGGACCCGATGACGTCGCTCAACCCGGTGCAGAGGATTGTCGAGCACCTCACCGAGACGATGCTGACGCACGAGCCCGAGTGGACCGAAGAGGAGGCCCGGGAGCGGGCCGAGAACCTGGTGGAGCGGCTCGGCATCCGACGGGAACGGGTCAAGGACTACCCGCACCAGATGTCGGGAGGCATGCGCCAGCGGGTCATGATCGCCCTCGCCCTCGCCCTGAACTGCGACCTGGTGATCGCCGACGAGCCCACGACTTCCCTCGACGTGATCGTCGAGGCGAAGTTCTTGGACCTGCTGAAGGAGCTCCGGGACGAGTTCAACCTCACGATCCTCCTCATCACCCACAACATCGGGGTCGTCGCCGAAGTGGCCGACCGGGTGGCGGTCATGTACGCCGCCAAGCTGGCGGAGATCGGCAACGTGAACGACGTGTTCGAAAAGCCGCTCCACCCCTACACGGAAGGGCTCCTCAAGTCGGTTCCCAACATCGAGTTGGACAGCGGCGCCCTCTACAAGATGCAGGGCTCCCCTCCCGATCTCAGCTCACCGCCCTCTGGTTGTCGGTTCCATCCCCGCTGCCCTTACATGATGGAAGAGGTCTGCCCGGTCTACGAGCCGCCCTTCGAACGGCCCGAAGGGGCGTCCGAGGACTGCCGGGTGGCGTGCTGGCTCCATCACCCGCATCCGCAGAAGGTGGCCATCGGTGCCTGAAACCCGCGTCGGACACGCCGCCGGGACCGCTCCCGCCGAAGAGCCCACCCCGCTCGTCGAGGTGCGCGGCGTCAAGAAACACTTCCCCCTGCAGACTGGGTTCCTGGCCTCGCTCTTCAACCGGGGGGAGACTCCGGCCGTGAGAGCCGTGGACGGGGTCGATTTCGAGATCCGTCGCGGCGAGGTGTTCGGTCTGGCCGGAGAATCCGGGTCCGGCAAGTCGACCGTGGGGCGACTGGTGCTCAACCTGCTCGAGCCCACCGAGGGCACCGTGCTCTTCGACGGCATGGACCTGTCGAAGCTGTCCGAAGACGAGATGCGCCGGCTCCGCTCCCGAATGCAGATCATCTTCCAGGACCCGCTCGCCTCCCTGAATCCCCGGATGACAATCGGCGAGGCCATCGCCCACCCACTCGAGATCCACGAACCGGAGTTGAGCGAAGGCCAGCGCCGTCGTCGAGTGTTGGAGATGTTGGAAGCGGTGGGAATGAACCCGCCGACGAGCTACGCCGACAAGTACCCCCACCAGATCTCGGGCGGCCAACGGCAGCGAATCGTCATAGCCCGGGCGCTGGTCACGCGGCCGGAATTGATCGTGGCCGACGAGCCGATCGCCATGGCCGACGTGTCGGTGCGTTCGGCGCTGCTGGACCTGATGATGAGGTTGAAGGAAGAGTTCGACCTCACCTACCTCTTCATCACCCACGACCTCGCCACGGCCAAGTACGTGTGCGATCGCATCGCCATCATGTATCTGGGCCGCATCGTCGAAGTCGGGCCGCTCAAGTCGGTGTACGGGGCGCCAGCCCACCCGTACACACAAGCGTTGCTCGACGCGGTGCCGGTGCCGGACCCCCGGCACCGCCGGACCCAGCCGATGCCTCGAGGCGAGATCCCCTCCCCCATCGACCCTCCGTCGGGATGCCGATTCCACCCCCGCTGCCCCATCGCCCAGATGGGCTTGTGCGACGTGGAGGACCCGCAACTGATGGAGGTGCCCGAATCGGACAACCACCTGGCGGCGTGCCTGCTCAGGGCGGGGCCGCGCGCCTTCCGCGAGCAGACCCCGCCTGTCTGAGCTCCGGTTTCAGCGGAGGTTCGCCTCCAAGGTGATGGGCACGTTGCCCTTCAGGGCCTGAGACACCGGGCAGTTCTCCTTGGCGGACTCGGCCGCCTCCTGGAACGCCTCCTGGCTGATGTCCGGGACGTCGGCGTCGAGACGGAGAACCATCTGGGTGATGCCGGTGCCGGGCACGAAGGTGGCTGTCGCCTCCACATCGAGAGACGCCGGCGGGTGCCCGGCCTTGGCCAAGGTGTTGGAGAGAGCCATCGAGTAGCAGGTGGCGTGAGCGGCGGCGATCAGTTCCTCGGGGCTGGTGACTCCGCCGTGCTCCTCGGCACGGGCCTTCCAGTTGACCTCGAACGGCCCAGCCGCACCGGTGTCGAGGGTCGCCGTTCCCGAACCCGAGAACAGGTCCCCCTCCCAGTGGGCGCGGGCGGTGCTGTCGAGAGCCATGTTCCGTCTCCTTCTCTCTTGGCTACATCCGCAAGGTAGCCGACCCCTCGGCCTTGGCCTGCATCGTCCTCGCCGTCTCGGCTTTGAACGCCGGAACTCCTTGTGGGACTCTGCCCCGAACAAAGAGGAAGGAGTGCCGGTGGAACGTGTGGGTGTGATCGGTGGTGGCCAGATGGGCGCCGGGATCGCAGAGGTCGCGGCGCTGGCCGGATGTGAAGTCGTCGTCCACGAGGTGTCACCCGAAGCGGCAGAGGCGGCCCGCAGCCGGATCGAGAAGTCTCTCGACCGCGGGGTGTCACGGGGAAAGGTCGACAAGGGAGCGGCAGATGCCGCGGCCGGCCGCATCTCGTATTCGACGGACTGGGACGATCAATCCGACCGCCAGATCGTCATCGAGGCGGTGACCGAGAACGAGGAGCTCAAGCGGCAGATCTTCCAGAAGCTCGACGCCACCGTCACCGACCGCGACGCCATCCTGGCCTCCAACACTTCCTCGATCCCCATCACCCGCCTGGCGTCTGCCACCTCGCGGCCCGACCACGTCGTCGGCCTCCACTTCTTCAACCCGGTCCCCGTCATGGGCCTGGTCGAGTTGGTGACCACACCGCTGTCCGACGCGTCGGTCGAACAGCGCGCCGAGGACTTCGCCAGCAACACCTTGCAGAAGACGGTGATTCGGGCCAAGGACCGCGGCGGGTTCATCGTCAACCTGCTACTCGTGCCCTACCTCCTCGGCGCCATTCGGATGTACGAGGCCGGACACGCTTCTGCCGAGGACATCGACGCCGGGATGAAGCTCGGAGCGAATCACCCCATGGGTCCGCTGGAGCTGTGCGACTTCATCGGGTTGGACACCATGAAGCTCGTCGCCGATGTCCTGTTCGAGGAGTACAAGGAGCCCCTCTACGCCTCTCCCCCGCTCCTCACCCGGATGGTCGAAGCGGGGATGCTGGGACGAAAGAGCGACCGGGGCTTCTACGACTACTCCTGACCCTCGGGTCTTCCCGCCCCAGGAAACGACCGACGAGTAGGCTGCGATGAGGGATGTCACGCCTCACGCTGGCCCTCGCCTTCTTGGCCCTGGCGTGTACAGGGCCGATGAGCATCGACCCGTTCGGCGAGCGTAGTTCGGCGGCTCGGCTCCAGTTCGAGGACGGGTCGACCGAGGCAGTGGGCCAGCTACTGGCATTCGATCCGAGAGGGCACACGCTCGACATCTCGATCGAGCTCCCCCTCGACCAGCCCGACGACATCGAGATCTTCCTGGTTCCGCCGAGCGGGATCAGGTACCAGGTGCTCGGTTCGTTCCAGAACTGCGAAGTCGACGGAGCTGCCCGCCGATGTCCCCGGCGTCTGCCCGCCTTGACGACGGAAACGGCCGATGCCTGGCGCGTGGAAGCTCTGCGATCCGAGGCCGGCGGCGCCACCTCGATCGAGGTCTCCGTGTCGTGGGTCTCCGTCAGCAACTGACTCAGGCGACCCGACGACGCCGCAGCCATGCGTACGCGACTCCGAAGCTCACGACGACGTAGACGCCGAGCACGGCCAATGACAGCAGGTTCGGCTCGTTGCCGAGGAACATCACGTCCTGGAGGGCGCTCGTCCCGGCAGTGGCCGGCGCCAGATAGGCGATCTGGCGCACTCCGTCCGCCAGCCGGCTGAGAGAAACCACCATCCCGCTGAAGAAGATGGTGAACAGGAGCGCCATCATCGAGAGTTGCACCGCCTGGGCGTCGGTGTTGGCGGCGGCCGCGATCACGAACCCGAGTCCCAACGACGCGGCCATGGTGAGAGCGAGAACGGCGGCCACCCACAGCCAGGAGCCCGCCATCGGGGTCCCGAACACGAACACCACCACTGCGATGAGGGCAGCTGCCACGATCGCCCCCAGGGCGGCGTAGCCCAGGAACTTCCCCGCGAGGAATTCTCGCAGTTCGACAGGACCGACCCGGAAGAGCTCGGTCGATCCAGTAGACCGCTCGCTCACCACCGACAGGGCGGCGAAGGTCAGCACGACGTGTTGGAGGAGCACTGCCACCACCCCTGGGGAGTAGTAGGCGGTGAGAGGCACATCGACTCCCGAAGCCAGCTCGGTCGATGCGATGAACGGCTGGACGAGCACTCGTGGCGACACCGACCGGAACTCGGCGATCGCCGCCTCGAGCTCCGCCAACTCGCCCTCGATCTCTTCGGCACGATCGGCGGCTGCCGGATCCGACGAGTCGATGGCTTCTACGTCGCTGCGGCTCGTGCCGACCCTCTCACCCAGGGCGTCCGATTCCGAGCCGGAGCTCTCGTCCACCCCAACGAAGAAGTCGGCGGTCAGGCCGAGCTGCTGTTCGGCCAGCGTGAGAGAGTCGGCGGCCTGGGACTGAGCCTCTCGAGCTCGCGCCTCGTCACCCTGGCGCAAGGCCTCGGCCATCGTCCCCATGCTCTGGCGGGCGGCGGGAATCGCGTCCTCGTACTCGCCGGACCGTTCCTGGGCCGTCTCCGCCACCCGGGACAGGACCAGGCGGTTGAGCTCGTCGACCGAAGATTGCGCCGCCACGGTGATGTATGCCCGGTCGAACGGATCCAGCCGGTTGTGGTAGACGACCACTTCGGCGTGCTCGTCGTTCCGGACGGTCTCGGCGGCATCGGCCGGAGCCTCGACGACCAGGTCAACCTCGCCGTCGAGCAGCCGTTGGCGTCCTGCCGCCGTGTCGTTCGACGTTCCGACCAGTTCGATCTCGGAACCCAGTTGTTCCTGGATCTGCGGCAAGGACGATTCGAGGTCCGACCCCTCGGGCAGGATGACGAGCGTCCGCAACGGAGGCGGTGTGGCCTGGAACCCGGCGGCGAACAGCCCGAGGATCAAGAACGGACCGAGGATCAGGACCGCCATCAGCTTCGGCTGGCGGAGCACCTGGCGCATCTCCTTGCCGGCGAAGGCCAGGACGGTGATCAGCGACCTCATTCCGTCGGCTCCATGACCCGGTTCTGATCGACGATCCGGACGAACACCTCGTCGTACTCGGGCACGACCTGGTCGGTCTCTGTGACTTCGGCGCCGGCCTCGGCGGCGGCGTTCGCCAGGATGGGAATCGCCGAGCCCGCGTCTTCGACCGTGATCCTGACGGAACGATTCCCGATGCTCTCGACGTGCTCGGCTCCGACCGCCTCGGCCAGCCGATCCACCACCGCCCAGGGGACGCGGTCGGCAAAGACGACGTCGACCATCTCTCCCCCGAACGCCCGCCGCCGGAGCTCCTCGGGTGTGCCCCACTCGACGAGCCGGCCTTCGGAGATCACGGCCACGAGATCGCAGTAGGCGGCCTCGGACACGTACTGAGTGGTGAGGACGATCGTGCGGCCGTCATCGCGCAGCTCCGAGAGTGTCTCCCACACCGAGGCCCGCAGGATCGGGTCGATCCCGGCGGTCGGCTCGTCCAAGAAGAGGAGTTCGGGGCGATGGATCAAGGCGGCTGCGAGACCCAAGCGCCGCTGCATCCCACCGGAGAGAGCATGGGCGCGCCGCGAGGCCGCCTCCGTCAACTCGACGAAGTCCAGGACGAGCTCGCGCCGCTGTCGGCGCCGACGCCCACGGAGACCGTGCATGGCCGCGAAGAAGTCGAGGTTCTCGTTCACCGTCAGGGCGGGGTAGATGGCCGCCTGCTGCGGCAGGTAGCCGATACGCGAGCGGGTGGCAGCGTCGAAGGCCGCTGGATCCATCCCGAGCACCTCCACCGTCCCGTCGTCGGGCGACAACAGTCCGGTGAGGAGCCGAACCGTGGTGGTCTTCCCCGAACCACTGGGTCCGATCAAACCGACGATGGATCCCGTCGGGACCCGCAGATCGATGTCGTGCACACCGACACCGCTCGACTCGTAGATCTTGGTGACGGCGGACGCCTCGATTGTGTGTTCCAAACCCCCTCTTCCCTTCCGTTGGCGTCCCCAACCTTCCCCGCCGTCAGTTGGCCCAAACCCACCGCCGTTTTCGAATCGTCGGCGTTGGGTAGCGTTCGCTTCCACGTCTGCCTGTCCCGGAGATGGATGCAACGGCTCTCTGCTGCCAACCTCGTGAAGATCGGCGCCGCCTTGGTGGCCGTCGTCTCCCTGGCTGCGGCCGTAGCCGGTTGGATCGCGCTCGACGTGGTCGAGTCGGTCTTCTCCGCCGCTCCTGAGCTCGAAGAGGCGGCGGAGCCGTCCCGCGATCTGCTGGAGGCGATCGACGCCACGTTGGGTGAAGCAGGAGGAGCCCTCGGGACCCTGAGCGGAATGGCCGACCGGCTCTCGGGTTCCGCCGACCGGGCGGCCGAGGTGCTCGACGAAGTCGCCGAACTCACGACGACCCAGATCCCCGACTCTCTGACCGCTCTGCGCGACGCTCTCCCCGCCCTGATCGACACCGCGGACGTCATCGACGACACGATGCGAACGCTCAGCTTCCTGGGAGTCGAGTACCGCCCCCAGGTGCCGCTCGACGACGCGTTCGGTGAGGTCCAGGCGCAGCTCGAGGGTCTGCCGGAGACGATCGCCGCCCAGGGCGACAGCCTCAGTGCTCTGGCCGAAGAGCTGCGGGCGAGCGCCACCGACACGCGCCTTTTGACCGAACAGGTCGACGAGGTGGCGTCCAACCTGGAGGAAGTCAGAGCAAGCGTCGAGCGCTACGAGGAGGCGGTCGATCGTCTCGACGGCATCGCGTCCACCGGGAGCAGCGTCGTGTCTGTGGTTCCGGTAGCCCGTGTCGCTCTCGTCGTCGTCGCTCTCGTGGGTCTGGCGCTGGGCCTGGTGGGATGGCAGCTGGGCAACCGCCTCCGGCTTCAGCCGTTGGCCCCCACCCGCTGAGCTCCCTTCACCAGACCGGACTCGAGCATCCATCGGGTCGCTTCGGTGATGGTTTCCTCGACGGGAGGCACCGAGCCGATCATGGCGATCGCCTCGGAGTCGTCGCTGGGCTGCCAGTGCCGGACGACCCACGGCCCTCCCGCGTGGATGGGTGTTTCCCTGCCGGTCCCCCGCGAGATCGCCTGGAGCACACGGCCGGTGACGGCCGCCACCGGATAGGGGGTGTAGAGAAAGGGCCGCGGCCCGGCTCCGGCAGCGTCGATCACCATTCGCCCGAGCTCCTTCCATCGCAACGTCTGTCCTCCGAACACGATCCTCCGCGGTCCCCGACCGGCGAGCAGCGCCGACAGCAGGCGTCCTGCGGCGCGCACATCGACTATTCCGATCAACCCCGGGAGACCGAACGGGACGGGCGAGTTCAAGAAGAGACGGGCGATCTTCACCATCTCGCCGGCTCCGGGATCGTGTGGCCCCCACACCGACCCGAGATAGACGGTCACGACCGGTTCCCCTCGCGCTTGGCGGCTCCTAGCTACTGCTTCGGCCGCCTTCTTCGAGTCGACATAAGGATCCCCACTCTTCGCATGAGGAAGATGCGGGTCCGAGGGAATCGGGCCCTCGGAAGGCAAGAGGACCACCATCGACGAGACGTGGATCACCGGGTCACATCCGGCGGCGAGCGCCGCATCCAGCACCAGATCCGTTCCTGAGACATTGACCCGCCACATGTCGGCGGCGAGACGGGTGTCGTAGGAGTAGATGTTGGCTGCGTGCACCACGGCGTCGCAGCCCGCCACTGCTCCTTCGACCGCGCTCCGATCCGTCACATCGCCGGCAACTACGTCGTCGACTTCGACGCCGACCGGTTCGAGGGCGTGACGCAACTTGTCGGGAGATCGGACGAACGCTCGGACCTGGTGCCCCTCCGCCTGCATCGCCGCAACGGCGTGGGCACCGACGAATCCCGACGCCCCAGTGACCAGAACTCTCATGAGAAGACCTCCTCGCCACCCTCGGTCGAACCATACCGGCTGTTTCGGTGCCGGATCGATGAAATCGATGAATCAGAGAGGCCTCTGTCGTCGATCAGATACGGAACGAACACCGACCCGAGAATCGACCAAGGAGACGAG
>DATGOV010000019.1:0-3921 GCA_035305585.1 Acidimicrobiia bacterium | reverse complement strand
ACGGCGGAAGGCCTTGGAATGGACGATCCGGTCACGATCCCGTTCGAAGGCGGTGCGGAACTCGTCTGGCTCCTCCTCCACGGCCCGGCCTCGGGACTCGTCGGCCTTGGTGGCCAGCTCGGCCAGCAGGTCGTGCTCGAGTCGCTCGCGTTCGGGGCGTGTTCTACGGACGAGAGAAGACATCTTCGAGTGGAGTCTGGAGCTGAACGAGCAGGAACACCAATGTGGCAATGCCCGCTGCCGCCAGAACCAGCATGCCGATCCTCTGCAAGGTGCCTGCCTGCTTGAACACCGCAACCGGCCCCGGCTCCCGTCGACCGGTGATGATCCGCCTGCGGAGACGGGCCGAGATCATGTCGATGACGAGAACCACGGCGATCGTGAGGAAGAGGACGGTCCCCACCCGGCCGTAGTTGCTGAACTGCATCTGCTGGACGAGCTCGAGACCGATCCCACCGGCGCCCACCAGGCCGAGCACGGCCGAAGCCCGGATGTTCACCTCGAACCGGTAGAGCCAGTAGGCGACGATCACCGGCATCACCTGGGGCAAGGCGCCAAAGCGGATCTGGGAGAGCCGGCCGCCACCGACGCTGGCCATGGCCTCCACCGGCCCCGGGTCGATCCCTTCGATGGCCTCGGAGGTGAGCTTGCCCAGGGTGCCGATGGAGTGGATCCCGATGGCGAGGACGCCGGTGAGCGGGCCGAGACCCGTCACGGGGATCAGGATCATCGCCAGGAGCAGTTCGGGGAAAGCCCGGATGATCACGAACAGGTTCTGGACTACGCCGCTGACCACCCGGTTGGAGATGTTGCGGGCCCCGAGGACGGCCAGCGTCAGCGAGATGACGGCAGCGATCATGGTGCCGATCCAGGCCACGAAGAGAGACTCCATGATCTTGGGGAGGGCCCGCTGGATCACCTCCGGCGAGACCTCCGGAGGGACCATGAGACGGAGCAGGTTCCAGATATCCGCAGGGGCATCGCTGAGCTTCTCCCAGCTCATCTCGACACCCATTGCGCCCCAGATCGCGGGGAGGAGGATCGCGAGCGATATGCCGAGACGGAACAACTTGGGACCCACGGGCACCTTCGGCCGCAGCAGCACTGGCTGGTCGGTGACGACGGTCACACGAGCCTCCCCCGCAGCCAGACGCTGATCTGCTCCAGGACGAAGACGACGATCACGATCAGGATCACGATCGCCATGATCCGGTCGTACCGGTAGAAGACCCGCTGCGCCTCGATGACGCGGCCGATGCCACCGGCCCCGACGATGCCGATCACCGCCGATGCCCTGATGTTGAGCTCGAAGATGTAGAGGGCGTACGCCACGTAGTTGGGGAGGACCTCGGGGAGTACCGAGGCTCGCACCGCCCTCAGATGCTTCGCGCCGGTGGCCTTGGCGGCTTCCAACGGGCCCGGTTTGGCGTCGTCGATGGTCTCGGAGAATAGCTTGGACATGATGGCCAGCGAGAACATGGTCAGGGCGAAGAAGCCGGGGAAGGGACCCACACCCAGTGCGGCGACGAAGAGGACGGCCCAGAACAGGTCTGGCATGGTTCGGATCACGTTCATGAAGCCCTTGGCAAGCAGATACACGGGCTTGTTCGGGGCGGTCAGCGACGAAGCCATGAAGGCGAGGGGGAGAGCCAGCCCGCAACCAACAACCGAGGAGATGGCTGCGATACGGAGGGTCTCCACGAGCGGGTTGGCGCGAAGGGGGGCTCCGAACTCCCAAGACGGTGGCCACCACCACTGGCCGGTCTCGCCTATGACCCACCCCCAATCCAGAGGCCAGTAGCCGTCGAGGTTGATGTTGGTCAGGTTGCGGACGATCAGAGGCAGCGAGAATCCGACGGCGGCCGCGGCGAAGATCGTGAACAGGATCACCGACGAGGTGACCGAGAGGGCGGGTAGGTCGGTGATGGCGGCATAGAGAGCGGCGAGACCGATGCCGAGCACGAAGAGCCCGGCTGCTGCATAGTCACCCGAGCCGAACACTGGCTCGGCCCCGCGCCGGAGGGAGTTCAGGGGCACGAGCACGCCGATGGTCTCGGTGGCGGGGAGGGCGAAGGCGCCGCCGATCAGCCATGCGAGTGCCGTGCTGAACACCGTGCTCTGCCGGGCGCGCCGTCTCCGAAGGATCACGGCCGACGCCACTGCGGCGGGCGCCCAGGCACCGGCGAAGGTGAGGGCCAGGAGCACGTCGACGTCCTCCGGCAGGTCCGGCATGACCAGATAGGTGAGGACGGCGGAGGCCACCAGCCCCACGGCGAGGGTCGCGCGGTCGACCGTGTCGAGGTCGATCTTGCCGAGCCAGAGCCCGAGCAGTGCCCCGGCGGCGATGATGACCCCCCATACCGCCCCGAATGCGATCTGCGCGGTGAGGGCCCCGACGACGCCGATGCCGACGCCGACCAACAGCGGGAGGGCCATGGTCCAGGCCCGTCGGGGCGCCGGCGGGCGGATCGCGGCGGTGGGAGCGACCGCCTCGGTGGTCACAGCTCGGCGCCCTCGAGGAGGTCGTCGGGCGTCACCGACCGGCCATAGATGTCCCGGAAGGTCTCCTCGTCGACGTCGGCGATGTCGCCGTCGTAGACCAGTTCCCCGTTGCGTAGACCGATCAGGCGCTTGCCGTAGGTGCGGGCGAGGTCGAGGAAATGGAGGTTGATGATGGTGGTGATGCCGAGGTCGCGGTTGATGCGACGCAGGTCGCGCATCACGGTGTGCGAGGTGACCGGGTCGAGGGACGCCACCGGCTCGTCGGCGAGCAGCACCTTGGGCTGCTGCGCCAGGGCCCGGGCGATGCCGACGCGCTGTTGCTGGCCACCCGAGAGGTCGCTGGCCCGCACATACGCCTTGTCGACGATTTCCACCCGCTCCAGTGCCTGGAGTGCGATCTCCTTGTCCTCATCGGGCCAGAGGCCGAGCATCGCCCGCGTGAAGCCGACGGAGGCGAGACGACCCATGAGGACGTTGTTGATGACGGTGGTCCGGGTCACCAGGTTGAAGGTCTGATAGATCATCCCCACCTGGGCGCGCAGCTCCCGGAGCTGTTTGGACGATGCGCCACGGACTTCGATGCCGTTCACCTTCACCGACCCGGAGGTGATGGGGACGAAACCGTTGATGGCCCGCAGGAAGGTCGACTTCCCGGCTCCGGACATCCCGACGATGACGACCAGTTCGCCATCGGGGATGGTGACGGTGACGTCTTTGAGGGCTTTGAACCCGTTGGGATACGTGACGTCGACGTTGGTGAATTCGATCATTTCGTGGTTGTGCCCCTGGTTGGCCGCGCCGGCGGCGAGCCTAGCGCGAGGGTGGGGCCGACCTCCCGGTCGACCCCACACCTGCAATCACTGTCCGGATCGGCTCAGCCGCCGAATCCCAGTACGTCGATGGCGCGCTCGATCAGGTCGAACGAGGCCTCCGTCATGGCATCGGCACGGGTCAGGTCGGTCCAGCTGTAGATGGTGTCCATCACGATCTGGCCTTCATCAGTGGCGATGAAGTCCGCCAGGGCCTGGAAGATCGCATCCTTCAGGCTGTCCGGCAGGTTGGCGTCGACGGCGATGACGTCGTTGGCGATGGGGGCGGTGATGTTGAACACGATCACCTTCGCACCCACGTCCGGGATCGCCTCACGCACGTTGCGTCGGGCGTCGTCGAACGACACGCCGAAGTCGGCGTTGCCTTCGTAGACGGCGCGCACCGAGTTGTCGTGGCTGCCCGAGAAGAACGACTCGTAGTCGACTCCCTCGGTGAGACCCTTGGCGATGAGCTCGAGGACCGGGAAGATGTACCCGGAGGTCGAGCTCTCGGTGCCGTAGGCCATGCGGCCACCGGCCACCACGCTCACGTCGACGGGCTCGGGGCAGACCAGACCAGCCGAGACGCCCTCTTCGCGGGTGCCGTCGG
>DATGOV010000018.1:0-70866 GCA_035305585.1 Acidimicrobiia bacterium | reverse complement strand
CATGAACCGAACTACGAAGCCTCGATTGGGAATCGGGGTACTACTGCTCAGCCTCGTCTTGGCGCCCGTCTTCGCGGCGCCGTCGATGGCACAGGAGACAGACGGTCTCCACTTCGTCACGGAGCTCCCCGACGGGAGTGGGATGGAAGGCGAGCCTCTCGAGGTAGGCCTGGACACGTGGTGGCAGCGCCACGACACCGCCTACCAGCCGGGCACCTACGAGATCGTCGATGACCCGGTCAACGAGGGCTCGGCACACAGCCTGCACCTGGCGATCGACGCCGAGGTGGCCGACCCCGAGGACCACGCACGGGTCATCTCCTATTTCAAGGCGGCGGAGCGACCCGACTTGCGCGAGTTCTTCGAGTCGGGCCTCGGCTACACGCTGTACGTCGACGAAGCGACCAACGTGAACGCGTCGACCCAGCTCGTGGTCGAAGCCTTCTACGGCTGGGACGGTGACAGCCCTCGGTTCACGACCCTGAGCCTCATGCCTGGCGCGAACGGGCTGGAGCTCGACCAGTGGCAGACGTTCGACTGGTCGGGGGACACGGTGACGCTGAGCACGGCCGCCGGGGCGACCGACTCGCTGGACAACTGGCTGACTGAGATCTACTCGCAGGCCAGCGAGGACCAAGACACCTACCCGGACGACGCCCTCGATCCGGTGGCGATCGGCGTCGGCCTGAACCTGGGCACCGATCCGGGTGTCACGGTCTCCAGCTACGTCGATCAGGTCACCCTCGGCGACCAGACCTACAAGTTCGGGGAGGATCCCCGGCCGACCCTCACCGGGTGGCCCGAGGAGGCCGCCCGCGGTGACACCGTCACCGTCACTGGAACGAACCTGGCCGACGTCACCGTGGAGCTGAACGGGGCCGGTGAGGTCGAGGCGACCTGGGACGACGACGGCACCGAGCTGTCGTTCGTCGTTCCGGACGACGCCGCCCTCGGCGACCGCCACGTGAGGATCTCCAACGACTACGGCCAAACGCAGTTCATCCTCCGAGTGGTGGCCGCTCCCGAATCGGAGCCGCATCCGGGCTTCACCGACGTCCCTGAAGACCACCTGTTCCACGGTGAGATCCTGTGGCTGGCCCAGCACGACATCACCCGAGGATGCAACCCGCCGGCGAACGACCAGTTCTGCCCGGACGACAGCATCACCCGTGGCCAGATGGCGGCGTTCATCGTCCGCGCGTTGGATCTGCCTCCCGCCGACGAGGACGGCTTCGTCGACGACGGTCACTCGATCTTCGAGGGCGACCTGAACGCCACCAAGGCGGCCGACATCTTCCGTGGCTGCAACCCGCCGACCAACGATCGGGCCTGCCCTGATGATCCGATCTCCCGCGGGGAGATGGCAGCGGTCATCGTCCGGGCTCTCGACTTGCCGGCAGGTGAGGATGACGCCTTCACCGACGACGACCTGTCGGTGTTCGAGGGCGACATCGACGCCCTGGCGGCGGCCGACGTGACCCGCGGCTGCAATCCGCCCGTGAACGACCAGTTCTGCCCCGACCGGGACATCACCCGGGGAGAGATGGCAGCGTTCCTCTTCCGGGCGTTGAGCGACGTTCTCGACGACTCCGACGGGTGAGTCGATCGGGAATGAGCGCCTCCTCCTCGAAGAGGCCGGGGTTTCGACCCCGGCCTCTTCTTCGTCTCGATCGCCAAACCGACTGAGCCCACCCGGAAACGCCGTACCATCCCGTCCATGGCCACCGCAGCTGTCCTCTTCGGGGGACCCAGCGACGAACACGACATCTCGATCCTGACCGGGCTGCAGGTCGCCCGCGCTCTCCCCGGTGATCCCTACGCCCTCTACTGGTCGAAAGCCGGGGAGTGGTTCTTGGTGGACGCCGACTCCGAGGCCGCCGATTTCGTGGACGGAGTGCCCAGGAAGGCCCGCCCCGTCAGCTTCGTGGCTGCCCCCGACGGCGGTTTCATGGTGAAGCGCAAGGTGCTGCCGATCGACGTGGCGGTGATCGCCTGCCATGGCGGGCCAGGGGAAGACGGCTCTCTCCAGGGCGCCCTGGATCTCGCCCGCATCCGGTACACGGGGCCCGGCCAAGCCGCCTCTGCGCTGGGAATGGACAAGTTCGCGTTCGGGGCGGTGATGCGTGCCGCCGGGCTGCCGACACTGGAACGGGTGCTGGTCTCACCGGACCATCTGCCGGAGGCGCCTTTCGACGGGCCGTACATCACCAAGCCTCGCTTCGGCGGCTCTTCGATCGGCATTGAGGTCGTCGAGGACTGGGACACTGTCGCAGCTCTGGTGTCACAGAGTCCCTATTTCGCGTCGGGTGGAGTGGTGGAGCCGTTCGTAGCCGGAAGCCGCGACCTCCAGATCGCCGTGCGCACGTACCCGAAGCTGGAACTGTCGGCGATCGAGGCGCCTGCCCGGGACGGAGGCGGAGGGATCTACGGCTACGACCAGAAGTACCTGGCCTGGGGCGGAGAGGTCTCGGCGGGACGGGAACTGCCCGCCCAGATCGACCCGGGGACAGAGGAACGGATACGCGACCTGGCCCGGACCGTGACTGCGGTGACGGGGATCCGGGGGATCGCCCGGATCGACTTCCTCGAGCACGACGGGGAGGTATGGGTCAACGAGAGCAACACCATCCCCGGCTCGATGGCGGTCTACCTGTGGATCGACCCGCCCCGCTCCCGCGAGGAGCTCTTCACCGATCTCGTCGCCGAGGCTCAGTCCACACCGGCTCGAGTCTTCTCCACAGCCGGCTCGGACGGCACGGCGCTTCGCAACGCCGGCACCATCGCCTCGAAGCTGGGTTGACCCGGGAGCGGGTCGTCAGAGGTTGACGACCGGGCAGGTGAGGGTGCGGGTGATGCCTTCGATGGCCTGGATACGCGCCACGACCAGCTTGCCGAGTGCGTCGACGTCGTCGGCTGTCGCCTTGACGATGACGTCGTAGGGGCCGGTCACGTCGTCGGCGGTGTCGACGCCGGGAATCTGACGGACTTCTTCGGCGACCAAAGCGGCCTTGCCGACCTCGGTCTGGATCAGCACGTACGCCTGAACCACTGAACCCTCCTCGCGGTCTCGAATTGCGGACTATACCCAGCGCGGGCGCGCTGGGGGAGGGGAGCTCAGTACGTGTCTTGACCGACCCGTACCTTGGTGACGAACGTCATGCCGTCCTCGTCCTCCGGCTCGAAGATGATCCGCTGGCCCTGGCGGAGGGTGCGGAAGATCGAGCCGTCGAGCGATCCAGGTCGCAGGAAGACCTCGCTGCGGTCGTCGTCGCGGATGACGACGCCCACGCCGGTCACCGGATCGTACGTTTGGACCACACCCTGGACGGCCATGCCTATCTCAGGCCTTCTCCACCTTGCCGGCGCGGATGCACGAAGCGCACACGCGGGCGCGGCGAGTGTTGGATCCGTGCCGGACCCTTATGCGCTGGATGTTCGGCAGCCAACGCCGATTGTTTCGCTTGTGGGAGAAGCTGACGGTCTTGCCGTAACCGGGCCCCTTCCCACAGATCTCACAGTGGTAGGACATGGAACTCCTCGGGACAGCCGGAAATGATAACCCTGGGCGGGGGGCTCCCGAAATTCGACGACGCAAGGTGCTCGGTATCCTCGCAGGTCGTGACGTCTCTCCCGCAGATGGGCTCATCGTGGCGAAGCTGAGCCGGCTCGCCGAAATCGATGTCGAAGAGGTCAAGGGGCTCGGCGGGAATCGAGGCCGGGAACTCCGCAAGGCCGGTGTCGTGACCGTCGCCGACCTCCTCATGCACGTGCCGCGGACCTACATCGACCGCACACGCAGCACCCCGATCGGCGAGGCGCCGCTCGGCACAGAGGTGACGGTCATCGGCCGGGTCCATTCGCTCAACACGCGCCGAGTGCGGAAGAACCTGGCGATCGTGGAAGCGGTCATCACCGATGGGCAGTCGCGGCTGAAGGCCGTCTGGTTCAACCAGACCTACCGTGAGCGCCAGCTCTCGACCGATTCGGAAGTCGCCCTCTCCGGAAAGCTCGAGCGCTTCCGAGGGCGCCTCCAGATGAAGAGTCCCGCGGTCGACGTCCTGGCCTCGCCGAGCGAAGCGCTCAGCACCGGCCGGATCGTCCCGATCCACCCGTCCGTGGGGTCGGTGAGCCCCGGCCACATGCGCCGGAGCATCCACAACGCGCTGCGGCGGAGTCGTCCGATGCCCGACCCCGTTCCCGCGCCGATCCTCCATCGGTCGGGCCTGATGGACCGGGACCGGGCGTTCGCGTTGATCCACTTCCCCGACGAGCCGGCGGACGTGACCGAAGCCCGGCGTCGTCTCGTCTTCGACGAGTTCTTTCGCCTCGAACTGGCGCTGGCCATGCACAAGAAGCGGCAAGAGCTCGCATCGAGCGGGATCGCCCACCGTCCCGACGGGTCGCTGTCCGATCGCTTCCTCGCCGGTCTGCCGTATCGATTGACCGGCGCCCAGCAACGGGTGCTCGCCGACATCCGCCGCGACCTCGAACGCCCCCAGCCGATGCATCGTCTCCTCCAGGGAGAGGTCGGTTCGGGAAAGACCGTGGTCGCAGTCGCCGCCCTGCTGGCGGGTATCGAAGGCGGCTACCAGGGCGCCGTCATGGCCCCCACCGAAGTGCTCGCCGAACAGCACTATCTGGGGATCACCAGGCTCTTCGCCCAGGCCGGGATGTCAGCGGAGCCGGAAGGGGAAGGGGCAGCACTCGGGATGGACTCTCTCTTCGCGGCAGACAAGGAGCCGGGCGTGTCGGTGGCCCTGCTGACCGGCAGCCGGGCGGTTCTCTCCTCCCGCCCCGGTGCCGGGCGGCGGGACGTGGTCGAGGCGATTCGCACCGGTGCCGCCCAACTGGTCGTGGGGACCCATGCGTTGATCCAGGAAGGAGTGGAGTTCGATCGGCTCGGTGTGGCGGTGGTCGACGAGCAGCACCGATTCGGCGTGGGACAACGGGTCGAGCTGAAGGGGAAAGCGATGGGTGTCGACCCGGATCTGCTGATAATGACGGCGACGCCGATCCCTCGCACTCTGTCGATGACCCTCTACGGCGACCTCGACGTCTCGGTCATCGACGAGCTGCCACCCGACCGAACCCCGATCGAGACGATCGTCTTGCCTTGGGCCGCCCAAGATCGGGCCTGGGGCCTGATCCGCCAGCAGGTCGAAGAAGGCCGTCAGGCGTTCGTCGTCTGCCCGCTGGTCGACGACAGCCCGAAAGTCGAGGTGGCGTCAGCGACCGCGGAATTCGAACGGCTGAGCGCCCTTCTCCGGGACGTGCGAGTCGGGCTGATCCACGGCCAACTCCCATCGGCCGACAAGGAGGCCGTGATGGCGGCATTCCGTGACGGGGAGATCGACGTACTGGTGTCGACCACGGTCGTCGAGGTCGGCATCGACGTCCCCAACGCCACCGTGATGGTGATCGAGGACGCCGATCGATTCGGCCTGTCGCAGCTCCATCAGCTGCGGGGCCGTGTCGGACGGGGTCGCCACCCCGGCACCTGCGTGCTGATCGCCGACCCCACGACCGACGACGGTGAGGAGCGCCTGGCGGCGATGGCTCGCACCAACGACGGTTTCGAGCTCGCCACCGTCGACCTGCAGATCCGGGGCCAGGGCACCGTGTTCGGGAAGCGGCAGTCGGGGATGGCCGACCTCAAGATCGCCGACATCCTGACGGACTACGACATCCTGGAGATCGCCCGCAACGAGGCATTCGCCCTCGTCGACGCCGACCCGCAACTGGAAGGGTTGCCGGACCTGCGCGAAGAGGTCGACGTGATGATGGGCGACGCCATCGAATGGCTCGTCGCCGAGGCCCGGGCCTGATGCGGATCATCACCGGCGCCGCCAAGGGTCGGCGCCTCGTCGCCCCGGACACCGACGACACCCGCCCCGCCACCGACCGGGTGCGGGAGGCGGTCTTCTCGGCTCTGGGAGGCTGGGTCGTCGACGCCGATGTCCTCGACCTGTACGCGGGCTCCGGGTCCTACGGTCTCGAAGCGCTGAGCCGGGGCGCCGCATCGGCAACGTTCGTGGAGAGTGGCCGGGCGGCGATAGAGGCGCTCCGCACCAACATCGCCACCGTGGGCCTCGGTGGGACGGTGGTGGCGACAACCGTCGAGGCGTTCCTCGAACGTTCCGGGGATCGTCGTTACCACCTCGTCTTCATCGACCCGCCGTGGGACCTGCCAACCGACGCAGTCGACCGCCAACTTGGCCATATAGACGACATCCTGGCTTCCCGGGGTGAGGTGGTGGTCAGTCGACGCGCGCGGGATCGGGCGCCCGAGCCGCCGCCGGGTTGGGAACTTGCCGCCGATCGGCGCTATGGAGACGCGAGAATCTATCGGTACGTGAAGGTGACAGACGAGGACGTGGACAGATGACCGCTGCACTGTGCCCCGGGAGCTTCGATCCCCCGACAAACGGACACATCGACGTGATAGAGCGCTGTCTGGGCGTGTTCGACCGGGTGGTGGTGGCGGTCGTCCGCAACCCCTCCAAGGAACCGATGTTCTCCGTCGAGGACCGCGTGGACATGATCCGCAAGTCCTTCGGAGGTCGTGTGGAGGTCGAGTCGTTCGACGGCCTGCTGGTCGACTTCGCCAAGGCTGTCGGGGTCGACGTGATCGTCAAAGGACTACGCGCGGTGGGTGACTTCGACTACGAGCTGCAGATGGCGCAGATGAACCGTTCGCTGGCCGGGGTGGAGACGGTGTTCATGCCCACCAATCCCGAGTGGTCGTATCTCTCTTCTTCGTTGGTCCGGGAGGTCGCCAGACTCGGGGGCGAGTACCGCGGTCTCGTGCCCGAACACGTCGCGGCCGCGTTGGAGGAGCGATTGGGATGAACCAAGACCCGCCCACCCATGACGATCCGCGCCACCAGGGGGATCCGGAGCCGGACCCGCTCGACGAGATCCCCGTCGGCTTGGACGACGTCGAGGACGAGGCCGAGGGGGAGACTCGCGAGCCGGCGATCCACGAGCCCCGCAACCGGGCCTCCGTCGGCGAGCTCCAAGACATCGTCGACGACCTGATCGCCCATCTCCACGCCGCCAAGACTATGCCTCTGTCCTCGAGCGTGCTCGTCGATCGCGAGCAGTTCCTGGTCATGCTCGAGAAGCTGAGGTCAGCGCTGCCCGACGAGTTGCGGGCGGCCCGCTGGATGGTCCGGGAAAGAGAAGCGTTCATCGCCCGGACCAACGAGAAGGCCGAAGAGATAATCGAAAAGGCCAAGGCCGAATCCCGTCGGCTCGTGTCCGAATCCCACATCCTGGCCGAGGCGGTGGAGGAGGCGAACATACTCGTCCGCCGGGCCGAGGGCGAGGCACGACGGCTGCGTCTCGAAGCAGAAGACGAGATCGAACGTATGCTGGAGAGGGTCGAGAACCTGTTGAGTGAGCTCCTCGGCAAGGTGCACTACTCCCGCGAGGAGCTCCACCGCGCCCGACCCAAACCACCTGAAGTACCCCTGTGAGAGAGCTGCAGTTCCAAGTATCCGACCTGGTCGGCCGTCCCGGCGAGCGTCGGGCGGTCACGGGAACCATGGAAGTCGACCTGCGCGTCGGCGAGTCGCGGGTTCGCGGCCGCGTGGACGCCGAAGCGACGATCGAAGGCATCGCCGACGGAGTCCGGGCCATGTTCCGGGCGAAGACCCGCGCCCATCTGGTCTGCACCCGGTGCCTGACCGAATGGGACGCCGACTTGGATGTCTCCGAGCAGCAGGTCTACGAGCCGGTGCCCGACGAGGACGGCTACCGGCTCGCCGGCGACGACACGATCGACCTGGCTGGGCCGGTTCGCGACGAGATCGCGCTGGCGATCCCGGTCCGTCCTCTGTGCCAACCCGACTGCCAGGGACTTTGCCCGACGTGCGGAACCGACTTGAATAGAGACCCCTGCGGCGGTCACGACGAGCCGGTGAGCTCTCCTTTCGCCGCTCTCCAGGGATTGTTCGATTCCCCGGACCATTGACGTTCGACCATCGATGGAGGAGTGCTGCTCATGGCGGTGCCCAAGAAGAAGATGTCGCGCAGCCGCTCGCGGCAGCGCAAGGCGGCTTGGAGGCTGGACCGGCCTTCCATGTCGACGTGCCCTCAGTGCAAGGCGCCTAGGCGCCCGCACCGGGCCTGCCCCAACTGCGGCTACTACAAGGGTCGAGAGGCTCTCGAGGTCGACTGACCCTTGACACTCATCGCCCTCGACGCGATGGGGGGTGACCACGCCCCCGCCGAGCCCGTCGCCGGGGCCGTGAAGGCGGCCGAGGCGGGTGTGGAAGTCGTGCTCGTGGGCGACGAGGAGGAGATCAAGCCTCATCTGGACAGGCTGGGAGCCTCTCTTCCCATCGTCCACGCTCCCGAGGTCATCGGCATGCGTGACGACCCTGCCCGAGCGATCAGGGAGAAACCCAACGCGTCCGTGTCGATCGCCGCCCGGATGGTGAAGTCCGGCGAAGCCGCCGGGTTTCTCTCCGCCGGGTCTACCGGGGCGGCGATGGCCGCCGGCATCATCCACATCGGGCGGATCTCCGGCGTGAAGAGGCCGTCGATAGCCTCGATCTGGCCGACCCCGCCCAGTCCCAGCGTGGTGGTGGACTCGGGAGCCAACCCGGACGTGAAACCGATCCACCTCCTCCAGTTCGCGGTGATGGGCGCGGTCGCCGCCGAAGTCTTCCTCGACATGACCGAGCCTCGAGTGGGGCTGCTCTCGAACGGCGAGGAAGAGGGAAAAGGGCGTGACCTGGAGCGGGCTGCCTATTCGCTGCTCGCCGAGTCGACTCTCAACTTCGTGGGCAACGTGGAAGGGCGCGACGTCGGTGCCGACAAGGCCGACGTGATCGTGACCGACGGCTTCACCGGCAACGTCTTCCTGAAAGCAGTCGAAGGCACCGCCCGGATGGTCCTCGCCCTGGCGGCGGAAGCCATGGCGCACCTGCCTCCCGAAGACCAGGCGAAGATGCAGCCCGCCCTCGCTGAGCTCCGATCCCGCCTCGACCCGGAGACCTACGGCGGGGCCCACCTCCTGGGTGTCGACGGGGTCGTGGTCATCGGACACGGCTCCTCCACGGCCCGCTCGATCGCCAACGCGTTGCAGATGGCGAACGAAGGCGCTCAGGCGGACCTGGTCGGCCGCTTGGCCCAGCGGATCGCCGACGCATGAAGGACACCGGGCCGCTCGAGGAGGCGCTCGGTCACACCTTTTCCGACCGGGACCTGCTCGCCGAGGCCCTCACCCACAGCTCCTACGCCGCCGAGCATCCCGGGGTGGGACACAACGAGCGTTTCGAGTTTCTCGGCGACGCCGTCTTGGGGCTGGCCGTGACCGAGTTCCTCTTCGCCACCTACCCCGACTACCCGGAAGGCGAGCTCGCCAAGATCCGGGCGGCCTCCGTCAGCGGCACGGAGTTGTCGGCAGTGGCGCGGACCCTCGACCTGGGGACGTACCTGCGGGTGGGTCGCGGAGAGGAGGCGTCGGGCGGCCGGGAGAAGGACTCGATCCTCGCTGACGCCATGGAAGCCCTCATCGCTGCCATCCACCTCGACGCCGGCTACCCCGTCGCCCGCCGAATCGTCCTCACGCTGTGGGAGGACCGTGTCCGCTCGAAGGCGGCCTCGCCCGGCTCCCGCGACTACAAGACCCGACTGCAGGAGCTCCTCGCCACCGACCAACGTCGCCCCGAGTACGTGATCGAAGGTCGCGGGCCCGATCACGCCCGGGTGTTCACGGCGGTCGTCGTGGTCGACGGCGAGGAATGGGGCAGGGGGGAGGGGCGCTCCAAGAAGGAAGCCGAACAGGAAGCCGCCCGCCACGCCCTCGAATCCCGCGGGTGATCAGCCCTCCTTCTCGGCCAGCAGCTGGGTGAGGAACTCCTCGTCGGTGAGGTGGCGGCCTCCGTCGACACGGGGGCGCAGCTTTCCGGCGAGATCGGCGGCGAGCCGTTGTCGCGCTTCGGGGGTCAGCTCGTTCCGTCGCTCGACGAATCGGCGGACGAGAGCCACTTCGTCGCGGGTGACGGTGGCCGCGTCCCATCCCTGACGCTCCGTGGCGGGCAAGGGGGTCGGCTTCGTCGCCTTCGACCGCGTGCGGATCACAACCGTCCCGGCGACGAGGTCTCCGAGGCGCTGGTTCCTCGGCGAGGCGACGATCGAGACGGCACCGGCCGCGTAGGCCGCCGGGAGGAAGTCGATGAGGCGCATCAGCGTGCGCAGCGTCACCGCCCCGAGCGTCAGTGGAGTGCCGTCGGCAGAGACCACCTGGATGCCGAACGCCGCCTTTCCGGGTGTTCGTCCCCCGTTGAAGCCCTCGAAGAGGATGTAGTAGCCGACTATCACCACCGCCAG
Source organism: Acidimicrobiia bacterium (assembly GCA_035305585.1). Taxonomy (GTDB): domain Bacteria; phylum Actinomycetota; class Acidimicrobiia; order Spongiisociales; family ZC4RG35; genus ZC4RG17. The sequence goes on along the minus strand of DATGOV010000018.1, from coordinate 60,525 downwards.
GACGAATGTCCCGGCTCCCTGGAGGAACAGCCCGAAGTCGGGGTCGACCGCCGTTCCCGCCAGGCTCAACACCAGGACGATGACGAGCAGCAGGACGCCTTGGATGAGGATGTCCAGAGCCGCCGCTCCGAAACGGGATCCCAGCCCCGCTAGCGTCAACTCGATCGTGACACCTTCGGGGGTCTCGATCTGCAGACGGTCGTCGAGGTGCATGTGGACACGCTACGTCGGTTCGAGGAGGACCGCCAGAGCCGCTGGGCGGAGTTGGAAGCGCTCCTGGAAGAAGCCGGGAAGCGTCCCGAGAGCCTGGGCGGCCCTCGGGTTCGTCGCCTCGCCGCCCTCTACCGGGCAGCGGCGGCCGATCTCGTTGCCGCTCGCCGCCGGTTCCCCACCGCCCCCGTAGCGGACCGATTGGAGAGGCTCGTCCGTCGGGGCCACGGCCTGATCTATGAGCGGTCGAGCCGGCGGGGCAACCTCGTCGACTTCTTCGCCGACCGCTACTGGCGACTGCTGTGGGAGCGGAGACGTGCGCTGGGCTTGGCGGGGGCGCTACTGGCGGTGCCCGGCGTACTCATGGCCGCCTGGGCCCTGTCTGCTCCCGAAGTCGTCTCCGGCATGGTTCCCCCGGAGTTCCTGTGGGTCACCGAGGCGGAGACCACCGACCAGGGGCTCGGCGCCGTCGGGCTGGCGGGCTTCTCGACGTTCGTCCTGACCAACAACATCCGGGTGGCACTGACCGCCTTCGTCGCCGGCATCACCTGGGGCGTCGGCACCGGCCTTCTCATCGCGTACAACGGGCTGCTGTTCGGAGGGCTGGCAGGCCTGGCCGCCGATGCGGGGAACCTCCGTCTTCTGGGCGAAGCGACCCTGGCTCACGGGATACTCGAGTTGTCCTGCATCGTCGTCGCCGGTGCGGCCGGTCTCAGTCTGGGGCGGGCGATGCTCCGCCCCGGCCACCTGCGCAGGACGGAGGCCCTGGCCCGGGAGGCGAGGAGCTCGCTGGCGCTCGCCGCGGGCACGGCACCCTGGCTGGTGGTGGCAGGCGTCGTGGAAGGCTACGTCAGTCGTGTAGGGCTGGGCCTGGGACCGACAGCCCTCATCGGCCTGTTCTTGGGAGCTGTGTTCTGGGGTCTGGCGTGGTGGCGGGGGAGGGCGGCTTCGCTCACAGTCGAGCCCGACGCTTCGCCCGCAGATAGGCCGCCACGCACCGGCGCGCCAACCGCGGCGCCGGCACGTCGATGACCGTGGCTCCGTAGCCCTCGATGCGGCTCGCCGCCCGGCGCCGCGACGACTCGATGTCCACGGCCACTGCCGTGCGGATCGCCTCCCGGGGAGAAGCGGCCGGAGTGGCGAGGGTGGCTTTCACGGCTGGGTCGGAAACCCCGGCCACCGCCATGGCGTGGTGACGGGCGAGGATCGGCATCGCCTCCACCAGAGGCGCTGACGCCGTCTCCTCCAGCAAATCGGTGAGGAGCAGCACGAACGCCCGTTTGTGGTGGGCGATGGCGCGGAACGCCAGTGAGTAGTCGCTCTCCTCGTCCACCGGCTCCAAGTCGTACACCGCGGTCAGGACCGCCTCGCCGCCATTGCGACGGGGATCGAGCCGTCGACGGATCCTGTCGGCGAACGCCACGAGGCCGATGCGGTCTCCGACCTCGTCGGCTACCGCCGCCATCGCCGCCACGGTGTCGACGGCGACGTCGAGCCGGGTTCGCTGTGTGCCGTCGCCGACCGGTGAAGCCATCAGCCTGCCCGTGTCGAGCAGGACGATCACCTCCCGCTCCTGGTCGATGCGGAATGTGTTCGACATCGGGGAGCCGACTCGGGCCGTAGCCCGCCAGTTGACCTGTCGGATGTCGTCGTCGGGCAGGTAGTCGCGGATCGACTCGAGCTCGGTGCCGAGACCCAGAGGGCCGCGGGAGCGCCTCACGGCGTCGCCGAAGCGACCCAACCGGACCTCGGTCGCGATGCGGCGGGCCTGGGGCATGTCCGGATAAACCACGACCTCCGTGTCCGCTCCGGCCCGGTGGTACCAGCATCCCAGCCCGAGCGGGCCGACACGGACGGTTGCAGGCCGCGGTATGACATGGTCGCCTCTCCGCAGAGCCGTGATAGAGGCTTGGAGCCGGCCCGAGCCCTCATCGGGCTCGATCCTCAGATCGGCGGTCTGGGCGACCTTCACCCGCGTGCCGACCGGCGGGTCCACTTCGACCACGAGTGAGGAGGGCACCCCGCGGGAGAGGATCGACGGCACCTCCGTAGTCACCTCAGGCACATGGCGCACCAGGAAGGCGTCGGTGGCGACGACGAGCAACGTCGCCGCGAACACGGCATACGCCAGTCCGCGAGGCAACACGAGGCCGAGGGCCGCACAGCCGCCTAGGACCAGGATCCCGCGGGATGTGATGCTCACTTGGGTACTTCCACGTCTCCCAGTGCCGCCGCCACCGCGTCGTGAGGGCGGTACCCCTCGAGTTCGGCTTCTGGCCTGATGAGTATCCGGTGGGTGAGTACCGACGGAGCGAGGCGGCTGATGTCGTCGGGGGTGACGAAATCTCGTCCCGACAACCTGGCCAGCGCACGCGCCGCCCCGAGCAGGTGCACGGCCGCCCGAGGGGACGCTCCGAGCTCGACGGAGGGGAGCTCACGGGTCCGCCGGACGAGAGCCACGACGTATCCCGCCACCTCCTCTTCGACGTGTGTGTCGTCGACGACGTCACGGAGTGCCAGCAGGCCAGGCCCGTCGATCACCGCCTCGATGTCGTCGAGGCCGCTCGGTGCCAGCCCGGTGCGGGCAAGCGCGAGTATCGCCCTCTCGTGCTCCTCGCTGGGATAGTCCACCTCGATCTTCATGACGAAGCGGTCGAGCTGTGCCTCGGGAAGCGGGTACGTGCCTTCGTACTCGATCGGGTTCTGGGTGGCGACGACGAGGAACGGCTCCGGGAGGGGCCGCGAGACGCCGTCGACGGTCACCTGACGCTCCTCCATGGCCTCGAGGAGGGCAGCTTGGGTCTTCGGGGGAGTGCGGTTGATCTCGTCGGCGAGGAGCAGATTCGTGAACACGGGGCCGGGTCGGAAGGAGAGCTCTCCCTGACGGAGGGTCATCGTCCCGGTGAGGTCCGAAGGCAGCATGTCCGGTGTGAACTGAGCCCGGGCGAACGCCACTCCCAGGGCCTTCGCCATCGCTCGGGCCAGGAGCGTCTTCGCCGTACCCGGCACACCTTCCAGGAGCACGTGGCCGCCTACCAGCGCCGCGATCAAGAGAGCGTCGACGGTCGCGGTCTGTCCGCGGATCACCGCCTCGACAGCAGCGTGGACCCGGTCTCGGAACTCTTTCATCTCGTGTCTCTCCGGTTCAGTTTCGACAATGCCTGATCGACCAGCACCAGTGCCTCTTCGCTCTGGTCCGTGCCGTAGACCGCCTCGATCTGGGCGGCTTCCATTCCCGCGGCGACGGCCGCCGCCCGGGGATCGCCCCGTTCTCCGAGCAGGTGTCGAGCCTCCTCGCGGAGAACGGTCAAGGCGTCCTCGGTGGCGCCCGCTCGACTCAGTATCCCCGCCACCGACTCGAGATACGCCTCTCGGCCCGGGGGCAGGCGTCGCTCGAGCTCGTACGGCGGCCCGAAACGACGCCCATACGACACGAGGGCGAGGAGGATCACCACCGCTCCCAGGATCGAGGCGGTCTGCCAGCCAGAAGGGAGGACCTGCCAGATCGAGGCTTCGTCCATGTAGCCGTGGCGGTACTCGTCGAAGTAGACCGGCCCGGCAGGGTCGACCATGCCCACTACCGCCACGGCGTTGCGTCCGTTCCCGATGCCGGCGTTGTGGAACGGGTGTGAGTCGGCAACCCACAAGAACGTCCCTTCGCCGACTCGGCGGCTGACTCCGATGACCGTCTGGCCTTCCGCGAGGAAGGGTTCGTCGGCGCCGGAGACCTCGAACGAGCCGAAGGCGGAGAGTCGAACTCCCTCGGACGGGCCGGCAACGGTGCCCGAAGTCTCCGCCGAGGCCGCTCCGGATGTCTTCCACGTCGACGCGTCAGCGAAGAGTCTCTCGACGAAGGCGGCGGGCCCGGCGACGACCAAGCGGCCGCCCTCGGTCATGAATCGCTCCAAAGCGTTGAGCTCCGAAGCCGTGTAGGTAGACGAGGAGACGTCCAGGGCGACGAAGGTGCCGCTGGGGTCGAGCGTCACCTCGTCGAGGGGCTGTCGGATCCGATGCGTCTCCACCCCGAGACGACCCAGCAGCCCTTCGAGTGCCGCCGCCCCGTTGGCGGTCGTGACATACGAGGAGCCGTCGGGGCCGTCGACACCTCCACCACTCGACAGGCGGGTCAAGCCCCAGGCGAGGAGGTTGATTCCCACGATCAACCCCGCCAGCCACAGCAGGGTGCGCCGGGTTCGGCGTCCCTCCTCGGAGAGGGTGGTCGAAGCCGGGATCATGTCTTCTGGCTCTCCAGGAGCGAAGCCATCATCTGGCGAACCGAGCGGGGATCGTCGGGTCTGGCCGGTTTCCCCCCGTAGACGACCGCATCGAAACGCTCCGCCACCGCGCTGAACGCGGGCGAGCCGAGGGTTTCGGCAACGGTTCCGGATGTGGTGCCCGGGTGGAGGTCGATCAACCCTGCCCGGTCGAGCCTGATCAGGGCGGCTTGGAACAGGAGGCGCATCGCCACGAGATGATCTCCGCGGGATTCGGCCTCGTCCGCCTTCCGTTCGAGATCTACCGGGTCCAGACCCCGAGCCGCTTCGTGCTCCCTGCGGAGTCGCTCATCGATCTGACGGGCTCGCCTTCGCCCCAGATTCGCCGTGACCGCCACGATCGCCGCCCCCAGGACCAAGGCGACGATCGAGGCCAGTACGAGCGGGCCGCCCACCAACTCGGAGATCTCGGTGAGCCATTCCACGAAGACGACCCATGCCCGGGCGAGATACTCGACCACCCGCTCCCACCAGGGAGTGCCCATCCGGTACTTGGGCTCGGCCAGCTCGGCGGCGATCTGGGTGAGGATCTCCTCCGGGGAGGGAGGGTCTGAACGCATCAGGAGCCAGGCGTGCCGAGACCGAACGGGTCGTCACCCGGCGACGGAGGGCCGTCGCGTCCGTCGCCTGGTTCCAGCCGTTCCAGATCCCGAGCCATCAACTCGAGGTCGTAGCCTTCCTTCCGCACCCGGAGGTCGAAGTAGATGATCGTCACCATTGCGGCCACGAACGGGGCTGCCACGACCTCGACGATGGCTCCTCCGATCACCGAAGGAAGGAACGAGAACCGGTCGCTGGCCAGGGCGGAGGCCACCGTGACGGCGCCGGCGATCCCGCCGATGATCTGGCTGACGACGATGTAGAGCAGATAGGCGAGGACCAGGGCTCCGAGGACCGGCCAGAATCTTCCTCGCACCAGTCTGAACGACCGACCCATGGCTCGCAGCGGCCCGATTCGCTCCGTGACCAACGCCGCGGGGGTGACCGTCCACATCGTGAACAGGTAGATGCCGGGGATGAGGCAGAAGACCAGCCCGATCGTCGACCCGATGGAGATCAAGAGCGTCGCGGCGACCAGAGGGATGAACCGACGCCCCCCGGTTCGCAGAGACGTGCGCCAGTCGACGGTCTCTCCCCGATAGCTGTGGGCGAGGGCCGAGATGGATGCCCCCTGCACGAGCACCGAGCCGAGGAGCGAAAGCCCGGAGGTGAGCAGCAGGACCGTATAGACGGGTACCAGGGGCTCGAACAACTCCATCGGGTTGGCTTCTGGATCGACGACGAGCATCGTCGACATGTCGACAGGTCCAATCGCGGCGGTCGCGATCACCTCGATGAGGGCGATCGGTCCCAGTACCGCGGCGGCGATCTTGATGAGAGTGAGGAAGTGGGTGCGGTAGAGATGGATCGCCCCGTCGACCATCTCGCCGACGCTGAGAGGGCGCAGGTCGGGTCGGGAGCTGTACATCGGCGGGTACGGTAGCCGATCGCATGCCCGAGCTTCCCGAAGTCGAGACCACCCGCCGCCACATCGCACCCGTCCTCGAGGGGGCGGAGATCACCGCGGTCACGTTGGGCCGCGACCGGATGGCGCGCCGGAACATGCGCCCCCAGGACATCCCGGAACGCCTCCTGGGCCGCCGAGTCGGCCGGGTGGGACGGCGAGGCAAGTTCCTCTTGATCGAGGTCGAGGGGGATCTGGTGTGGGTGATCCACCTCGGGATGTCGGGGAGGATGCGGATCGCCTCCCCCGAAGACCCTCTGGACCCGCACACCCAGCTCGTGGTCACGACAGACCGGGGCGAGCAGGTGCGCCTGATCGACCCCCGCACCTTCGGGTTCGTGGCCGTGTTCACCCCCGAAGAGCTGGAGAGCGACTCGCTGGCCGGGCTGGGGCCCGATGCACTCGAGGAGCTGCCCGACGCGCCGACCCTGGGTGGTCGGTTGGCGGGGCGGCGCGCCCCGATCAAGGCGCTCCTCCTCGATCAGCGGATCATCGCCGGTCTCGGCAACATCTACGCCGACGAGGTGTTGTTCCGGGCCCGGATACGCCCTACTCGCCCGGGCGGTGAGGTGAGCGCCTCCGAGCTCGAAGAGCTGCTCGCTGCGATCCCCGAGGTGCTGATCGCCGGAGTCGAGATGGGCGGCACCTCCCTCGACGACCTCGCCTACCTCCTGCCCGACGGACGAGCCGGGGAGTACCTGGAGCGTCTGATGGTCTATGGCCGCACCGGAGAGCCCTGCCTCGCCTGCGGAACGCCCATCGAGCGGGTGGTCGTGGCGCAGCGCTCGAGCCACTTCTGCCCCAACTGCCAGAGATGAGAGACTGCCAACGATGAAAGCCATCCACGCCCATGTGAGTGGGTTCGTCCAGGGAGTCACCTACCGGCAGAGCTGTCGACAGGTGGCCCGGTCCCTGGGACTCGTGGGCTGGGTGCGGAATCTGCCCGACGGCCGGGTGGAGGTGTGGGCGCAAGGAGATCCCGAGGCGTGCGACCGTCTCGTCGACTGGCTGTGGCAGGGCCCTCCCGCGGCCCGGGTGACCGGCGTCGAGACCGACTCGGTGGCTCCCGACGTCACGCTGAGGGACTTCTTCATCCAGCCGAACCCCCGTTGATTTCCTCCATTTGAGTCTCCGGTGGCATACGATGATGGACGCCACCATGAATCACCAACTGCTCTATACCGAGCACTTGAGTGACTCCGACATGGCCCTGTTGGCGGCGGCGGTCGGCAGTGACCCCGAGAGCGTCCGCCGGCACGTCCAGCAACGCCCCGAGGTGATCGACGAGATCCTGGCCGAGCCATCGCTGTTCGAGCTCGTCTTCGAGACACCCGATCCGGACCTCAGGGTAAGGCTCACGCCCTTCCTCCTGTTCGGGATCCTGATCAACAAGGTCGCGTCCGAGCTCGAGAACCTCAACTACGCGTTCGAATGGGCCGGGGCGGGACAACGCCTCCCTGTCTTCGACGTCGCCTCGATGCGGGAGTTCCTGGCCGCAGCTGCTCGGCGTTACTTGCTCGTCGAGTTCCTCGCCTCGTTCACGAAGGTGGCGAGCGGACGGATCTGGGTGAAGACGAGGAGGGGCTACCAGTCGCGGCGCTACTCCGAGCTGGATCTGGTGCGAATGGTCGACGTCGTCCTGCAGCTGCCTCCGGCCCAGCGGCCCGGAGGGTATCGACGGCTGGGCGACATCGCGCTGTTCCTCACCGGGGTCTTCCCGGACCACACTGCTCGCCATCCCATCGCCCCGCTGCATCGGGAGCGGCTGGTGAAGATGGCGGGGCTCGATGCGTCGGCGGGTCTCGTCACCGAGGATCTCGCCTTCCACGAGATCCTCGGTGCCGCCTGGTACCGACGAGCGGTGGAGGCAGCGGCTGCCCTGGTTGGGAGGGGGCCGGAGGAACTGCTGTACTTGGCCGACAATTTCACCGCGGCGCGCCGGGTCCTCAACTACCTGGCCGACAACTATCTCCACCACTACGAAGCGGGACTGGGCCGTCCGGCCTGACCCGGTTTCCGCCTCGTCGATTCCCCCCGCTGCTAGCCTGCCGCCGAGATGACACATGTGTAATTCATGTACCTGAAGTCCCTCAAGCTCGTCGGTTTCAAGTCGTTCGCCGACCGCACGCGCCTCGAACTGCGCCCCGGGGTCACGGTCATCGTCGGCCCGAACGGCTCGGGCAAATCGAACCTCGTGGACGCGGTGTCGTGGGTGATGGGTACCCAGTCCGCCAAGAGCCTCCGCACGCCGAAGATGGAGGACGTGGTGTTCGCCGGGACTGCCACCCGGCCGGCCCTCAACCGCGCCGAGGTGACGATCGTCTTCGACAACGAGAGCCGAACACTTCCCCTCGACTTGGACGAGGTGAGCATCACCCGTCGGCTCTACCGCGACGGTTCCTCCGACTACGAGCTCAACGGTGTGGCTTGCCGCCTCCTCGACATCCAAGAGCTCCTGTCCGACTCGGGCGTGGGCCGCCACCAGCACGTGATCGTCGGTCAGGGCCAGATCGATTCCGTCCTCAACTCGGGCCCGGCTGAGCATCGAGCGGTGATCGAGGAGGCAGCGGGGATCCTCAAGCACCGTCAGCGCAAGGAGCGGGCGATCCGCCGGCTGGAGCGGACCGACGCCGACCTCCTCCGCCTGGGCGACATCGTCGGGGAGCTGACCCGCCAGATGCGCCCTCTCAAACGCCAGGCGAAGGCTGCGGAGGAGTATGAGACCCTGCGGGAGCACGTTCGGTCGTTGCGCCTGTACCTGGGCGGCGAGCGGCTCCGGATCTTCGACGAGCGGGCTCGGTCCCTCGCCGTCGAGCGATCCCAACTGACCCAGGCCATGCACGACCTCGAGGCGGAGGTCTCCGAGCTCGCCGCCGCCCTGGGAATCCTCACCGACGAGGCTGGCGAGGTCGGCGAGGCTCTCGATCGCGACACGGCAGCCGCCGCCCGGTTGGAGACGATCCTCGAACGACTGCGCCGCAGTGCCTCGGTGGCTCAGGAACGTCATCGAGCCGCCGTCGCGCGACGGGATGGCGCCGACGAGCGGCGTCGAGACCTGGAAGAGGAACAGCACTCCCTGGCGGCGGAGTTGACCGCTCTCGAAGTCGAGGTCGTCGAAGCCGAGGTCCTCGCCGAACGCGAGGAACGTCGCTTCCGGGCACTGGAGGACGAGGCTCGCTCGCTGGCGGACCAGGAGAGCCTCAGCTTGGAGGGGGCTCTGGCCGTCGTTCGGGGCGAGATGCGGTCTCTCGAGAACGCCGCCCAGCGCGACCGTCGCGAACTCGACCAACTCGACAGGCGTCTCGAAGTCGTCAAAGCGCAGATCACCGACGAGATCTCGGAAGCCGAGCGGCTGAACGAGGAGATCCGCCGGCTCGACGGAGACGCCGCGGCGGCGCAGCGCCGCTACGAGAAGGCGGCCGAGGAACGGGGTCGTCTGCAGCAGCACTGGGAGGCCATGGAGGCCGATCTGAACGAGTCTCGTCTCGGTGTCGCCTCCGCCCGCGCCCGCCTCGAGGCGGTCTCGGCGGCGGTCGAGGGCGCTGCCGATCCCGAAGCCCGCCGGATCGTCACCGAGTCGGCCGGCCATCGCGGGAGCCTCGCCAGCCTCCTCGACGTTCCCGAAGACCTCGCCGCCGCGGTCGACGCCGGCCTGGGGCCGTGGGCCGACGCGTCCGTATTCGCAAGCGATGAAGCATTGGAAGCGGCGGTCGGCGCACTCAAGTCCGGAGGTCGTGGGGGAGTGCCAGTCGTCGCCGGCAACGAGGGCGGCGCCTCGCTCGCCCGGCAGGTGGCCGCCGAGGCCGGGGTCGAGGCCCTCGTGGATCGCCTCGGTCCGGCGGCGGACAGACGTCTGGCGGAATCGCTGTTGGGCGACGTGATCCTGGTCGAGGGCTGGTCGATGGCCAAGCGCGTCGTCTCCCGAAACCCGCAACTGCGGGCAGTGACGCCCGAAGGCGACTTGATCTCCGTTCACGGCATCCGCGTCGCCCACCCGGACGGAGCCACCCCGGCCATGGTGGAGGCAGCCGAGGTGGCGCTCGAGCGGGCCGAGATCGAACTCGCCCGTGTGGAGTCTCTCCATGCCACGGCCCGACGCGACTTCGAGAACGCCCGGACGGTGGAACGAGAGGCGCTCGAGGCGCTGGAGTCCCTCGAGGCCAAGCTCTCGGGGACGACCGAGGCGCTGGGCCGCTCGCACCGGGCCCGCGTCAACCTGGAGGGCGAGATCGCCCGCCTGGAAGACCGGCGCCGGTCGCTCGCGGAGGCCGAGATCGAACGGGCCGCGGCGCTGGAACGGCTCAACACCCGCCTGGCCGCCCTGGAGGGAGAAGAAGCAGAACGTCAGCGGGCATGGGAGGAGCTGGAGGCGAGACGCGCCGCGATAGAGGCCGAACGGGAGACGGCGCGGGCTTCCTGGCAACAGGCCGCATCGGATCTCCGCGCCGCCCGGGAGCGGCAGCAATTGCTCGAAAAGCGGCAGGCGGCGGTCGCCGAGGCCCTGGAAGCGGAGGTTTCCAGCCCCGTCAGCCAAGAAGAGCTCGACCGGCTCGAACTGGTAGCTACCACGGCGCGCCGAGCAATCGAGGTGATCGGCCGCCGTCTATCAGAGTTGCGGGAGCGTCAAGCGGAGTTACGGGAACGGGCAGGTGAGACCGGCGTCCAGCGGGATGCCGTGCGCCGCCGCCACGAAGACGCCCGGACACGTCTCGAGAACACCCGCCGTCGCCTCGGTGAGATCGAGGTCGAGGAGACCGAGATCCGAGTGCGGCGCGAGAGCACCGCCGAAGGGCTGCGCCGCGATGCTGACGCCGATGAGGAGACAGCTCTGCGGGCACCTCGTCCCGACATCGAAGGCGTGGAACCCGACGCCGACCTCGAAGCGGTCCTCGAAGAACTGGAGGCCCGTCTGCGGCGTATGGGACCGGTGAACCCGCTCGCTGCCCAGGAGTACGCCGAGTTGGAGGAGCGCTACACGTTCCTTCGGGACCAGCTGAGCGACTTGGAGAAGTCCCGCGACGAACTCGAGCGGGTCATCGCCGCCGTGGACGAGGAGATCCAGACTCGATTCGTGCAGGCCTTCGAGGAAGTCGCCGCCGCCTACGAGCAGAACTTCTCGGTGCTGTTCCCCGGCGGCGTCGGCCGGATCCGGCTCACCGACCCGAACGAGCCGCTGACCACCGGGGTAGAGATCCAAGCCCAGCCCCTCGGCAAGAAGGTGAGCCAACTCAGCCTGCTCTCCGGTGGAGAGAGGTCTCTTGCGGCGCTCGCCTTCCTCTTCGCGGTGTTCAAGGCCCGGCCCAGCCCCTTCTACATCCTCGACGAGGTCGAGGCGGCACTGGACGACGCCAACTTGAGGCGATTCCTGCGCTTGATCGACGCCTTCCGGGGTGACGCCCAGTTGATCATCGTCACTCACCAGCAGCAGACGATGGAGGCGGCCGACGTCCTCTACGGCGTCACGATGGAGCCGGGTGGCTCCTCGAAGGTCGTGCGCAAGGAACTCAACTCCGTACAGACGCCGACGAGTGAGGAATCCGTCCCGGCATAGAATCGCCCCGTGGAATCCCTCGATCTCCTCGTCATCGTCGCGATCATCGCTGTCGTCCTCGTCGTTGCCGGCGTGGGCTGGTTCGTGGCCAACCGTCGCCGCACCGAAGCGCCGGTCGCCGACGCCATCGCACCGGCCCGTCCTGTGGCCTCCGGGGGCATCACCGGCCGAATCTCCAAGGCGTCCCAGTCATTGGGGGGAGCGCTTCGGTCGGTGTTCGGGCGCGGCGCACTCGACCAGGAGTTCTGGGATTCCATGGAGGAGGTGCTCATCGGTGCCGACGTCGGCGTGGCGGCCTCCACGGACATCGTGGCGAGGATCAGGGAAAGACGTCCCGAGAGCACCGAAGATGCTCGGCGCTTTCTCCGGGAGGAGCTAGAAGCCGAGTTGTCCGGCCGAGAGCGGTCGCTCGACGTCGAGTCGAAACCTGCGGTGGTGGTGGTCGTAGGGGTCAACGGGACCGGAAAGACCACGACGATCGCCAAGCTGGCGAATCGTCTGAAAGCCGATGGCAAGGTCCCCCTGCTGGGAGCCGCCGACACGTTCCGAGCTGCGGCCGATGCCCAGCTGCGGACGTGGGGCGATCGTCTCGGTGTCGACGTGGTGGGCGGCCAGGAAGGCGCCGACCCGGCCGCGGTCGCCTTCGATGCTCTCCAGGCGGCGCGCTCGCGGGGCAGGGACGTGGTCCTGATCGACACCGCGGGACGGTTGCATTCGAAACACAACCTGATGGCCGAACTCGGCAAGATCCGCCGGGTGCTGGAGCGGGAAGGACCGGTCGACGAGGTCTTGTTGGTGCTGGACGCGACGGGCGGCCAGAACGGGATCTCCCAGGCCGAGGTCTTCGCCGAAGCGGTGGGCGTCACCGGCATCGTGCTGACGAAGCTCGACGGCACTGCCCGCGGCGGTGTGGTCGTGGCCGTCGAGCGACTCCTCGGTCTGCCGGTGAAGTACGTCGGAGTGGGGGAGGGGCTGGAGGATCTGATCCCCTTCGACCCGGCCGAGTTCGTGGAAGCCTTGCTCGCCGATGCGTAGCCGCAACGACCTGGTCGATCTAGCTCGTGAGGTGGCACAGAACGCCTACGCGCCGTACTCGCGGTTTCGGGTCGGAGCCGCGGTGCTCGGTTCCGACGGTTTGACGTACACAGGCGCCAACGTGGAGAACGCGGCCTTCCCGTCGGGGAGCTGCGCAGAGGCGAACGCCATCGCTGCCGCCGTCTCTGCCGGGGTACGGAAGATCGACGCCATCGCCGTCGCCTGCATCGACGCGCCGTCGCCGGAGGAGGCGTATCCCTGTGGGCGGTGCCGCCAGATCATGTCCGAGTTCGCCGTGGATGAGATCCACGTCACTGCGGGCCCGGGAACGATGGTGAAGAGCCACACTCTCGACGAGATCCTTCCCTTCCGGTTCAGCCTGTAGACACACTGTCGAGGCCGCCGACCACGTAGGCGGCGACGGCGGCAGCCGCGCCGACGTTGAGGGAGTCGAACCCAGGACGCATCGGGATCCGAACGAGATGGTCCACTCGCCGCGTCGTCGACTCGCTGAGACCCGGGCCTTCCGCCCCGAGGACCAGAGCCACCCTCTCAGGAAGCCGAACGCTCCCGATCGACGGAGCAGAGGGATCCGGCGTGAGGCCGACGAGCAGGTAGCCATGAGCCGAGACGACGTCCAACCCGGCCGGGAACGTCGGGAGACGGGCGAAAGGAAAGCTGAAGACGGTCGCCATCGACACCCTCACCACCCGCCGGTAGAGCGGATCGCAGCTCGACGGGTCCAACAGGACGGCATCGATGCCCAATGCGGCGGCCGAGCGGATCATCACTCCGAGGTTGGTGGGGTTCGTGACGTTCTCGCCCAGCATCACCCGCCGGGCCGTGGCCAGCACATCGTCCGGAGAGCGTCGAGGAGGCCGACGAAACGCCGCCACGAAGCCTCGGTGGAATCGGAACCCGGTCACGGTTTCGACCAGCGAAGGCGCCCCGATGTAGACATCGATACCGGTCGGCAGGTCCGGCGGCAGCCGGTGGACGGTGTCGTCGGAAACGAGGATCGAAATGGGCTCGAAGCCGGCATCCAGGGCGCGGCGCGTCACCAATTCGCCCTCGCAGATGAACAGGCCGGCGAGGTCTCCGCCCGGCGCCTCGCGCCGGCGGCGGAGCTGGGCGTCGGTGAGACGCGTGAAGGGGTCGATCCGCTCGTCGCTGGGGTCCTCGATCCGGATCAGGTCCACGCCCCCAGTATGCCGACCGGAAGATCTGTGTCTGATCCGGCGAATCGTTCTGCGGACGCCGGTACGCAGAACCTCGATTTGGGTCGCATGTCCCACCGATCTTCTACGTTGCTTGGCATAAGGTTCGGATCGAACGGGCAACAGGAAGCGGGCAAAAGGAGGTGTGTCTGACGAGGATGTGAGTAACTCTTCGTCGATCCCCGCAGCCGGTCGCGGGCGGATCGGTAGTCACTGGATCATCACTGGAGGACCAGTGAGTTGGGCCGGCCGGATGCAGCCCGAAGCTGCAAGGGCAAATTGGGAGGTGTATACATGTACAAGCGACTCACGCTGTCTCTCGTACTCATGGGCCTGGCAGCGTTCGCTCTCACCGCAGGCGCTTTCGCCTGGTTCTCTGACAGCGGATCTGCTCAGGTGACGATCACCGCCGGGTCCCCGAATCTGACGTTCGAGGTCCGGAGCGGCTGCGCCGGCAACTGGGACGGGCCGTGGGAGTTCGACGAGCCGGCCGACTTCGATCGGTGGCAGAACATCGTCCCCGGCGACGAAACGGTGGATTGCTACCGGATCAACAATGTGGGCGATGGTGACCTGACGGTGTTCGTGAAGCACTCCAACTTCAGCGGCAGCCGCGCATTCATGAATGCTCTCGGCTTCCGCTACGAGAAGCGCAACTCGGATGGCTCCTACAGCCCTCTCTGCGCCAACTCGGATTCGTTCGCCGGAGCGAACGACCATCGGTTCACCAACGCCAACGGCGGCCGCGGATGCCAGATCGGAGAGATTCCCGAAGGAGGCTCCCTGATCATCCGCGCCACGGGGAAGTTCGTCGACAACAACGCCAATCAGAACAGCCTGAGGAACGCCGAGTTCGGTTTCCTCTCCACGATCACCGGCTACACCGGCTGATCCGTCCCTGATCAGAACATGACCGCCCGGGGCCGCCACCTCCGCATCGACCCGATAGGACGTCGGTTGCTGCGAACCGCAATGACCGTCGCCCAGGTCGCGGTCGTGGTGGTGGCCCTGGCGGTCATCGCCTTGCCTCTGGCCACCGATCACGAATGGCGCACCGTGGTCACCGGTTCCATGCGACCCACGATCGAACCGGGCGACGTCATCCTCACCGCCCCCTCGACCGAGCCCGTGCAGGTCGGAGACGTGGTGACGTTCGTCGACCCCATCCACGGTGATCGCGACGTCGTCCACCGAGTGGTCGGGTTCGACTCCGATGGGATGGTGCTCACCAAGGGCGACGCCAACGACGAACTCGATCCGTGGGCCCTCCATCCGGACGACGTCAGAGGTAGCGTCGTCGTCCAGGTTCCGAAGGTGGGGTTCGTGGTGGAGGCGATGAGCTCGAAGGTAGGGATAGCGCTGTCCCTCTTCGTGCCGTCGGTCCTGATCCTCGTCTCCGAGGTCCGAGTGTGGTATCGCTTCGTCCGCTACGGGAGAGAAGCCTTCGAGCCGGTATCCCGCCGGCGCCACGAGGGAGCTTTCACATGAACCGGAGCACGAGACTGGCGGTCTGGGTGCTGACGGCTCTGGCCGCTCTCTCGGTTTCGCCTTCGTTCGCATTCTTCTCGGATTCCGGGTCGTTCGCTCGGTCGTTCACGGCTGCAGGCGACTTCGCAGACACGGATCCCGACACCGACGAGAAGGTGTGGGTCTGCAAGATCGTCGGTCCGCCCGGCGGCTATTTCCTCAAGCCGGGCAAGAACCCGATCCACGTCAGCGTCAACAGCGTGGATGCCGAGGAAGGCTTCTCCGACGCCCATCCGAGCTACATCGTGGAACCGGGCGAGACTTGCACGTGGCCGCGAGAGGAGCCCGGCGCCGAACCCCGGGCCGCCGGCGACGGAACTGACGAGGAAACCATCGCGGATACCACGACGACGACTGCGCCGACGGCGACCACCGTCCCCACCGAGCGGGAATCCGATGGGACCTCCCCCACGACACTGCCGGACGACGGCGAGACGACGACGACCACCACGACAACTGTGGCGAGCGACCCGGCCCCCGATCCGGCGGCAACGACCACCACCACGGTCGCCCCGACGACGACCTCGACAGTCGCCGATCCGGAACCTCCGACAGCGCCGACGGAAGAGTCACCGCCCGACACGACTCCCTAGGTCCACCCTCCCAACGCCCCACCTCACGGGCCTCAACTGACGCGATCGGCGTACTCTGGGAGAGGTGGAACGGCGCGGCGTTCTCCTGGACGACGAGCAAAGCGACGAGCCGAGCATTTCGCCGCCACTGAGGGGAGTCTGGGCGGCCTTGGCCGGCATCGCGGTCGTAGTGGTCATCGGTCTCGTGTCGTCGTCTTCCACGGACGAACTGAGCCCTCCCTCCTCGACGCTTCCGGATCTGCCGACCGTCACGGTCCAGCCGTCGATGGCCGAAGGCCGGATCGTCGAGGCGACACTCCAGTGGGCGACACCTGTGGGTCTGGGGGACGCCCGACAGATCGGTGGCGTCGTGGAGTTTCGAGACCTGTACTGGCTCTTCGGGTCGGAGGATCGCGGCCTGACGGTGTGGACGAGCCCCGACGGCATCAGGTGGTCCGAAGAAGATCCCATCACGATCACCGGCGAGTGGCACATCGACACAGTCCACGCCTCCGATGGCGGACTCGCCGTGGCCGTCTCGGGATGGAGCACCGGGTCGTGGAAGAACTTCATCTTCTCGTCACCCGACGGATCGCGGTGGGGATTCAGAGAGGTACCGGTGGAAGACCCGAACCTGGCTGTCTCCGAGGTCACGTCGATCGATCGCGTCGGGGAGGGCTACGTCGTGCAAGGCTGGGTAGGGCCCGAGCCGGTCGCCCAATACATGCCGGAGCCGTTCGGGCGCCTCCTCCGCGACGGCCACGCCCGGGCCGAGGTGTGGCCCGACCGGGTGCGCCTTCGATTGAACCCGGGGTTGTTGGTCGCCGAGATTCCCCTCGCCGACCTTCCTCGGTACGAGCCGGTCATCGGCGTACGACACCGGGCGGTTTGGCTCGGCGCGGACTTCGATTCGTTGGAGACGGTGGAAGCGCACGACCACGTCGAGTCGATGCCGCAGCGGATCGTCCAGACCGACAACGGGCTCTACGTCGGGCTGTCGGAGGGGGTGCTCATGACCTCCATCGACGGCTCCGCTTGGGACCTGGCGCCCGTCAACACCACGGCCTTCGAGGTCGTTCCCTGGGCGGGCGGGCTCGCCGGTGCAGGGCGAAGCGCGGCACCGTTCTGGTGGCGCCCCGGTGCATCGGAGGCGGAACTCCTGATGCCTCCTGCCTTGGCCCCCCGTCCTGATCACTTCCAGTCGCTCGTCGCCGGTCGGGAAGTGGGCATCGGACTGATGGAGCGCAGGCGACCTGAGGAGCGCAGCGAACAACGGAGCCGACCGGTCCTGGTCGGCAGCAACGTCTACCGCGTCGAGACGGACGATGGACTGGAACTCATCCGGGACGGCCAGATCATCTGGAGGGAACGGGATCCCGGATCGACAGCCAAATTGTCGGATCAGAACGTGGTGTTCGAGAACGACGGTGGGTCGTACTCGATGTCGATCGAACGATGGATGAGCATGGTCTCACCGCTCTTCACGCCGCAGCCCTCGCCCGGACCCAGGATCCTCCACAGCACCGATGGCACCGAGTGGAGCGAGTCGGTGTGGGACGAGATCAGCGGTCGATCGACCGCAGGCGACGTGGACCTGTACGCCGCGGGTGGTTTCTTGATGGTCGTGGGGACCTCGCCCGATGGCGACAGCGTGGAGACCGTCGCCATCGGGCGGGCCCTCGACTGATGTCAGCGTGACTCCAACGCCTCGATCAGCTTGGGAAGGACGCTGTGGACGTCGCCGACGATGCCCAGGTCGGCGATCGAGAAGATCGGCGCGTCGGGGTCCTTGTTGATGGCGATGATCGTCTTGGAGTCCTTCATGCCGACGAGGTGCTGCATCGCTCCCGAGATTCCGGCCGCGATGTAGACGTCGGGCTTCACGGTCTTGCCCGTCTGGCCCACCTGCTTGGCGTAAGGGACCCAGCCGGCGTCGACGATGGCACGAGTGGCTCCTGTGGCGGCGTTCAACCGCTTGGCCAGCTTCTCGACCATGTCGAAGGCGTCCGCCGAGCCCAGTCCGCGTCCGCCCGCCACGATGACCGCCGCGTCCTCGAGCTGAGGGCCTTCGCGTTCCTCGACGTGGCGCTCGACCACCCGAGCGGCCGAACGGCCGACTTCGGGCAACTCCAGCTCTTCGACCTGGGGGACGCCCCCACCCACCGGCTCCGCCGGGAACGACTTGGGCCGCACGAGGACGATGTGGGGCTCCTCGCCCGCCACCTCGGCGGTAGCGATCTGGGTGCCGCCGCCGATCTCGTGGGTCGTCACGACCGCGCCTTCGCCCAGTTTCACGTCGGATGCGTTGGAGAGAACGGGTCGGTCCAATCGGGCAGCGAGGCGTCCGGCGACGTCCCTATCGGTGTACGTCTGTCCGAACAGGATGAGGTCGGGTGCTTCGGCCTCGCAGGCGGCGGCCAATGCGGCGGCCACGGGAGCGGAGGGGAGCGCATCGCCCGGATCGGCGTGGAGGACGCGGCCGGCGCCGTGCTCGCCCAGCGTGGCGAAGGCCTGCTCCGAGCCGGCTCCGGCGTAGACGACGGTCACCTCTCCGAGCGACCGAGCCTTCGTCAAGAGCTCGAGGCCGACCGTTGCCGGGGCGCCGCCTTCTTCCTCGATGAAAACCCACACGACTGCCATCTCAGATCACCTTCTTCTGCTGGAGGAGCTCCAAGACCTTGAGGTGCGCCTCGCCGTCGTCCTCGATCTTCATGCCGGCCTCGCGTTCGGGGGTGGGCTCGACGGCGGTCACGCGCTGGCGCAGGGTCCTGTCGACGCCGAGATCGGAGGCGGTCAGTTCCTCGACCTCCTTCTTCTTGGCGTCCATGATTCCCTTGAAGGTCGGGTAGCGAGGCTCGACCACCCCGGCTGTCACCGACACGACTGCAGGCAGCGACGCTTCGACCACGTCGTATCCGGCGCTGGTCTGGCGATGGATCGTCACGCTGCCGTCGCCCGCTTTCACTTCGGTGGCGTAGGTCAGAGCGGGAACGTCGAGCAACTCGGCCATCATCTGGGGGATGACACCGGCGTAGCCGTCGGTGGACTCGGTTCCGGTGATCACGAGATCGAACCCGGTCCGCTGGATCGCGGCAGCCAACACCTTGGCAGTGGTGAGGGCGTCGGAGCCCTTCAGGTCGGCGTCGTCCACGACCACGGCTCGGTCGGCCCCCATGGCGAGGGCCTGACGGATTCCCTGCATGGATCCCTTGGGGCCCATCGACACCAACGTCACGGTTCCTCCGTGCTCCTGGGCGATCTGCAACCCCATCTCGACGCCGTACCGGTCCGTGTCGTCCAGCACCTGTTCGTCTGGCCTGACCAGGAAGTGCGTTTCGGGATCGAGGGTGTAGGTGCCGGAGGGGTCGGGGATCTGCTTCACGCAGACGACCACCTGCATGCGGGCTCCTCCTTTTTGTAGCTGTGGCGATGCTAACTATGCCACAAATATTGAGTGCGCACTCAAATACTAGGCCGGCGCCTCAGGCCTCGATCCGTTCGTGGATCAGCCGCGGTGCCGTCGTCGGCTGCTCGGAGATCTCCCACGCCGAGCTGGCTCGCTCGATCGCGTCGCTGATGTCGCCCGGCCGGTGATGGAGCACCGCCAGGACGTCGCCGGGGGACACTTCGTCCCCGATCTTCGCCACCACCTCGATGCCCACTCCCGGGTCGATGGAGTCTTCCTTGCGCTCGCGGCCCGCCCCGAGACGCATCGCGGCGATGCCGATCGCACGGGCGTCGCACGCCGCGATGTAGCCGCCGGTCTGGGCCTCGATGGGAGTCCGCTCGGGAGCGGACGGGAGGACCGAGCGATCAGAGACGACCCGGGGGTCTCCTCCTTGCGCCTCGACCATCGCCTCGAATCTCTCCAATGCGGCGCCGGAGTCCAGAGCCTGTCTCACTTCGGAGCCTGGGTCGCCCTTCCCGGCGAGAGCCAACATCTCTTCGGCCAGGGCGACGGTGATCTCCACGAGGTCCTCAGGGCCTTCTCCGGTCAGGACGTCGATCGACTCGGCGATCTCGTTGGCGTTGCCCACCATGCGTCCGAGGGGCTGGTTCATGTCGGTGATCAACGCCGTCACTGCGAGGTCGTGGGACCTGCCGATCCCGATCATCGTCTCGGCGAGCTGTCGCGCCCGATCCATGTCGGGCATGAAGGCGCCCTCGCCGACCTTCACGTCCAGGACCAATCCGTCCAGATCCTCGGCGAGCTTCTTCGACATGATCGAGGAAGCGATCAGCGGGATCGAAGGGACGGTACCGCTGGCATCACGCAGGGCATAGAGCTTGCGGTCGGCCGGCACGAGGGTCTCGGACTGGCCGGCCATCACGAAACCGACCCGGGTGAGGACGTCGCGGAAGGCCTGCGGATCGAGTTGGGCGGTGAAACCCGGAATCGACTCCAGCTTGTCGAGCGTGCCACCGGTGTGCCCCAACCCGCGGCCCGACATCATCGGCACGGCCACGTCGCAGGCGGCGACGATCGGGGCGAGTGGGATCGACACCTTGTCTCCGACGCCGCCGGTCGAGTGCTTGTCGATCTTCGGCTTGTCGATATCCGACAGGTCGAGGACCTCACCCGAGTTGAGCATGGCACCGGTCCACGCAGCCAGCTCCTCGTTGTCCAGGCCATTGAAGAAGATGGCCATCGCCATGGCCGACATCTGGTAGTCGGCGACCGTGCCATCCGTGTAGGCCTCGATCAGCCAGCGGATCTCGTCGTCCGTGAGGCGTTGCCCGTCGCGTTTCCGCTCGATCAGTTCGACCGCATTCATCTCTCGCTCTTGGTGGGCAGGTGGATCCAGCCTATCCCGTCGGTTGGCGGACATGCCCGGCGGCCACGACGCGCCCCCGGCGGACCGTCACGCCTTCGCTGCGCAGCAGTTCGGTCTGCAAGCGGCGGTCGGGCGCCCGCAGATGCCCACCGGAGGCGACCACCCGCCACCAGGGAACCTGCTCGCCGGTGCGACGCAGGAAGGTGCCCACCGCCCGGGCCGCCCCCGGGAAACCTGCTTCTTCGGCCACCTCGCCGTATGTGACTACTTCACCGGGCTGCAGGCGCCGGAGCACTTCGAGGACGGCTTCGTCGAAACCCCGCTTCAACCCGTGTTCCTCATGCCGGCCGCGATCCCGTTGACGGTGAGGAGGATCGCACGCTGCAACAACGGGTCAGGAGTGCTTGTCCGGCGAGCCCGGGCGAGGAGTGACGCCTGGAGATGGTTGATCGGATCTAGGTAGGCGTCTCTCACCTGCAGTGTCCGGCGCAGGAGCGGGTTGGACGACAAGAGCTCCGTCTGGCCCGTCAGGCGGATCACCTCGTCGACCGTCCGCTCGTACTCCTCGTGGATCATCTCGAAGATGTGGCGATGCTTCGGCTCGACGAGACGGTCGACATAGCGGCGAGTCGTCTCCAGATCGGTCTTGAAGAGGGTCATCTCGACATTCGAGAGGAACGTCTGGAGGAACAGCCACTTCTCATACATGTCGTCCAGCACCGGCCCGTAGTTCGCTTCCCGTGCCGCCAGGAGGCCCGACCCGACCCCGTACCAGCCGGGAACGATCTGGCGGGACTGGGTCCAGCCGAAGACCCACGGGATGGCCCGCAGGTCGTCGAGCGTCCCGCCGCCCTCCGGCCGGCGGGAGGGGCGCGACCCGATGTTCATCTCGGCGAGCTCCTCCACCGGGGTCGAGGACAGGAAGTACGGCACGAGCGACGGGTCTTCGACCAGGCGCCGGTAGGCACGATGAGCGGCCTCCGAGAACGCCTCCATCGCCTCCGTCCAGCGATCCAATACTTCCCTGGGCTGGCGGGACTCGCGATGGAGAAGCGACGCCTCCAACACCGACGCCGTCGCCAGCTCCAGATTGCGACTGGCGAGCTCGGGGAGTCCGTACTTGTCGGACACCACCTCGCCCTGTTCCGTGAGCTTGATCGCCCCGTCGATCGTCCCGAAAGGCTGGGCCAGGATGGCCTGGTGGGTGGGTCCGCCTCCCCGGCCGACGGTACCGCCGCGGCCGTGGAACAGGCGCAACGTCACCCCGTGGCGGCTGGCGGCGTTGCGAAGCGCCTTCTGTGCCTTGTAGATCTCCCACTGTGAAGTCGTGATCCCACCGGCTTTGTTGGAGTCGGAGTAGCCCAGCATCACCTCTTGTACGTTCCCCCGCAGTTCCACCAGCCGGCGGTAGGCGCGCACCGACAAGAGCTGGTCCAGGAGCTCCCCGGCCCGGCGCAGATCGGGGATGGTCTCCACCAACGGGACGAACCCGATCCGGGCAACCTCGGCGCCGACGTCGACGAGGCCGGCCTCTCGTGCGAGCACCACGGCTTCGAGCACGTCGTCGGGACCGGCGGCCATCGAGACGATGTACGACTCGATCACCTGCTCGCCGTAGCGCTGGTGGGCCTTCCGTATGGCGTGGAAGACGTCCAAGGTGGCCTCTGCTCGCTCGTTCAGCCTGGTTGCCGGAGAGGACAGCGGACGCAGCCCTTCTATCTCACGGGAGAGGAGGCTGGTCCTCTCCTCGGCGCTCATCCCGGCGTAGTCGACTCCCAGGCGGGCATAGAGCGCCTCCACTGCCTCCTCGTGGCGGCGTGCGTGCTCGCGAACGTCCATCGTCGCCATGTGGAACCCGAAGGTGACGACGTTGCGGATGAGCCGCGCCAGCACTCCTTCGGCGATGAGCGCGCCGTTGTGAGCCATGAGGCTGTCCCGCATCAGCTCCAGCTCGGCCAGGAGTTGGTCCGGTCCGCGGTAGTCCAGGCCGGGCTCGTGCCGCGATCCCTCGAGGATCCGCTGCCGGGTGTTGATGAGGCGCTGGTGGATGTAGGCGCACTTGAGCCGGTAGGGCTCGCCGGCATTGAGACGGCTGAACCGCGCCCAAACCGAGGGCAGGAGACGTCGGTCTTCTTCGAGCGCCTGCCGCAACTCCGGGGAGATGGCTTGGATGCGCTCCGACGTCGACAGCTCTTCGGCGACATCTTCCACGGCGGCGATGAGGTTGCGCAGGCCCCGGTCGTGCTGCATCTCGAGCACACGCAGGGTGACCCCGGGCGTCACGTGCGGGTTGCCGTCCCGGTCGCCACCCACCCAGGTTCCGAAACGGATCGGGGCATGGAAGCCGGGGGAGAGGCGGTCCAGTTCGACGTCGATAGCCTCCCCCAGCGTCGGCAGCACGTCGATGAACAGCTGGTCCAGATAGAACGCCATCGAGCGGGCTTCGTCGATGGGCTCGGGACGGAACTGCCGAAGCTCGTCTGTCTGCCAGATCTGGTCGATCAGCTCGGCCACCCGTCGGTCGATCCGGGCGTGGTCGTATTCGGTGGACCGGGGATCGAGACGCTCGTCGAGCAGGTCGGCGAGGGTGCGCAGTTTCGTCAGGATCGTTCGCCGCGCCGCTTCCGTCGGGTGGGCGGTGAAGACCGGGCGCAGTTCGAGACGGGAGAGGACGTCCTCGACGAGTGCGGGGTCGATGCCGGAGGCGAGGACACGATCCACCGTCACGGGGAGGCGGTGCTGTTCCTCCTTGTCCGCCAGGTCCTCGACGCGGTGGACCTGCTCGGCGACGTTGGCCAGATAGAAGTAGGTCGTGAACGCCCGCATCAGCTGGATGGTCTCCTCGAGGTCGAGCGTCTCGAGGAGACCATCCAGCCGCTCGACCGGTTCCCGGCTGTCGGACTGGCGTCCCGCCTTGGTCAGGCTGCGCACCTCCTCCACCAGCTCGAGGAGTCGGGAGCCGTGCTGGCGCGTCAACGTCTCCCCGAGCTGGGCTCCCAACCGACGTATGTCGGCGCGGAGTGCCTGGTCCCGGTCGATCACCCGGAGGAGGTTATCCCGCTGCTGTGCGCAGACCGGTTCGATCAGACTCCGATGTCGCGCCGGTTGAAGGCGAGGACGGAGATGACGAACAAGAGGACCGCCACTCCGAGCGACAGCAGGGCGTCTCCGACCATCAGGCCTTCGCGGAGGACGGTCGTGGGGTCATACCAGTCGAAGGGCGACAGGTCCTCCATCCAGGCGATTTCCTCCACCATCGGGGCGACGGTGTCGGCCAGATAGGCCAACACCGCCACTGCGGCGGTGGCGCCGATCACCAGCCCCCGTCGGCCCCGGATCCCCCCGATGGCCACGGCCAAGGCTCCGAAGACCAAGCCCAGCAGCGCCATCTGCGCCGACGCTGCCGCCAGGCTGGCGGTCGGGATACCGAGGTCGATCGGCTCGCTGAGACCCCAGACCGCCACGAAGACGGCCGCAGCGGCCACCAACATCGAGAGGGCCAGCGACACGGCCCGTTGGGCCACCGCCCGAGTCCGGCTCACAGGATGAGCGATGAGCAACTCGATCCCTCCTGTCTCCTCGTCCCCGGCGATCATCTTCGCTCCGAGTCCCACCGCCATGATCACGGTCAGGACTTGGCCGAGAACGCCGAACACGGCCGCACCCATGTATCCCTCCGCCGAAGTGAAGTCCTCCCAACCCATCGCCTCGGTCAGGCCCGCCGGGAGAGTCTCGAGGAGATCGGCATAGGCGGGGTCGACCATGTAGGGGTAGAAGGCGCCGTAGACGACCGTGACCGCCATCAACCCGATCGCCCAGCCGAACAGGGCGCGGCGGTGGTCCCACAGCGTCTTGGTCCAGACGTCACGAAACACTTTCCGACTCCTCCGTGTAGTAGTGGAAGAACAACTCCTCGAGGTCCGGCTCCTCGGAGATGAAGTCGCGCACCCGGTAGCGGGCGACCGCCTTGACCAACGCGTCGGCCTCGCCCAGCAACCGGCAGCGGAGCACTCCGTCTTCGACGTCGAGGTCGGACACCCCATCGATGGCGGCGAACTCGGATGGATCGACCGGCTCGTCGAACGTCACCTCAACTCGGCGTACCGACTTCGCCCGCAGGGAGTCCACCTCGTCGACGGCGATGAGCCTGCCCCGGCGGATGATCGCCGCTCGGTCCGCCACCTGCTGGACCTCGCTGAGGATGTGCGACGACATGAAGACGGTCTGGCCCGCGTCGCGCGCTTGGGTCGTCATCGACAGGAACTCCCGGGCCATGAGAGGGTCGAGGCCGCTCGTGGGCTCGTCGAGGATCAGAAGCTCCGGCTCGTGCATGAATGCCTGGATCAAGCCGACTTTCTGGCGGTTTCCTTTGGACAGGTTTCGGATCTTCGTATCCAGGTCGAGCACCAGCCGCTCGGCCAGGTCTTCGATACTCCGTTTCGGCACGCCGCCTCGGAGGTTGCCGAGATAGGTGAGGAGATGTCGTGCGGTCTGATTGCCCTCGACCGTGAAATCGCCCGGCAGGTACCCGATTCGCCTTCGCACTTCGACTCCCTGGGCGCGGGGGTCCAGCCCCAGCACGGAGAGCACGCCGGCGTCGGGACGCAGGATGTCGAGGAAGAGGCGGATCGCCGTCGTCTTTCCGGCCCCGTTGGGCCCTAGGAACCCGAAGATCTCCCCCCTCCGCACTTCGAGGTCGAGCCGGTCGAGAGCCAGCACCGGCCCATAGCTCTTCGTCAGGCCGCCGGTCAGGATCGCTTCATCCGCCATGTTCTCTCCCATCTCTCAGCAATGTCGCCGCCTCGTCGAGGGCCTGTGATGTCTCGCGCATCGACTCGGCGGTGAAGAGTCCCTCGCCGAACAGCTCCATCTGGCGCTCGGTGACACGCATCAGCCCCTCGAGCCCGAAAACGTCCGTCTTCAGAGCTCGCGAGACGTGCTCGTTGAGTACGACGAACCCGAGCTGCATCGTCAGGATCACTACCGCCCGGCCATGAGGATCGGGTGACCTGCGCACGAGCCCTTGCCGTTCGGCCACCGAGAGCAGGTGTTCCGACTCTCGGACCAAGTCGTCGAACAGCCGGGCGGCGGCGGATGCGCCTCGGGACAACGACCAACCCAGGTACCGGACGATCGGCGGGGCCATCCGGTACATGGAAGCGACGAACCCGGGGTCCGTGGCGGATCCGTCCGCCACCGCCTGAGCCTTGGTCGTGCGGACGAGGTCCACGACGTAATCGTCACAGGCGTCCAGCAGGCCCTGCTTCGAGCCGAAGTGGTGGAGGACGAGGGCGGGCGACACCGACGCCGCCGCCGCGACCGCCCTAATCGTGGTGCCATCGATGCCGTCCACGGGGAACAGTTCGATGGCGGCCTGGCGGATTCGCGCCTCCGCCGTGAGGTCGCTCGAAGGCGGATCCATTGAACGCATGTTCAGCAATCTAAACATAGGTTCAGTGGGTCGTCGATCGGTCCATCACGTTCTCGGTCAGAGGCCCCTTCCGGTAGCGTGGAGTGTCGATGTTCGACTCACTCACCCAACGATTCGAGGGCATCTTCTCCGCGCTCCGGGGCAAGGGTCGCCTGTCCGAGGCGGACGTCGACGCTGCCCTGCGCGAGGTGCGTCTCGCCCTCCTCGAGGCGGACGTCAACGTCGCGGTCGTCAAGACGTTCCTGGCTCGCGTGAGGGAGCGGGCCCTGGGAGCCGATGTCTCGAAGAGCCTCACGCCCGGCCAGCAGGTCATCAAGATCGTCCACGAGGAGCTCGTGCAGACGTTGGGGGGTGAGGCGGCCACGCTCCGTCAGTCGAGCCCTCCGCAGGTGATCCTCATGGTGGGCCTCCAGGGCTCGGGGAAGACCACGTCAGCCGGCAAGCTGGCGAGGCACCTCAAGGGGAAGGGGCGCCGACCGCTCCTGGTGGCGGCCGACTTGCAGCGACCCGCCGCCATCGACCAGCTGGAGACCCTCGGACAGCGTGTGGGCGTGCCGGTCTACGCCGAGCGCAAGTCGAAGCCGGCACGGGTGGTCAAGGCCGCTCTCAAGGAGGCGGCTCGGGCGGGACACGACGTCGTGATCGTCGACACGGCAGGACGTCTCCAGATCGACGACGCTCTGATGAGAGAGCTAGCCGACATCGCCAAGGTGGCCGAGCCCGACGAGACGCTCCTGGTAGTGGACGCCATGACCGGCCAGGACGCCGTCAACGTCGCCAAGGGGTTCGTGGATCACACGAATCTGACGGGCATCGTCCTCTCCAAGCTCGACGGTGATGCCCGAGGCGGTGCGGCGATTTCGGTGAGGGAAGTGACGGGGGCGCCGGTGAAATTCGCTGGTGTCGGCGAGGGTCTCGACGACCTCGAGCCCTTCCACCCGGATCGGATGGCTTCGCGCATCCTCGGGATGGGCGACGTGCTGACCCTGATCGAGAAGGCAGAGGCGACCTTCGACGCACAGGAAGCCGAGAAGGCAGCCGAGAAGATGATGAAGGGCGACTTCACCCTCGAGGACTTCCTCGCCCAGTTCCAGCAGATGAAGAAGATGGGCCCGCTGCAGGACCTCCTGGCCATGCTCCCCGGGGCGGCGTCGGCGCTGAAGAACGTCGAGATCGACGAAAAGGAGATCAAGCGAATCGAGGCGATCATCTACTCGATGACGCCGGACGAGCGCCGGAATCCGAAGATCATGAACGGCAGCCGCAAGCGTCGGGTGGCGGCGGGTTCGGGGACGAGCCCCCAGGACGTGAACAAGCTCTTGCGTCAGTTCGCCGACGCCCAGAAGATGATGAAGACCTTCACCGGCAAGGGCCTCGCCGGTCTGACGGGTTTCGGCGCCGGTAGACGCCGGTGAGCCCGGATAGGTTCTCGTCGATCCCGTTGCTATGCTTTGCGGGTTTCCCGGGCCCTCTCATCTTTCTCTGCGAGGCGTCCGGCAATCCGACAAGAGACGACGATGAACGGCCGCGCATTCCGGAGTCGTGGCCACGAGAGGTGAGTTGATGGCCGTCAAGATCAGGTTGATGCGGATGGGCAAGACCAAGTCGCCCTACTACCGCGTAGTGGTGATGGACGGACGCGCTCCCCGTGACGGTCGCTACATCGACCTCATCGGGCACTACGACCCGCGCCAAGAGCCGTCGCTGATCGACATCGACACCGAGAAGGCCGTGGATTGGCTGCGCAAGGGCGCCCAGCCGACCGAGGCAGCAGCCAAGATCCTGGAAGTGTCGGGGGCCCTCACGGAGTTCAAGATCAAGGCAGGCAAGATCCACACCGTCGGGGCGCGGGTGGAAGAGAAATCCGCCCCGGAAGCCGAGGCTGCCGAGGAGCCTGCCGCCGAAACCGATGGCGCAGAGGCTTCCTCGGAGGAAGCGGCTGCGGAGGCCGCCGACGAGGAAGCCGAGGCAGAGGCGTCCGACGAGGCACCCGAGTCCGAGGAGAGCTGACGTGGCGAAGGGCGAGATCGTCGAGCGGGTCGTGGAGTACGTGGTCAGGGAGATCGTCGACAATCCCGACGACGTCGAGGTCACCATCATCGAACAAGGGCCCGACGAGGTCCTCGCCGAGGTTCGCACTGCCAAGGGAGACATGGGGCGGGTGATCGGACGACGTGGCCGCGTCGCCCGGGCGATCCGGACCGTCGCCACTGCGGCCGCCGACGAAGAAGGCGTGACGGCCCAAGTCGAGTTTGTCGACTGAGCATTCCAACGATCGCGTCGTCGTGGGCCGGGTGGTCCGCCCGCACGGACTCAGAGGCTCGGTCGTCATCGAGGTGTTCACCGACCGCCCCGATGTGCGTTTCGCGACCGGGGCGGTGGTCCACCTGGAGGACGGTTCCACCCTCACCGTGGCGACATTCCAGCCGACGGATCGCCTCCCCCTCGTCACCTTCCGAGAGGTCAGCGACCGCAACGAGGCCGAAGGCCTGCGCGGCCGGGATCTCTTCATCCCTGCGGCGGTTCGGCGGCCACTCGAGGAGGGCGAGTTCTGGCCCGACGAGCTGGTGGGCATGGAAGTGGTCGGACCGGCCGGCGAGACGATCGGCCACGTCGTCGGCGTGGAGATCGGTCTCGGTCAAGACCGGCTGGTGGTGGCTGTCGGCGATCGGACGATCAGCGTCCCCTTCGTGGAGGACATCGTCCCCGAGGTGGACCTCGACAGCAGAAGGATCGTGATCGAGCCTCCGCCGGGGCTCATCGACTGAACGGAATGGCCGCCACCACCGACCCGTTCTCGTCCACCACCTGCAGGGTGTCGTAAGCATCGACTCCCACCTGGATCATCACGTTGAAAGCCGACCACACACCCGGGCTCTCGCGGGTCTCGAGTGCGGTCTCGACGAGCGGCTGGCCACCCCGGTTGATCGTGAGGTCGAACGTCGCCGAGTCACCCGTCGAGTAGCCGGTCACGTCAAGGACGGAAGAAGCTACGGCGGCCGATCCCGGCTCGACGACCACGAGCCTGCCGGTCATGAGCGGGTGGCCGATGAGCTCCGGTCCGCCTGGCTGCAACTCGATCTCCACCCGGGCCGGTGAAGTCTGCAGCCGCGCACGTGCCACCACCGGCCCACCGAGAACCAGGTCCACGAACCGGGTGCCTTCTTCGGTCACCGGGACGAAGATGCGCTCGACCGGCCCGGACTCGACGAGCTGGTCGGCTACGACGGAGTTGGTCGCCGACGTCTCGACCCTCAACACCCCGGCTGTGCGCAACAGTCGGGCGGACAACGCCGGTGGAGTCGTCGCCGGCGCGCCGTCTTCGGTGGCGAAGCTGATCGTGAACAGCTGGCAATCACCGGAGGCTCGCCAACCGATGCCGGCGATGCGAGTCGCATCCGATGACGGGGGGTCGAAATCGGCCAGCCCGCCGTCGGCCAGCATGACGTCGCCTGCCGGGCATGCGTCCTCGGCGATGGTCGTCGTCGGTGTGTTCGCGGTGTCGCGGGTGAGGGACGTCGAAGTCGACGACGTCGTCGGAGCGGAGGTGACTGGAGGAGATGCCTCATCCACGCACGCGGTGAGCAGCAAGATCGACACGATGCACGGGACCAGACGACGCACGACGACAGGGTAAGGGCTTCGCCTTAGGCTGATGGTGATGCGGATATCCGTGGCGACGATCTTCCCGCCGTATTTCACCGG
This sequence comes from Acidimicrobiia bacterium, assembly GCA_035305585.1. Classification (GTDB taxonomy): domain Bacteria; phylum Actinomycetota; class Acidimicrobiia; order Spongiisociales; family ZC4RG35; genus ZC4RG17. The sequence continues at coordinate 30,724 of DATGOV010000018.1, read as the reverse complement.
TCCTCTCGACGTGGGGCTGGTCAAGCGCGCCATCGACGCAGGCATTCTCACGGTCGACATCCACGACATCCGCCGCCATGGGCTCGGTAGGCACCGTCAAGTCGACGACACGCCCTACGGCGGCGGGGCCGGGATGGTGATGCGGGTCGAGCCGCTCGTCGCCACCCTCGAACCGTTGGCCGACTCGCATCGGGTGCTGATGAGCCCGGCGGGGATCCCTCTCGATCAGACGGTCGTCGACCGGCTCGCCACATTGGAGCACCTCACGCTGGTCTGCGGGCGGTACGAAGGGGTCGACCAGCGGGTCATCGACTCCCACATCGACGAGGAGATTTCTATCGGCGACTACGTGCTCGCCGGCGGAGAGGCGGCGGCTCTCGTGGTGATCGAAGCCGTGACCCGCCTGTTGCCGGGGGTCGTCGGCAATCCGGAGTCGGTTGCACACGAGTCCTTCAGGGACGGCCTCCTCGAAGAGCCGGTCTACACGAAGCCGGCCGAGTTTCAGGGACAGAAGGTCCCTGACGTGCTTCTGTCGGGCGACCACGCCCGAATCGCCTCCTGGCGCGAGGAGCAACGTCGGCGACGAACCGAGGAGAGACGACCGGATCTGTGGGAGCGGTTCGTAGCGAGATCGGATAGCTGATACACTTTCCTCCCGTGTCCGCGTTCGCGGGCGCCGACCTTCTTCGAAATTTCCGCGGGTCGCCTGTTGCCGTCTCGTCCGGCGAGGCGCCCCGACAAGCACAGACCGACCAGGAGCCCCCATGAACGATCTGCAGCTACTCGAGAACGCCCAGCTGCGCGACGACATCCCCAGCTTTCGCGCCGGTGACAACGTGAAGGTGCACGTGCGCGTCGTCGAGGGCGGGCGCGAGCGGATCCAGGTTTTCGAGGGCGTGGTCATCGCCCGCCACGGTGGTGGCGCCACCGCCACGTTCACCGTGCGCAAGATCAGCTTCGGAGTGGGAGTCGAGCGCGTGTTCCCGCTCCACTCGCCGATCATCGACAAGATCGAGGTGGTGCGGCGGGGCGACGTCCGACGGTCGAAGCTGTACTACCTCCGAGAGCGCACCGGCAAGTCGGCGCGGATCAAGGAGCTGCGGGACTGAGCGTTCCCTTGGAGGAGCGGGCGGGACCGGAGGAGATCCCCGAGAGCGAGACCCGCAAGACTCCGATCTGGTTGGAGCTACCGGGTCTTCTGTTCACGGCGCTCGCCGTGGCAGTGGTCGTCAAGACCTTCCTCATCCAGCCGTTCTACATCCCGTCCGAGTCCATGCTGCCGACGATCGAGATCAACGATCGGGTGATCGTCAACAAACTCGCCTACCGCTTCGGGGAGCCGGAGGCGGGAGACGTGGTAGTCATCCTCAACCCCGCGCTCACCGACGAACAACTCCAGGAGACGATCCCCGAGGCCGTGATCCGCTCCGTCCTCGAGGCGGTGGGCGTGAGATCCCGGCCCGAGGTGGACCTGATCAAACGCGTCGTTGCGGTGGAAGGCCAGACGGTCGAAGTCGTCGACGGCCGGCTGCACATAGACGGGGTGCCGATGGAGGAGCCGTATCTCCTCGAATCGGAGATCCGCGGCTCGTTCGGCCCGGAAACGGTGCCCGAGGGCCACGTCTTCTTGATGGGCGACAACCGCAACTCGAGCCTCGACTCCCGATCCTTCGGGCCGGTGCCGGTCGACGAGATCATCGGGCAGGCGATCCTGCGCATCTGGCCCCTGGACCGGTTCGGCAGCCTCTGACCGATTGTCACTACCGTCTGCTAATCCTCATCGAGAGGGACCATGGAAGAAGACCTCGAACGCTACGAAACCGAATCGGAACTGGCCATCTACCGGGAGTACAAAGACGTCCTCCCGCTGTTCCGGTACGTGGTCGAGACCGAGCGCCGGTTCTACCTGGCCAACGCCGTCGAAGTGAAGCGCCACTCCGAGGGAGACGCCCTGTACTTCGAGGTGCTGATGGAAGATGCCTGGGTGTGGGACATGTTCCGACCCGCCCGCTTCCTGAACAACGTCAGGGTGCTGACGTTCAACGACATCAACATCGAAGAACTGTCTCGTCCCGAGGACGAATGAGCTACCGCCGCCGCCACATCGGACAGCTCGGAGAGCGGGTGGCGGTCGGATTCTTGCAAAGACACGGCGTCGAGGTCGTGGCTCGCAACGTCCGCGTGGGTGCCGGCGAGATCGACGTCCTCGCCCGCGACGGCGACACCCGCGTGGCCGTGGAGGTGAGGACCGTGACCGGAAGCGAAGATCCGCTCGGGGCGTTCGACACCGACAAGCGAGCCCAGGTCGAACGTCTCGCTAGGCGCGTGGGCGCCTACCGGGTCGACTTCGTGGCGGTCCGCCTGGGCGCCGGCGCGGCCGAGGTGCGCTGGGTGAGGGGGGCCGCCTGATGGATGTCGTCGCCACCGATCTGCGCAAGCGCTACGGAGCCACGGTCGCTCTCGACGGGCTGTCGCTCGAATTCCCGTCCGGCCGATTGTCGGGATTCCTGGGGCCCAACGGCGCCGGCAAGACCACGACCTTTCGGATCCTGCTCGGTCTGAGCCGCCCCGATGCGGGAACCGCCCGTGTCGGCGACATGTCGATCGACCGAGATCTCGCCCGCATCGTCAAGCGGGTCGGCGCGATCGTCGACGAGCCGGGTCTGCTCCGTCCGCTCAGCGGTCGTCAGAATCTCGTCGTCGCCGCCCACACCCTCGGTTTCGGTCACGACCGCATCGAGACGCTGGCCGAGTTCGTGGAGCTGAGCGACGACCTCGACCGTCCGGTGAGTGGTTACTCGAAGGGAATGCGCCAACGACTCGCCCTGGCGGCTGCACTGCTCGGCGAGCCCGACGTCCTCTTCCTCGACGAGCCCCTCGACGGTCTCGATCCTGCAGGTCAGCATTCTTTCAAGGAGCGCCTCCGTCGCCTCGTCGATGAGGACGGAAAGACGGTCGTCATCTCGAGCCACAACCTGTCGGACGTCCAGGCCCTCGCCGACCACATCGTGGTGATCGCTCAGGGATCGCTCCGCTACCAGGGGCCGTTGCCTGACCTGCTGGGTGGAGCCCGTGAGATCCGGGTGGAGGTCGATCGGCCCGAGGACGCGCTCGAAGCGTTGCGGATGGCCGGACTCGAAGCCCGTCGCGACGATTCGGTGCTCCGGGTGACGGCCGAGGACGGGTCGGTGGTCTCCCGGACGCTGGCCGAGTCAGGGATCTACCCGTCTGCTCTGGTGCCGGCCAACCAGAGCCTCGAGCAGGTCTTCTTGGAGCTCACGTCACGATGACGTACCTGATCCGGGCCGAGCTGGTCAAACTGCTCCGTCGCAAGGCCTATTTCCTCATGGTGCTGATCCTCGCCGTCCTCGTCGCGATGACGGCCTTCTTCGTGGTCGTCTTTCCCCGGATCGCTCCCGAGGCGGCGGAAGGACTCGCTCCGGTCCCCAAGCCCGACGGCTACATCATCGGTGCCCAGCAGGTCATCAGCCAGACCTGGTTCCCGCTGATACTGGCGGCGATGATGCTCGGCACGGAGATGTCGAGTTCCTTCTGGGCGACCAGCCTCACCCGAGAGGCACGTCGGCTGCGCCACGTCGGTGCCCGCCTGCTGGTGCTGTCGGGGGCGTCGTGGGTGGCGATCTCTGCCGCCATCGCCGGGTTCGCTCTGGTGGTTGCCTTGGGTGCCGTGGGGGAAGGGGCGCTACCGGGCTCCGACTGGCTGAAGATCTTCGGGAGCTCGCTCTTGGTGCAAGTGGCATGGGTGTCCCTCGGGTTGGCACTCGTCGGGCTCCTGCGCAGCGTCGGCCCGGCTATCGGAGCCGCCCTCGCCTTCTCGTTCGGCGAGTCCCTGCTCGGGCTGTGGCGTCCCTACCGCAACGTCTCGCTGACGGCCAACTCGACGGCGTTGTTGGGGACCCTCGAAGGAGACGTGTTCGCCCAGATGATGCCCGGCTCAGGCATTTCGCCCGAGCGGGCGGTGATCGTGGTCGTGCTGTGGACGCTGCTCGGAGTGGTTCTCGCCTGGTGGGCGCTCGCGTACCGCGAGCCCTGAGTCACTTTTTCCGCTGCATCCGCTGTTGACGGTGCCAGCAGCCGTGATGCCAGTGGCGGCGCAGGTCCGGAGCCTCGTCCGGGACCACCACGAGATGGAAGGTGCCGGGGGCGATCGCCGATTCACATCCCGGGCAGATGTAGGTCTTGCGGGCGGCGTATGGCTGGACGGGTGTGACCGTCACCTCGAAGTGCCCCCACCTGAGCATGGTCACCCCCCGAAGAAGCCCCATGCGACCAGGGCGACGGTGACCGCCACCGCCGTCACGAGGAGGGCGACGTCGATGATCCCCCTCTTCTGCTCACGGAACGGGTTGAAACCCATGCGGACCACAGTAGACGGAGTCGCGGCCGATCCAGGCCGAGCCGGTTACCGTCACGGGCCATGAGCTGGGTGTCGAGCGAGGACGCGGGTCCGATCCGCTGGCTGACGTTGTCCAATCCCGGGCGCAAGAACGCAGTGCCCCCGGGGGGTTGGGCCGAGCTGAAGGAGGCCCTCGAGGACTTCGAGCGATCGGAAGCCCGCGTCCTCGTCGTCCGCGGCGATGGCGAGGACTTCTGTGCGGGAGCTGAGCTGGATCCCGCCATGGCAGGCGATGCGCCGCTGATCGAGCGGCACCGGCGCATGAAGGAAGTGGCCGCCGCCGCAACGGCTCTCCACCGCGCGACGAAACCCACGATCGCGGCCGTCGACGGCGTGGCGGTGGGAGCCGGGATGAACCTGGCGCTCGGATGCGACGTCGTGATCGCCACCACCCGTGCCCGGTTCTCCGAGATCTTCGTGCGGCGAGGACTCACCCTGGACTTCGGAGGATCGTGGCTCCTGCCCCGGGTCGTCGGTACGCAGCGCGCCAAGGAGTTGGCGTTGTCGGGGCGCATCGTCGAAGCGGACGAGGCTCGGCGCATCGGGTTGTGCCTGGAACTCGTGGAGCCCGAGGCGCTCGAAGACAGGGCGGCGGAGATCGCTGAATCCTTTCTCGCCGGCGCTCCGGTGGCGCAGATGTTCGCCAAGCAGGTCATCGACGCGACGTGGGGCGTCTCGTTCTCCGAGGCCTTGGCCTGGGAGGGGCAGTCGCAGTCGATCTGTCTATCCACGGAGGACTTCGCCGAAGGTGTCCAGGCGTTCGTGGACAAGAGGCCGCCGGAGTTCAGCGGTCGCTAGGGTCGGGCCGGGTGGGCCCGAAAGGAGGGGACGTGGCCACCTGGGAAGACGTCAGGCGCATCGCCGGTGCTCTGCCCGAGGTCGTGGAAACGAACGGGTCCTGGCGGGTGCGAGGAAAGCCGGTGGCGTGGGAACGGCCGCTGCGCCGCTCCGATTACGAAGCTCTCGGCGAGGCGGCGCCCGAGGGCCCCGTCCTGGGCGTCCGCACCCCGGACGTGGGGGTGAAGGAGGCACTGATCGCCGACGACCCCGACGTGTTCTTCACCACCCCGCACTTCGATGGCTATCCGGCGGTGCTCGTGGACCTCGACGCGGCGTCGGTGGAGGACCTCGAAGAAGTGATCGTGGAGGCTTGGGTCACGCAGGCGCCCAAGCGTCTCTCCAGGGAGTACCTGGCTGAGCGCGGCCTCGACTAGACGCACCCCTGTTCAGCGAGGTGACCACCACGTAGGTTCGGCGACATGTTCGCCGAGACGACTTCCGTGACGATGGTCGGAGCCGAGCCGCGTCCGGTGCGGGTGGAGGCACACGTGGGAGGAGCCAAGGATGTCTTCAAGCTGAGCGGCCTGCCGGACACGGCGGTGCGGGAGGCGAAGGAACGGGTGAGGGCGGCGGTGGCCTCGTCGTCCATGTCGTTTCCGGCGCGACGCATAACGGTGAACCTGGCGCCCGCCGACCTGCCCAAGGGGGGAGCCGACTACGACCTCCCGATCGCCCTCGGGGTGCTGGGGGCCGCCGGCACGATCCCCGCCCGTCCAGTCGTCGCCTTGGGCGAGCTGGCCCTCGACGGCTCGGTGCGCGCCGGCAGGGGCGCCTTGGGGGCGGCGATCGTCGCTTCCCGGATGGGCGTCCCCTGCCTCGTCGCCGACGAGGTGGCATCGGAGGCGGCGTCGGTGATGGGCGCCGACGTAGTGCCGGTTAGAACCTTGGCGGAAGCGGTGGCGGTGGTTTCGGGAGAGGCACGGCGACGAACGGTCGAGCCAGCCCACCGCCCCCGTCCCAGCGCTCCCGACCTCGCCGATGTGCGGGGTCAGCCGCTCGCCCGGCGTGCGCTGGAGGTAGCCGCAGCAGGAGGACACCACCTCTTTCTCCACGGGCCTCCCGGCTCTGGCAAGAGCATGCTCGCGCACAGGTTGGGTGGGTTGCTCCCTCCGCTCACCGACGACGAGGCCCTGGCGGCGGCGTGCGTGTGGGCCGCTGCGGGGAGGACCCGGGGCGTCGACCGCACTCCGCCATTTCGTTCGCCTCACCACACCGCCAGCCTCGCCGCGTTGATCGGGGGTGGCACGGGCACGGTGGTTCCCGGCGAGATCTCCCTCGCCTCCCACGGCGTGTTGTTCCTCGACGAGTTGGGCGAGTTCCCTGCCCGCTCGCTCGACGCCCTGCGGCAGCCGCTCGAAGAAGGGGAGGTGACGATCGCCCGGCGGGGAATGTCGGTGAACTTGCCGGCCGCGGTGCAGCTGGTCGCGGCGACCAACCCATGCCCTTGCGGCTACGCCGGGGAGCGGGTTCAGGCGTGCCAATGCTCCCCGGCGACACTCCGGCGGTACCGGCGCCGGATCTCGGGCCCGTTGCTCGACCGTTTCGACCTGCGGGTCGCTGTGCGCCGGCTGAGCGCCGACGAGCTGCAGGGACCGACAGGGGAACCGACGTCTGCGGTGGCTCCGCGGGTGGAGGCGGCGCGCAAGCGACAAGCCGAGCGGGGGGCACTCAACCGGGATCTCACCCGAGCGCAGCTCGACCGAGAGCCGATCGATGGCGAGGCGGGCCGGCTTCTGACTCGGGCGGTCGACCGGGCCGGGTTGACGGCACGCGGGTACGACCGCATTCGCCGGGTAGCCCGCACGCTGGCGGACCTCGAGGAGGTGGACGCGATCCAAGAGCGCCACATCGCCGAGGCGTTGGCCCTCCGTGGTTCGTGGTGACCGGCCTCCACGTCCTGGCTCGAGGCGACAGCGCCTATCCGGCTCGGCTCGAGGAGATCGCCGACCCGCCGGAACGCCTCTGGGTCCGAGGATCCCTCCCGGTCGCGCCGTGTGTAGCCATCGTCGGCACCCGGCGGGCCACACGATATGGGATGGGGTTGGCCCGCCAAATGGGCCGGGCCGTCGCCGGTGCCGGTTGGGTAGTCGTGAGCGGGCTCGCCCGAGGCATCGACGGATCGGCCCATCGCGGTTGTCTGGACGGGGGAGGGCCAGGCATCGCGGTGCTCGGCTGTGGGATCGACGTTTGGTACCCGCCCGAGCACCAGGCTCTGGGAGAGGACCTGGCGAAGGAAGGGGCGGTCGTGTCCGAGTATCCGCCGGGGACACGTCCCGAACCGTGGCGATTTCCCGCCCGCAACCGGATCATCTCCGGGCTCTCGGCTGCGGTAGTGGTGGTGGAGGCGGCCGAGAAGGGCGGAGCGCTGATAACCGCACGTCTCGCCGCCGAACAGGGTCGAGAGGTGTTCGCCGTGCCGGGAGATGTCGATCGAAAGACGTCGGTGGGAACGAACCTCCTGATCCGCGACGGTGCGGTTCCGGTTCTGGGCGCCGGTGACCTCGTCGAGGCGTTGAGCCTCGTCCTCGGTCCGCCGAGGGTCCGTCAGGCCATCGATTTGGCCCTCGACTTGCCCCGTGACGGGGCGACAGTCGACGAGGTCATCGAGGCCAACGGTGGCGATGCGGCAGAGGTTCTGCAATTGTTGGGCAGGATGGAAACCGAGGGCAGCGTCAGGATCGAAGCCGATCAGGTCTTCATCTGTTGATCGCTCAGCGGTCAGCGTGAGATCGGTCTGCTCGTCCTACACTCCCGGCACCAGCGAGGCGCGAGGCGAACACCACATGACCGATCGCGTGCGAAGCGATCAAACCTCTGACATCGACGATCTTTGGAGGCGGTTCAAAGAGACCGGCGACCCGGAGATCCGGGAGAGTCTCATCCTCCACTATTCGCCCCTGGTCAAGTTCGTGGCAGGAAGAGTGGCTGCCGGGCTGCCGAGGAGCGTCGACCAGAACGACCTCGCTTCCTACGGGATCTTCGGGCTGATCGACGCCATCGACAAGTTCGATCTCGAGCGCGGGTTCAAGTTCGAGACGTACGCCATCAACCGGATCAAGGGGGCCATTCTCGACGAGCTCCGCTCCCTCGACTGGGTACCTCGGTCGGTTCGGGCGAAAGCGAGGGAGATCGAACGGTCGATCGGCGAGCTCGAGCACTCGCTGCAGCGCAGCCCCACCGACGAGGAGCTCGCCGAGTACATGGAAACCGACGTCGAGAGCATCCAGAACGACCTCGCCGAGATCTCCCAGCTAGGGATCGCCGCTCTCGACCAGACCGTCGGCGCCGGTGATGCCACGGTCACCCTGAAGGACCTGGTGACCGACCCGTCGGGCGTCTCCCCGGAGGCGGCCTTCCAGGCAGAAGAGACGCGCCGGATGCTCGTCGATTCGATCAATCGACTGCCGGACCGCGAGCGCCTCGTCGTCACCCTCTACTACTACGAGGGCCTCACCTTGGCGGAGATCGGCGAGGTTCTGGGTGTGACCGAGTCCCGGGTGTGCCAGATCCACGCCAAGACGGTCATGTCGCTCCGCAACCGCTTGGCCGAGCCTCCGATTCTCTAGTCGCAGAGTCGTGCCGGTATCATCCCGCTGAATCACACACGTCCGCTCGCTCCGCCTGGTGCAGCCGCGGCTGTAGACGGGGTGTCCTCCGGGATGGCGAGTCCGCCGGCGGACGGAGGAAGCAACCAGGAAAGGAAACGCATCCATGAGCGCTGTCTCCATGAAGCAGCTCTTGGAGGCCGGCGTGCACTTCGGGCACCAGACACGGCGCTGGAACCCGAAGATGAAGCCGTACATCTACGGCGAGCGCAACGGCATCCACATCATCGACCTGCGCCAGACCCTGGAGCAGATCGAAAAGGCCACCCAGTTCGTCAAGGACATCTCCGCCAACGGCGGCACGGTGCTATTCGTCGGCACGAAGAAGCAGGCCCAGGCACCGGTCGCCGCGCAGGCCCTCCGCTCCGGCAACCCCTACGTGACGTACCGTTGGCTCGGGGGCATGCTGACGAACTTCGCCACCATCCAGAAGCGGATCTACTACTTGAAGGAGCTCCGCCAGATGGAGGAGACGAAGGAGATCGAGGCCCTTCCGAAGAAGGAACGCCTCCGCCTCCGCCGGGAGCGGGAGAAGCTCGAGATGAACCTCGGAGGGGTCGTGGAGATGACCCGACTCCCCGACGCTTTGTTCGTGGTCGACGTCAACACGGAGGCCACCGCTGTCAAGGAAGCCTCCCGTCTCGGGATCCCGGTGATCGCGCTGGTCGACAGCAACTGCGACCCGGATCTGGTCGACTACGTCATCCCCGGCAACGACGACGCCATCCGCTCGGCCGAGCTGGTGGCCTCGGCCATCGCCGAGGCCGCCATCGAAGGCAAGGAGATCGCCTCCAAGCGACGCGTGATCAAGGCCGAGGGCGACGACCAGCAGCAGGAGAAGAGCAATGGCTGAGTTCACCGCCAAGGACGTACAGAAGCTGCGTCAGGACGCCGGTGTCGGCATGATGGACGCCAAGAAGGCGCTCGAAGAGGCGGGCGGCGATTTCGACAAGGCGTTCGAGCTCCTGCGCGAGCGGGGCCTCGCCCAGGCGGCCAAGCGGGCCGATCGCGAGGCCTCCGAAGGTGCGATCGGCTACTACATCCATGTCCAGAACGACCGCCCGGTCGTGGGCGTCCTGGTCGAGTTGTCGTGCGAGACCGACTTCGTCGCCAAGAGCGACGAGTTCAAGGAAGCCGCCAACGACATCGCTCTCCACGTGTCGTGGGGCAACCCCCGCTGGATAACCCGTGAGCAGGTGGACCAGGAAGAGCTCGAGAAGGAACGCGACCTGATCGCCCGCCAGGCGGCCGCCGAGGGCAAGCCCGAGAACGTGATCCCCAACATCGTCGAGGGCCGCCTGGAGAAGTACTACGAGGAGAACGTCCTCTACGACCAGACCTTCGTGAACCCCGAGCGCTTCGAGGGGACCGTCGGCGACATGGTCGCCGCCCTCGCCGCCAAGATGGGCGAGAACATCGGCGTGCGCCGCATCGCCCGCTTCGCGGTGGGAGAAAGCGACTGAGATGACGGCCCGCCGTCGGGTTCTGCTGAAGCTGTCCGGCGAGGCATTCGCCGACCCGGCGGTCGGTTACGGAATCGACCCGCTCACCGTCAAGCGGGTTGCAGAGGAGATCGCCGAAGCCCACCGCGCCGGAGCCGAGATCGCCATCGTGGTGGGTGGAGGCAACATCTTCCGGGGCGTCTCCCAGGCGGCCAAGGGCATGGACCCGGCGGCGGCGGACTCGATGGGGATGCTGGCGACCGTCATCAACGCCCTGGCCCTGCGCGACGCACTGGAGAAGGCCGGAGTGGAGACGCGGGTGCAGTCGGCGATCACGATGCAGCAGCTGGCCGAGCCGTACATCCGGCTCAAGGCGATTCGCCACCTGGAGAAGGGACGGGTCGTCATCTTCGCCGCCGGTACCGGCAACCCCTTCTTCACCACCGACACGGCGGCGGCCTTGCGGGCCGTGGAGATCGGTGCGGACGCGCTGCTCAAGGCGTCGAAGGTGGATGGCGTATACGACGCCGACCCGAACCGCGATCCTTCGGCGAAACTGCTCCGCGAGCTCACCTACATGGAGTTTCTCGCCCGGGATCTGAGGGTGATGGACTCGACCGCCGTTACCATGTGCAAAGAGCACGAGGTGCCGATCGTCGTTTTCGACATGACCGCGCCCGGGAACATCGTCAAAGCAGTGCTGGGCGAGGAGCCCATCGGTACGGTCGTTCATTAGGCATCTCACGACGGGATCCCCTCTGCGTGAGGGGAGGGGTCGGGACGGTCGCTAGGAGGCATCGATGATTCAGGACTTACTGGCAGAAGCGGAGCAGAGGATGAGCCAGGCCGTCGATCACGTGGTCTCCGAATTCGCCACCGTGCGCACGGGCCGCGCCAACCCCCAGATCCTCAATCGGATCACCGTCGACTACTACGGCACCCCGACTCCGGTTCTCCAACTGGCGTCGGTGAACGTGCCCGAACCCCGTCTCATGGTCGTGTCACCTTACGACCCGGGTTCGCTCAACGACATCGAAAAGGCCATCGCCTCGTCGGACCTGGGGCTCAATCCCAGCAACGACGGGAAGGTCATCCGGATCGCGTTCCCTCCCCTCACGGAGGAACGGCGGATGGAACTCGTCAAAGTCGTCCGCAACATGGCCGAGGAGGGTCGGGTGGCGATCCGCAACATCCGCCGCCATACCAAGACCGACATCGAAGCGCTCCAAGGCGAGATCTCCGACGACGACATCCGTCGGGCCGAGAAGGACCTCCAGGACCTGACCGATCGTTACATCGGGCAGATCGACTCGCTCCTGGAAGACAAGGAAGCCGACCTCAGGGAAGTATGAAGTGAGCGAAGAACGTCCCCGGTTTCGGCGACCGTGGGAGGAGCCCGAAGAGGGCGACACCACCGAGCCCGAAGCCCCCGGCGACGCAGCCGAGGCGGCCGATTCCGGCGGCGACAGCGCTCCGGATGTCGATCTGACCGACTGGGAGGCTATGGCGAGCGCGCCTTCTCAGCTCGACGACTTCTCCCAGGAGACCTACGTCACCGCCACCACAGAGGAGTACCGCGGCCTCGCCGAAGAGATCGCCAAGCTCCGCGGTGCCGAGTTCGAACGGCAGGCGGTGGTGGCGACGATGCCGGGAGTGGACACCGGCCTCGTCGGATTCGAGGACGTCACCGGCCGGCCCGGCGTCACCGAGGAGGAGGTCGAAGCCTACGAGCAGGCCCGGGCGTCCGATCTCACACTGCGGGTCGCCACCGCCGTGGCACTCGTCGGTCTCCTCGTCGGCAGCCTGTACCTCGGAGGCTGGTGGTTCACCGCCTTCCTCACCATCGTGATGCTCCTGTCCCTGGGCGAGTTCTACGCCACCGTTCGCCGGGTGGGCTATGCCCCTCTGGCCATCGTCGGTCTGCTGGGCGTCATCGCCATGCCGGTGCTCACCCACATCTCGAGCATCTTCGCCATGGCCGGCGTGACCGTCCTCGCCACGGTGCTCGTGGTGCTGGTGTACTCACTCGTGACCCGCCGATACCCGTTGGAGAACGCCTCCATCACTGTGTTCGGGATGGTGTGGGTGGGCCTGCTGACGTTCATCGTGCCCTTCGGCCGGTCCGAGCATCCGGTGGCCTACGTGATCATGATCGGGTTGGTCACCGCCATGGTCGACATCGGCTCCTATTTCGTGGGCCGTGGCTTCGGCAGTCGTCCGCTCGCCCCGACTCTGTCCCCCAACAAGACGGTGGAGGGGTTCATCGGCGGTGTCATCTTCGGCGTCATCACCGCGGCCGTGCTCTCGACACTGCCGCCGTACGAATCGATCGGGTTCACAGGGTCTCTGATCCTGGGCGGGATCATCTCGCTCATCGGTCCGCTGGGTGATCTCTCCGAGTCCATGGTCAAGCGGTCGCTGGGTGTGAAGGACATGGGCTCGGTGCTCCCGGGCCATGGCGGGATGCTGGACCGGATCGACAGTTTCCTCTTCGCGGTGCCTGCCGCGTACCTGTTCTTCCTGGTCCGCGGCCTGCTGTGAGCCAATGAGCCAGGTCGTGGTGCTGGGCGCCACGGGGTCGATCGGTCGGCAGGCGCTGGAAGTGATCGCCCATCTCGGCTGGTCGGTCGAAGGGCTGGCTGCCAACCGACCCAGTCCGCAGCTGGCGGAGCTGGCCCGGCGTCATCCCGACGTCGAGATCGTGGTCGCGTCAGGGGAGGACGAGTCGGCACGCGAGTTCGCCTCCCGCGTCGCCAACCCGGTGGGTTTCGGGCCGGAAGCGGTGGTGGAGATGGCATCCCATCCGGCCCGGATCGTCGTCAACGGGATCGTGGGCGCGGCCGGTCTCCAGGCCACCCTCGCCGCCCTGGAAGCGGGAAACCGGGTGGCGCTCGCCAACAAGGAGAGTCTGGTGGCGGGAGGACCTCTCGTCATGGACGCCCTCGCCCGGGGCAACGGCGAGCTGATACCCGTCGATTCGGAGCACTCGGCGCTCCACCAGTGCCTGGAAGGAGAGGACCCCGCGGCGGTCGCCCGTCTCGTCCTCACTGCCTCGGGCGGGCCTTTCCGGGGTCGCACGCGGGACGACCTGGTCTCCGTGACCGTCGAGGAGGCGCTCGCCCATCCCACGTGGAAGATGGGCGGGCGCATCACGGTGGACTCGGCGACACTCATGAACAAGGGGCTGGAGGTGATCGAGGCGCATCATCTCTTCGCGCTCGACCTCGACCGGATCGACGTGGTCGTCCACCCGCAGTCCATCGTCCACTCCGCGGTGCACTTCGTCGACGGGAGCCTGAAGGCGCACATCGGAAACCCGGACATGCGCATCCCGATCCAATACGCCCTCACCTACCCGGAGCGGGTGAGCGGCCTCGGCGAGCCGTTCTCGTTCGTCGGCCACACCCTCGAGTTCGAGGACGTCGACTGGGCGACGTTTCCCGCCCTCGGCCTCGCCTACTCCGCCGCTCGCCGCGGAGGCACTGCTCCCTGCACGCTCAACGCGGCCGACGAGGTGGCGGTCGAGGCATTTCTCTCCGGGCGGATCGGCTTCCTGTCTATCGTCGACATCGTGGAGAGAACGCTGGAGCGGGCGACGTGGGAGGCGGAACTGACGTCGGTAGAGCAGGTGCTCGCGGCAGACGCAGAAGCCCGGGCGATAGCCTCGGAGTCGGTGTCTTCCGCTATTTCGTCCTCGTGAGTAGGTTGTGCCCATGATCGGAGGCCTCATCGCAGTCTTGGCCATCGCCCTCTTCGTGATGGCTCATGAGGCCGGACATTTCCTCGCCGCCAAAGCCGTGGGGATGAAGGCCACGGAATTCTTCTTGGGGTTCGGTCCGAAGCTGTGGTCGTTCAAGCGGGGGGAGACCGAATACGGCATCAAGGCGATTCCCGCCGGGGGCTACGTCCGGATCATCGGAATGAACCCCTTCGAGGAAGTCGCTCCCGAGGACGTGGGACGCACGTACCGGGAGAAGCCGTTCTGGAAGAAGTCCGTCGTGGTGCTCGCCGGCGTGGGGATGAACTTCCTCATGGCGTTCGTCATGTTCTTCGGGGCGGTGGTGGCGGCCGGCATTCCGGAGCCGATTCCGATGGTGGCCGACATCGTCGAGTCGCGAGACGGAATGCCCACCGCGGCCAGCGATGCCGACATCCGCATCGGCGACCGGATCGTCGCTATCGACGGGAGGGACTACTCGTCGTGGACCGCCATCCAAGAGGAGCTGTCGGGCCGGCCCGGCGATGAGGTGACCCTGACGATCGTTAGGGGCGAGACCCGCGTCGATGTTCCCGTCACCCTCGGGTCGTTCGAGACGGAGAACGGCGAAGAAGTCGGGTTCCTCGGCGTGCAGGCGGCGATCCGCGAACGGCCGGTCGGCGCTCTCGAAGGGGCCTCCCTCGCCGGTCAGGAAGTGTGGCGGAACATACGTCTCACGTTCCAGGTGATGGCCGAGCTGATCCGCCCCGAGTCGCTGATGAAGCTCGCGGGAGTCTTCATCGGCCAGACCGACGTCCCCGACGAGATCCGGCCGGTGAGCCCCATCGGGATAGTCAACGTCGGATCCCAGGTGGGCACCATGGGAGTCGCCAACTACGTGGCGATGCTGGCATCGATCAATGTGATCCTCGCCACGTTCAACGTCATCCCGCTCCTGCCGCTCGACGGCGGCCACTTCGCCGTGGCCCTCTGGCAGAAGATCACCGGGCGGGAGCCCGACGTGCGCAAGCTGGTGCCGGTGGCGGTGGCGGTCATCGTCCTGTTCACGTTCCTCGGGTTGGCCGCGATCGTCCTGGACATCATCGACCCGATCAGGATGTGACGACAGCTTCCCTGTTTTGGGTGATGGTTCCTACCATGACGTCGTGATCCCCCGGAAGGAAACCCGCCAGATCCGCGTAGGCGACGTCGCGGTCGGCGGAGGCGCCCCGGTGTCCGTCCAGTCGATGACCACGACGAAGACGGCCGACGTCGAAGGCACCCTCGCCCAGGTCTATGCGCTGCGTGGAGCCGGCGCCGACATCGTCCGCATCACCTGCAACGACGTCGAAGCCGCCCAGGGCCTAGCCGAGATCGTCCCGCGCTCGCCCGTCCCCATCGTCGCTGACATCCATTTCCAGTACCGCCTGGCTCTCGCCGCGATGGAGGCCGGGGTGCAAGGGCTCCGGCTCAACCCGGGCAACATCCGCAACGAGGCCCACATCAAGACCGTCGCCCGTGAAGCCAGAGAGCGCGGTCTTCCCATCCGGGTCGGTGTCAACGCCGGATCGCTCGACAAGAAGCTCCTGGAGAAGTACGGGGGTCCCGTTCCCGAAGCGCTGGTCGAATCGGCCCTGAAGGAGATCCGCTACCTCGAAGAGGTCGACTTCACCGACGTCAAGATCTCGGTGAAGCACTCCGACGTGCCTTCGATGGTCGCCGCCTATCGGCTGCTCTCGGAGAAGGTCGAGTACCCGCTCCACCTCGGTGTGACTGAGGCGGGACCGCCCCCGGGCGGGATCATCAAGTCCGTGGCTGGCATCGGCTCTCTCCTGATGGAAGGGATCGGGGACACGATCCGTTTCTCGCTCACCGCGGACCCGGTCGAGGAGGCGAAGGCCGGGCGCCAGCTCCTCGAGTACCTGGGCCTGCGGGAGCGGACCGGTCTCGACCTCATCGCCTGTCCGTCGTGTGGCCGGGCCGAGGTCGATGTCATCCAGGTCGCCACCAAGGCGCAGGAAGCTCTCGAAGCCGAGGGCCTCCCCATCCAGGTGGCGGTCATGGGTTGTGTCGTCAACGGTCCCGGCGAAGCCCGCGAGGCTGACATCGGCATCGCCGCCGGGCGGGGGAGAGGGCATCTGTTCATAAAAGGCCAGGTGGTCCGGGTGGTGCCGGAAGAGGAGATGGTCGACGCGCTGCTGGACGAGGCTCGAAAACTCGTCGACGAGGGAATCGAAGCCCGCCTCGCCGCTGCCGATGCCAACGCTGCCGAGATCGCCCAGGAAACGAAGAAGCAGCTGGTGGAGATCCAGGGCGACGCCAACCGCACGGCCGAACGGCGGGCCCGGGTCGCCCAGATCGCCGAGTAGCCACCCTGCAGCGGCTCGTTAACCTGCCTCCGATGCGTTGGTCGCAAGCGTTCATCCCCACCCTCCGTGACGATCCCGCCGGGGCCGAGGCGGTCAGTCATCGCCTTCTCGTTCGGGCCGGCTTCATCCGCCAACTCGCCGCCGGGCACTATTCCATGCTGCCTTTGGGGCAGCGCACCCGCCTCAAGGTCGAGAACATCATCCGCGAGGAGATGAATCGCATCGGCGGCCAGGAGGTCGTGTTGCCCACCCTGCATCCGGCCGACATCTGGAAGCAGTCCGGCCGCTACGAGCTGATGGGAGACAACCTCTTCAAGCTCGTCGACCGCAAGGGTGTGGAGAACGTCATGGGGATGACGGAGGAGGAGTTGTTCGCCATCCTCGCCTCCGAGCTGACGTCGTACCGCCAGCTGCCCCAGATCTGGTACCAGATCCACACGAAGTACCGGGACGAGCCTCGCCCGAAAGCCGGCCTGCTCCGCGTCCGGGAGTTCACCATGAAGGACTCCTACACGCTCGACATCGACCAGGACGGCCTCGACGTGGGCTTCGAGAAGCACCGCCAGGCCTATCTGCGGATCTTCTCCCGCCTCGGCCTGGACGTCGTCCCCGTCGAGGCGTCGTCGGGAGGGATGGGCGGCTCGGAGTCCGTGGAGTTCATGCTGCGCTCCGACGCCGGCGAGGACTGGGTCGTCAACTGTCCCAACTGTGACTACTCCGCGAACTTGGAGAAGGCGGTGGCTCGCGTGCCCGACATCGAAGACGGGGAGCGGGCCGGCGCACCCGAGCGTCTCGCCACACCGGGCATCCGCACCATCGCCGCGCTCGCCGAGGCCCACCCGGGCGTGGCCGACCCGGAGCGACAACTGAAGACGCTCGTCTATGTGGTCGATGGCGAACTGACCCTGGCAGTCGTCCGTGGCGACCACGACCTCCAGGAACAGAAGCTCTTGGACGCCACCCGTGCCGCCGAGGCGCGTCCCGCCCGGCCCGAAGAGGTGAAGGACGCCTTGGGTGCCCTTCCGGGCAGCCTCGGGGCGGTGGGAGTGAGCGGGGTGCCGATCTACGTCGACGAGGCACTCCGGGGTCGCTACAACATGGTCACCGGGGCCAACGAGGACGACTGGCACCTCACCGGCGTGGATCCCGAGCGGGACTTCGGGGAGTTCCAGTGGGCCGACCTGCGGGCGGTGTCGGCCGGGGAGCCCTGCATCAACTGCGGCTCGCCGCTCGACATGTGGAGGGGCATCGAGGTCGGCCACATCTTCAAGCTGGGCACGAAATACTCGATCGCCTTCGACGCCACGGTGCTCGACGAGGACGGCCGGTCCCATCCCATCGTGATGGGCTCCTATGGAATCGGAGTCGAGCGCAACATGGCGGCGGTCGTCGAGGCCCACCACGACGAGCGAGGGATCATCTGGCCGGTCAGCGTCGCCCCGTACGAGGTAGTCATCACCGTGCTGCGCGCCGACGAGCAGATGGCCGCTTCCGCCGGCGAGGACCTCTACCGGCGGTTCGCCGAAGCAGGAGTGGAGGTGCTCTTGGACGACCGACCGGAGCGTCCCGGCGTCAAGTTCGCCGATGCCGAGTTGATCGGGATCCCCTGGCGCGTCACGGTCGGACCGAGAGGGGTCGAGACGGGGATGGTCGAAGTCACGGAAAGGGCGACGATGGAGACCCGTGAAGTCGCCCTCGACGAAGTGGTCCCGACCGTCACCGCCGCGGTGGAAGCGGCGCGCTGATCAGTCCAGTCCGCCCAACCTCTCGGCTCCGGAGTAGACGACGAACCTGTCGCCTCGGGTGAACCCGATGACGGTCAGGCCGAGCTCGGCGCCCAATTCGGCGGCGAGCGACGATGCCGCCGACACCCCGGCAACGACGGGGATTCCCACAACAGCCGCCTTCTGGGTTATCTCGAAGGAGATCCTCCCGGACACCGCCAGAGCCACCTCCCCCAAGGGCCAGCGGATCGTCGCCAGGGCACCGATCGCCTTGTCGACCGCGTTGTGACGGCCGACGTCCTCGGCTGCGGCGAGCACGGTGCCGTCGGGCGAGCAGACGGCGGCGGCATGGAGGCCGCCGGACCGGGCGAAGCCCGGTTGGGATCCCTCCAGCGCCGCTATCCACCGACGGGGCATCGATGGGTCGAGGACCGGGCCGGCAGGTGGGCGGCGACCGGCCACCCGCACGGCGTCGATCGACGCCTTGCCACACACCCCACACGACGACGAGACGTATGCCGACCGGCGGAACTTCTCGGGGTCGATGTGGACACCGGCGGCCAGGCGCAGCTCGACCCGGTCGCCGTCACCCACCGGATCGACGCTCTCGATCTCGTCTGGCGAGAGGACGATCCCCTCGGTCAAGGCGAAGCCGAGGGCGAGGGCGGCATCGGAGCCGGGTGTGCGCATGAGGACTGCCAGCGGGGTCGTGGCCAGCCGGATCTCGAGGGGGCCCTCCTCGGCCAGCTCGTCGTGGCGGGCGGAGGCCTCGGCACCCTCCACCGCGATCACGGCACGTTTCACGACGGTCATCGGCACCCAGCGTAGGGCCGTATCTCGGTCCCGGCCGATGTGGCACCATGACGACATGCGCGTCCACAACTTCGGAGCCGGCCCCTGCGCTCTTCCCGTGGAAGTCCTCGAGGAAGTCCGCGAGGAGTTCCCCGAGTACGGCGAGACCGGGATGACCGTGATCGAGATGAGTCACCGCTCGGCCGAATACTCGGTGATCCACGACGAGGCGAAGGCGCGAGTGCGGCGGCTGTCGGGGGCGCCCGACGACTTCGAGATCCTCTTCCTCCAAGGCGGAGCGACGCTCCAGTTCTCGATGGTCCCGATGAACCTGCTCGCTCCCGGAGCCACCGCCGGCTACGTAGTGGCGGGGGCCTGGGGAAAGAAGGCTCTGGCGGACGCCGAGGGCGCCGGTGGCTACGCGGCATGGAGCGGCGAGGACAGCGGGTACACCACGATGCCCGCATCGGACGAGATCGAGATCCGTCCCGGCACCCGGTACCTGCACGTGACCTCCAACGAGACGATCGGCGGGATCCGGATGGTGGATTTCCCGGATCTCGGGGTGCCGCTGGTCGCCGACATGTCATCGGACTATCTCGCCCGCCCGATCGACTGGCATCTGTACGACGTCGTCTACGGGGGAGTGCAGAAGAACCTCGCCCCGGCCGGCATGGCCCTCGTCTTCGTCCGGCGGTCCGCCGTGGAGGATCGGCCCGAGCTCGGGTCGTATCTCCGGTACAAGACCCATGTCGACGCCGATTCTCTCGCCAACACCCCGCCGATGTTCCAGGTGTACCTCATGGGGAAGGTCCTCCGTCATCTCGAGGAACGCGGGGGAGTGGAGGGCCTGCAGAAGCGCTCAGAGGAAAAGTCCACCCTCGTCTACGACGCGATCGCCGCTTCGGACGGGTTCTATCGGTCCCCCGTGGACCCGGCGGTACGCTCTCACACGAACGTCGTTTGGCGTCTCCCGAGCGAGGATCTCGAGGCGCGTTTCGTCGCTGAGGCGAAAGAGCGCGGCCTGGTGGGTCTGAAAGGCCACCGCAGCGTCGGCGGTATCCGGGCATCGATCTACGCCGCGACCGAGATGCCGGCGGTCGAGGCGCTGGTGTCGTTCATGGAGGAATTCGCCGCAAGCAACCGGTCCTGAAGGCCTCCGTTCCGTTCCGCGTGGGCGACACCGACCGATATAATCGGTACCTGCCAACTGAACCGGTCTTCTCGCATGAGGTGGGCGTCTGGCCCACCTTATTGCTGTGGATACCGGCGGAACCGTGCCTGCGGAGAACCGAGAAGAACCGAAGATGAGCGTAGAGACCGACCTGTGGGAGATCACCCACGAATACCTGGCCGCCGAGCGGCTGGAGCTCGACGATCTCGAGCTGGTCGGGCGCGGGCGCGGGAGAACCCTGAAGGTCACGATCGAGGGGGAAGGCCTGGACCTGGACCGGATAGCCGAGGTCTCCAGAGGTCTGTCCCGCCTGTACGACGCCGAATCGGACCTCGAAGGGCCGTACCAGTTGGAGGTCACCTCGCCCGGCCTGGAGAGGGCGCTGAAGCGGCCTCGCCATTTCGAGAAGTCGGTCGGCCGGGAGGTGGTCATCAAGGCCCGTGACGAAGACGGCATGGTCCGCACGCATCGTGGGACACTGGTGGCCGCGGACGCCGACGCCGCCACCGTCGAGGTCGACGGCACGGGGTTCCGCTATCCATATGAGGCAGTGATCTCGGCGCGGACGGTTTTCCGGTGGGAGGCCTCTCCCAAGCCGGGGAAATGAGGAGAACGACGATGCAGATGGACGCACAGGTGATGGACGCTCTCGAGTTGCTGGAGCGTGAGCGCGGCGTACCCGTCGAGGCCATCCTCGATGCCCTGGCGAATGCCCTCGTGTCCGCCTACAAGCGCTCGCCGGGCGCGGCCGAGGAAGCCCGCGTGACGATCGACCCCGAGACCGGCGACATCGTCGTGTACGCCCAGGAACTTGACGAGGAAGGCAACGTCGTCTCCGAATGGGAGGACACGCCCGAGGACTTCGGCCGGATCGCCGCCCAGACCGCCAAACAGGTGATCCAGCAGCGTCTCCGGGAGGTGAAGCGCGAGCAGGTCTTCGAGCTCTACGAAGGGCGAGAAGGGGATCTAGTCACTGGCATCGTCCAGCAGATCGACAACCGCTTTGCCATCCTCGACCTGGGCGACGCCGAGGCGATCATGCCCGCGTCCGAGCGGATCCCCTACGAGCGCCTGCAGCGCGGCAACCGGGTGAAGGCGCTGATCATCGAGGTCCGCGGCGACGCCAAGGGCCCCCAGATCGTTGTTTCGCGCAGCCATCCGGACCTGGTTCGGCGTCTGCTCGAGCTCGAAGTGCCGGAGCTCGCCGACGGAACCATCGAGATCGTGGCGATCGCCCGCGAGCCTGGTCACCGCACCAAGATCGCCGTGGTGTCTCACGACCCGAACGTCGATGCCAAGGGGGCGGCGGTGGGAGCCCGTGGCTCCCGCGTCCGTCAAGTCGTCAATGAGCTCCGTGGGGAGAAGGTCGATGTCGTGCAGTGGCGCGAGAATCCCGCCGAGTTCATCGCCGAGGCCTTGGGTCCGGCCCGTGTGCGAGAAGTCCATATCGATGACGAGACGAAGACCGCTACGGTGATCGTGAGCGAGCACCAGCTTTCGCTCGCCATCGGCAAGGAAGGGCAGAACGCCCGATTGGCGGCTCGCTTGACCGGTTACAAGATCGACATCCGCTCCGACCGGGAAGGCGAGGAAGAAGAAGTGGCGGAGGCCGCTTCCGATTCGAGTGGCGCCGCGTCGGGTGCCGAGGCCGAGGCGGCTTCGGTTGCCACCGAAACGGTCGGCGGCGAGCCGCCCGCCGCCGAGGAAGCACCGGGCGACGAAGAGGAAGAAACCCAGGCCATCGGCGAGTCCGGTCTGTCCATCGAGGAACACACCGACGCCGCCGACGAGGAGGCAGCGGGTGAGGCGACCCCGGAAGAGGCAGCTGAAGCCGTGGCTGTGACCGAGGACGAGATCGAGGATGCCGAGCCGGAAGCTGGCGAACAAGAAAACTGAGTTGGAGAAAGAGTGGCGAAGACACGGGTATACGAGCTAGCGCGCGACCTGGGGGTCGATTCCAAAGAAGTCCTCGAACAGGCGATCGAACTGGGTCTGGAGGTGAAGACCGCCTCCTCGGGCCTAGACGAGGCCGAGGTGGAGTTGGTCACCCTGGCCCTCGCCGATGGAGGCAGCGGGGAGGCGGCGAAATCCGCCGAGCCGGAGCCTGCGGACGGCACCCCGGCCGAGCCCGAGTCGGAGGCAGAGGCACCCCGGGCCGAGCCCGAGCCCGAAGCCGAGCCCCGGCCGGAGCCGGAGGCGCCGGAGGGCGGCGAGGAGCCGGAGACGACCGAAGACGACGTCCAACTCGCCGAAGTCGAGGTCGGCATGTCCGTGGAGGAGTTCGCCGCCGCTATCGGCCAGCCCGCTTCGGAGGTGGTTCGCGCCCTGCTCACCCGCGGCCGGCCGGTCGGTGCCACCGCGGCTATGCCCGAAGACCTCATGGAGGAGGTCGCTGAGGGCTTCGGCGTCATCGTCGAGGTCCGGGAGCCGTCCGCGGTCGCGGAGGAGGCACCGGCGGTCGCCGAGCAGCCGACCTTCGACGACGCCGAAGAGGACTTGAAGCCTCGTCCGCCGGTTGTGGCCGTGATGGGACACGTCGACCACGGCAAGACCACGCTTCTCGACCGGATTCGAAAGGCCAACGTCGCCGCGGGCGAAGAGGGTGGCATCACACAGCACATCGGCGCCTACCAGGTCGATGTGGAAGGCCGAAAGATCACCTTCATCGACACCCCCGGTCACGAGGCGTTCACCGCCCTGCGCGCCCGGGGCGCCAACATCACCGACATCGTCGTCCTCGTGGTCGCGGCCGACGACGGAGTGATGCCCCAGACCATCGAAGCGATCAGCCACTCCAAGGCCGCCGGCGTGCGGATGGTGGTCGCCATCAACAAGATGGACGCTCCCGGAGCCGATCCGCTGCGCGTCCGCACGGAGCTCACCGAACACGGTGTCATCACCGAGGAACTGGGCGGC
The DNA here is from genome assembly GCA_035305585.1 of Acidimicrobiia bacterium. Lineage (GTDB taxonomy): Bacteria > Actinomycetota > Acidimicrobiia > Spongiisociales > ZC4RG35 > ZC4RG17. The sequence continues at coordinate 7,748 of DATGOV010000018.1, read as the reverse complement.
GACATTCCCAGCGTCGAGGTGAGCGCTCTCACCGGCGAGGGCGTGCAGGACCTGCTCGAGATCATCGACCTGGTTGCTCAGCTCGAGGACTACAAGGCCAACCCGAAGGCGCCGGCATCGGGAGTCGTGGTGGAAGCCCAGCTGGAGAGGGGCAGGGGACCGGTGGCCACCGTCATCGTCCAGCGAGGCACCCTCAAGCAGGGCGACGCCTTCGTCGCCGGGCCGGTCGCCGGCCGGGTGCGGGCGATGACCGACGATACCGGCGCCCGTCTCAAGCAAGCCGGTCCGTCCACCCCGGTGCAGATAATGGGGTGGGAAGACGTTCCCGCCGCCGGTGACTTCTTCGAAGTCGTCAAGAACGAGAAGGAGGCCCGGGCGATCGCCCAGGAGCGCCTGGAGGCGATCCGTCAACAGGAGCAGACGATTCCCACCGCCCGGGAGCGCCTGGAGAGCCTGCTCGAGCAGCTCCGCTCGGAGGACGCCACCCTCCGGGTCATCGTCAAGGCCGACGCCCAAGGGTCGCTCGAGGCCCTGCGCGAATCGATCGCCAAGATCGAACGCGAGGGCGGCAAGATCGAGATCGCCCACGGCGCCGTCGGAGGGATCAACGAGAACGACGTCAACCTCGCCGACGTCACCGAATCGGTGATCGTGGGCTTCAACGTCCGTCCCGAGCCGGGAGCCCGCCGGGCCGCCGAGCGGCTCGGTATCGAGATCCGCACCTATGGCGTCATCTACGAGCTCCTCGACGACATCGAACAGCTGCTCGTCGGTCAGCTCGCACCCGAAGAACAGGAAGTCGTCCTGGGCACCGCCGAGGTGCGCGCCGTGTTCCGGGTGCCGCGTGTCGGTGCGGTGGCGGGTTGCTACGTCACCGAAGGCGTGGTCCAGCGAGGCGCTCGCGCCAGACTGCTGCGAGCCGGTGTGGTCACCTACGACGGCACGATCGACTCTCTCAAGCGGTTCAAGGACGACGTGCGCGAGGTGGCCCAAGGCTTCGAATGCGGTATCGGCTTGGCGAACTTCAACGACATCAAAGAGGGCGATCTGATCGAGGTCTACGAGATCCGAGAGATCGCTCGCACGTAGCACTGAAATCGCAGCGGTTGAATGCACAGTTGCGCCGTCCGCCTGGAGCTCTACATTCCCGCGGCGCAGTCGCTGAAGAGCAAGAGGGCGGTCCTGCGCCCCCACGTCGAGCGGCTGCGAAAGCTGGCGTCGCTGAGCGTCGCGGAGGTCGGCAACCACGACTTCTGGCAACGGGCGTCGCTCGGGGTGGCCATCGTCGCCCCCGACGCCGCACAATTGGACTCCCTCATCGAGCGGGTCCGACGCTACTTTGACGACCAGGTGGACGTCGAGCTGCTCGAGGTCGCCATCTCCTATCTGGAGGAACCCTGATGCCGACCCCTCGGATGCGAAAAGTCAACTCGGTCCTCCGGGAGGTGCTGGCCGACGAGATCGAGCGGCTCACCGACCCCCGTGTGGAGATGGTCTCGGTGACCGGCGTCGAGACCAGCCCGGATCTGCGACGGGCGATCGTGTACATCTCGACTCTCGACCTCGAGCGGGGGGAGGAAGCCGTGGCTGCTCTCAACCGCGCCGCTCCCCGTCTCCAGGGAGCGGTGGCGCGCCAGGTACGGATGAAGTACACGCCCCATCTCGAGTTCGCGCTCGACACCGGCGTGGTCCATGGCGACCGGATCGACAGCATCCTTCGGCGCATCGCCACGGAGGATCCGACGCCGGAGGAGGAATAGTGGATCAGAAGAAGCTGGCCCAGGCGGCCGAAGCCATCCGACAGGCCTCGAAGATCGCGATGGCCTGTCACGTGGGACCCGACGGGGACGGTCTCGGCTCGATGCTGGCGATGGCGTCGGCGGCTGGAGATGCGGGCAAGGAGGCCTGGGCGTCGTTCGGGACACCGTTCGAGCTACCCGACAACTATCGCTTCCTTCCACTCGACCTCCTCGTACCGCCGGAGCAGGTCCCGGCCGAGCCTGAGCTCTTCATCGCCTTCGACACGGGATCGCCGGATCGTCTTGGTGAACTCGGGTCGGTGGCCAAGCGGGCGGGATCGGTGGTGGTCGTCGACCACCACGTCACGAACGAAGGGTTTGGCGACATCGCGATCGTCGAGCCGGAGGTGTCTTCCACCGCCGAGATCACACTGGCCCTGCTCCGCCGGATCGGATGGCCCATCACACCTGTTGTGGCAACGGCCCTCCTGACCGGGATCGTCACCGACACCGGCCGGTTCCAGTACTCGAACACTCGCCCTGGCACCCTCGTCGCCGCGGCCCAGCTCGTCGCCGCCGGGGCTCGGCCCGAACAGATCGGACAACACGTGTACGAGGAGGCGCCGTTCGGGTACCTCCAGGTCGTCTCGAAGGTGGCGGGGCGGGCCGTTCTCGAAGCCGACCGCAGGTTCGTCTGGTCCGTGCTCTTTCCCGAGGACATCGAAGATGCGGGGGTGGGCCGCGGCGACGTCGACGGCTTGATCGATTTGATCCGTCTTCCGGTCGAATCGGACGTGGCTGCCCTCGTCAAGGTCATCGACGACACGACGGTGCGGGTGTCTCTCCGTTCCCGCGGCCGCGTTGATGTCGGATCGATCGCGGCCGAACTGGGCGGGGGAGGCCACCACAACGCTTCCGGATTCACTTTCTCGGGCAACCCCGAAGGCGCGGTAGGGGCGGTGCGCGAGCGACTGCCGCATGATTGAGGGCTTCCTCATCGTGGACAAGTCCGGGGGGATGACCAGTCACGACGTAGTGGCTCGGGTCCGCCGGGTGACTGGGGTCAAGAAGGTGGGTCACGCCGGCACCCTCGACCCAATGGCCACCGGCGTGGTCGTGGTGGCGATCGGCCGCGTCACGCGCCTGATCCGTTTCGTGCAGGACCTGCCCAAGGAGTACCTGGGCGTTGGGCGCTTTGGTGTGGCCACCGATTCACTGGACGCCGACGGTGCGATCCTCGAGCAGGAGCCGATGGACATCGGCCCTGACGACATCGAGGCGGTCATCCCTCGCTTCATCGGCACGATCGAGCAGCTACCGCCGATGGTTTCGGCCCTCAAGATCGGAGGGGAACGCCTCTACGAGATCGCTCGGCGGGGCGAGACGGTGGAGAGGCAGGCCCGCCTGGTCGACGTGCACGAACTGGAGATGACCGACTTCGCTCCCGGCCCCCACCCGGAAGTGTCGTTTCGGGTCGTGTGCGGGAAGGGAACCTACGTCCGATCGCTGGTCGACGATATCGCCCGCGCCCTGGGGGGACGTGCCCACCTCATCGCTCTGCGGCGCCTGCGGGTGGGGTCCCTCGGCCTCGACCGGGCGATCTCCGTCGACGACCTGGACGCCTGGGAGGACTATCTCCTGTCGGCGGCTGAAGCCCTTTCCGACCTCCGGCAGATCACGGTCGACCAGGCCGTCGCCGAGGGGGTGGCCCACGGCGCCCGCTTCGGCACCGGGCCGGTCGCCGACATCCCCGAGGACACCCCGGTCGCGGTCTTGAACGAAGCCGGCCGGCTCATCGCCGTGTACCGTCGCACCGGCCATCAGGCAAGACCGGAGGTGGTCCTCGCATGAACGTCTTCTCTCCGACGTGGCGCGTTCCCGAGGCGTCCGGTGTGGCCGTAGGCGTCTTCGACGGGGTCCACCGGGGGCACGTCACGGTCGTCGAGCGCCTGATGACGCGCTGCGGCGACGAAGACATCGTTCCCGGTGTTCTCACTTTCGACCCGCACCCCGTCGAAGTCCTGAAACCCGAGCAGGCGCCGCCGCTGCTCACCCGCATCGACCGCCGCATCGAGTTGTTGCGCGATCTCGGGGTGGAGTGGGTGGGCGTCCTCGACCTGCGGGACATCCGGTCGATGGACCCCGAGGAGTTCGTCACGTCGGTTCTGGTCGCCAAGGCGAACGTGCGGATGGTGTCGGTGGGCACCGACTTCCGTTTCGGCCGCGATCGAGCCGGCGACGTCGGGACCCTCGAGGAACTGGGGCGACGCCATGGGTTCCAGGTGGCGGCCGTCGAGCTGGTGGCCGACCAGGAAGGTGTCATCTCTTCGACGCGTATCCGCCAGCTGGTGATGGCCGGCCAGGTCGCCGAGGCAGCAGAGCTACTGGGTCGCCCTCACCGGGTGAGCGGAGTCGTCGTCCGGGGGGATGCCCGGGGGAGGACTCTGGGGTACCCGACCGCCAACCTGCCTCTGCCGGCCGGTCTGGCCATCCCCGCCGACGGGATCTACGCAGTGCGGGTGGGCGGCGCCATCGAGGCCGATGGCGTGGCCTCCTTGGGAGTGCGCCCGACGTTCGGAACGTCGGGGATGCGCCTCCTCGAGGTGCATGTGTTCGACTTTTCCGGCGATCTCTATGGCAAGACGCTCGATGTGGACTTCATCGAGCGTCTCCGCGGCGAGGAGCGATTCGACTCGGTCGAGGCCCTCGTGGACCAGATGGACAAGGACGCGCTGGCCGCCCGGCAGATTCTCGGTGATTGAGTTTCCCTGCCGCCGGGCAGAGCTGTAACATGACCTCGTTCCCTCTACTCGCAATCAGGTTTCACGCGCAATGAAGACCACCAAGGAGATCGTGTCCGAGTTCGGACACCACGACAGCGACACGGGCTCGCCCGAGGTCCAGGTGGCGCTCCTCACCGAGCGCATCAACCACCTCACCGAGCACCTGCGCGAGCACAAGCACGACCACCACAGCCGCCGCGGGCTGCTGATGCTGGTCGGGAAGCGTCGCCGTCTCCTCGACTACCTCCGCCGTGAGGACGTCGAGCGCTACCGATCGCTGATCTCTCGACTCGGTCTGAGGCGCTGATCCTTCGGAAAGAGCGGCTCCCAAGCCGCTCTTTTCGTCGAAAGATCCGATCTCGCAAACCAGCGATGGTCGGGATAGCCGTAAACACCGACGTAAGCTGAGTCGGAAGGAGGAGTCGGCCGGTTGTCAGTTGCGAATCCTCGATCGAGGGTTGACAACTGCCAACGGGCCGCTCCCAGAGCAACAAAGGAGCACAAGAGTGCCCGAAATAACCGTGTCCGGTGAGGTGGGTGGCAAGACCCTCACCTTTTCGACCGGCAAGCTGGCCGGTCAGGCCGACGGTGCAGTGGTGGCCAAGCTCGGTGGAACCGAGATGCTGGTCACCGCCACTGCCAACAAGACACTGCGGGAGGGGATCGACTTCTTCCCGCTCACCGTCGACTTCGAAGAGCGCATGTATGCCGTGGGACGCATCCCCGGCTCGTTCTTCCGCCGGGAGGGGCGTCCCTCGGAAGAGGCGATCCTCACCTGCCGTTTGATCGACCGGCCCCTGCGCCCGTCGTTCCCCGATGACTACAGATGTGAGACCCACATCGTCGTCACCTCCCTCTCTGTCGACGGAGAGAATCCCTTCGACGTCGTCGCGCTCAACGGGGCCTCGGCGGCTCTCGCCGTCTCGCCGATTCCTTTCAACGGGCCGGTCGGCGCCGTGCGTCTGGCGCTGAAGAAGGGCGAATGGATCCCGTTCCCCACGGAGGCCGACCTGGACGAGTCCGTCTTCGAGCTCGTGGTCGCCGGTCGACGCAATGCCCAGGGACAGATCGACATCATGATGGTCGAGGCCGGCGCCACGCCCAATGGGCTGCGTCTGGTGGCAGCCGGCGATCCGCCCTCCGACGAGGCGGCCGTTTCGGCTGCTCTCGAGGAAGCGAAGCCGTACATCTCCGATGTCATCGACCTCATCGCCGAGCTGGCGTCTCAGGTCGAGAAGCCCCACGTCGAGTGGCCCCGAGCCACCGACTACACGCCTGAGGTGTACGACCGCATCGCCGAGATCGCCCGCCCCAAGCTGCACGACATCATCCGTATCCCAGGAAAGCAAGAGCGCAACGACGCTGCCGACCGGGCATTCGAGGAGACCTTGGCGGAGATGGGCGTCGCCGAAGACGACGTCGACACGAAGGTCCAGGCCGCCCGGGCGTTCAAATCGATCCTCAAGGAGATGATGCGCCAGCGCGTCGTCGACGAAGGGGTGCGCCTCGACGGGCGCGGTCCCCGCGATCTCCGGCCGCTGAGCGCCGAGGTCGGCGTCATCGAACGTGCCCACGGCTCCGGCCTGTTCCAGCGAGGCGAGACCCAGGTCCTGAACATAACCACGCTGGGCATGCTCAAGATGGAGCAGCTGCTCGACACCCTCGCCCCCGAGGAATCGAAGCGGTACATGCACCACTACAACTTCCCGCCGTTCTCCACCGGTGAGGCCGGGTTCATGCGGGGCCCGAAGCGCCGGGAGATCGGTCATGGGGCACTGGCCGAGAAGGCCGTGCTCCCGGTCGTGCCCGATGCGGACGAGTTCCCCTACGCATTGCGCCTCGTCTCCGAGGTCCTGTCCTCCAACGGGTCAACGTCGATGGCGTCGGTGTGCGCCTCTTCGCTCTCGCTGATGGACGCCGGCGTGCCGATCTCCGAGCCGGTGGCGGGCATCGCCATGGGCCTGATCCATCGCGACGGCCAGTTCGTCACCCTCACCGACATCCTCGGAGCCGAAGACGCCCTGGGCGACATGGACTTCAAGGTGGCCGGCACGGCGGACGTCATCACCGCCCTGCAGCTCGACACCAAGATCGAGGGCCTGCCCTCGGAGGTCCTGTCGGCCGCTCTGGACCAGGCGAAGGAAGCCCGCCTCCAGATCCTCGAGGTCATGCGGCAGGCCATCCCCGAGCCGCGACAGGAGATGAACCCGTACGCCCCGCGGATCGAGTCGGTGGAGATCCCGAAGGACAAGATCGGCGAGGTCATCGGCCCCAAGGGAGCGGTGGTCCGCGAGCTGGAAGCCGAGACCGGCGCCACCATCGAGATCGACGAAGCCGACGGGAAGGGTATCGTCCGGATCGCCTCGAACGACGGCGAGATCCTGAGGAAGACGAAAGAGCGGATCCTCCAGATCGCGTTCCCGCCCCAGCCTGAAGTCGGCGCCGAGTACGAGGGAGAGGTCGTCAACATCACCAAGTTCGGTGCGTTCGTGAACATCCTCCCGGGCACCGACGGCCTGTTGCACATCTCCAAACTCGACGCCTCCAAGCGCGTCGAGCGGGTCGAGGACTACCTCGACCTGGGCGACAAGGTGAAGGTGCGTGTCGGCGGCATCGACCGCGGCAAGCTCAGCCTGGATCTGGTCGAGGCTCTGCCCGGGGCCACGCTGCCCGAGCCGGGGGGCAACGGCGGCGGCGAAGGCGGCCGCGGGGGTGAAGGCCGCGACCGAGGAGATCGTGGCGATCGGGGTGATCGTCGTGGCGGCCGCAACCGCGACCGAGGTCGCGGCGGGGACCGCGATCGAGGCCGTGACCGAGGTCAGGGTGGCGGCGGAGGCGCAGGCCAGGGCGAGCGCCGGCGTGTCGCCCGGTCCTTCGAGGAGACCTTCGAAGACAACCGCTGATCCCCAGCTACGTACAACGAAACAGGACGGCCTCCGGCGATCGCCGGGGGCCGTTTTCTGTCACAGCTGCTTTGTAGGTTGCTGATATGGATATGGGGGAAGCTGGCATCCGGGACCTGACCACGGATCAGGTCGAAGAGGAGTTGCTGTTCTGGGAGCAGGTGAGGCGTCATGCGGTGGTCCGGCAGGCGGTGTTGGTGGCCGAGGTGGATCGGCGGCAGGTGCCGACAGGGGATGGGTGCCGGAGTCTGGGGGAGTGGGTGGCGGGGCGGTTGGATCTGACGTCTGAGGAGTCGTCGCAGTTGTTGCGGCTTTCGAGGTCG
>DATGOV010000017.1:0-2987 GCA_035305585.1 Acidimicrobiia bacterium | reverse complement strand
AGTAGAGATCCTGCAGGATCAGCCGCACTTCCTCGGCTCTCGCCTCGGCGTCGACCGTTGTCGCTGTTGTCTCTCCCGGCGTCGTCGGCGTGGTGGTCGTAGATGTGGGCGCGACAGTGGTCGTGGAGATGGTGGTCGGTGGCGCAGATGTGGTCGACGGAGGCAGGGTGGTGGTTGTCGACGGGGTTTCGTCCCCTCCTTGGGCAACTGCTGCCCAGATCGCCACCGCGAGCGCAGCGATGACTCCGAGACCGAGGCCGACTCGTGCCCTCATCTCCCGTGTCCCCCGAGCATGGATCCCACCCTACGCGAAGCCGATTTCCTTTTGGAGGGTGACGTCCCGACTCGGTGAGTGCCTTGCAGAGTCCCTAACCTCCCCAGGGCATGGTTTCACCGTATGAGCTCACTCACCTGAGGGCGCTCGAGGCGGAGTCCATCCACATCCTGCGCGAAGCGGTCGCCGAGAGCGAGCGGCCCGTGTTGCTCTTCTCCGGCGGGAAGGATTCGGCGAGCCTCCTCCGCCTCGCCGTGAAGGCATTCTGGCCGGCCCGTTTGCCGTTTCCGATCATGCACGTCGACACGGGCCACAACTTCCCCGAAGTCATCGAGTTCCGTGACCGGACCGTCGAGGGGCTCGGTGCGGATCTGATAGTGGCGTCGGTCCAAGAGGCGATCGACGAGGGCAGAGTGGTGGAAGAGACTGGCCCTCGCGCTTCCCGCAATCGCCTCCAGGCGGAGACGCTGGTCAATGCCATCGAGAAGTACCAGTTCGACGCCGTGTTCGGAGGTGCCCGCCGCGACGAGGAGAAGGCCCGCGCCAAAGAGCGGGTGTTCAGCTTCCGGGACGAGTTCAGCCAATGGGACCCGAAGAACCAACGACCCGAGCTGTGGAGCATCTACAACGCTCGCCATCGCCGGGGCGAGCACATGCGGGTGTTCCCTCTCTCCAACTGGACGGAGATGGACATCTACCAGTACGTCCGCCAAGAGAGGATCGAGCTCCCCTCCATCTACTTCAGCCACCGCCGCCGCGTGTTCGAGCGGGACGGGATGCTGATGGCAGAGAATCCGTACTTGCCGCTGATAGAAGGGGAGATGGTGTTCGAGGCCGCCGTGCGGTTCCGCACCGTCGGTGACATGACCTGCACGGCTGCGTTCCAGTCGAAGGCGTCGACCATCGAGGAGATCATCGAAGAGGTCGCCACCACCCGGATCACCGAGCGGGGGGCGAGCCGGGCCGACGACCGATTCTCGGAAACGGCGATGGAGGATCGCAAGAAAGAGGGGTACTTCTGATGCTCCTCGGAGGCCGGCAGTGACCGTTGCGACGGATCTCAAAGACATGGAACTCGTCCGTCTCGCCACGACCGGGTCGGTCGACGACGGCAAGTCGACCCTGATCGGTCGTCTGCTCTACGACTCGAAACAGATCTTCCAGGACCAGCTGGAGGCGATCGAAGAAGCGTCCCGGCGCCGGGGCACCGACTACCTCGACCTGGCCTTGCTCACGGACGGCCTGCGCGCCGAGCGCGAGCAGGGGATCACGATCGACGTCGCCTACCGCTACTTCTCTACTCCCAAGCGCAAGTTCGTGCTCGCCGACACCCCCGGGCACATCCAGTACACGCGCAACATGGTGACCGGCGCCTCCAACGCCGACATCGTCCTCATCCTCGTGGACGCCCGGCAAGGCGTCCTCGAACAGACGCGGCGACACGCTTTCCTCGCTTCCCTCCTCCAGGTGCCGCACCTCGTTCTGTGTGTCAACAAGATGGACCTCGTCGGATGGTCCCAGGATCGCTTCGAGGAGATCGTCGCCGACTTCCGGCATTTCGCCTCACGTCTCGCGGTCCACGACCTTCGCTTCGTTCCCATCTCGGCGCTGTTGGGCGACAACGTGGTCGAGGAGTCGGAGAACATGCCTTGGTACAACGGCCCCTCGGTCCTCCACCTCCTCGAAGACATCCACATCGGTTCCGATCGGAACCTCATCGACTGCCGGTTCCCGGTGCAGTACGTGATACGGCCCCACACCCTCGAACACCAGGACTACAGGGGGTATGCGGGGACGATTAGGGGAGGGGTGTGGAAGCCCGGAGATCGGGTGGTGGTGTTGCCGTCCGGGTTCGAGTCGACGATCGCCTCTATCGACACGTTCGACGGACCCCTGGAGGAGGCGGTTCCGCCGATGTCCGTCGTGATTCGGCTCACCGACGACATCGACATCTCCCGAGGAGACATGATCGCCCGCCCCAACAACCGCCCCCACTCGGGACAGGACATCGATGCCATGGTGTGCTGGATGACGGAAGCACCCGCGCTGCGTCCAGGGATGAAGCTGTCGGTCAAGCACACGACCCGATGGGCGAGGGCGATCGTCAAAGACCTCCACTACCGCCTCGACATCAACTCGCTCCACCGCGACGAAGCCAGCGAGGAGCTCGGTCTGAACGAGATCGGGCGCATCAGTCTCCGCACCACCCAGCCGCTCTTCTACGACGACTATCGCCGCAACCGACACACTGGTGCGTTCATCCTCGTCGACGAGGCCACCAACAACACTGTCGGGGCGGGGATGATCATGGGTCCGACGGAGTCGTGACGGGAAACATCACCTGGCACGAAGGCGAGGTCACCCGCCAGCAGCGCAGTCGGGTGACGGGCGGACCGGGGGCGACCGTGTGGTTCACCGGGCTCTCCGGTTCCGGGAAGTCGACCATCGCCGCCGCCGTCGAGGTCGCCCTGATCGCTGAGGGAAGGGCTGCGTACCGGTTGGACGGTGACAACATCCGCCACGGCCTCAACGCCGACCTCGGGTTCTCGGCTGAACATCGATCCGAGAACGTGCGCCGCATCGGCGAGGTGGCGCGGCTCTTCGCCGATGCCGGAGTGGTCGCCTTGGTCCCGGTCATCAGCCCATACCGAGCCGATCGGCAACGGGTGCGCCAACGACACTCAGACTCGGGTCTGGTGTTCATCGAGGTGTT
>DATGOV010000016.1:0-26545 GCA_035305585.1 Acidimicrobiia bacterium | reverse complement strand
CGAGACCGAAGAGGAGTTCAGGGAGCGCTGCCGCCAGCTCGTCGAGGAGGAGGCCGACGCCGCCATCGCCAAGCTGAAGGACCGCTACGCAGCCCGCATCGAGCGGGCCAAAGACCAGATCGCCCGGGCCGACCGGCGGGTAGCCGAGTTGGCCGCCGATGTGGAAGCCCGAAAGCAACAGGAGCTGATCTCGGGAGCCGGCGACCTGCTCGGCGCCATCCTCGGTGGCCGGTCGAGATCGGCAGCTGTTCGACGGGCGGCGTCTCGGCGCTCTCAGACCCAGCGGACCGCCGCCGACCTGGAGTCGGCGTTCTCCCGCCTCGAACAGGAGAAGCGCGATTTGATCGAGCTCGAAGCCGATCTCGCCGACGAGATCGAGGTCCTGGCCGAGGAATGGGACGCCAAAGCCGACTCGATCGAATCCGTCGAGATCGGCCTGGAACGTGACGACATCCAGGTCACAGAGCTGAAACTCGTCTGGGTGCCGTCGGAGGGGTGAGCTAGACGCTCAGATCAGATCGGCTTCCCGAATCCCGAACGACGGATGGCGGAGGCGGCACAGGGCCAGCTTCTCGAGCTGGCGGATCCGCTCCCGAGTCAGGTTGAACTCGTCGCCGATCTCCTCGAGCGTGCGGGGCACGCCGTCGTAGAAGCCGTAGCGCAGGGCGAGGATGCGTCCCTCGCGCTCGGGAAGGCGCTCGATCGACTTGCGCAGCGAGTTGGCGACATCCATCTCTTCGGTGAGCTGCACCGGATCGGCGGCGTCCTCGTCCTCGATGAAGTCTCCGAGCTGAGCGCCGTCCTCGCCGATCGGCTGCTCGAGCGAGACTGTGTCGGCCACTCCGAGCGCCAGCTCGACCTTGTCGACGGTGACGCCGGCTTCCTCGGCGATCTCCTCGGGACGGGGATCCCGACCGAGCTCGGCCTTGAGGCTCGCCTGGGCGGCACGGACCGCGGCCAGCGTGTCGTGGAGATGGACGGGGATGCGAACGGTACGGGACTTGTCGGCGATCGCCCGGGTGATGGCCTGACGGATCCACCACGTGGCGTACGTGGAGAACTTGAAGCCCTTGCGCCAGTCGAACTTCTCGACGGCGCGGATCAGGCCAAGGTTGCCCTCTTGGATGAGGTCGAGGAAGTCGATGCCGGACGTGTTGGCGTAGCGACGGGCGTTGGCCACCACGAGGCGGAGGTTGGCAGTGAGGAACGCATCCTTGGCCTCGCGGCCTTTCCGCTCGGCGCGGCGGAGCTCGATTTCTTCCTTCTTGTCCTTGAAGTCGCCTCGTTCGAGTCTCTCAGCAGCCTCCTCGCCTGCTTCGATCTGCTGAGCGAGCTCTACTTCCTGCTCCGCCGTCAGCAGGTCGTACTCGCCGATGGCGGTCAGGTACTGCGAGACGAGGTCGGTGGTGAGGCGACCGCGCTCGTCAGTGAGCTTGCTCTGGAGGCGAGACCGCTTGGACTTGCGGTCCAGCTTCGTATCGGCAGCAGGCATGAAAGACAATCCTCCCTAGGGATCGATTCGGTGGGCCGGGCTTCCACTATGCCAGAGAATCCTTCGCTTGTGAACCCCCCATTCGCCCAGGATTTCCCTCCTGGAGGGGTTCCGGCATCTCTGTGGTAACCCGCGACAGATATCTCAACCGTCCGATTCGTACCTCTATTCCCGACTGCATAAACGGCGAATGATTCCCTCGCTCCGCTCGGATGGAGGGACCACCCCTACGAGGGTCGGCGTACCCGCGTGATCAGCGGGTCCCCCGTCAAAGCAGCGAGACCGTACCCGGATCGCGTCAGCTCTGATGATCTCCCTCGCTTCGCTCGGGTGGGGGGACGACCCCCCCATACCCCCCGAGAGTCGGCGTACCGGCGTAGTCCGTGGGTCACGCCAGTCAAAGCACCAAGACCGTACGCGGATCGCGTCAGCTTCGGCCGCGAGTCTTACCACTTACCACTCACCACCCACCACCCACCTCCAAGCCAACCTCCGATCCCCCACTACGGTTGAAGACATGCCCAATCGCCTGGCCGAATCGGCCTCCCCCTACCTTCTCCAGCACGCCGACAACCCCGTCGACTGGTACGAGTGGGGCGCGAAGGCCTTCGAGGAGGCTCGGCGCCGGGACGTCCCGGTGTTGATCTCGATCGGTTACTCGGCGTGCCACTGGTGCCACGTCATGGCCCACGAGTCGTTCGAAGACCCGGAGACGGCCGAACAGATGAACCGGGACTTCGTGAACATCAAGGTCGACCGAGAGGAACGTCCCGACGTCGACGCCGTCTACATGGAGGCGACCCAGGCGATGACCGGTCACGGCGGGTGGCCGATGACCGTGTTCGCCGACCACGACGGATCTCCGTTCTTCACCGGGACCTACTTCCCGCCCACCCCGCGGCAGGGGATCCCTTCGTTCCGTTCGGTGATGACGGCTGTGGCCGAGGCGTGGCGGGAGCGCCGGGGCGATGTGGTCCGGCAGGCGAGGAACGTGGCCGCCACGATCGGCCAGCGCATCCCGCCGGCAGAGGCACTGCCCGCAGAGGAAGCCCTCGCCTCGGCCGTGTCGGTTCTGGCGTCCCAGTTCGACGATCGCCACGGTGGGTTCGGGGGCGTCCCCAAGTTCCCCCACCAGCCGGTGCTCGAGTTCCTCCTCCGAGTCCACGACCGGCCGTGGGCGGAAGGCGCCCGCGACATGCTGGTCCGGACCCTGGCGGGCATGGCCGCGGGAGGCATCCGGGACCACCTCGGTGGGGGGTTCGCCCGCTACTCAGTGGATGCGCGCTGGCTGGTGCCCCACTTCGAGAAGATGCTCTACGACAACGCCCAATTGGCCCGGCTGTACCTGTGGGCAGGGGTGGAGTTCGAATCGACGGCGATGACCGAGGTCGCCGTCGACACCATCGAGTACATGCTCACGCGGCTCGAGCACCCCGGCGGTGGCTTCTACTCGGCCGAAGACGCCGACTCCGAAGGCGAAGAGGGCAAGTACTACACGTGGACCCACGATGAGTTCCGCGAGGTGGCGGGCGTCGACGCCGACGTGGCGGCCGGCTACTTCGGGGTGACGCCGGAAGGGAACTTCGAGGGGCTGAACGTCCTCCATCGTGCGCGGCCGATCTCCGACGTCGCCGAAGAGTTCGGAATCGGTGTCGACGAGGCCGCCGAGGCGGTCCGCCGTGCCGGCCGGGCGTTGCTGGAGAGGCGTGAGAGCCGCGTCCGACCCGGGCTCGACGACAAGATCGTCGCCGGATGGAACGGCTTGGCGATCCGGGCCCTGGCCGAGGCGGGAGCGGCGCTGAGAGAGCCCCGATACACCGAGGCGGCGCGCCGGGCGGCCCGCTTCGTGACCGAGCACATGACCGACGACGACGGCCGGCTCCATCGTTCGTGGGCGAAAGGGAGGATCGGACCGACGGGAGTGCTGGAGGACTACGCCGCCATGGCCACGGGCCTCTTCTGTCTGTACGCCACGACCGGCGAACTGGAGTGGTTCGAGCGGGCGATGGAAGCGGTGGATGCGATCGCGGAACACTTCTCCGACCCGGCGGGCGGCTTCTACACCACTCCCGACGACGGCGAGCGACTCGTGGTGAGACCCAAGGACTCCTTCGACAATCCGGCTCCCTCCGGCAACGCCCTCGCCGCCGAAGCGCTCTTCTTTGCTTCCTCCTACACCGGCGAGCCCTCCTACTGGGACCGCGCCGAGGCAACGATCCGCTCGGCGGGATTGATCGTCGAGCGGGCTCCGCACGCGGTGGGCCACCTGCTGTCGGTTCTCGTGGTCATGCTCGAAGGCCCTCGAGAGGTGGCGATCATCGGCCCCGACGCCGAGAGCTTCTCAGACGTCGTCTGGGAGAGATACCGGCCCGGGGTGGTGGTGGCCCGCTCTCCTGAACCCGCCGAGCATCCTCCGCTCCTGGCCAGCAGGGGGCGGCCTTGGGAGACCCTCGCGTACGTGTGCCGCCGGTTCGTCTGTGAGGCCCCGGTGTCTTCGGTCGACGAGTTGCGGGCGGCGCTCTAGTACAGGTCGAAGATCCCGGCGAGCCGGTCGATCACAGGGTGCTCGCCTCCGGGCACCTCCTCGCCGTGGGACACGGGACGGACGATGCGGGCGGTACGGATCCCGAGCCGACGCGCTCCGTCGAGATAGTCAGAGCGGTCATCGACGAACCACGACGCATTCGGTTCGGCTTCGACCCGGGCGAGGGCGATCTCGAAGATCTCGGGATCCGGTTTCGCCGTTCCCACCTCGCAGGAGAGCACGACGGCGTCGACCTCGGCTTCCAGACCCAGATGGCCGACGATCGGCCGGGTGGTAGGCGAGCAATTCGAGACGATGGCCGTCCTAACGCCTTCGGCCGCCAGACGCCGGAGCACTCCGACGGTGTCGTCGTACATCGCGACGTTGTGGCGCAGGTACTCGGCTTCGGCAGCCACTATCTCCTCGACCCGTTCCGGTTGGAGGCGGACACCACAATGCGATGCGACTGCGGAGATGATGGCTCCGGCGTCCGTCAGACCACCCCCGTCGCGAGCCTCGCGTAGCGCACCGTAAGCGTCGGCGATGGACCCGGCCGGGACACCCAGCCTCTCGGACAGGAACGAGGCGTGGCGACCCCAGTCCGACACGACCAGCGTGTCGTAGAGGTCGAAGAGCACGGCTTCCGGCATCTCAAACGGCAGGTATCTCGGCAGCTCTCGGTTCGGAGGCGCCGGCCAAGAGGCGGGCGCCGGCCGATACGTAGGCGATCCACATGACGTCGGCGATCGCCAGATGGGTGATGCGCAGCCACAAGGGCAGACCCAGGTAGATCATCACGATGCCGGTCAGGATCTGGAGGCCGACGAGGGTCGAGATGGCGTTCACCGTCGGTCCCCCGATGCCTCGACGAACGAGCGCCCAGCCGGCAACCAGGAGCACGACCACGGCCACGACCGGGTGGAGGATCCGCAGGTCGGTGAGGAAGTGCTCGACCTCACTCGGGGTCGTCCCGTCCTTGGGGAACAAGGTGTCGGCGAGGGCAGTGACCCCTCCAGTGGCGGCGATCACCAGGAAAGCGACAGTACCCGCCGCCAGCCAGCGTCGGGTGCGGGGGTGCTGGGACGGGGCAAGAGGAGGACCCCCTCCCAGGAGATGGGCGGTGACGGTGAGAGCCGTGAGCAACAGGAACGTGTTGACGAGGTGGAGCGGGACCGAGACGGTGCGAGCCACCGAGGTGTCGTCGGCCACCCACTCGTACAAGACGATGACGGCTCCGATGAGCGCTTCGGCGACGATGGCCACGCCGGAGAGGACCGCCGCCCTGCGCGCCTGGTGAGGAGCGGGGATCCTGCGGAGCACCCAGACGACGAGCACACCGACGAGGAGCAGCGCCACACCCGAGACGGCGCGGTGCGTGTATTCGATGGCGGTGTCGCCGGACAGGGTCGGGATCACCTGCCCGTGACATGTCGGCCACGACGGGCCACACCCTGCTCCGGATCCTGTCGCTCGCACGACCGCCCCGACGAGGATCACGAAGACGTTGAAGGCCAGCGTCGCCCAGGCGAAGCGGCTGAGACGGACATGCATGACCCGAGTGTATGGGACGGCGGCCCCCGAGCCCGAAACGGTTCGAAACCCATCGGGTTTGCCGCATAGGCTGAGCGGATGCAGATCTTCGACTCGATCCTCGACACCATCGGCCAGACCCCGCTGGTGCGCCTCGGGAGGCTCCATCCACCGGGGAACCTGGTCGCCAAAGTCGAGTACTTCAACCCCGGAGGCTCCGTGAAGGAGCGAATCGCCGTGGCGATGATCGACGCCGCCGAACGAGAGGGAAAGCTCCGGCCCGGAGGGACGATCGTCGAGCCGACGTCGGGGAACACCGGTGTGGGGCTGGCTCTGGTCGGCGCGGTGCGGGGGTATCGGGTCATCTGCACCGTTCCCGACAAGGTCTCCCAAGACAAGCGAGACCTGTTGAAGGCGTACGGCGTGGAGGTGATCGTCACACCGACGGAGCTGCTCCCCGAGGACCCCGACTCCTACTACGCAGTCGCCCGCAAGCTCGCCGCCGAGATCCCCGGGGCCTTCCTCCCCGATCAGTACTCCAACCCCAACAATCCGCTCGCCCACTACCAGACGACCGGTCCGGAGGTCTGGTCCCAAACCGAAGGGAAGATCGACGTCTTCGCCGCCGGAGTCGGCACCGGGGGAACGATCACCGGCACCGCCCGCTACCTCAAGGAGCAGAATCGCGAAGTGACGATCGTCGGGGTCGACCCTGAAGGATCCATCTACACCGCCGGACCCGACGGAGACATCCATCAGTACTACACCGAAGGAGTGGGTGAGGACTTCTACCCGGAGACGGTCGATCTCGACCTGATCGACCGGTTCGAGATGGTCGACGACCACGAGGCATTCGGCATGGCTCGCCGACTCGCCCGGGTCGAGGGGATCCTCACGGGCCCGTCAGGGGGGATGGCGGTCGCCGGAGCGTTGCGTGTCGCCGAGGAGAACCATGACGCGTTGGTGGTGGTGCTGGTGCCGGATTCGGGGCGGGGCTACCTGTCGAAGACCTTCAACGACGAGTGGCTCGCCGAGCACGGCTTCTCCATCGACGACCCGGCTTGACGCGAGTGGAGGGCGTCCGAGGACGCCCTCCACTTCGACACTAGACCCGTGGGGATTGCTTCGGCTTCGATCTCGCCACGATTGCGCTCGTAACGAGGTCGTAGTCCGCTGCGGTGGGACCACTCCCGCAGTACCCAGAGCCGGTGGTCCGAGTTGTAGTCGCCACCATCCTCACTCGACGTGAGGGAGTGGCGCTATGAGGCTTCGCGCCACTCAGCGCTCGGCCACCTCCAGAGTCCCGGAAAAACAACTATGCAAGTAGGACCACCTCCTTTCTCTGGTGGAGTCATTGTGGCATGGTTGAGCCCGAATCGGAACCCAATTCAGGCGTTGGGAAGGTCGAGAACGGTCTGCGAGGTCGGACCCGGGTCGTCGTCCGTCGGCTCGAGCGTCACCCAGATGCGAGGGAAGTCGGCGCGTCTGACGCCGGCGACCACTTCGAAACGCCCCGAGTCCCGGAACGTCCCCGCTGACACGTGGCGGCCGTCGGGGGCAGTGAGCCACACCTCGTAGTAGCTGTCCTCGTCGGCCGGGTCGAGACCCCACACTTCGAGCACCATGCGAGTGCCGTGGGCTCGGTTCCAGCCCTTGACGATCCCTCCCGCTTCGGGGGCAGCCGGGCCGGGTGCCAGCTCGATCGTCCAATCCGGTCGGGTGCCCCACACCGCTCCGGCCGCCACGACGGCGACGATCGCCGCCGCCGCCCCGAGGATCCTCCATCGACTCGGCCGCCGGTCCTCTTGCCCCGTCTCGGCGCCGATGGCACCGACCACCCGTTCCACGAGGTCGGGCGAAGGGTCTTCCCACATGACCGGGTCGGAGAGATGACGACCCAGCAACTGGGCGGAATCGGACCGGGCGCGACAGTCCGGGCACACCGAGAGGTGGTTGACGACCGTCTGGTCGTCGAGACGGCCCCGGGCGACAGCTTCGAGCACCTCGGCACAGCTCATGCCGTCTCCGTTCCCAAATGGTCGAGGAACCCCGCCAGGCGCTGGAAGGCGCGGTGTGAGCGCGACTTCACGGTGCCGAGCGGAATGCCCAGCTCGGCAGCTGCCTCGGTGTGAGTGAGTTGTCGGTAGAAGGTCGCCTCGATCACTTCTCTCTCGTCCTCCGGCAGACCGTCCACGGCGGCGCGGACCTCCCATAACTCCCACAGACCCTCGAACGAGGGCGGCAGGACCGCCATGTCGGTCTCCTCGCGCCGTCCTTCCCGGTGCCGCCGCTCCCGGCGATACACATCGACCGCCACCCGCCGGGCTATGGCGTACAGCCACGGAGCCGGGTCCAACTCGGGGTCGAACCGAGAGGCAGCTCGCCAGGCGTTCAAGAACGTCTGTTGCACCACTTCCTCGGCGAGCGCGCGGTCACCGAGGGAACGCAAGGCGATGGCGAACACCGGTCGACTGTAGAGGCCGTACAACTCCCGGACGGCCTCGTGATCGCCTCGGCGGAACCGGTCCATCAGCCGCCTGGTCATCCCCCGACACTACGCACGATCCAGGGCGGCGGTTCGTGATCAGAGATCGAGTGAACCGATGAATTCGTCCCACATGGCGCCGAGGGCGTCGGTCGCCCGGTCGAACGACCAGATGAGGACGATCAGCAAGAACAGCAGCAGCGCCGCAGTCGCGATGTAGCGCGCCCGGTATCGCTGGCGTTCCTCCGGGTCTTCGATGTAGGACGCTTCCCCCGGCGGGGCGGCCTCAAGGACGGTCGGTGGGGCTGCCCGACCGATGGTCTCCGCCCGACTCTCCGCCTCCGTTCGCCGTTCTGTGGCTCGGTCACGAGCCGCGCCCACGGTCTCCAAACGCCGCGATCGCAGATGCGACGGTGCCTCACGGTCTCGGTGACGTCCGGAAGGGAGATCCGACGGAGCCGGCCCATCCGCCGAGTCGTCGGCTTCGGAGAAGAAATCACGGAGAGGTTTCGCCGACGGTGGTGTGACGCCATCCGGCTCCACCACCACGTCGGGAGCCTGGGCGGCGGGCCGTACCGGATCGACGGGTGCGGCGTCGTCTTCCTTCGGTGGAGCCGTCTCCGTGGGCGCGGGCTCTTCGACCGAGGCCGGGGGCTCGGGTGTCTTGCGTTCGGCGGCAGTGGGCCTCGGACGGCTGGACGGATCGTCCCGGGGAGCGAGCGAGGCGTACGCCTGCTCCACGGTGGGATGCTCGCCGGAGTCGGCAACGTCGAAACCGGCCACTTGGAGCACCTCAGCTTCGTCGAGGCCGAGGACGGCAGCCAGTGCGATGGCGTCCTCGCGTTCTGCCGGCGACGACTTCCCCCGCTCCCAGTTCCGGATCGTGCTGGCGGACCGCCCCACCAGCTCTCCGAGGCGCGCCTGACTGAAGCCGAGGGCTTCCCGGCGTTTCCTGATCAAGCGACCGAGCGTCTGATCCCCCATATTCGGGGGAAAGGTTACCGGTGGCCGGTCAGTGAATGGGATTCTCTGGGACCGAGTCGGGTTCGGGCCCGATCGTGAGCCGCACGTCTGCGAGGTCCTTCACGTTCCAGCAGAGGGTGGCGCCCTCCTCCACCCGGAGGCGAATCGACCCGTCTTCTTCGAGGAACAGGAGGCCCTGACGGCGAGCGACGTCGAGGGGGATGGACGCCCGATAGCCGTCACGCGCCTCGAAGGTCACGTGGGTGGCTTCCGGATGTTCGGCGACGACATCTGCGACCCGGACCCGCCCGTCGGCGGCCCGGGAGGCGAGATCGTCGGCCGTCCACCGGCGGCGATCCCCGAACTCTTCGACCGTGAACTCCATGTCTCCACCGTATACCCTCCTCCTCGGAGGCGTGAGAGCACCTGGTGGGCTCCTCGGTCTTCAAAACCGATGAGGGGCATTCCAGTGTCCCTGGCGGGTTCGATTCCCGTCCGCCTCCGCCACCACCACCCCCCGACACACGAAACCACCCAGTGGGGCTGCGCCGGGCTTCGAGACGGCAGGGGGACGGTGAACACGGCGACCCTCCCATCCCGCCTGTCTGCGGCGTCACCTCATCGTCGCGTCGATGACCGCCGCTGCGGCGCCGAGCCCGTCTTCGTTCCTCAAGAGAGTGCCGAGGGCGGCGGCCGCGTCACGGTAGGACGGGTCCTGGATCACGTCTCGCAAGGCACTCTCGAGCGAAGCCACCGAGAGCTTGCGCCGGGGGATCGGCCGGGGACCGGCCCCGATCGAGGCGACCCTCGATCCCCAGAAGGCTTGGTCGGCGAGGAACGGCACCACGACCTGCGGCACCCCGGCGCGCAAGACCGCGCCGGTGGTGCCGGCCCCTCCGTGGTGGACAACTGCCCGCATCCGCGGGAACAACAGCTCATGCGGCGTCTCGTCCACGACGAGCACCCTGTCGTCGAGACTGCCGGGCTCCAGGCCGCCCCAGCCCCTCGACATCACCACCCGGACGCCGGCCCGTCGAGTGGCTTCCACAACTGTCTCGGCCATGCGCTCGGCGTCGGTCGTGCTCATCGACCCGAACCCCACGTACACGGGCGAGTCACCCGCCGAGATGAATGCGTCGAGGTCCGGGGCCAGCCCGTCCGCGGCGTCGAGGAACCAGTAGCCGGTCACGTGGTGCTCCGTCCCCCAGTCGGCCGGCTTGGGCACCAGATGACGGGAGTAGCCGAACAGATGGGGCTCGCGCTCCGCCCGCAGCACGGGACCCGAACCGCGCCAACCCAGAGGCGGCAGCCCGAGCTCTTCGACCCGCAGCCGCTCGACGGTGCGTCGGACGGACAGCCAGGCCAGCCCCTCGGCCACATAATGAGTTGCGAGGTTCAACCAGCCCCCGAAGCTCCGCCCGCCGAGCACGACTGTGGGGAACTCCCGGGTCGGCGCGTACGGCTGGAGAGCGGCGAGCACCGACTTCGTCCCGGTCGCCTGAGAAACGTGCCACGCCAGGAACGCCAACGGCGAGTACACCACCACGTCGGAGGCTTCGCAGTGCGGCCGGATCTCCTCGAGCAGGGTCTCGAGCCACGGCTCGATCAGCTCCGACAGCTGCCTCACGAACCGGAGGGAGGTCCTCTGCGACGCCACCATCTCCCTGCCCGCTTCGGTCTGGATCTCCTGGCGGGGGTCTCCGGGCAGCCCGACGAACTCGAGCCCGCGAGCTTCTGCCATGGCCCGAAACGGCTCGTGGGTGGCCAGAACGACTTCGTGACCACGGGCGGCGAGTGGCCCGGCGAGCGCCACGTACGGCTGGACATCGCCCCGGGTCCCCCCGCACATGACCGAGATCTTCAAGCCGCCACGATCCTTCCCCGAGGGGCGGCGACGGTCAGATCGCTTTCGCTCGACGGCGACGCTGGGCGTCGGCTACGGCCACCGCGGTGAGGTTCACGACGTCCGTCACCTCGGCATCGCGCTGGAGGACGTGCACCGACTTCGAGAGGCCGGAGAGGATCGGCCCGATCACCTCCGCGCCGGCGATCCGGTTGAGGAGCTGGTAGGAGGCATTGGCCGCGGTCAGGTTGGGGAACACCAACACGTTGGGGGCTCGCTGCAGCGGCCCGTCGGGGCGACGACGACGCAACAGGTCGTCCACGACGGCGGTGCCAGCCTGCATCTCCCCGTCGACGGGGATGTCGGGGTGCCGATCCCGAAAGATTTCCACCGCCTTCCGGACCCGAGCCGGCTCTTCGCCGCCGGCCGAACCGAAGTCGGAGTAGCTGATGAAGCCCACTCGGGGCTCCCGATCGAACTGTCGCTGGGCCGTGTCGACGGCGGCTTCGGCTATCTCCACCAGCTGCTCTGCGGTCGGCTCGATGTTGACGGCGCAGTCGGTGAAGAAGTACGACTTGCCCCCGATCACGACGACATACAGGGAAGAGACGATGGTCCTCCCCTCCTCCACCCGCAGCACCTGCAGGGCGGGGCGGATCGTCTCGGCGTAGAAGGTCGTGAGGCCGCCGAGCACGGCGTCGGCGGCACCCTCCCGCACCATCAGGCACGCGTACATGTTGGGGTCGAGGACCCAGCGCTGCGCCTCGTGCAGCGAGATGCCCTTGTGGCGGCGCAACTCCTCGAGGGTCGTGGCGTAGCGGCGCCGAGTCTCCTCCTGGGTGTTGGGGTCGACCATCTCGATCCCTTCGAGCGACACGCCCGCCTCCCCCGCCAGTTCCTTCATCAAGCCGACGTCACCGACGAGTACCGGGTTGGCGATGCCTTCGTCGAGAACGCGGCGGGCGGCGCGAATGATGCGGAGGTCGTGACCGTGCGGGTAGGCCACTCGCATCGGCTGGGTCCGTGCCTTGGCGGTGACTGTCGTGATGAGACTGTGCGAGGCTTGGAAACGGGCTCGCAGAGCCTCCCGATAGGCCTCCACGTCTTCGAGAGGAGTCCGAGCGATGCCCTCCTCGGTGGCGGCCATTGCCACCGCGGGGGCGACCCGCACCAACACCCGGGGGTCGAACGGCTTGGGGATGATGTAGTCGCGCCCGAACTGGAGCCGCTCCAGGTTGTATGCCCGTAGCACCGAGTCGGGTACCGGTTCGCGGGCGAGTTCGGCCAGGGCGCGAGCCGCCGCCACCTTCATGCCTTCGGAAACGGCCTTGGCTCGCACGTCGAGGGCCCCACGGAAGATGAACGGGAAGCCGAGCACGTTGTTGACCTGGTTGGGATAGTCCGAGCGGCCGGTGGCGACGATGGCATCGGGCCGCACTTCGCGGGCTTCGTCGTAGGAGATCTCCGGGTCGGGGTTGGCCAAGGCGAAGATGATCGGCTCGGGAGCCATCGAACGGACCATGTCGCCGGTCACCGCACCCCCGATCGACACGCCCACGAAGGCGTCGGCATCGGTGAGTGCGTCGGCCAGGGTGCGGGCGTCCGTCTCGCGGACGAACTCGAGCTTCGTCTCCGTGAGATCGGTGCGTTCGGAGTGGATCACGCCCTTCGAGTCGACCATCAGCGTGTTCTCGGGCCGCACACCGAGCTCGAAGAAGAAGCGAGCGGTGGCGATTCCCGCCGCGCCGGCTCCGCTGAACACGACCTTGACGTCTTCGGCCTTGCGGCCGGTCAGGTCCAAGGCGTTGAGGAACCCGGCTCCGGCGATGATCGCGGTCCCGTGCTGGTCGTCGTGGAACACGGGGATGTCGAGCCGCTCTTGCAGAGTGGCTTCGACTTCGAAGCACATCGGTGCCTTGATGTCCTCGAGATTGATGCCCCCGACCGTCGGGGCGAGCATCTCACAGAACCGGATCAGATCGGCTGCGTCCCGGGCATCGACCTCGAGGTCGTAGACGTCGATGTCGGCGAAGCGCTTGAACAGGACGCCTTTCCCTTCCATCACCGGCTTGGAGGCGAGCGGCCCGATGTCACCGAGACCCAGCACCGCCGTCCCGTTCGAAACGACTGCCACGAGATTGCCTCGGTTCGTATAGCGGAACGCGGCTTCGGGATCCTGGGCGATGACGCGACACGGTTCGGCGACCCCGGGGGTGTAGGCGAGGCTGAGGTCGGCTTGCGTGGCGGTGGGCTTGGTGGCGCGTACTTCGAGCTTGCCGGGTCGGGGTCGCTCGTGGTACTCGAGGGATTCGGAGAAGGAGTGAGTGTCGACCATCCCGACCGATGCTACCGGCACTTTTCCACACCCGAGGCGGTGGTCGAATCGCTGTGAGTCGTCGTGCCTGCGAGAATCGAAATCGATGTCCCAGAAGAAGAACGGTTTCAAAGTCATGGGTGGCTGGCGGGTCGGGGTGCCACCCGAGGAGTCGATCACCAAGTCCGGGCTGCTCGTGCCCGTGGGCACCCGCGATGGCAACGATGCCCTCACCCTGATCGACGTCTCCACTGGTCAGCGATTCTGGGCTGTGCCCACGGGGGCATGGCGTTTCATCTGGCCCACCACGGGCAAGCCGGTCATCGCCGTGCGAGAGTCACAGATCATCGCCGAAGAGGAGTTGGACCACGTCGAGAGTGAAGGCCAGTACCTCTGATCGACGGACGACCGGCATCCAGCCGGAAGGCGCGAGCCGGATTCGGTGTTGATGAGAGAGACACATGACTGAAGCGCACGTAGGCCGCACCGGTCGCCGCCTCACCGCCACGGTCACCGACCTGGAGGTGGCGCGCCAGAAGGGGTTCCTCATCGGAGTGGTCCTTCCCGGTGATGACAGAGAAGAGGCGCGGCGCTCCCTGGACGAGTTGGCGCTGCTCACCGAGACCGCCGGTTCCGATCCCATCGACTCGGAACTGGTCAATCGCGGCCACATCGACCCCGCGACCTACATCGGATCCGGCAAAGCGGCCGAACTGGCCCAGATCACCAACGCTCTCGACATCGACGTCGTCGTCTTCGACAACCCGCTCACTCCTGCTCAGCAGCGGAACCTGGAGAAGGTCTTCCACTGTGACGTCGTGGACCGCGAAGCGGTGATCCTCGACATCTTCGCCGCCAATGCCACCACTCGTCAGGGCGTCCTCCAGGTGGAGCTGGCCCTGTACCGCTACAACCTCCCGCGCCTTCGGGGCAAGGGACGGGAGCTGAGCCAGCAAGCGGGAGGAATCGGCGCCAAGCGCGGACCCGGTGAAACGAAGCTCGAGACCGACCGGCGACGCATCCAGGCCCGCATCACTCGTCTGACGCGGGAACTGGAAGAGCTGAACCAGGTGCTCGAGACCCAGCGAAAGGCGCGTAAACGGAAGGCCGTGCCCCACGTGGCGCTCGTCGGCTACACGAACGCCGGTAAGTCGACATTGTTGAATCGGCTCACCGACGCCGAGGTGCTCGCCCAGGACCGCCTGTTCTCCACGCTGGACCCGACGGTTCGCAAGCTGGATCTGGAAGGGGGGCCCAAGGCGGTCATCTCCGACACGGTGGGGTTCGTCCGCAAGCTCCCCCACCACCTGGTCGAGGCGTTCCGATCCACTCTCATCGAAGTCCAGGAAGCCGACTTGCTCCTGCACGTCGTCGACGCCTCCGACGTCGACCCGCAAGGCCAGATCGCTGCAGTCAGGGAGGTCCTGGCCGAGATCGACGCTCACGAGATCCCCGAGCTGCTGGTGTTCAACAAGATCGACATCGCCGACGAGGTGGCGGTGGGCCGCCTGCGAGCGCTCTATCCCGACGCCTTGTTCATCTCCGCCCAGGAGGGTGACGGGATCTCCGAGCTGCGTTCAGCGATCGTCGACGCCCTCGCCCAGCAGACCACTCTGCTCCACCTCTCGATCCCCTACGACCGAGGCGACGTGGTCGCATCCGCGTACCGGCTGGGCGAAGTGGTGGCGGTCAAGCACGAGGATGAGGGGACCCTCCTCGACGTACGCCTGCCGCATCACTCGGTCGCGGCGTTCGCCGAGTTCTCCACCGCCTGATCTCGGCGCCTGATCACATAGGCCTCGTCCTCGAACCAGATCCGCGGCTCGCGTTCCATCACGCGGCGGACGGCATCTTCCCAGGCGAAGCTGTGCATCGCCTCGCTGAGGCGCCGCTCATCGATCTGGGCCACGTAGGTGGCAGCGTTCCACGTCGCCAGGAGCGACGAGGTCCCGATGTGCTCGGCGTCCTCCGACGGGAGGTAGTGCATCTCGAAGCGGAACGCCGCCTCGTCGTCGCTCTGCGGCACGACTTCGAGCTCGGGATCGTCGACCTGGCGCCGGAGCTCGTCGACGATGTCTTTCCCGCCGTGACGGAACGGATCCTCGTCGGGCCACACCTGGCGGATGATCTCCATTCCGGGGTCTCTACCGGTGGAATGGATGCCGATGAGCCTCCCGCCGGTCCGGAGGGATTCGGCGAGCGGCGCGATCACGTTCCGCACCTTCGACTCCAGCGGCGCCGCCGCCCGGTAGGGCTGGGCGGCGATCACGAGGTCGTAGGCAGGACGTGGCCCTTCCGGGGAAGGGATGAGGGAGCGGAGGATGAACTCGTGGTCCGCCCGGTACATCACCACCACCGCGGGGTTCACGTACACGGGGTTCCCCGTCCTGGGGCTGGTCGTGACCTCCCAGTCGTCGGCCAGCGATTCCAACAGGTCTTGGATCTGGGTGGCGAACTCGTGGGCGGTGCTGCCCCGGAGGGCGATGTCGCGCCAGCGCAGGCGGGAGACGTCGTCCGGGCACAGTCGGGTCGCCTCGCGGAAAGTCATGTTCGTGACGACGAAGACCATCTCCGGATGCTCGTAGAACCGATCCGGCAGCTTCACCAACGCTTGACGGACGTCCTCGATGCTGATCTCCTTGCCGACCACCGTCCAGGGGATGTGGGGGAACACCGTGTGCATCTTTCGGAGCACCTGGGTGAGGACGCTGGCGTCCCCCATGCCGGCATCGAACACCCGCAGGCCCGGTGGACGGGGATGGAGATGGTCGACTTCACGGCCGACCCGCTCGCCGACGACCGCCTTCTCGGTGGTGGCGTTGGCGAAGAGGATGTAGGCGGCGCGGGTGTCGAAGAACCGCGATGTCTCGGCGGTCATGACGTCTCTACGGTCACGTCGTCGCCGCCGCAGCCGCCATGGCCGCCCCGACGATTCCGGCTTCGTTGCGGAGCTTCGCCGGCACCACGTCGCATCGGGTCTCGATGTAGCCGGCGAACTTGTCGAAGCGGCGGCTGACGCCACCGCCGACGATCATCAGATCGGGGGTGAAGATCCTCTCCAGGTACTGGAGGTAGGCGTTGACCCGTTCTCCCCATTCCTCCCAAGACAGGTTCTCCCTGTCCCTGGCGCTGGCGGCCGCCCAGTCCTCCACCGACTCGTAGCCGCGGAAGTGGAGATGGCCGAACTCGGTGTTGGGGACGAGAACCCCGTGGGTGAAGAGGGCACTGCCGATTCCGGTGCCGAACGTCAGGCAGATGACCACACCCTCTCGGTCCTTGCCGGCTCCGTACTTCATCTCCGCCAGACCGGCGGCGTCGGCGTCGTTGACCAGGGTGACCGGACGGCCCAGCGCCTCCCGGAGGAGGGAGACGGCGTCGGTCCCGATCCACGCCTCATCGACGTTGGCGGCGGTCATGGTCACCCCGTTGAGGATGACGGCCGGGAAGGTGCATCCCACAGGGCCATCGACATCGAACCGGCTCGCTAGCTCCCGCACCGCCTCGATCACGGCCTCAGGGGTGGAGGGCTGAGGTGTGGAGATCTTCAGCCTCTTGCCGACCGGCTCCCCCAGGTCGAGATCGACGACGTTCGCCTTGATGCCCGAGCCACCGATGTCGATTCCGAGAACAGGCATGGCCCGAGGATACGAGACTCGCCTGGCCATCGCCGCGGCCCTGCAGGCGATTGGGGGCACTCGGGGACGACGGTAGCGTACGGACATGACCTCCGACATCGGCTTGATCGGCCTGGGAGTGATGGGCCAGAACCTGGCCCTGAACTTCGCCGATCACGGCGCCACCGTTTCCGTCTACAACCGCACGACGTCCGTCACCGACGAGTTCGCCGCCGAGGAAGGAGACCGGTCGGACATCGTCCCCCACACCGCCATCGAGGACCTGGTCGCGGCGCTCGAACGGCCGCGGCGGATCGTGCTGATGGTTTCGGCGGGGCGCCCCGTGGACGCCGTCATCGACCAGCTCCTCCCCCACCTGGAGGAAGGCGACATCATCATCGACGGCGGAAACTCGCTGTATACGGACACGATCCAACGATCCCGCCGACTCGAGGAAGCCGGCATCCTGTTCGTGGGCTGTGGGATCTCCGGCGGCGAGGAGGGGGCGCGCTGGGGCCCATCGATGATGCCGGGAGGACACGAGGAGGCATGGCCCCACATCGCCGAGCTGTTCCAGGCCGTGGCGGCCAAGGCGCCCGACGGCACGCCCTGCTGCGACTGGCTGGGCCCCGACGGGTCGGGCCACTACGTGAAGATGGTCCACAACGGCATCGAGTACGGCGACATGCAGGTCATCGCCGAGGCCTACCACCTGATGAAACGGGGACTGGGATTGTCCCATGACGAGATGGCGTCGATCTTTCGCCGGTGGAACGAGGGGGTGCTCGACTCGTACCTCGTCGAGATAACCGGGGACATCCTCGCCCTGGAGGTCGATGGGGAGAGACGCGTCGAGATGATCCTCGACGCGGCCGGCCAGAAGGGCACCGGCAAATGGACGGTCATCTCCTCGATGGAGCTCGGCCAGCCGACGACCCTCGTCGCCGAGGCGGTCTACGCCCGGATCGTCTCCGCTCTGAAGGGCGATCGGGTCGGAGCGGCGGGGATCCTGAGCGGCCCCTCCGGGCGGATCGCCGACACGGAAGGCTTCGTCGACGACATCGAACAGGCCCTGTACGCGTCGAAGATCGTCTCCTACGGCCAGGGTTTCATGCTGATGAAGGCTGCGTCGGACGAGCACGGATGGGACCTCGATCTCGGACGGATCGCCAAGCTGTGGCGGGCCGGGTGCATCATCCGGGCCCGCTTCTTGGACGACATCACCGCCGCGTTCGAGCGGCTGCCCGACAACCTGATGGTCGACGAGTTCTTCTCCGCCGCTCTCGCCAACGCCCAGGACGGATGGCGACGGGTGGTGATGACAGCCGTCGGGGCGGGACTCCCGGTGCCGGCGTATGCGACCGCTCTGGCGTTCTACGACTCGTTCCGCTCCGCCGACCTGCCCGCCAACCTGATCCAGGCCCAGCGCGACTACTTCGGTGCCCACACGTATGAGCGCCGGGACCGACCCCGAGGCGAGTTCTTCCACACCGACTGGCTGGAAGGCGGCGCCGAGACGCCCGCCTGACTCACACGAGAAAGTGCGGGGTCTCGCCTTCGAGGAACCGACGGATGTTCGCGGCCACGTGGGGGGCGAGGTCGGCGGCGTCCGAGGGAGCGGCCACATGGGGAAACACCGTCACCCGGGGGTGGGCCCAGAACGGATGGTCGGGAGGGAGGGGTTCCGCCTCGAACACGTCCAGCACCGCGTCCGAGAGGCGGCCGTCGTCCAGCGCCTCCAACAGGTCGGCTTCCACGACGTGTGCTCCGCGCCCGACGTTGACGAGGCTCGCCCCGCGGGGCATGAGGTCGAAGGCGGCACGGTCGAGGATGTGCCGAGTCCGTGCGGTGAGAGGGAGCAGGTTCACGAGGATCTCAGAGCGCCGCAGCACCTCCCGGAACCCCTCAGCTCCCGCGACCACCGGAATGGCTTCGTGGCGGGGCGACCGTGCCCAGGCGACTACGTCGAAACCGATCTCGGCGAGGCGGGAGGCGACGGGACGCCCCAACTCGCCGTAGCCGAGCAGCCCCACGCGCCTGCCCCGAGCGAGCTCGGCGCGCAACGGCTCCCACCGGCGAGCCTCCTGAGCACGGCGGTATCTCGGGGCCTGCCGGTGCAGCATGAGCACAGCCATCGACACGAATTCCGACATGAACTCGGTCAGCTCGGGCGCCACCATGCGCGCCACGGGCACGTCGGCATCGGCGCCCATCAGGCGGTCGGGTCCCGCCCAGGCGCTCTGCACGAACCGGAGGCGAGGAAACGAGCGGAGTATCGAGCCGGGCGGATTGCCGACGACGAGGACCTCCACTTCGCCCACCCGCGCCGCGGCGTCGGTCACTCCACATTCCGGAAGCAGCCGGGCGAGCTCGGTGATCCATTGGCGGTCGAGGTCGGATACGACGACCCCGACGACAGCACTCATACCGGAGGCAGCCCTGGTACGGGGACCGGCCCCACCTCTTCGCCTTCGACTTCCTTGCGGGGTATCCCCAACATGAACAGCAGGGCGTCCAGGTAGGGAACGTTGATGGCTACGTCCGCCTGCTCCCGAACCGCAGACCGGGCATTGAAGGCGATGCCGAGCCCGGCAGTAGCCAGCATGTCGAGGTCGTTGGCGCCGTCGCCCACCGCCACCACCTGCTCGAGGGGGATACCTTCCTTCTCTGCGATCTCCTTCAGTATCCGGGCCTTCCCGGCGCGGTCGACCACCTCGCCCACCAAGCGGCCGGTCAGCTGGCCGTCGGCTACTTCGAGCACGTTGGCGGCGGCGTGGTCCACTCCGAGTTCGGCGGCGAGGAAATCCGTCACGTGGCTGAATCCGCCGGAGACGATCGCGGTCCGCATCCCCATCCGCTTGAGGGTCCGGATCAAGGTCCTCGCCCCGGGAGTGAGGCGCACACTCCTGGCGACCTTCTCCACTACGTCGACGTCGAGCCCGCGGAGCAAGGCGACCCGCCTCCGTAGTGACTCGGCGAACTCGATCTCGCCCTCCATCGCCTGGTCCGTGGTCGCCTTCACCTCGTCAGCGACGCCGGCCGCCTCGGCCAACAGGTCGATCACCTCGTCTTGGATGAGCGTCGAGTCGACGTCGATGACGACCAGTCGCTTCAGGCGCCGCTCGAGCCGCTCCTCCTGCACGGCCACGTCGAACCGGTGCTCCTTGCCCGCCTGCATGAGGTTCTGGCGGAGCGTGTCGAAATCACCGTTGCTGACGATCAGTTCGTAGGCGACGACCGGGTACCGGGCGATGCGGACGATCCGCTCGATGTTCGCCCCGGCCTCGGCGATGGCGCCGGCAGCCGCCCCGAAAGCGGCCGGGCCGATGCTCTGGCCGAGGATGGTGACGGCGGCGGTCGACTGGGGAGGAGCGGGTGAGGTCTCGACGACCTCGAAGTCGATGTCGAGACCTTTCTGCCAGCCGTAGAACAGGAGGTCCTTCACCGTCGAGCGGCCTTCGGGAGCAGTGAAGAGGATGTCGAGCGTCAGTCGGCCCCGGACCACGACCTGCTGGACGTCGTAGAGCTCGGCACCCGACTCCGCCAAGACGGCCATCAGCCCAGCCGTGATCCCCGGACGGTCGCTGCCGTGGACCCGACACAGGATCATCGAATTGTTGGTCACTGGGTCAGTTTGGCTTCGTCCGACCCGACGCGGCAAAGCGGCGTGCCCGGTCTCGGGAACCATCCCGTTAGCCTCCCTGGCATGTCTGCCTCCACCCTCACTCCCGGGGCACGCCACGCCTCGACCATCACCGTCGAAGCCGACATGACGCCCGAACACCTTCGCCCGATCGTCGTGCTTTCGACACCGACGATGATCGGCTTGATGGAAGAGGCTGCGACCCGATCCGTCCAGCCTCTCCTCGAGGACAGGGACCAGACCACGGTGGGGACCCATGTGGACGTGTCCCACGAGTCGGCGGCTCGGGAGGGCGAGGAAGTGACGGTGGAAGCGGAGTTGGTCGCCGTTGACGGACCTCGGTTGACCTTCTCGGTGGTCGCCCGGGTGGGCGACCGCATCATCGGTCGGGGCACCCATCGGCGGCACATAGTGGACCGGGCGCGATTCAGCCGAGGATGACTGTCGCCCGCCCTCGGTAGCATGTCCCAGACGTCTACCAGAGGCTTTCGACTTGGCTGAGAATCCGTATCGCCTTCCCCGCACCGTCGTCCCGCACAAGTACCGGTTGCGGCTGGAACCACATCTCGACACGGCCACGTTCACTGGCTCCGAGACGGTCGACGTGACGGTGGAGACCGCCACGGACGAGGTCGTGCTCAACTCGGCAGAGATCGAGATCGTGTCCGCCCAACTCACCAACGGATCGGTGACGATCGGAGCCTCACCCCGTTACGACGAGGCGATGGAACGGGTGACTCTCGCTTTGGAGAGCACGGCCGAGCCGGGTCCCTGGGAGCTCCGGATCGACTTCAACGGCATCCTGAACGACAAGCTCCGCGGGTTCTACCGGTCGAAGTTCACCGACATCGACGGCAACGAGCAGTACATCGCCACGACCCAGTTCGAGTCGACCGACGCCCGCCGGGCCTTCCCGTGTTGGGACGAGCCCGACTTCAAGGCGACGTTCGAGACGACTCTCGTCGTTCCCTCCGACCTCATGGCGATCACCAACACGGCGGAGGTCGCCCGAGAGGACCTGGGCGACGGCCGAACCGAGGTCCGCTTCGCCGAGACGATGAAGATGTCGACATACCTGGTGGCGTTCATCGTCGGCCCCTTCGAAGCCACCGACCCCCTCGATGTCGACGGTGTGCCCACCCGGGTGATCACCCCTCGGGGCAAGCTCCACCTCGCCGACTACGCCCTCGAGTGCGCCGCGTTCTGTTTCCGCTACCTGCGCGACTACTACGGGATCGACTACCCCGGCGACAAACTGGACCACATCGCCATCCCCGACTTCGCCTTCGGAGCGATGGAGAACGTGGGAGCGATCACCTACCGCGAGACAGCGCTCTTGCTCGATCCCGCCAAGGCGTCGCAAGCCGAGAAGCTCCGAGTCCTCGACGTGATCGGCCACGAGGTCGCCCACCAGTGGTTCGGAAACCTCGTGACGATGCGGTGGTGGGAGGGGATCTGGCTCAACGAGGCTTTCGCCTCGTTCATGGAGATGAAGGCCACCGATGCCCGCCGCCCTGAGTGGAAGCGTTGGCTCACCTTCAGCGCCGTCGAGCGGCCCTGGGCGATGGAGGTCGACCACCTGACGACCACCCGCCCCGTCGAGTTCGAGGTGCGCTCACCCGAGGAAGCCGACCAGATGTTCGACGCCCTCACCTATGGCAAGGGCTCCTCGGTGTTGTGGATGATCGAACAGTTCATCGGCGAAGAAGCCTTCCGCGCAGGCGTGGGGACCTACCTCCGGCGCCACGCCTACGGCAACACGGTCACCTCGGACCTGTGGGCGGGCCTCGACGAGGCGTCCGAGTGGCCTGTCGGCGAGATCATGGACACGTGGATCCTCCAGGGCGGCTACCCCCAGGTCGACGTGGCCCTCGCCGGCCGCAGCCTGCGACTGGCTCAGCGGAGGTTCCTGGCGATCCCCGATGAATCCGACGCGACCGTTTGGAAGGTGCCACTGAAGATCCGCGGGGAGGCGGCAGAAGGGCCGTTCTCGCTGTCCTACCTCCTCGACGCGCCCGAAGCCGAGATCGAGGTGCCCGACGGGGTGGAGTGGGTGATCGCCAATGCCGGCGGCTCCGGCTTCTACCGCGTGAGCTACTCGGAGCCCCTGCTCCAGTCCATCGTCGACAATCTCGGCTCGCTGGAGGCGACCGAGCGATACACCCTGCTCTACGACGTCTTCGCGTTCGCCCAGGCCGGCCAGGTGGAGATGGCGAAGGCTCTGGAGCTCATCGATGCCTACTCCGATGAGACCGAGCAGGCGATCTGGCAGCTGATCTTCCGCATCCTCGGCTGGGTGCACCATCACCTGGTACGCGACGAGCATCTCGACCGGTACGCCGCTTTCGTGCGCACCGTCGTCACCCCATTGGTCGACCGATTGGGACGCCAGCCGCGACCCGACGATGCGGATCTCGACCGGCGACTCCGAGGCCAGGCGATCGCCACCCTCGGCGCCTTGGGCGACGAGCCGGAGACGATCGAATGGGCTCGCTCGACGGTCACGGCGTATCTCGACGACGGGGAGGCGGACGATCCGGAGCTGCTCACGGCCGCCCTCGGCGTAGTCGCGGCTCACGGCGACGCCGATGCCCACACCGCTTTCATGAAGCGGTATCAGGAGTCGATGGACCCGCAGGAACAGCAGCGCTTCCTGCGGGCGCTGACTGGCTTCGACGACGCAGACCTCGGCCGGGAAGTGATCGACGCCACCCTCGACGGACGGATCCGCAACCAGGACGGCTCGTGGGTGAACGGCGCCCTCTTCGGGAACCGCCGTGCCGGCGGCGACCTGTGGCGGGAGGTGCGCACACGGTGGCAGGAGTGCGTCGACGCCTTCCCGCCGATGACCTTCCGGCGGCTCATCGAGGGGATCTCGGCTCTCTCCCGCCCGGAAGTCGCCGCGGACGTGAAGGCGTTCTTCGCCGAAACACCGGTGCCGATGGCCGACAAGGCGCTCGCTCAGAACCTGGAACTGCTCGAAGCCAATCTGGCGGCCCGGGAACGCGAAACCGGACGGGTCGGGGAGTGGTTGACCGCCCGGCCCTGACCGAAGAGGAGCAGGCCCGGCGGCGCCACCTCATGGTGGAGCGCCAGATACGACGGCGGGGGATCTCAGACCGGCACATCCTGGAGGCGATGGGGGCGGTTCCCCGCCATCGTTTCGTAGCGCCCCGTCTCCGATCCCGCGCCTACGAAGACGGACCCCTGCCGATCGGCGACGGACAGACGATCTCCCAGCCCTACATCGTCGCCCGCATGGCCGAGTTGGCCGAGATCGGGCCCGCAGACCGGGTACTCGACGTGGGCACCGGTTCCGGGTATGCCGCGGCGGTCTACTCGCTCCTCTGTCGAGAAGTGGTCTCGATCGAGATCCGTCCGGAGTTGGCCGAGACGGCGCGGAGACGGCTCGAAGAATTGGGTTACGACAACGTCACGGTGATCAGTGGAGGTCTGGAGGCGGTCGCAGGCCAGCCCCCGTTCGATGCGATCCTCGTGGCGGCAGCCGCCTCCCGCATCCCGGAGTCGTTGGAGGGACTGCTCGCCGAGGGAGGCCGGCTCGTGATCCCGATCGGCTCCCCGTACTCGCAGCGCCTGTGGACGGTGCGACGCCTGGCGGGTGAGCTGGAGCGGCACAGCCACGAACCGGTGGCTTTCGTCCCCCTGATCGACTGATCAGCCGCGCACGACCAGGACGTCGCACGGAGCGTGCTGGATGACGCCGTGGCTCGTCGACCCGAGAACCAAGCTGGCGAAATCGCCTCGTCCGCGCGAGCCGATGACGATCATGTCGGCGTCGATCTCCTCGGCGACAGCAGTGATCTCCGACACCGGATATCCCCGGCGGTCGATCCGGGCCCAGTCCAAGCCCGATTCGTCGAGGGTGCCGGCGACTCGCTGCCACACGCCCTCCCGTTCCGCCTCCTCCAACACGTCGAGCTCCAATGCCGCGCCCATGTCGAGGGCGTACAGCGTCACGGGAGGCTGGAACACATGGATGACATGCAGGTCGGCGTCCCACCGCCGGGCATGAGTGACGGCCGCGTCGACGACCTTCGAGGATTGCTCCGAACCGTCGATGCAAGCCAAGATGACCATCGCCCCTCCCTGCGAGACGTCGCCCGCAGACTAGGCCAACCGCTGACCGGTTCGTCGGATACGTCCGGGCGCGAAGCGAGGGGCCGCACGGGCGGCCCCTCGCTCTCGATTCGTGATTCCGGTGGCCCTACTTGAGCTCGACCGTGGCGCCGACGGCTTCCAGGGCCTCCTTGGCCTTCTCGGCGGCTTCCTTGTCGACGCCCTCCAGCACCGGCTTCGGGGCGCTGTCGACGAGTTCCTTGGCCTCCTTGAGGCCCAGGCTGGTGAGGGCGCGCACCTCCTTGATGACCTGGATCTTCTGGTCACCGGCCGCGGCGAGCACCACGTCGAACTCGTCCTTCTCCTCCTCGGCGGCGGCGCCACCGTCTCCGGCGCCGGCGGCAGCAGGAGCGGCAGCGACGGCCACCGGGGCAGCGGCGGTCACGTCGAACCGCTCCTCGAACGCATCGAGGAATTCCTTCAACTCGAGGACGGTCATCTCCTCGAATACTTTGAGCAGTTCTTCAGTCGTCATGCTGGCCATGGGTCATTCCTCCTCGGCCTGGTCGTCGTCTTGCTGGTCGTTGTCGTCTGGATCGTCGGTCTCGGCAGCAGCCTCAGCCTCGGGCGCGGTCGCCTCGGCGTCTTCGGACTCACCCTCGGCAGCTGCGCCTTCGGCAGCAGCCTCGGCTTCCTCATCCGGGCTGTCAGCACTATCGGGGCTGTCGGGGCTGTCCGGGCTGTCCGGGCTGTCCGGGCTGTCGGGGCTGTCCGGGCTCTCGGGGCTGTCAGCGCTCTCCGACTCGTCGGCCGCCGATTCGCCCACTTCTCCGGCAGCTTCCTTCTTCTCGATCAGAGCCGAGAAGACCGAAGCCGCATCCCGTGTGAACGTCGCCAGCAACGAAGCCAGGTTGTAGAGAGGAGCCTTGGCGGCGCCGGCGATCTTCGCCAGCAACACCTCTCGCGGTTCGATCTCGGCGAGCCGAACCACTTCCTCTGGCGCCAACACCCGATCGGCGAGGTAACCGACCTTGATCACGAGGCGTTCGTTCTCACGTGCGTAGTCCCGCAGAGCCTTGGCAGTGGACACCGGGTCCTCGTTGGCGAACGCCAGGGCGGTGGGCCCGGTCAGTTGCTCAGTGAGTCCCTCGATGCCCAGATCATCAGCCGCCCGGCGGGCCAGGGTCATCTTCACGACCTTGTACTCGGCACCCGACTCACGCAGACGCCGCCGGAGGTTCCCCATCTCCTTGACGGGGATGCCCCGGTATTCGGTCAGGAAGACGGCCTGGGCCGACTCGAACTTCTCTTTGATCTCGGCTACTGCCTGGACCTTCTCAGGTCTCGGCATGCATCTCTCCTTGTGGATCGAAAAACCCCCGGCACGCGACCGAGGGTTCCACTCTGAGAAGGGACCTACGCTGGCTGGACAGGACGTCCACTTAAGCCTTCGGGCACCAACGGTCTCGGGCCGGGTATTGGAGTTGCAGACGGAATGGTATCTGCACTCGGGGCCTCCGACAAACCGGATCCAGGCTCCTCGAGGCCTCTTTCGGCGAATTCCCTCCCCCTTCCCACAATCTTCCTGGACATGGGTCGGCGGGCCTATGAAACTGGTCGTCGTTGACATCAGGGGGCTTCGAGCAAGGCGGATGGATTCCGACCGCCTCCATCCGCCGTGTCGAGCTCAGCGAGCCATCGCAGAACGGACGATCGACGACCCTCTACGTCCGAGACCCGATGGGGAGCGCATTGGTGGACCTGGCACGCGCCCCCGAGCTCGCATCAAAGCCGACCGTTCGAAGCCCCCGCCCTTCTGTGGCCCTGGCCGGAGCCGGGGCCACGCCGCGTACTGGGAGGCGACGGTGGGACCAGCCGGGCGGTTCTTCCTGCTCGTGATCGTCCTCACGATGCCGTTGTGGGCGCTCGGTGGCGACCGGCGCCTGCTCACGGGACTCGGGATCGGGCTGCCGGCGTCGTCGCTGATGCTCTTGGCCCCCTTCGTCGCCACCATCGTCCTCGTAGGCCGAGAGAACGGCTGGCCGGGCGTCCGCGATGTG
>DATGOV010000015.1:0-19063 GCA_035305585.1 Acidimicrobiia bacterium | reverse complement strand
ACTGAGTACTGGTTGGCGTCCCACGACGGCACCCGAGGAGCTTAAGCTCCCGGCATGACTCGAGACCTCAAGCTCCTCATCGACGGAGAGTTCACGGAGGGCACCGGCGATGAGGTCTACGAACTCCGTTCGCCTGTGACGGGCGAGCACATCGCCAACGTCCCGCTCGCTTCCCAGACGGACATCGACAGAGCCGTTGCGGCGGCCCGGCGGGCGACCGAGGAGATGCGCCGCTGGACTGCGTTCGAGCGCGCCGACCTGTGTCTGCGCATCTACGAGCTCTGGCAGGAGCGAATCGAGGACGTGGCCAAGACCCTGACGTTGGAGCAGGGCAAGCCGTTCAAGGCCGAGGCGATCGACGACATCGCCGAGTCCGGGGACTACTTCCAGATCGCGGCGGAGGACGTGAAGCGGCTCTCGGGTGAGCTGATCCCCACCACCGAGCGGACGCGCCGCATGTTCACCATCCGGCGGCCGGTGGGCGTGTGGGCGGCGATCACACCGTGGAACTTCCCGGTGATGATCCCCATGGAATACGTCGGACCCGGGCTCGCCACCGGCAACGCCGTCATCGTCAAGCCGCCCGAGTTCACCTGCATGGCCCTCCTCGAGATGGCCGAGGTGTTCGTCGAGGCCGGTGCCCCACCCGGTGCCATCCAGATCATCCCCGGCGACGGAAGGATCGGCGAAGCTCTGGTCACCCACGACGGGATCGACGCCATCGGCTTCACGGGGTCGTCGGAGACCGGCAAGCGGATCGTCTCCCAGATGGGCCTCAAGCGCTCGATCATGGAGATGTCGGGCAACGGGCCTCTCATCGTGACCGGCGACGCCGACCTCGCCGCCGCGGCGGAGGCGGCGGTCTACGGCGCCTACTACAACGCCGGCCAGGTCTGCTGTGCGACCGAGCGGGTGGTCGTCCTCGACGAGATCCACGACGAGTTCGTCGACGCCACGCTCAAAGCCGCCGAAGCCGTGCGTCTCGGAGACCCGTTCGCCGACGACACGAACATGGGACCGCTCAACAACCGGCCCACGGCCGAGAAGATGGACCGCCACATCGAGGACGCCGCCGACCGGGGAGCGGAGATCCTGATGGGTGGCGGCCGGGCCTCGGGCTTCCCCACCGACCTCTACTACGAGTTCACGGTCATCGACCGGGTCCCCGAAGACTCGCTGGTCGCTCGAGAGGAGTCGTTCGGACCGGTCGTCCCGATCCTCACGGCCAAGGACGACGACGAGGCGGTGGCGGTCGCCAACCGGTCACACCTGGGGCTCCAAGCCGCCGTGTTCACCAACGACCTGTCTAAGGCGTGGTGGTACGCCGACCGGATCCGGTCGGGAACGGTGGTCGTCAACGACTCGACGGACTTCTGGGAGACGTTCCAGCCGTTCGGCGGAGCCGCCGGCACCGACACCGGCTGGGGACGTCAGCGGATCGAGGAATTCACCGACCTGCAGACGATCAGCTTCAAGCTGCGGGAGATGTGAGCGTCACTCCATCGCCGCGGCCATGCCGGCGAAACCGCCCCCGAAGACGCCGAGCAGCACTCCGGGGAGGAGAGCCGTCGCGAAGGCATCGCCCAGGTCCTTCTGAGTGATGATCCAGATCCCGAGGGTGAGCCCGATGAGCATCACCGGGACTCCGATCAGCATGCCTCGGGCGATCGCCTTCCCGAAGCGGGAGTCGTAGTCCGGCTCGTGCGGTCGTTCCTTGACGTCCATTCTCTATGGGTCTCCTACAACTGGCGGCGGCAATGATGCCACGCGGATTCGCACCCTGGCCCGAACACGGTACGGTTATTCATTGATGCATACACCTTACGAGAAGCGCGCCAAAGAGATACCTTTCGCCTCGGCGGAATACATCTCGTTCGCGGCGCGGTCGAGCTTTCTCGGCGTGCCGGCTCGTCGCCTGGACGACCTCGGCGACGGAGAGGTGGTGATCCTCGGAGCGCCGTTCGACTGGGGGACTTCCTACCGCCCCGGCACCCGCTTCGGACCCGCGGCCATCCGCAACGCCGACTACGGGGCCATGGACGGTTACCGCCCCCATCTGCCGACGGGTATCGACCCGCTCGGGGAACTGGGCGTGGTCGACATCGGCGACGTGTACGTAGTTCCGGGAGACGTCGAGACCTCGCTCGACAGGATCGCCGACACGGTGGAGGCCGTCGCCCGGGCAGGCAAGGTCCCGATCGTCCTGGGCGGCGACCACACGATCACCTACCCCAACGCCACCGGCGTCGCCCGGGTGCACGGCTTCGGCAAGGTGGCGCTGATCCACTTCGACGCCCACGCCGACACCGGGGCCTTGCAGAACGGAGCGCTCTACGGCCACGGCACGCCCATGCGGCGCCTCATCGAGTCCGGTGCCGTCCCCGGCCATCGGTTCGTGCAGATCGGGCTGCGCGGCTATTGGCCGGAGCCGGACGTGGTCGAGTGGATGCGCACGCAGAAGATGCGCACCTATCGGATGGACCAGATCCAAGAGCAGGGCCTCGACGCGGTGGTCGACGAGGCGGTGGCGGCGGCATCGACCGGTTCGGTGGAGGGCGTATTCATCTCGGTGGACATCGACGTGGTGGATCCCGGGTTCGCTCCGGGCACCGGGACGCCGGAACCGGGGGGCCTGACGTCCCGGGAGCTGCTCGACACGGTCCGCCGCCTCGCCCGCGAGCTGCCGGTGCTCGGCGCCGACGTGGTCGAGGTCTCCCCTCCCTACGACAGCAGAAGCGAGCAGACCGCGTACCTCGCCAACCGGGTCGTGCTCGAGATCCTCAACGGTATGGCGGAACGCAAGCTGAGCCGCTAGATCCTCGCCGGGAACCGGTCGAACCATCGGGGCGTCGGAGTCTCGACCCCCTCCGAGGAGGAGACATGAGACGCCTAGCGATCTGGATCGCCCTGCTGGCCGTGCTGGCCGCATGCTCCGGCGGCGCCCTTTCGACTGACGACACCACTGCCCACGCCATATCGGCCGACGTGGGCGCCGAACCGGCCCGCACCGAGCCAATGACCGACGAGGACCTGCCGGCCGGCGAGGAGGTCTCGGTCGCCACGCCCGAATCCCGAAAGGTCATCCACCGGGCGCGCATCTCCATCGAGTCCGAGGACACCCGCGCCACGGAAAGGGCCATCCGGGACCTGGTCGCCGAAGCCGGCGGCTTCATCCAGTCGGCGGAGGTCTCCGACCCCCTGGAGCCCGACGATCAACCGGAGATCCACATGGTGGTGAGGATCCCGGCCGGTGACCTCGACTCGGCCCTGACCCGGGTCGGGGCGCTGGCGACGCGGGTGGTTTCCCAGTCTCAGGAAGGCCGGGACGTGACCGAGGAGTACGTGGACGTCGAGGCGCGCATCGCCAACCTCGAGTTGCTGGAGACCGAGCTGCGCGAGCTGCTCGCCGACGTGCGCCGGAACCCCGAAGCCGACCCGCAGAAGCTGTTGCAGGTGTTCAACGAGATCAGCCGGGTCCGCGGCGAGATCGAACAGCTCGAGGGCCGCCGTCAGGTGCTGGACGACCTGGCATCCCTGGCGACCGTCGAGGTGTCGGTGGCGCCGACCCCGGAAGTGACCCCGGTCGTGGCCGACGGTTGGTCGCCGCTGGCGGTCGCCCGCCGATCATTGCAAGGCCTGGTGCAGGCGCTGCAGGGCATCGCCGACCTGGGCATCCAGTTGGCGCTGTTCGTCCTCCCGCTCGCCCTCCTCGTCGCCGCCCCCGCATACGGGGCGTGGCGGGTGTATCGCCGCTTCTCGCGCGACGTTCCCAGCGCATGAGCCGGGAACGTCGCGCGCATCAGCGGTGGCTCAGCCGCCGCGAGCCATGTTGAAGTAGTCCGTGAAGAGGATCTCGGCGTCGCCCTGGTCCTGGATGGTCTCGAGGCGGTCGAACGTATCGTCGTCCGGGTAGATCGCCGGGTTGTCACGGATCTCGGGGTCGAGGAGCTCCTCGGCCGCCGCGTTCGGCGTGGCATAGAGAGTCCACTCCGTCAGTTGGGCGCCCTTCTCCGCATCCAGCAGGAAGTTGATGAACGTGTGCGCCGTGCAGGGGTGCTCGGCGGCGGCGGGAACGGCGAGGTTGTCGACCCACAGTGTGGCTCCCTCCTCGGGCAGCACGTACTCCCAGTTCTCCGGGTCCTCGGCCTCCTCGAACAGCATCAGGAAGTTGCCGGGGTAGCCGTGGGACACCGCCACCTCGCCGTTGACGAGGTTGTCGGGATACTGATCCGAGTCGAACGTCGTGACGTTGGCGTTCCGAATCAGGTCAGCCGCCTCCTGCAGGGCGTCTTCAGAGGTCTCGTTGATGCTGTACCCGAGATAGAAGAGAGCCGCTCCGATCGTCTCCCGGGGGTCGTTGAGGAGCGACACACCACCGGGGTAGGAGGCCGTCAACTCGGGATCGAAGACCAGTGACCAGCTGTGGGGGAAGTCCTGGCCCACCACCGAGACGTTCACACCGAGGCCCGTGGTACCCCACTGATAAGGCACCGAGTAGGAGAAGGACTCGTCGTAGTACAGGCCCTGGAACTGCTCGTCGATGTTGTCGATGTTGGGGATGGCGTCTTTGTTGAGAGGAGCGAGCATGCCCTCTTCGATCATGATCGCCACCATGTAGTCCGACGGCACTATCAGGTCGTAGACGACTCCCGCCTGGATCTGGGCGAGCATCGTCTCGTTCGAGTCGTAGAAGGTCTCGACGACGTCGACGTCGTACTGCTCCTCGAACTCGGTGATCAGATCCGGATCGATGTACTCCGACCAGTTGTAGAAGTTCAGTGACCCGTCGACCTCGTCGGCCGCGCACTGTGGTGCCTCTCCGCCGCCGGCACCATCGCCTTCTGCTTCCGGCACCGTCTGCTCGCCGCTGGCGAGGGTCGTGTCGGCGGACGACCCGTTACAGGCCGCCAGAGTCAGCGCCAACACGACTGAGATGGCCAACCACCTGAGTCGTTGCGTCATTCGCGTCTCCTTCGTCTTCGTCCGACGGGCCCTGACGAGCCCCTGACCGCCGCTGGAAGCCCAGCGATATCCCCACGAGCAGGATCGAGGCGAAGAGCATGGCGGTGGACACCGCGTTGATCAGCGGGCTCACCTCCCGCCTCACCAGCCCGAAGACGTACACGGGAAGCGTGGTCGAGCCGGGACCGGTGACGAAGCTCGTCACGACCACGTCGTCCAGTGAGAGCGTGAGCGCCAGGAGTGCTCCCCCGGCGACACCCGGCATGATGAGTGGCAGGGTCACCCGCCGGAACGTCTGCCAGGGCGTGGCGTAGAGGTCGGCGGCCGCTTCGCTCAGATGCGGGTCCATGCCCGCCAGTCGTGCCCGCACGACCACCGCCACGTACGAGATGTTGAACGCGATGTGGGCGAGCGAGATCGTCCCCAGGCCGAGGTTGAGCCGAATCCCCGTGAGCCCTCCCAGGATGTCGAAAGCCTGCACGAAGAAGAGCAGCATCATCACCGCCATCGTGACGTCGGGGATGATGATCGGCAGGTAGAGCAGGCCGTCCATCGCCCGCTGGCCGCGGAAGCGGAACCGCTCCATCGATATGGCGGCGGCCGTTCCGAGGACGACAGAGACGATCGTCGACACCGCGGCCACGATGAGCGTGCTGCGGATCGCCCGCATGATGTCGTCGTTGCGGAACATCTCGCCGTACCAGCGCAGGGACGGCTTCGTCCACACCCCGACCCGGGAGTTGTCGTTGAACGAGAAGATCGTCAGCACGACGATCGGGGCGTAGAAGAACAGGTAGACCAGCCAGCCGTGGGCGGCGAGGAGCCTGTCGACCAACGGGCGAGGGGCGGTTCCGTCGTTCACAACGTCCTCCCCCCTTTCCGGAAGTAGAACACGGTGGCGGCGAGCATCACCGCCATCACTGCCACGGACAGCGCCGCCCCATAAGGCCAGTTTCGAGCCTGGAGGAACTGGCTGACGATCAGCTCACCCAACAGAGGGGACTTGCCTCCGCCGAGGATCGCCGGTGTGACGTAGGCGCCGAGAGTGGGGATGAACACCAGCACCGATCCCCCCACCACGCCGGGCATGGACAGGGGCAGGGTGACCTTGCGGAACGCGGTCCAACCGGAGGCGTACAGATCGCGGGCCGCCTCGACCAGGCTCCAGTCCATGCGCTCCAGGGCGGCGTACAGCGGGAGGATCATGAACGGCATGTAGCCGTAGACGAGCCCGATGAGCACGGCCCAGATCGTGAAGAGGACTCGCACCGGGGGGCCGCCCAGGAGCTGGCTGATCAAAGACAGCGGGCCCTCGGAGCCCATGAGGAACTTCATCGCGTACGTCCGGACGAGGAAGTTCGACCAGAAGGGGATCATCACCAGGACCAGCAGGAACGCCCGCATCCGGGCCGAGCGGGTCGCGATCCAATAGGCGAAGGGGTACGAGAGGACGAGGCTGAGGATCGTGGTGATGGCCGCCAGGATCAGAGAGCGGATCGACACTTGCAGTGCGGTGCCGTCCAGGACCCTGGCCCACGAATCGAGATTCCAGTCGGAGAGGGCCGTGGCGCCGGTGCGGGTGCGGGTGGCGAACGAATACACCACGACGATGCCGAGCGGGATGGCGAAGAAGAGGATCAGATACAGGTACGTGGGGAGGCCGATCAGGAGACCTCGTCGGCTTTCGGCTCGCTCCGCCCTCGCTTCGAGGTTGACGGCTTCCGACACCATCAGTCGGTCACCACGTTGACCGCCGCCGGATCCCAGCAGACCACGGTCTCTTCGCCCATTTCGTACGTCTCGACGTCCGGCCGATTCTCTTCTTTCACCTCCAGCGGATGGTCGAGACCGACTTCGACGTCGTAGAAATAGGCGTCGCCGTAGTACATGCGCCGGATCACCTTGCCCCGCAGCTTGGTGTGGCCGTCCGGCATGGGCTCATCGAGGTCGTACAACTCGAGGCGTTCGGGCCGGAGCGCCAGGGTCACGTCAGCGCCCGCCGCGCCCGGTGAGCGCACCTCGATCTCCTGGCCGTTGGCGAGCCTCACCCGATCGGGCCCCGACACGGTCCCCGTGATGAGGTTGATGTCACCTATGAAATCGGCGACGAACCGGGACCGAGGGCGCTCGTAGATCTCTTCGGGCGTTCCGACCTGGAGCAGCCTGCCGTCGTCCATCACACCGATGCGGTCGGACATGGTGAGGGCTTCCTCTTGGTCGTGGGTGACGTAGATGAACGTGATGCCCACCCGGTTCTGGAGCTCTTTCAACTCGACCTGCATGTTCTGGCGCAGCTTGAGGTCGAGGGCTCCGAGGGGCTCGTCGAGGAGCAA
Organism: Acidimicrobiia bacterium; assembly: GCA_035305585.1. Classification (GTDB taxonomy): domain Bacteria; phylum Actinomycetota; class Acidimicrobiia; order Spongiisociales; family ZC4RG35; genus ZC4RG17. The sequence continues at coordinate 11,768 of DATGOV010000015.1, read as the reverse complement.
CACCTCAGGCTCGTTGACGAGAGCCCGGGCGAGGGCGACCCGCTGTCTCTGGCCGCCCGACAGTTGCGCCGGCTTGGCGTCGGCCCGATGGCGGAGTTGGACCTGGTCGAGGACCCGGCTCACGCGGGACTCGATCTCCGCCGAGGGTACCTTGCGCATCTGCAGGCCGAAGGCGATGTTGTCGGCCACGCTCATGTGGGGAAAGAGGGCGTACGACTGGAAAACCGTGTTCACCGGCCGCTCGTTGGGAGGCCGGAGCCCCATCTCCTCCCCGTGGATCTTGAGCGACCCTTCGGTGGGGTACTCGAAACCGGCGATCATGCGGAGGGTGGTGGTCTTGCCGCAGCCCGACGGCCCGAGGAGGGAGAAGAACTCGCCGTCGCCGATGGTCAACTCGAGGTCGTCGACCGCCACCACCTCGCCGAAGCGCTTCGTGATCCCGACGAGTTCGACCGCAGGGCGGCTCAAGCGCTCCCCTTTCCTTTCACCCACCGTCCGCCGACCATCACCATGTCGACCCCGGTCTCTGCGAACGACGAGTCGACGAATGGGTTCCGATCCAGTACCACGAGGTCGGCCACATTACCCGCTGCGATCACGCCGCGTTCCGTATCGTGGTTGTGCCACGCCGACCCTGCCGTGAAGGCCGCCAGAGCCGTCGCAGGGTCCAACTTCTGTCCGGGCACCAACGGCGCCTCCGAGGGGTCGTGGGGAGGCGTCCGGGTGGTGGCGACGTGGATCTGGGCCATGACGTCGCACGTGGAGACCGACCAGTCCGAGCCGCCGGCGAGAGTGGCTCCCGATGCGACGAGGCTGGCGAACGGGTATTGCCAGCCGGACCGTTGGCTCCCCAGGAACGGCATGGTCAACCCCTCTTGGTAGCCGTCTTCGCACGCCCACAGCGGCTGCATGTTGGCGATCACACCCAGCCGGTGGAACCGCCCGATGTCGTCGGGGTGGATCACCTGGATGTGGGAGATGCTGTGTCGGAGGTCTGCCCAGCCGTTGGCCATCCGGGCCGCCTCCACTGCGTCCAGAGCGTGACGGACGGCGGCGTCGCCGATGGCGTGGAAATGGCACTGGAAGCCGACCGCGTCGAGGCGGGTGACGATCTCTTTCAGCTCCGTCGGGTCGATCATGTCGATGCCGGTTCCGCCCACCTGCTCGTAGGGCTCGAGCATCGACGCAGTGTGGTTCTCGACGACGCCGTCGAGCATCAGCTTCACGACGGTGGGCCGGTAGCCGGGAGCGGTCTGGCGTCGCCATTCGAGGAGGCGATCGATCTGGTCCAGGTCGCCCTCGCGATCCCACCACAACGCCCCGACCACCGATCCGACGAGGTCACCGCGCTCCGCTACCCGGAGGTAGGCGCGGTGGAGTGGCTCGTCCACCCAGGCATCGAGCCACCCGGTGATGCCGAACGAGAGCAGGTGCTCCTGTCCACGGAGCAGCGCTCGTTCCGCTTCGGCGTCGGTCTCGGCCGGGAGCACCCTCTCGACGAGCGTCATCGCCCCTTCGTGGAGAGTCCCCTGCGGCTCCCCGTCGGCCAGGCGTTCGATCCTGCCGTCCGGCGGATCCGGGGTCGTCGCCGTGACGCCGGCGAGGCGCAACGCAGCACTGCTCGCCCATCCACCGTGACCGTCGCGGTTGGTCAGGAACACCGGGCGGTCACCCACCACGGCGTCGAGCACCGCCGCGGAGGGACATCCCCGCTCGAACCAGTCCTGTGACCATCCCCCGCCCAGGATCCAGTCGGCGTCCGGGTGGGCAGCTACGTGGTCGGCGATCAGCCGAAGAGCCTCCTCGGCGCCGGTGGCGTCGAGGAGGTTGCAGCCGAGGAGGTTTCGTCCTCCGTGGTGGGGATGGACGTGGGCATCGGTGAAGCCCGGCGTGACGAGCCTTCCCTCGACGTCGACCACGTCGGCACGGGCGAGGAAGGGCGCGACGTCGCGTTCGTTGCCCACCGCGGCGATCCGACCGTCCTCCACCGCCACTGCCCTGGCCCAAGTTCGGGCGGCGTCGGCCCGAAACACCATTGCATTCACGAGGACGGTGCGGTTCGGCATCGGCGAGAGCCTATTCGTTCACCATCCAGGGCCCGTCGGCCGTGGTGTGCGCCTGCAGGGCGAATGCCGGGCGCTCGCCGAAGCAGTTACCCTCGGCTCCATGAGCGCTTTCTGGCACCCCTTCGCCGACATGCACGCCGTTCAGCACGCCCCGTTCATCGTGGACCGGGGCGAGGGGGTGTATGTCTACGACGAGGACGGCAACCGTTACCTCGATGCCACGGCCGGACTGTGGTACGCCAACATCGGCCACGGGCGGAGCGAAGTCGTCGAGGCGGTCCACCGCCAGATGGAGAGACTCCCCGCCTTCCACACGTTCGTGGACTTCGCGACCCGTCCCACCTTGGAGCTCGCCGAGCGGATCGCCGCGGTGTCGCCTGACCTCGGCTCGAAGGTGTTCTTCGGCCAGGGCGGATCGGACGCCGTCGACACGGCCGCCAAACTCGCCCGCCGCTACTTCGCCGCCATCGGCCAACCAGAGCGCACGGTCTTCATCACCCGGGAATGGGGCTACCACGGCGTCAACGCCTACGGCACCTCCCTGGCCGGGATCGAGCCGAACAGGGCCGGCTACGGAGAGCTCGTCGGCGACGTCGCCATCGTCCCATACGACGACGCCGAGGCCGTCGAGAAGGCGATCGAGCACGCCGGTCCCGAGCGCATCGCCGGAATCTTCGTCGAGGCGGTGGTGGGTGCCGGGGGGATACGCCCCGTTCCGGAGAGCTACCTGCAGCAGATCCGGGAAGCGGTACGACAGGCAGGCGGTCTCTACATCTCCGACGAGGTCATCACCGGCTTCGGCCGCGTCGGCGACTGGTTCGCCGCCACCCGGTTCGATCTCGAGCCGGACATGATCACTTTCGCCAAAGGTGTCACCTGCGGCTACCTGCCCCTCGGCGGGGTCGTCATCGCTCCTCACATCGCCGCCCCGTTCTTCGACGAGCCGGGCAACATCTTCCGGCACGGCTACACCTACTCGGGGCACGCCGCATCCTGCGCCGCCGGCCTCGCGGTGATGGACATACTCGAGAGCGAGGGGGTGCTAGAGCGGGCCGTCGAGCTCGAGTCCGAGATCCCGGCCGCTCTCGCCGGTCTGACCGATCTCGATGTCGTCACCGACATCCGGAGCGGTGTCGGGGCGCTCGCCGCCATCCAACTCGATCCGGACGACGAGACGCTGCCCGCCCGCGCCGCCAAGGCATGCCGGGATGCCGGCGTCCTCACCCGGGCGGTCGGAGGCGGTGCTCTCCAGGTGTCTCCCCCTCTCGTGATGACCCCGGACGAAGTCGCCGAGATGGCCGAGCGGTTCCACGCCGGCCTGTCCACCTTGTAGGCGGAGATGCCCGGCGACGGCCCCACCCTGTGCCCATTCGCTCTGGTCACCGGGGTGGCGTGCCCGCTGTGCGGCATGACGCGGGCGGTCGTCCACCTCGCCCAGGGCGACTTCGCCGAGGCCGTCGCCTTTCACCCGCTGGTGCTGCTCGTGGTCGCAGCCTTGCTGGTGCTCGTCGTCGTCCGTCTCACCGGACGTCGTTGGCCTGCCTCCATCGGCGGAGCGCCGGCCCTGGTCGGAGTGGCCGCCCTGTTCATGGCGACGTGGGTCGTCAGGCTGGCCACCGGCACCCTGCCCCCGGTCTAGCTCAGGCGGCGACGGCTTCCCCGTTCATCCGCCGGTAGGCGAACGCCGTAGCGATGATCGACACCGGGACGCTGACGAGCAGCCCGACGCCGCACAAGATGGCGCCGATCAGATTGGCGACCAGGACCCCGAGGTAGAGCCCGATCGTCGACGCCAGGTTCCGGTTGACGATACGGAAGCTCGCCCGGATCGCGTCCATCGCCGACATGCCCTTGTCTACGACGAAGTGCATCGCGAACTGTGAGAAGAAGGCGAAGACGATGCCCGGAAGGACACAGAGCACGGTGCCGATGGACGTTCCGATGCCGATCAATACGGCGGTGAGGATCACCTGACCGAGGTTCTCGGTCGAGAGGATCGTGCCGACCTCCAGGGGCTCACCCTTGGTGATGGCCAACGCGCCCCGGACGATGCCGGCTTGGACGATGAAACCGACGAGGGCAAAGACGATGGCGAACAACGCCGCGGTGAACAGCAGGCCGGCAGCGCTCGCGCCGGACAGGTCGTTCGGGTCCATGGCAGTCCACGGCAACGTCACGACATACCAGATGGAGCTGATCAGCGCTCCCCCGGCGATCAGCACCAAGGTGGCGACGAGGATCGGCCCGACGTTCTGCTGGAACTTCATCCAGCCGTAGTTGAACGCCTGGCTCAACTCGAACGGAACCTGCCCTCCCCCCGGTGCCGGCCCGCCTTCCGGCGGGACGGGCGGCTCACTAGTCATTGATGCTCCTATCCGTCTCTGCGAGAACGGACACTAACTCCCAGCTTCACCGAGCGCTAGGTATCGTCGTCCAACGATTCAGAAGGCTCGCGGCGACGGCGGATCGTCCACGCTCCCGCACCGGAGACGACCATGACCGCGAGAGGGATCCACAGCTTGGCGCCGAGGATCTGCGCCGCCGCTCCGCTGATCCCCGCCCTGCCTCCACGGGGATCAGCCACCCAGGCGCTCAAGCGGAAGAAGATGCTGAAGTTCAGCCCCGCCAGAGAGAGGCGAGTGAGGAGCGTCCTGATCATCTTGCGGCGGTCGTCGGCGAGATAGACGGCGACGCCTCCTGCCGCCAACATCACCCCGAGTCCGAGCAGGGTGCCGACGGTCAGTGCTCTCGCTGGACCCGAGCCTCGGCCGACCATCGGGCGCTCCCCTCTCTCGGGCACCAAGACGAGGGGATCCAGGCGATCGACCACCGCGGCCACATTCGACTGGTCGATCGGGAGCCCCATCGAAGTGAGCGACTCCGTCACCGCCGGGACGGCGGGTCGGTACACCGACGCGATGTCGACTACCACCGGCCCCTCACCCTCGCTGGCCATCGCCTCGACGATCTCGCCGATCAGTGCGGCCGTCGCCGACCGGACCTCCGGGAGCGCGGCGATCGCCGAGCCCATACCGTCGGCGGCGTCGCCCAGGCCCACGTCGGTGAGGGCGCGGTCGAACCAGGCTTCCACCCGGGTCGCCACGAACTCCGATTGGGCCATCCGGGAGGCCGCCGACGACACGAGGGCGGTGTCGGAAGCGACGGAGCGCCCCCATATGGACAGGAGGAACACGGAGATGGCGATCCCGTAGACCCACAGCGCCACCCCCTGCAGGAATCTCCGGGGGCGGCTCGGCTCAGCGGATGATGAGGTCGGGGTGGGTGCGGACACGAGGCCGGGCCTCCTCGACGGCAACAGCCAAACGCTCGAACGCCTGCGCTGCCTCCGAGTCGGGAGCCGCCACCGACACAGGCTCGCCCACGTCGGCTCCCTGGCGCATCGCGGGAACCAGAGGGATCTGTGCCATCAGGGGAACCCCCATCTCCTCTGCCAGAGCCGCTCCTCCACCGGACCCGAACAACTCGTAGGGCTTCCCGTCGTCACCGGTGAACCAGGACATGTTCTCGACCACACCGATCAACTCCTGGTCGACCTGCTGGGCCATGAGAGCGGCGCGGCGAGCGACCCGTTGGGCGGTGGGCTGGGGAGTCGTCACCACCAAGACCTGGGCACGGGGCAGGAATTGGGCCATCGATATCGAGATGTCCCCGGTGCCGGGCGGCATGTCGACCACCAGGAAATCGAGGGAGTCCCAGAACACGTCTTTCAAGAATTGCTCGACGGCCTTGTGCAGCATCGGTCCGCGCCAGATGACGGCTTTGTCTTCGGGGACGAAGTAGTCCATCGACATCACCTGGACGCCGTGGGCGCGGGGCGGAATGATGGACTCGTCGATCACGACCGGAGGCCGCTCTACCCCGAACATCCGTGGGATCGAGAACCCCCAGATGTCCCCGTCGATGATCCCCACGCGATGGCCCCGGCGAGCCAAGGTGACGGCGAGGTTGGTGCTGACCGAGGACTTGCCGACCCCGCCCTTTCCGGAAGAGATGGCGACTACCCGGGTGCGGTTGCCGGGCTCGCCTACCTGCGGGCCCGCCTCGGCGCGCACCTTCTCCATCATCTCGTGGCGCCCGGCGTCGTCCATCACCTCGTATTCGACCGTGACGCGACGTCCGATTGCCTCCTTGATGGACTCGTCGAGGATGGCGAGCGACGGATGGTTCGGCACGGGCACCCGAACCGTGATCGTGTCGGCCCCGAAGCGTTTGGTGGCGACGGATTTCACGAGACCCAACTCGCCGAGAGACCGGCCGAGTAGGGGTTCTTCCACCGCCTCCACGGCTGCGCGCAGGGAATCGGTGGATGGAGTGTCAGGCAACGGCTTTTCCCTACAGAGATAGTGGCTAGAAGGCTTGCCGAACTATAGTTACGACCGAAAGCAACCCGACACGGCCCGCCGAGTTGCATCCCGAATGGGCCCCGGAGAATCCGGCCCCAGAGAACCGGGCCCAAGGACATGGATCTTTCTTCACTCGACGAACGAATCGCCGACCTCACCTCGGCCCTCGGCGACCCCACCCGCCGGGGCATCTACGTGGCGGTGCGGGAGTCGGCCGAGCCGATGACCGCCTCTGAGATCGCCGAGCTGTTCGGCATCCACCCCAACGTCGCCCGCCACCACCTCGACAAGCTCGCCTCCGACGGATGGCTGGTGATCTCCCACCGCCGCCCCTCGGGGAAGTCGGGTCCCGGAGCGGGGCGCCCGGCCAAGACCTACGAGGCTTCGAAGCGGGAGATCTCCATCCACTTCTCGCCGCGACGCTACGAGCTCCTCGTCGATCTCCTGATGCGGGTGCTGCAGCGCATCGCACCCGACGACATCAGCCGGGTCGCAGAGGAGGTCGGCGCCGAGTACGGGCGGGAGTTGGCGGCCGAGATCGGCGCTCCCGAAGACGCCGGGTACGCCGAGGCGGTGCAGGCGGTAGCTGTTGCCATGACCGGGTTGGGCTTCAGCATGGATCCCGATGTCGAGGGCCAGCGGCTTCTCGCCGGGAACTGCCCCTTCGGCGAAGCCGCCGCCGACCATCCCGACGTCGTCTGCTCGCTCGACCGGGGGATCATCAGCGGGCTCGTCGCCGCCTTGGGTGCCACCACCGACCCGATCCTCGTTCCCCACGCCCATCCCGGGCAGGGCTGCATCACCCGGGTCCCGGTCACGATCCGCTGATTCGGATCCATCTTTCGTTGCCCCTGTCGGGGAAGCGGCGTCGCGTCCCTAGACTCGGGAGGGCCTGAATCGAAAGAAAGGACGACATGTCCGCTGACCCTTTTGAGGCTTATACGACTCTCGAGACGCCGCTCGGAACGCGACGCATAGCGCGCCTCGACGCGATCGAAGGCACGGAGAACCTGCCGTATTCGATCAAGGTCCTGCTCGAGGCGGCTCTGCGCAATCTCGACAATCCGGCGGTCGAAGAAGAGGCGGTCCGTGCCATCGCCGCATACGACGCCCGAGCCGTCTCCGACGTGGAGATCCCCTTCATCCCCGGTCGGGTCGTGCTCCAGGACTTCACGGGGGTGCCGGCGATCGTCGACCTGGCGGCGATGCGCTCCGCGATCGTCGAAATGACGGGGGATCCAAAGGCCGCCCAGAAGGTCAATCCTCTCATCCCCGCCGACCTCGTCGTCGACCACTCCGTGCAGGTCGACTCCTTCGGTCGCCCGGACTCACTGATCATCAACTCCCAGAAGGAATTCGAGCGGAACCGAGAGCGGTATGAATTCCTCAAATGGGGCCAGTCGGCTTTCGACCGTTTCCGGGTCGTTCCTCCCGCCACGGGCATCGTCCATCAGGTGAACCTCGAGTACCTGGCGAAGGTCGTTTGGGACGACGGCGCCTGGCTGTACCCGGACTCCCTCGTCGGCACCGACTCCCACACCACGATGATCAACGGCCTCGGTGTCGTCGGCTGGGGTGTGGGCGGCATCGAAGCCGAGGCGGCCATGGTCGGCCAGCCGATCTACATGCTCCTCCCCCAGGTGGTGGGCTTCCGCTTCACCGGCCAGCTGCCGGAAGGCGCCACCGCCACCGACCTGGTGCTCCGGGTGACCGAGATGCTGCGCCAGTACGGAGTGGTGGGCAAGTTCGTCGAGTTCTACGGGCCGGGCCTGGCGTCGATGCCGATCGCCAACCGAGCCACGATCGCCAACATGGCCCCCGAGTACGGGGCGACGGTCGGCTTCTTCCCCGTCGACGAGCAGGTCATCCGCTACATGCGCCTCACTGGCCGTGACGAGGCTCTCCTCGAGACGGTCGAGATGTACTACAAGGAACAGGGGCTGTGGCGTGACGACAGCCGCCGAATCACCTACTCCGCCGAGCTGGAGCTCGACCTCTCCACCGTCGAGCCCTCGGTCGCCGGCCCCCGGCGCCCCCAGGACCGAATCCCGCTGTCGACGATGAAGTCCCAATGGCGCCAGGACCTGGAGACGACGTTCGGAAAGCCGCCCGCGCCGGCCACGGGCGATGGCAGCGCCGCCGCCGCCAGCGCCGCCCCCGCGGCGGTGCTCGAGCGGAGCGGCGGCGTACCGGTCGCATACGAGGGCGAAACCTTCGAGCTCGACAACGGCTCTGTGGTGATCGCCGCCATCACATCCTGCACCAACACGTCGAACCCCGACGTGATGGTCGGTGCCGGTCTCGTCGCCCGCAAGGCACTCAATCTCGGTCTGGAACGGAAGCCGTGGGTGAAGTCCTCGCTCGCCCCCGGCAGCCAGGTCGTGACCGAGTACCTGGAGTCCTCGGGCCTGCTCGACGCCCTCGAACAGCTCGGCTTCCACGTCGTCGGCTACGGCTGCACCACTTGCATCGGCAACTCCGGCCCGCTGCCGGCGCCGATATCGGAGGCGATCCAGAGCCACGACCTGGTGGCCGCTTCGGTGTTGTCGGGCAACCGCAACTTCGAGGGCCGGATCCACCCGGACACGAAGGCCAACTATCTCGCCTCTCCTCCCCTGGTCGTCGCCTACGCCCTGGCGGGCACGGTGGACTGGGACCCGATGAACGACCCGATCGGGACCGACAAGGACGGCAACGACGTCTACTTGCGGGACATCTGGCCGACACAATCCGAGATCGCGGCGGTGGTGAGCGAGCACGTCGACGAGAAGAAGTTCCGTGAGCGCTATGCCGACGTGTTCACCGGCTCGGAAGAGTGGCGCCAGATCGAGACGACGGGCTCTGCCCTGTATGACTGGGACCCGGAGTCCACGTACATCCAGGAGCCGCCCTTCTTCACGGGGCTGACGCCCGAGCCTCAGCCGATCCAGCCGATCCATGGGGCGAGGGTGCTCGCCAACCTCGGCGACTCGATAACCACCGACCACATCAGCCCGGCAGGGACCATCGCCGTGGACTCACCCGCTGGTCAGTATCTGATCTCGAAAGGCGTCCAGCCGCCGATGTTCAACTCGTACGGCTCCCGCCGCGGTAACGACCGCGTCATGACCCGGGGCACGTTCGCCAACATCCGGGTCCGCAACAAGCTGGCTCCGGGAACCGAGGGAGGCTGGACGACGAACCTCCTCACCGGCGAGGTGACGTCGATCTACGACGCGGCGATGGCCTACAAGCAGGCCGACGTACCCTTGGTGGTGCTGGCCGGGATCGACTACGGCATGGGCTCTTCCCGCGACTGGGCCGCCAAGGGGACGTTCCTGCTCGGGGTCAAGGCCGTGATCGCCACCTCGTTCGAGAGGATCCACCGCTCGAACCTGGTGATGATGGGTGTGCTGCCGTTGCAGTTCCCCGATGGCGCCAACGCCGACACGCTCGGCCTGGACGGGACCGAGACGTTCGACATCCAGGTCGCCGACGACCTCGCCCCGCGCCAGATCGTCCCCGTCACCGCCACCAAGGCGGACGGGACCAAGGTCGAGTTCGGCGCCATCGCCCGGGTCGACACCCCCATCGAGGTGGAGTATCTCCGCAACGGCGGCATCCTCCACTACGTGCTCCGACGCATGGCGACCACGCCTGAGAGATGACCGATATCGACGCCCGCTCCGGTTCTCCTGAAGCACCGGAGCGGGCTGGGCTCTCGGGCGGGGTCCTGGCGGCGATCTTCATCGCTCTCGTGGCCATCGGAGCCCTGGTGGCTTGGCTTCTCCGCGACGACGGCTCGCATGTCGCCGAAGTGGGTGCGCCCGCGCCCTCCTTCTCGGTGTCGTCATTCGACGGATCGGAGTTCGACCTGTCCGCCCACTTCGCCGAGGACGGTCGCCCCGTGCTCCTGAACCTGTGGGCGTCGTGGTGCGAGCCCTGCAAACGCGAGTTCCCGCTCCTCTCCGACTACGCCGCCTCCCACCCCGAAGTGATGGTGGTCGGGGTCGCAGTCCAGGACCAGGAGGAGGCTGCCCGCGCCTTCGTCGAGGAGATGGACCCGGACTTCACCGTCGCCTACGACGCCGACGACATCGTGCGGGACTCGTATCCCACATTCGGGCTCCCCGCCACGTTTCTCATCGACTCCGACGGAGAGGTGGTCGACATCCTCCTGGCCGAGTTGACTGCCGAACAGCTCGAATCCCTCGTCTTCGAGAACTGATCAGGCTCCGATCACTCCACCGGAGTCGAGCAAGTCGCCTGCCCACTCGAAGACGAAGAAGAGGACGACGAGCACGGCGGCGATCAACACCAGCATCAGGGCTGCCTTGACCGCGGCCGGCCCGGGCAAGGCATTCCAGAGACGCTTCATGCGTCCTGGCCCTCCTCGGCCTGACGAGCCAGCAGTTCGGCGTAGGCGGCGTTGGGGCCGTCGATCAGCTCGGCTTGGACGACCAGCCGCTCGCGCGCCGAGAAGTGGGGGTGGCACGTGGTCAGGGTCAGCCACGCCCCTGACTTCTCTTCGGTTACCCATACGTCATCCGGTTCGACGATGTGGATCTCGCGGACCTCGAACACGTGGGTCCCGACGGCCGTCTCGACTTCGATCCGGTCGCCTATCTCGAGTTGGTCGAGGTCATAGAAGGGTCGGCCGTAGGTGGTGCGATGACCCGACATGACGGCGTTGCCCGGTTGGCCGGGAACGGGGGTCCACGGCATGTGCCCGGGCCCCTTCTTGAGGGTCTCGCGGTCGACTCCCTCGAAGACGACCTCGTCCACTCCGATCGCTTCGATCATGAGCCGGCCGAGAGGCTCGCCTTGCGGGACGGGAGACTCGGGGACGAACGCGGTTCGAACGAAGGTGGGCGGCTCCGGCTCCTCGGGCTCTTCCACCTCTTCGGGAACCGTCACCTCGACGGGCTCGGGTGCGGGGAGCTGGGTGCGACGCGCCTCGAGTTCCGCTTCCAGAGTCGCCATCGCCTCCGCCTGGACGCGGTCGTTCAGGAAGTCGGTGACGTAGAGCTGGTAACCCAGAAACGCCAGCACCAGGCCGGCGCATCCGATCAACGCCCAGCCCGCGCGGCGCAGTATTCGGCGAGTTCCCACGGTATGGGGAAGGCTAACTGCGGTAGGGGGATTTCCTAGGGGTCTAACGACCGAGATCCGACAGGACCAGCGAGGTGGTGGGATGTCAGTCGGGTGGGTCGCGGGTGTCGGCTGGCAGGACGAAACGGATCGACCCGTCTGCCTGCCTCTCAATCCGATGACCCCGCCGGTGGACCACCACGTGGTGGTGGTACCAGCACAAGGTCACCAGATTGTCCGGATCATGGGTGCCGCCATGCGACCAGGC
>DATGOV010000014.1:0-8552 GCA_035305585.1 Acidimicrobiia bacterium | reverse complement strand
CAGATAGACGTCGGTTCCGGCCGCCTCGCTGAGAGGAAGCGAAGGAACGAGCGGGGTGCGGACCGCGATGCCGGAGATCCGTTGCCGGGCGGCGACGATGTCGATCTCAGGTGTCGATGACATCACCCACGCCTCTCTCCCGGGCACGGCGCACCGCCAGGGCGGCGATGGCGGTGTCCTGGGCCCCGGTGCCCGTCAGGTCGCAGATCGTCACCGCGTCGGCCGATGGACGCCCGGGGTGGTCACCGGCGACGACCTGGCCGAGCTCGACCAGTCGAGAAGGGTCGAAGCCCTCCGCCACCGCGGCGCGGGCTTCGCCGAGGCGGACGCTCTGGGGAATCGAGTCGACCACCACCAGGTCCGCCGCCTCCAGCACGCCGGAGCCGAGTTCACGCTTGTGCTCGGCGTCGGAGCCGACTGCGGTGATGTGGAGGCCGGGATGCAGGTCGTCGGCGGAGACGAGGCCTTCGGTTGCAGGTGTGGCGGTGACGACGACGTCCGCTGCCGCCACGGCTTCGCGGACCGAGCCCGCCACCTCCCCGCCCAACTCCTCGGCGAGCGCCTTCGCCTGCTCCGGACGGCGGGCCCAGACGGTCACTGCCGTCACCTCTCGCACCAGGCGCAGAGCCCGGAGCTGATAGCGGGCTTGCACACCCGCTCCGATCACCGCGGCCCGCACCGGCCCCTCGGGGGCGAGGTGGCGAGCGGCGACCGCCCCTGCCAGCCCGGTGCGGAGGTCGGTGAGATAGCCGTTGTCGAAGAGCGCCGCCGACGGGATACCGGTGCGGCTGTCGAGCACCATCATGAAGCCGCCCAGGCTGGGCAGTCCCAACGCGGGGTTGTCGAAGAAACCCGCCGACACCTTGATGGCGATGCTGTCGTAACCCGGCAGGTAGGCGGACTTCACGTCGATCTCACCGTTGTGGGCTTCGACGTCGATCCGCATGATCGGCGGCATCACCGCCTCCCCTCGGCTGATGAGCGGATACACGGCCTCGATCGCCCCCAGTTCCTCTTCTCCCATGCCGACGAGCGAGCGGAGGGTGCGTTCGGTCAGTACCGACAGTCGCGGCATCAGATCGCAGCCAGGGCCTGTTCCAGATCGGCGATCAGGTCGTCGGCGTCTTCGATGCCCACCGAGTAGCGGATGAGCCCTTCGGGTATGCCGAGCGCCTCCCGGTCGTCCTTCGACACCTCCACGTGGCTGGAGGTCGCCGGGGCGGCGATGATCGTCTCGACCGCTCCCAGGTTGGCGGCGGCATGGACCCGCTGCATGGCGGGGATGAACTTGCGAACCGCCTCGAAGTCCCCTTCCAGGCCGAAGCTGAGCATCCCCCCGAAGCCGCTCATCTGGGAGGCGGCGACCTCGTGGAGCGGGTGCGTTTCGAGACCCGGGTAGTTGACGACCGTCACCTTGGGGTGGCCCGCCAGATAACGCGCCACGGCCATGGCGTTCTCGTTCTGGCGCTGCACCCGCAGATGGAGGGTTTTCATCCCCCGCAGCAGCAGGTAGGCGGCCATCGGGTGGAGCGTGGCGCCGTTGATCTCCCGGTAGCGGTAGATCTTTTCGACCAGGTCCGCCCGGCCGACCACGACCCCGCCGAGGGCGTCGGCGTGTCCCCCGAGGTATTTGGTGGCGGAGTGGACCACGAGGTCGGCACCGAGCTCGAGAGGCCGCTGGTTGATCGGCGTGGCGACCGTGTTGTCCACCACCACGATGGCCCCGGCGTCGTGCCCGGCCCGCGTCAATCTCGCCAGGTCGAGGACCTTCAGCGTCGGGTTGGTCGGCGTCTCCAGGTAGAGCAGGTCACAACCCCGCCCGAGCTCCTCCTCTATGGCGTCGTGGTCGGACGTGTCGCACAAGGCCACCTCCACTCCGTATCGAGGGAGGTACTCGGCGAACACCTGGTTGGTCCCACCGTATGTGTCCTTCACCGACACGACCCGCTTGCCGGGAGCGAGGAGGGCGAAGAGCGTGTTCGAGATCGACGCCATCCCGGTGGCGCCGGCGGTGGCGGCTTCGCCGCCTTCCAGCACGCGGATCTTCTCCTCGAAGACCGCGACGGTGGGGTTGGAGTTGCGCCCGTAGATGTGGCCCGTCTCGTGGCCGAGGGCCACGTTCATCCACTGGTCGACGTCGTCGTAGCCGTAGGACACGCTGTGGACCACGGGAACCTGGGTGAACTCGCCGTGTCGGGCCCGCCGCTCACCGGCCCATACGGCCTGGGTGCCGATCCCGAGCTTCTCGTCCATCTCCTCCTCCTAGATCAGCGGTCGGGTCAGGTACTCGTTGAAGCGGTTCAGGAGCATGATCATGTGCTTGGAGCGGATCTCCGCCACGTGCCTCGCCGCGTTCCCCTCCAACGCCTCCAGCGACTCGTCGATCTCGTCGAGGAAGATCCGCACCTCTTCGTCCCAGTCCATCTCGGGCAGCAACTGGACCCACACCCGTGCCGTCTGGCGGTAGAGGCGGTCGGAGATCTGCTTCAGCGTCTCGTTGGCGATGGCGTCGAGGAGCGCTTCGTGCAGTTCGGTGTACAGCTCGCCGAGCAGCTTGGGATCCCGAGTCGGGGCGGCGTCGACGACGCGCTGGCGGATCTTGCGCAGCTCGTCGGGGATGTGACCTGGAACCGGGTTCTTGAGGAAGTCGGCGATCAGCTCCGACAGCTTGATCCGCAGGGCGTACACGTCGCGCATCCGCTTCAGGTCGACCGTCGACACGGTGGTGCCCCCGCCTTCGCGACGGACCACCAGCCCGTCGATCCGCAGCATCGTCAGCGCCTCACGAACCGGGGTCCGGCTGACTCCGAACTCCTCGGCGATCGCCTGCTCTCTCAGCGGCGCTCCCGGCGGCAGGTCGAGGAGACATATCCGGTCGCGCAGTTCCTCGTAGATCGCCTCGACGGTGGAGCGCGAGGGCTTGTCAGACATCGTGGCAGGCCTTTCTGATCGGAGCGGGCGCCTCTCCGAGGACAGAGTATCGCATCCGGCGCCTCCTGGATCCGGTATGTATACAGAAAGAATTCTTCCCGGATTCTCAGTGCATCGCATCTGGATGCCGGTTACGGTTTTTCCGTTCTGACAGGGAGGAGACCCCGGTGGACCTGAACGCGAAGACCGCAACTCGTACCCTGGCCCTGTTGGCGGTCCTGGCGCTGGCACTGGCCGCCTGCGGTGGAGGCGGAGGCGGAGGGGACACGTCGGCCGACGGGACGACGGCGGAGACGACGGGCGACGGAGATGGCAGCCCTCTCGCCGAGAGGTTCCCCGACGGCGTCGTTCGGATCGGCATCGCCAACGAGGTCCCCTACGGATACGAGGGCGAGGACGGCGAGCCCACCGGGGAGGCGCCGGAGCTGGGCAAGGCGATCCTCGCCGAGTTGGGCATCACCGAAGTCGAGGCCACGGTCGTCGAGTTCGGCTCGCTCATCCCCGGGCTCCTCGCCGACCAGTACGACATGATCGCCGCCGGCATGTTCATCAATCCCGAACGCGCCGAGCAGGTGCTGTTCTCGGACCCCGACTACTGCGCCGACACCTCGTTCGCCGTCGCCGAGGGCAACCCCAAGGGCATCGAGACGTTCGAGTCGTTCCTCGACTCCGACGCCATCCTCGGTGTGCTCGGCGGCGCCGTCGAGGAGACATACGCCATCGAGACGGGAATCCCCGACGCCCAGATCTCCCGGTTCGGTGACACCCCGAGCCTGGTCGACGCCCTGGTGGCCGGCCGCATCGACGCCTTCGCCCTGACCGGCCCGACCGTGCAGGCCCAGGTCGGCGAGCTGGACGGCTTCGAGGCCACCGAGGGGTTCATCCCGGTCATCGACGGTGAAGAGCAACTCGGATGCGGGGCGTTCGCCTTCAGGCCCGACGACCAGGAATTCCGCGACATCTTCAACGCCAAGCTGAAGGAGTTCCAGGCGGATGGCCGGGTGCTCGAGATCATCGAGCCGTTCGGGTTCTCACAGGCGGCAGTCGATGCCGCCGCCGGCCTCACGGTGGACGACCTGATCGGTGGCGGCGACGGCTGACCCGACCGTGACCGGAGACGCCGCCCGGGAGCTGTCGTCCGGGCGGCGTCTCTTCCATCGGTGAAGAGGTGCTGAGCGCGAACCAGATCCAGGCGCTGCTGGAGGGCGTGTCGCTCACGCTCCGCGTCTTCGCGCTGGCAGCCGTGCTGGGAACGGTGCTCGCCCTCCTCTTCGGCATCGCCAGCCTGAGCGACAACCGGGTCCTCCGGTGGGTATCGCGCATCTACGTCGAGGTCGCCCGCGGCGCCTCGGCGGTGGTGCTCCTCTTCTACGCCGCGTTCGCCGTGCCGATCCTGCTCGGTGTGCGTTCGGGGCGCTCCTTCGTGTTCTGGGCCGCCGTCGTGGCCCTCGGGGTGAACATGGGCGGCTACGGGGCGGAGGTGGTGCGGACTGGCATCCAATCCGTCCCCCGCGGCCAGACGGAGGCCGCCATCTCCTTGAACCTCCGCTTCATCGACCGTCTCCGTCACGTGACCCTGCCCCAGGCGCTGGTGGTCATGCTCCCCCCATACGGCAACCTCAGCATCGAGGTGCTCAAGGCGACCGCCCTCGTGTCTCTGGTCGGGTTGGCGGACCTGACGGCCGAGGCACAGAACCTCCGCGTTCAGCGGGCGGTGTCGGGCCCGCGGGCGGCGACATCGCTGGCGATCTTCGGGACCGCTCTGGTCTTCTACTTCGTCATGGCCCAGCTGCTGGCGTTGCTTTTCCGCTGGCTGGAGCAACGTCTGGCGGGTGACTGGTACAGGGGGAGGTCGTGAGCGTGTTCGCCCAGGTGGCGTTCTCGTGGGACTGGGACTACGCCCTCGACACCCTGCCCAAGATCGCCCGGGGGCTGTGGCAGACGGTCGTCGCCACCATCGTCGGCATTTCGATCGGAATGGTCCTCGGGCTGGTCCTCGCCTTGTTGAGGCGTTCCCGTCATCGGATCATCCGGTGGCCGACGATCGCGTTGATCGAGTTCGTCCGGTCGACGCCACTGCTCGTCCAGCTCTTCTTCATCTTCTACGTCCTGCCGAACTTCGGGGTGGTGCTGTCGCCGTTCGTGGCCCTGGTGCTGGGCCTCGGGATCCACTACGGCACCTACACGTCGGAGTCGTACCGGGCCGGGATCGAGAACGTGGAAGTGGGCCAGTGGGAAGCTGCCACCGCCCTCAACCTGTCGGCGGCCACGACCTGGTCCCGCATCGTGCTCCCCCAGGCGATCCCGACGGTGATCCCGGCGCTGGGCAACTACCTGGTGGCGATGTTCAAGGACGCCCCCCTCGGGTTCGCGATCGCTGCCGGCGGCATCCTCCTCGAAGCCCAGGCGGAGGCGTCCCGGAGCTTCCGACCGATGGAGCCCTACACGATCATGGGCGTGCTCTTCCTGGCGGTGAGCATCCCGGCCGCGTTCTTCGTCCGCTACCTCGAGAGGCGATATGGCTATGAGCGAGTCTGACGGCCCCCGGGACATGGTCCGGCTAGAGAAGATCAACCTCTCGTTCGGAGAGAACCACGTCCTCAAGGACCTCGACCTGACGGTGGCCCCGAGCGAGAAGGTGGTGATCATCGGACCGTCCGGTTCGGGGAAGACGACGATCCTGCGTGTGATCATGACCCTGAACCGGCCCGACTCGGGGTGCGTGATCATCGACGGGCGCCACCTCTACCACGAGGAACGGGACGGACAGTTGGTGCCCGCCCGGGAGAAGCACGTGCGGGAGGTTCGCACCGACATCAGCATGGTGTTCCAGCACTTCAACCTCTTCCCGCACCTCACCGCCCTGCAGAACTTGACTCTCGCTCCCATGAAGGTGCTGGGGCTCACCCGCGAAGAGGCGGAAGAGCGGGGCATGGAGCTGCTGAAGAGGGTCGGGCTGGCAGACAAGGCCTCCCAGTTCCCCGGTCAGCTGTCGGGCGGCCAGAAGCAGCGGGTGGCCATCGCCCGGGCCCTGGCCATGCGCCCGAAGGTCATGCTGTTCGACGAGCCCACCTCGGCGCTCGATCCGGAATTGGTGGGCGAGGTCCTCGCCGTCATAAAGGACATCGCCCTGGAAGGGAAGACCACGATGATGCTCGTCACCCACGAGATGGGATTCGCCCGGGAAGCCGCTGACCGGGTCCTGATGTTCGACAGCGGAAGGATCATCGAAGAAGGCACCCCCGAGCAGGTGCTCAAGGATCCGGTCCACGACCGGACCCGCGCCTTTCTCCGGGCCGTCCTCTCCCACTGACATGCCCGGCGACGCATTCGGATTCAGCCCGGAGGAGTACTCCGCCCGCCTGGCCAAGACGCGCCAGGCGATGGACGAGCGCGGGATCGACACCCTGGTCGTGTCCGACCCGTCGAACATGGCCTGGCTCACCGGCTACGACGGCTGGTCGTTCTACGTCCATCAGGCGGTGGTGGTGCCGCTCGACGGTGATCCCCATTGGTGGGGGCGGATGCAGGATGTGAGGGGCGCCCAGCTCACCTCCTGGCTTCCCGACGACCACATCCACGGCTACGCCGACGACTACGTCCAGGCGGCCGACCGCCATCCGATGGAGGACCTGGCGAAGCTGTTGCTGGAGCTGAGAGCTGGGTCGGTCGGCGTGGAGATGGACAACTACTACTTCTCGGCGGCGGCGTGGGAGACGCTGCGCCGCGAGATCCGCCGGGCCCGTTTCGTCGATGCCACGGGACTGGTCAACTGGCAGCGGGCGGTGAAGTCGCCTCAGGAGCTGGAGTACATGCGCCGGGCGGCGCGCATCGTGGAGCGGATTCACGCCCGGATCGCCGAGATGGTCGAACCCGGGATACGCAAGAGCGACCTCGTCGCCGAGATCTTCGCCACGGGGGTGCGGGGCACCGGGGAGTACGGCGGCGACTACCCGGCGATAGTCCCCCTCCTCCCGACCGGCGAGCAGGCGTCGGCGCCGCATCTGACGTGGGACGACCAGCCCCTGGAGAAGGGAGCGGGCACGTTCTTCGAGGTGGCCGGCTGCTACCGCCGCTACCACGCCCCGTTGTGCCGCACCGTGTTCCTCGGGGACCCGCCGGCCGAGATGCGCCGCGCCGAGGAGGCTCTCCTCGCCGGGCTCGAAGCGGGACTGGACGCCGCCCGGGCGGGCAACCGGGCCGGCCAGGTGGCGGAGGCGTTGATGGCCGAACTGGAGAAGGCGGGGATCGAAAAGGAGGGGCGCTGCGGCTACCCGGTGGGGCTCTCGTACCCGCCCGACTGGGGGGAGAGGACGATCAGCTTCCGGCCTTCCGACGACACGATCCTCCAACCGGACATGACCTTCCACTTCATGCCCGGGCTGTGGATGGACGACTGGGGCCTGGAGATCACCGAGACGATCCGCATAACCGCCGACGGGCCCGCCGAGACCCTGACCGACTTCCCCCGCGAGCTGATCGTGAAGGCGTGACGCGGTGATGGAGCGCGTCCTCGAGATCCTGGGGCGGCTGGTGGCCTTCCCCACCGTGTCGACCGAGCCCAACCTCGACCTCGTCGACTACGCCGTGGACCTGTTGGCGGCCTCCGGCGCCGAGGTCGAGACCTTCCACGATTCCACCGGCGAGAAGGCGAGCGTCTTCGCCACCATCGGCCCCGACACCGGAGGCGGCGTCCTGCTGTCCGGCCACACCGACGTCGTCCCCACCGACGGCCAGGAGTGGTCCCACGACCCGTTCGCTCTGACCGTCGAGTCAGGGCGAGGCTTCGGTCGGGGCACGACCGACATGAAGGGCTTCATCGCCTGTGCCCTGGCGATGGCGCCGACGTTCGCCGCTGCCGACCTGGCGCGGCCGGTCCACATCGCCCTCACCTACGACGAGGAGGAAGGCTGCCACGGAGCCCGGCGGATGCTCTCGGAACTGGTGCGAAGCGGCCGTCCCCTGCCGCAGGTCGCCATCATCGGCGAGCCGACCGACTTCGGCGTGGTCGTCGCCCACAAGGGTTGCTACGAGTACACGACGGAGATCGTGGGTGTGGAACGACACGCATCCATGTCGGCGGCAGGCGCCGGAGCGATCCACGCCGCGGCCCGGTTCATCACCTTCCTCGACTCGCTGGCGGACGAGATGGTGGAGCGTGCCCCCGCCGACAGCCCTTTCGACCCTCCCCACACCACGATCAACGTGGGGACGATCTCCGGCGGAGTCGCCCGCAACATCACGGCCGGCTCGGCGGTCTTCGACTGGGAGATCCGGCCGGTGGTCGCAGCCGACGCCGCCTACGTCCATCGGCGGCTGGAACAGTTCGTGGCCGAGGAACTGCTGCCGTCGATGCGCGCGGAGTTCCCCGAAGCGCAGGTGATCACCACCGTCGCCGGCGAGGTGGATGGGTTCTGGCGGGATCCCGGATCACCCGCGGTGGATCTGGCGCGGCGCCTGACCGGCAACCCGGAGCCGAGGGTCGTCTCGTTCGGGACCGAAGCCGGGCTGTATCAGGAGGCGGGTATCGCCCCGGTCGTGTGTGGCCCGGGGAGCATCTCCCAGGCCCACAAACCCGACGAGTTCATCGAGCTGTCACAGCTGGAGCGCTGCCTGGGGCT
>DATGOV010000013.1:0-3273 GCA_035305585.1 Acidimicrobiia bacterium | reverse complement strand
CCAACGCCGCTGGGTCGAAGCCACCAACCCCACCTGCGTGTTCCCCGGCTGCAGCCCACCAGCCCAAAGCTGCCACCTCGACCACACCGTGCCCGTCAACCGCAACGGCAAAACCACCATCCCCAACCTCGGCCCGCTCTGTGCCCGCCACCACCTACGCGCCAAACACAAAGCCGGATGGAAACTCACCCAACCCCAACCCGGCACCTTCCACTGGACCAGCCCCCGCAGCCACCAATACGAGGTGCGTCCCCCGGCCTGACCGATTCGGCGCCTCAGAGGCCTTTCGGGTGCCAGACCGTCTTGGTCTCGGTGAAAGCCGCGATCACATACGGCGAGCGGTCGCCGAACTCGCCGTCGAACACGACCCGCTTCACGTTGTGGACCGCACCTTCCTGGATCCGCCGACGCTGCTCGGGCGTGGCGCCGACGGCGTCGATGGCATTGACGTCCATGTGGTCGGCCAGCCACGGGATCAGCTCGTCGGTGTGGCCGGTGAGGATGTTCACCACCCCGGGCGGGACGTCGGAGGTGGCCAGGACCTCGGCCAGGGTCACCGCCGGCAGGGGCCGTGTCTCGGACGCGATCACCACTGCGGTGTTGCCCGAGACCAGGACCGCCGATAGCCGGGAGACGAGGCCGAGGAGCGCCGAGCCCTGAGGGGCGACGATGCCGACGACGCCGGTCGGCTCGGGGGTCGAGATGTTGAAGAACGGGCCGCTGACGGGGTTGAGGTTGCCGTAGATCTGGGCGAACTTGTCGGCCCACCCGGCGTACCAGACGATGGTGTCGATCGCCTCGGCGACCTGGCGCCGGGCGCGGCGGCGGTCGGGGTCGGAGACCTGGACCTGGCCCACGAAGGTCTCGAACCGGTCCTCGATCATCTCGGCGACCCGGTAGAGGATCTGGCCGCGGTTGTATCCGCTGCGAGCCGCCCAGGAGGGCTGGGCGTTGCGGGAGTGACGGACGGCATCGCGCAGGTCCTTGCGGGAGGCCTGGGCGACCCGAGCCACGACCTCGCCCTTGGAGTCGAGCGCCGGATACGAGCGGCCCGACTCGGAACGGGGGAACTCCCCGCCGATGTACAGCTTGTAGGTCTTGCGGACGTCGAGGCGGCTCACGGGCGCCCTCCTGCGTGGTGCACATAGTTGAGGAGGCCGTGGCGTCCTCCCTCCCGGCCGAAGCCGGACTCCTTGTACCCGCCGAATGGCGAGGTCGGATCGAACTTGTTGTAGGTGTTGGCCCACACCACGCCGGCTTTCATCCGGTCCGCCATCCACAGGATGCGGGAGCCCTTGGAGGTCCATACGCCGGCGGAGAGGCCGTAGGGGGTGTTGTTGGCCTTCTCGACGGCCTCGGCGGGTGTCCGGAAGCTCATGATCGACAACACCGGCCCGAAGATCTCTTCCTGGGCGATGCGGTGCGACTGGGACACCCCGGTGAAGAGGGTGGGGACGAACCAGTAGCCCCGATCCGGGAGCTCGCATGGCGGCTGGTAGATCTCGGCGCCTTCCTCGACTCCGGCTTCGACCAGTTGGCGGATCTTGTCCAGCTGCTGGCGGCTGTTGATGGCGCCGACGTCGGTGTTCTTGTCGAGGGGGTCGCCGACCCGCAGGGTGGCGAGGCGCGCCTTGAGCTTGTCGACGAATAGGTCGTGGATGTTCTCCTGGACGAACAGCCGCGACCCGGCACAGCAGACGTGGCCCTGGTTGAAAAAGATGCCGTTCACCACCCCTTCGATCGCCTGGTCGATGGGGGCGTCGTCGAAGATCACGTGGGCTGCCTTGCCGCCCAGCTCGAGGGTCAACCTCTTTTCGGTGCCGGCGAGCTGCGACTGGATGGCCTTGCCGACTTCGGTGGAGCCCGTGAACGCCACCTTGTCCACGTCCGGGTGCCCGGTGACGGCCGCCCCGGTTCGACCGGCGCCGGTGACGACGTTGAAGACGCCCGGCGGCAGCCCCGCTTCGACAGTGATCTCGGCGAACGCCAACGCAGTGAGTGGGGTCGTCTCGGCCGGCTTGAGGACGACCGTGTTGCCGGTCGCCAACGCCGGCGCCACCTTCCAGGCGAGCATCAGCAGTGGGAAGTTCCAGGGGATCACCTGCCCCGCCACACCCAGCGGCTCGGGACGAAAGCCCGGAAAGGCGTACTCGAGCTTGTCAGCCCAGCCGGCGTAGTAGAAGAAGTTGGCTGCCACCTGCGGGAGGTCGACGTCGCGGGACTCCTTGATCGGCTTGCCGCCGTCGAGCGTCTCCAGCACCGCCAGCTCCCGGGACCGCTCCTGGATCATGCG
This sequence comes from Acidimicrobiia bacterium, assembly GCA_035305585.1. Lineage (GTDB taxonomy): Bacteria > Actinomycetota > Acidimicrobiia > Spongiisociales > ZC4RG35 > ZC4RG17. The sequence continues at coordinate 980 of DATGOV010000013.1, read as the reverse complement.
GGCGATCCGGAAGATGTACTTCGCCCGCTCCGATCCCGGCATCCGCCCCCACCCGTCGTCGAAAGCGGCACGGGCGGCCGCCACGGCGGCGTCGACGTCGTCGGGACCGGCGTCGGCCACCTCGGCGAGTTCCTCTTCGGTCGCCGGATTGATCGTCGGGAAGTACTTGCCGCTCTTCGGCTTGCGGAACTCTCCGGCGATGAACAGGTCGTGCCGGTCGGCGACCCGAACGATGTCGGTCGATTCCCGTGACGGCGCGTACTCCCACTCGATGCGGGGAGCCAGCACTTCTGTCTTGCGGCTCGCCACCTCGGTCTTCTCTGTGGTCTGCGGCTCCATGGTCAGTCCTTCGTGAAGTAGTCGGGGCTCTGGTAGCGGCCCGTCTCGAGCCAGCGGATCTGCATCAGGACGTCGTTCAGCAGCGACGACGCGCCGATCCGGAACCAGTCGGGGCTCATCCACTCCTCGCCGAGAGTCTCGTTCAGCACGACGAGGTAGCGGATGGCGTCCTTGGCGGTGCGGATGCCGCCGGCGGGCTTCATGCCCACCTTCACGCCGGTGGCGGCTCGGAAGTCGCGGATCGCCTCGAGCATGACGAGAAACACGGGGAGTGTCGCCGCCGGGCTGACCTTTCCCGTGGATGTCTTGATGAAGTCGGCTCCTGCGGCCATCGCCAGGACCGAGGCCCGGCGCACGTTGTCGAGGGTCTCGAGCTCACCGGTCTCGAGGATCACCTTGAGGTGGGCGTCGCCACACGCCTCCTTGACCCGGACGATCTCGTCGAAGACTCGGTAGTAGTCGCCGGCTAGGAACGCGCCCCGGTTGATGACCATGTCGACCTCGTCGGCACCGGCCTCCACCACCTGGCGGGTCTCCTCCACCTTCAGGCCGATGTCGACCTGGCCGGAGGGGAAGTAGGTGGCCACAGACGCCACCTTCACGCCGGTTCCCTCCACCGCCTGGCGGGCGTAAGGCACCAT
>DATGOV010000012.1:0-41462 GCA_035305585.1 Acidimicrobiia bacterium | reverse complement strand
GGCGACCTGTGAGTGCTTGTCCTCGGGGAGCACCTCGGCGAGCACCCTGTCGATGCCGAGCTCGGATGCGACCGCTTCGGCCACCTGGCGGGCGTCGCCGGTGATCATCGCCACCTCGACACCGAGCCTCTTCAGCTCCTGGACCGCCTGTCGGGATTCGGGGCGGATCTCGTCTTCCACCGAGAAGGCGCCGGTCACTTCTCCGTTCTCGATCACATACAGAACGGCCGCTCCCCGTTGCCTCCATTCCGCCACGGCCCGGTCTACGTCCTCGGGAACTTCGACGCCCCTTTCGGCGAGCAGCGCCGGACCCCCGACGGCCACGCGCGACCCATCCACGTCGGCTTCGACGCCGCGGCCGCTCATCGCCCGGAAGCCGGAGGCGGCCGGGATGGCGCCGCGCCCCGATGCCGCTTCCACCACTGCCCGAGCAACGGGATGTTCCGACTCCGCCTCCACCGCTGCTGCCAAGGCGAGAACTCGGTCGTCGTCTCCCTTGGGCGTGTAGATCGACGTCAGCCGGTGGGTGGCGGAGGTGAGTGTGCCTGTCTTGTCGAACAGGACGACGTCCACGTTCCGCATCCGCTCCAAGGCGAGGCGATCCTTCAGGAGGATGCCGTTGCGGGCCGCCAGCGACGTGGAGATGGCGATCACCAGAGGTATGGCGAGTCCCAGCGCATGCGGGCAGGCGATCACGAGGACCGCCACCGTCCGAGACACGGCTTCGTCGGGCCGGGCGAGGACGAGCCAGGCGACGGCGGTGACGACGGCTGCACCGAGCGCCACGTAGAACAGGAGAGCCGCGGCTCGGTCCGCCAGCACTTGCGCACGCGACTTCGACTCCTGTGCCTGGGCGACGAGGCGCTGGATCCCGGCCAGGGCCGTGTCCTCGCCGACCGCCGTGACCTGGACGCGCACGGCGCCGTCGGTGGCGACGGTCCCGGCGACGACGGGATCGCCCTCCTGTTTGGGGACCGGCTGTGATTCGCCGGTCACCATCGACTCGTCCATCTCGACGACACCGGTGACGATCTCCCCGTCGGCGGGTATCCGACCTCCGGGTCGCACCAGGACGACGTCTCCGACACGCAACTCGGCGACGGGAACGATCTCGGTGCCGTGTGCGCTCACCCTCTCGGCTTCGTCGGGGAGGAGCTCGGCCAGGGCGGCGAGGGCACCCTGGGCTTGGCCGATCGCCCGCATCTCCATCCAGTGACCGAGGAGCATGATCGTGATCAGCGCCGCCAGCTCCCACCAGAAGTCGAGATCCAGCCATCCGAGTGTTGTCGCCAGCGATGCTCCGAAGGCGACCGAGATGGCCATCCCGATCAAGAGCATCATCCCCGGCTGGCGAGCCCGTATCTCGGACACCGCTCCTTGGATGAAGGGCGCGCCTCCATAGACGAACACAACGGTGCCGAGCACCGGCGCCACCCAGTCGGACCCGGGGAACTCGGGAGCGGTGTAACCGAACCACTCCTGGACCATCTCCGAGAAGAACACGACGACGAGAGTCAGCAGGAGGGACAGCCAGAACCTGTCCCGGAACATGGCGACGCCGTGACCGGCATGCTCGTCGTGGCCAGCATGGCCGTGGGGGGACTCAGGAGCGGCGCGGCCCGAACCGTGATGATGAGAATGTTCCGTCATCATTCCTCTCTCTCCCGGTGTCCCTCGAGACGACACCTACCCCCCAACCCTGGCGGATCACGTCCCATTCCGCTCCCGAGATATCGACCGCGCAAGTGTCGATTTCGGGGAATGCCGTTCGTATAGGGGGTACTCGAGGAGAAAGGACGAACGATGGGAAAGCTGATCGCCTACGAAAGCGTCACTCTCGACGGGGTGATGCAGGCTCCCGGAGGTGCCGACGAGGACACCCGCGGGGGATTCACTCACGGAGGGTGGGCCGCTCCCTACTTCGACGAGGTGATGCTCCAACACTCGACCGGTGGCGAGGTCGCCGAATCCAGGTTGATCTTCGGACGTCGGACTTACGAGCAGTTCTTCTCGTTCTGGCCCCACCAGACCGACAACCCCTACGCCGATATCCTGGCGAAATCGCGCAAGTACGTGGTGTCGACGACTCTCTCCGATCCCTTGCCATGGGACAACTCGGTCCTCGTTTCCGGCGACGTCACCGAAGCACTGCTGCGTATCAAGTTCGAGGAAACGATGGACATAGTGCTACTGGGGAGTGGCGAACTCTTGCGGTCCCTCCTCCCGGCGGGGTTGGTCGATGAGCTGACGCTCCTCGTTCATCCCCTGACTCTCGGCTCCGGGTGCCGGCTGTTCCCGGAAGGCCACCGCTTCGAGTTGGATCTGGTAGACACGGTCACTTCGACGACAGGCGTGATCATCGCCACATACCGTCCCACCTAGGAGGGCCTTCGTGCCCAAGTACCAACTCACGATCTACCAACCGGACGGCGACCCGCCGCCGCCCGAGGCGTTGGAACCGGTGATGGCCGAGCTCCACGCCCTCAACCGAGAGATGCAGGAGGCAGGCGCCTGGGTCTTCGCCGCTGGCCTCCATCCACCGGAGACAGCCACGGTGGTCTCGGTCCGTGGCGGCGAAGTGCTGCTCACCGATGGCCCCTACATCGAGGGCAAGGAGCACATCGGCGGGTTCACGATGATCGAGGCTCCAGACCTCGACGCCGCGCTGCAGTGGGCGAGCCGGATGGCCCGCATCCTCGATCCGTTGCCGATCGAAGTCCGGCCCGTAAACGAGTGACGGATACGGCCATCGTCGAGGAGGTCTTTCGCCGTGAGCACGGACGCGCCGTGGCTGTCCTCATCCGGGCGTTCGGCGACATCGACGCCGCCGAGGAGGCGGTGCAGGACGCATTCGCCGTCGCCGTCGAGAGATGGCCCCGAGACGGGGCGCCTCCGGCACCGGCGGGTTGGATCATCCGTACGGCGCATAACCGCGCCATCGACCGGCTGCGGCGTGACGCGGTGTTCCAGCGGAAGCAGGCGGAGCTCGCCCTCCTCGACCAGTCCGACGAAGCGTTCGAGGAGGATGCCGTGCCCGACGATCGCCTGCGACTGATCTTCACCTGCTGTCATCCGGCCTTGGCGCCGACCGCTCGCGTCGCTCTCACCCTGCGTCTCCTCGGCGGGCTCACGACTCCAGAGATCGCCCGGGCTTTCCTCGTGTCCGAGTCGACTATGGCTCAGCGACTGGTCCGGGCGAAGGCGAAGATCCGCTACGCCCACATCCCCTACCGGGTGCCGGAACCCGAGGAATTGCCCGACCGCCTGTCCGCGGTTCTGGCTGTGCTCTACCTGATCTACAACGAGGGCTACCTGTCGGCAGGCGGGAACGAGGCGAGCCGACCCGATCTGGCGAACGAGGCACTCCGCCTGGTGGGGGTGCTGGAGGAGCTGATGCCCGACGAGGCCGAGATCTGGGGGCTACGTGCGTCGATGCTGCTGAGCGAATCACGCCGCCCGGCGAGGTTCGGACCCGATGGGGAGTTGGTCCCTCTCTCCGAGCAGGATCGTTCGCGCTGGGACCGCGCCCTCGTGACAGCGGGACAACGGTTGGTTCGCCGGTGCCTCCTACGCGATCGCCCCGGCCCGTACCAGATCCAAGCCGCCATCGCCGCCGTCCACAGCGATGCGCCAATCGCGGCCGATACCGACTGGAACCAGATCTTGGCCCTCTACGACCAGCTCATGGCCCACACACCGTCACCAGTGGTCGCATTGAATCGGGCCGTGGCGATCGCCGAGGTCCGCGGGCCCGAAGCGGCCCTGGCTGTGATCGACCCGCTGCACCTCGACGGGTACTACCTGTTCCACGCCGTCCGAGGCGACCTGCTCGAACGTCTCGGGAGTAAGCCGGAGGCTAGGGAGGCTCACCGGCGAGCGGCCGAGCTCACGGTCAACCCCGCCGAGCGGCGCCTGCTCGAACGCAAGCTGAGCCGCCTCACCACATAGCGGCCGGACCCTGTCCTAACGTGAGCCGCCGGAACGGCGAAGGACGAGGGATGCCCGAATACACCAACCGGGACACGGCGACCCGGGTCATCACTCCGGACACTCCGAACGAGTGGATCATGCTGGCGAGCGTGGCGGTGTACGTGAACGACCACAAGCCCGGCGAGAAGACTGAGCTACACACCCACGAAGAGGACCACATCCTGGTGATGCGGTCCGGGCGCATGCGTTGGACCGTCGACGGTCAGACCGTCGACGCCGAGGCAGGCGACGTGATCGTGGCACCGGCGGGGATCGAGCACGGCTTCGAGGTGCTCGGTGACGAGCCGGTAAAGCTGTTGTGCGTCGAGGCTCCCAACCCCGAGCCCGACAAGATCGAGAGCTGATCACCGCCCGTCAGCCCAGTTCCCTGGTCCATATGTTCTGCGTTCCCCGGTCCCCGAGCAGCGCCCGCGCCTATATTCGCCTGGGAAGGTACGCCAGGGCGAAGGGAGACATCCAATGAGACGCACCTTGGTCGTGTTCGTCTGCGCCGCTTTGCTGGTCGCAATCACGCCTGCGGGGGCGGCCGATCCACCCGACTTCGATTACGCCACACCCCTCTTCGGGCTCAATGCCGACACCGACGGCAGCTTGCTCGTGGCAGATGCCGGTCAAGGCATCGTCAGCCTCGGCACCACGGCAGGCAGCCTGATCGCGGAGCTCCCCGGAGTCACCGACGTCGAACGCACCGAAGACGGCGACCTCGTCGCCACGACCGGCCAGCCACCCGAGCTGTCGATCCCGGGGGGCATGGCGCTCTACCTGATCACCGACGACGGCACCGAGATGATCGCCGATCTGTGGGCCTGGGAGCAGGAGAACAACCCTGACCAGAACGACCCGTTGATCGGAGACGACAACGTCGAATCCAACCCGCAGGATTTGGCGAGGATCGAGGGAGCCACGCTGGTCGCGGATGCAGCCGGCAACGTCCTCCTCGAGGTGGGCGACGACGGTTCGGTCGATTGGAAGGCGCTCTTCCCAGCCCGCTCCGTTTCCACCCAGCCACTCAAAGACCTCGTGGGGTGTCCGGACGCCGAGGGCGACGCCGCTGATTTCTGCGCCTTGCCGCCGGAGATGCCCGCCCAGGCCGTCCCGACGTCGGTGGCCGTTGGGCCGGACGGCAACTACTACGTCGGCGAGCTGACTGGTTTCCCCGGCACCCCCGGGATGGCTCGGATCTGGAAGGTGTCCCCCGATGCCTCCCATGCCGTCTGCGGGACGGATCCCGGCTGTGAGCAGGTGTTCGAATCTCGCCAGTTCACCGCCATCATCGATGTCACGTTCGGCCCTGACGGTACGTTCTACGTGCTGGAGCTGAACGAGGACGGGTTCATGGCCGCCGAGCTGGGCATCGGTGGCGGCAGTCTCAACGCCTGTCGACTCGACACGGAAGCATGTGTGGAGCTCGCCACCGGCCTGGTGCTCCCTACTGCTACCACTGTCGCCGCCAACGGCTCGGTGTACGCGACGATCGCCGCCCTCACACCCCAAGCCGACGTGGTGGATCTCGGAAAGGAGTTCAGCGACGACAACGGCTCCGTGCACGAGCTCAACATCGCCCTTCTGGCGGCAGCCGGCATCACTCGCGGGTGCAACCCGCCCGACAACGACCGATTCTGCCCGGATGAGGGAACCACCCGAGGGCAGATGGCGGCGTTCCTGGTCCGGGCGTTGGGACTGCCTGCCGCAGCCGACGACGCGTTCGTCGACGACGAAGACAGCATCTTCGAACGCGACATCAACGCCCTCGCCGCAGCGGGCATCACCAAGGGCTGCAACCCTCCCGACAACGACCGGTTCTGCCCCGATGAGATCGTCACTCGGGCCCAGATGGCTTCGTTCCTGGTCAGGGCTCTAGCGGACCTCCGCTGAACCCAGACCCCACGAGCGGGCGAAGGGGGGTCGGCACCGCCGGCCCCCCTTCCGCGAGCTCAGCGCCGACCACCGAGCATGCCGTCGCCGAGACGATCCCCTCCCCGACCTGGGCATCTCCGCGCGCCTGCTCGTGAGCCGGGATGTCGGTGGTGGGAGGATGCCAGGGTGTCAGGCACATGTCATGCCCCCAACGTACTCGGCCAAGTGCTGGCCAGTCAGCGTCGAACGGGTCGCCACCAGCTCGACGGGGGGACCCTCGAACACGATCTCGCCGCCGTCGTGCCCGGCACCGGGACCGAGGTCGATGATCCAGTCGGCATGGGCCATGACTGCCTGGTTGTGCTCGATCACTATCACCGACTTTCCCGAGTCGACGAGCCGGTCGAGCATGCCCAACAGATTCTCGACGTCGGCCAGGTGGAGGCCGGTGGTGGGCTCGTCTAGGACGTAGATACCGCCGTCCTCGGCCATGTGGACCGCGAGTTTGAGACGCTGTCGCTCCCCGCCGGACAGCGTCGTCAACGGCTGGCCGAGCTTCAGGTAGCCGAGTCCGACGTCGACGAGGCGCGCGAGGATCTTGTGGGCCGCCGGCACCTTGCTCTCGCCTTCGCTGAAGAACGTCGCCACCTCTTCCACCGGCATCTCGAGGACCTCGGCGATGTTGCGCCCGGCGAGGGTGTACTCGAGCACCATCGGCTGGAAACGGCGCCCTTCGCAATCCTCACAGGTGGTGGCGACGGTCTCCATGAAACCGAGGTCGGTGAACGTCACGCCGGCACCCTTGCAGGTCGGGCAAGCCCCTTCCGAGTTGGGGCTGAACAGCGCCGGTTTGACATCGTTGGCCTTGGCGAATGCCTTGCGGATCGGGTCGAGCATCCCCGTGTACGTCGCCGGGTTGCTGCGGCGAGAACCTTTGATGGCGCTCTGGTCGACCGCGATGACGTCGGAGTCCGGCGGCAGCGACCCGGGAAGGAGGGAGCTCTTGCCGGAGCCGGCGACGCCGGTCACAACGCAGAGGACGCCGAGGGGGATGTCGACGTCGACATTCTTCAGGTTGTGGAGGTTGGCCCCGCGGATCTCCAGGTGTCCGGTGGGCTGGCGCAACGTCTCCTTGAGCTGGGCCCGGTAGTCGAGGTGGCGCCCGGTGAGCGTGTCGCTCCTGCGCAGGCCTTCGAACGGTCCCGCGTAGCAGACGGTGCCTCCGGCGGTGCCCGCACCCGGGCCGAGGTCGATCACGTGGTCGGCGATGGCGATGGTTTCGGGTTCGTGCTCGACGACGAGGACGGTGTTGCCGTTGTCTCGCAGCCGCAGCAACAGGTCGTTCATCCGCTGCACGTCGTGGGGATGGAGGCCGATGGTGGGCTCGTCGAACACGTACGTGACGTCGGTGAGCGGGGATCCGAGGTGGCGGATCATCTTGGTGCGCTGGGCCTCGCCGCCCGACAGCGTCCCGCTCGGCCTGTCGAGGGTGAGGTAGCCGAGGCCTATCTCCACGAACGAGTCGAGGGTGTGCTGCAGCTTGGCGAGGAGCGGCGCCACCGACGGCTCGTCGAGGCTGCGGATCCATTCGGCGAGATCGGTGATCTGCATGGCGCACACATCGGCGATGCTCTTCCCGGCGATCTTCGACGAGCGGGCTGCCTCGTTGAGCCGGGTCCCGTCGCATTCGGGACAGGTGATGTAGGTGACCGCCCGGTCGACGAAGTCACGGATGTGCGGCTGCATCGCCTCCCGGTCCTTGGACAGGAAGGAGCTCCGGATCCTCGGCACCAGCCCCTCGTAGGTGAGTTTGGCGCCACCGATGTCGACCTTCGTCGCCTCCTTGTACAAGAAATCGTCGAGCTCGGTCTCGGTGTAGTCCCGGATCGGCTTGTCGGGATCGAGAAAGCCCGACTCGGCGAAGAACTTCACCGACCAGCCCCCCGCCTTGTACCCCGGCACGAGGATGGCTCCTTCGTTGAGGGACTTGTCGGGGTCGTACAGCTGAGCGACGTCGATGTCGGTGATGTTGCCGGTGCCTTCGCAGCGCGGACACATCCCGCCCAGGTAGACGACGTTGCGCACCACCTTCTTCTCGCCGGTGTCGCTTCTCATCACTCCGCTCGCCTTCGTGGTGGGTACGTTGAAGGCGAAGGCGGTGGGCGGCCCTATGTGGGGTTCGCCGATGCGGCTGAACAGGATCCGCAGCAGAGGGTTGGCGTCGGTGGCCGTCCCGACGGTGGATCGGATGTTGGCGCCCATCGGCTCTTGGTCGACGATGATCGCCGTAGTCAGTCCTTCGAGAACGTCGACTTCGGGTCGGGCCAGGTTGGGCATGAACCCCTGGACGAATGCGCTGTACGTCTCGTTGATGAGCCGTTGGGACTCGGCGGCGATCGTGTCGAACACGAGCGAGCTCTTCCCGGACCCCGACACGCCGGTGAAAACGGTCAGGCGACGTTTGGGGATCTCGACCGTGATGTCCTTGAGGTTGTTCTCCCGAGCACCCTGGACGCGGATGACGTCGTGGGTGTCGGCCGGGTGTGCCCCGCCGACCGTCGCGCTGGCTCGTTCACTCATGGCCCGCTCACCCCGTCTGCATGACCCGGATCAGGTTTCCCGCCGGGTCACGGAAGGCGCAGTCCCGCACCCCGTACGGCTGGTCCGTGGGTTCTTGGACGACCTCCGCCCCCGTCGCCTCCACCCGTTCGAAGAACTCGTCGACGTTGGGAGTGGCGAGGTTCACGCTGGCGTACGTGCCCTTCGCCATCATCTCGGAGACGACCCTCCGCTCCTCATCGGTGAGACCGGGAGTGGCTTCCGGCGGGTAGAGCACGATCGACGTATCGGGCTGACTCGGATGACCGACGGTGATCCAGTGCATCCCTTGCCACTCGACGTCGTTGCGCACCTCGAAGCCGAGACCGTCCCGGTAGAACGCCACGGCGGCTTCCGGATCGTTCTGGGGCAGCATCACTTGTGAGATCTTCACTTCCATGGCCCGCCACCCTATGCGGATGCAGGGCCCAAACGCTTCTCGATTCCTGATCGAACGGGGCACGTCCGCCGAGCGGTCTCCATCCCGCGTCGGCGTTCGCTGATCGGTAGGTTGGAATCCCAAGCCGCTCCGTCAGACCCGAGTCGAGCCGCCGGCCCGAGGGGGAATTGGGTCGAGAACCTGGGACTCCCACATGGCCGACATACCTCTCGATCCCCCTGCAACCCCAGAAGAGCCGCGACCGGTTCGCGTCATCCGACCGTTGGTCGACGGGGTGGCCCGAGTCCGGGCCTCGGTCCACGCCAAGCTGCTCGCCGGGTTCCTCATCACGTCGCTGCTCCTTCTGGCGATGGCGGTGCTCAGCGTCCTGGTGATCAACCAGATGAACGCCCAGGTCGATCGGCTCAACGAGTTGCAGCGGCAGACCGACTTGGCTCGCCAGGGCATCTATGCGGTGACGGCGCAGAGCCACTACCGAGCGATGGCCTTGATCACGGAACAGGACACCTGGAACGACAAGATCCCGATCGCCAAGGCCGAGTTCTCCGCCGATATGGATGCGATCCGCGAAATCGGCATCCCGGCGATGATCCCCGTACTCGACCGTATCGCCGAGATCGACGTCCGCTTCGCCCGAGCCGGCGAGGAGGTGTTGGCCTTGTACCAGGCCGGCGAGATCAGACCTGCCCTCGATCTCCACATCTCCGCCGAGCACGAGATCTCCCATGAGCTCGAGGACGAGCTCAACGCGGTGATCAGCGAGTCGGAGCAGGCGATCATGATGCAGACGGAGGCCTTCAAGTCCAGCCGCCGGTTCCTCACCGGAACGGTGGTTCTCTTCTCGGCCGTCAGCCTCGCCGCCGCCCTGACCCTGGGCGCCATCTTGTCGTGGTCGCTCATCCGGCCGGTCCGCAAGATGGACGTGGCGCTCGCCCGCATCGCCGATGGTGACTTCGAGCAGAGGGTGGAAGTCCCCAACCAAGACGAATTCGGACGACTCACGACCAACCTCAACCGGACCAGTACCCGGCTGGCATCCCTCTACTCCGATCTGAAGACTCTGAACGAGAACCTCGAGAAGACGATCGAGGAGCAACTGGCCCAGCTGCGGCGAACCGAGGAGCTGCGCCGATACGTGTCGCCGCAAGTAGCCGATGCCGTGCTGAGCGGCGGCGCCCCTGTGGCGCTCGCCTCCACCCGCCGCAACCTCACCGTCCTGTTCTCCGACATCCGCGGGTTCACCGAGATGTCCGAACGGATGGAGCCGGAGGAATTGGTCGAGGCTCTCAACGAGTACTTCACCGTCATGACCGACATCGTCTTCCGGCACGGCGGCACCCTCGACAAGTACTTGGGCGACGGGATCCTCTCCTTCTTCGGCGACCCGATCCCGTTCGAGGACCATGCCGGGCGGGCCGTGGCCACCGCCTTCGAAATGCGCGACGCCCTCGCCGTGCTCAGGGAGCGGTGGCTGGTGGACTTCGACGAGGAACTCGATATCGGCGTCGGCATCAGCACCGGCTATGTGACGGTCGGCAACATGGGGTCGCCGACGAGAACCGAGTACACAGTCGTGGGCAACCACGTGAACCTCGCCTCGCGACTGGCGTCGAAAGCCCCGCCCGGCCATGTCCTCATCGCCGAGCGGACGATGGCAGCCGTGCGAGACGAAGTCGATGGGGTCCTGGTCGAGGAGATCAAGCTGAAGGGGATCCGACGACCTATCCGGATCTTCGACGTTACGCCCAAGTTGAGCGACGTCGACGTCTAGGACGCAACCTCTTCGCGTTTCGCTTCGCTCGGCTTCTGGCGGATCGGACGTGTGACCTGCTTCGAGATGCACGGCGGGATGCCCGCCATCACCCCGTCCGCCTCCTGGCGGTAGACGCTGGGAGGGACACCCACCAACTCAGTGAAACGGGTGCTGAACGTGCCCAGCGACGACAACCCCACTGCGAAACACACCTCGGTCACCGACATGTCCCCGCGGCGTAAGAGCGCCATGGCCCGCTCGATCCGCCGAGTCATCAGATACGAATAAGGCGACTCCCCGAAAGCCTGCTTGAACTGGCGGCTCAAGTGTCCCGCCGACATGAAGGCGTCGCGGGCCAGGGCCTCCACGTCGAGGGGCAGGGCGTACTCGCGGTCGATTCGGTCACGGACCCGGCGAAGGGTCGCCAGGTCTTCGAGGCGTCGATCGGGTGCGCTCACCGCATCGATGCTGCCACGGCCCCGAGGCAGGCTCAACCACCGAGACCTCAGCGCTCGAGCAGCTTCTCGGTGATCCTCGTGAGCTGTCGCAACTCGGTCTCGCTCAGGCGGTCGAAGAAGAACTCGTCCAAATCGGCGCGGTGGGTCTTCTGGGCTTCCTCGAACTTCCTACGACCGGCTTCGGTGATGGACACGATCACCCCCCGCCCGTCGTCGTGGGCCCGGGACCGCTCCACCCAGCCCCGCCTCTCCAGATCACCGACGAGACGAGAAACGCGACTCTGACTCAGCGGTGCCTGGGCCGCCAGGTCGGACATCCGCTTGCTCCCGTCCTCCGAAAACGCCACCAGGAACAGGAGCACCTCGAAGGCGCGGAGGGTGATCCCATGTCGCCGTTCCAACGCTTCGTCCAAACGCCGATCCAGGGTTTCGCCGGCCCTGATCAAGCCGAGGAACGCGCGCGCCTTGTCGGGCAACAGGTGGGGATGACGGTCGGTCATGACACCAGCTTAGAACAACTACTTGCTCACGCATACAACTAACTGTATGCTTGCGCACGCATCATCGAAGGAAAGGAGAGATCGATGCAGACATCGCAAGCATCCGTGCCCCGGACGACCGCTCCCCTGCTCCGCCGCCTCGGGGTGGTGGCCGGAGCCACCGGAGCTGCAGTCATCACCTGGTTCCTCATCGAGGCTCTCGGGCACGACATCGTCGGACCCGCTTTCGGCGACTCCCCGCCGATGGATGTCAGCCTGGCTCCTGTCACGGTCTCGGCAGTGCTCGCCGGGCTGGCTGCGACCGCGGCACTCGCCGCCTTCGAGCGCTTCAGCTCCCGGCCGCGCCGCTCGTGGCGAGTCCTCGCCGGGCTCGTGTTCCTGGTCTCGCTCGGTGGCCCTCTGGGCGGCACGGGTGTCGAAGCCTACGATCGCCTGGCGCTCCTCCTCCTCCACGCCGTGGTGGCCACCGGGCTGATCGTCTGGCTCCCGGGAGGCGACAAGTGAGGCGGAGCCGCCCCGACGAGAACGAGCTCACCTATCTCGGTGAGCGTCGACTGGGCCGGATCGCCACCGCCGACCGCTTCGGCCGCCCCCACGTGACACCGGTCGGCATGTGGCGGTACATGCCCGAGGAGAACGTCGTGGAGATCACAGGCCGGAACTTCTCGGCGACCCGGAAGTACCGGAACGTGAAAGAGAATCCGCAGGCGGCCCTAGTGATCGACGACGTCGCCTCCACGGGCGAGTGGAGCCCGCGCGCGGTGCTCCTCGAGGGGCCGGCGGAGGCGATCGAAAGCCCGGACGGGTCGGCTGCGATCCGAATCTCGGTCGATCGCGTCGTCTCCTGGGGACTGTGAGGGCTCCGCCTCGAAGGCGGGGCCCTCGGCCCGATCCGGTGGCTGCTCGGCCATTCCCGGTTGGGTGAGCCGGCGGGGATGGCTACGGTGGACGCCACAGGGTGGCAACCGCCACCAACGCCTACTCCGCTCTCTCGATCCGTCGGTGGAGTGCACGCCAGGGAGTCACGCGGCGAGGAGCCGTCAGCGATCTTGCGGGGCGCTAGGCCCGACGGTTCGAACTGGAGAATCGATGTCCACCAACATCTACGTAGGCAATCTGGCTTTCGGCACGACTTCCTCTGACCTCGAAAAGCTCTTCTCGGAGCACGGCCAGGTGTCGAGTGCGCAGGTGATCGTCGATCGCGAAAGCGGGCGTTCCCGAGGATTCGGGTTCGTCGAGATGCCGGATCCGCAGAGCGCGAGCCAGGCGATCGATGCTCTGAACGGGAGATCGGTCGACGGTCGCACCCTCACCGTGAACGTCGCCCGGAAACGGTCTTGAAGAAGCCGCCACCACGTGCGGTCGACGGGGGTCGTCGACGGTGCACCCTGTGTGGTCATCCCCGCGTGGAGCACCGACCACCGGCCACCGCGTGCACCGTTCCCAAGTGCCGCTGCGCGGGTTACGCCTCCGACGCAGAGCGATCGACTCACGTGCCCGCAGGCGAATCCTGACTCCACCGCGATTCGAACTCCCTCGCGGAACTCACCGCGCCCGATCGAGCAAGGCCCGTCGGACGGCGTCGTCGTCGATTCCCAAGACCAGGCGGGCATAGCGGTGTCCGTCGAGCGAGCAGACGACCAGCTCCTGGTCGTCGGATCCCCTCTCCACGGCCCAGAATTCGGTGCCCGGGACGCCACGCCGCATCATCGGCCCGACCCTTCGACGGTTGGGAAAACGCGTCCCGTAGTGGGAGCCCAAGCCGGAGATCCGGTGCTCGATATGAGGTTCGAGGTCTCCTCTCCGTGCGACACCCACATCGGTGATGCACTCGCGGGGAACCCGCACCACGCGGCGGAAGGTGAGCAGATCCACCCCGCTGAGGCGCAACACGATCTCGGAATCGTCGATTTCGACTCTGATCGCCACGGCCGCAGAGACTAGGTCGAACGATTCATCGAAGCCCAGGGACGCGTTCGGGAGCCCCTTCCGAGCCTTACATTGCCCGCCGCATGAACAGAGCATCCATCCGCGCCGCGATGGGAGTCGCCGCCTCTCTGTGGGCCGCTCTCCTTCTCCCCCCGCAACTCGTCGAATGGTCGCCGGCCGACACCCCCGAGTGGATCGCGCATCTGGCGACTGCCGACGTCTACGAATGGCTGTCGTCTCTGGGAGCGGCGGTCGGCCTCACGGACCCCTACTTCCTTTTCGGGGCCGGCGTAGCGCCTTCGTTCCTGCTCATCGGATTGGTGCACCTGCATGAGGTACGGCAGTTGGGTTGGGCAGGGCGCCTCTTCGCCGGGCTGACGCTGGCGGGGACGGTTCTCGTCGTGGTCAGCTACGCCGCGGCCGCGTGGGAACAACCGTGGCGGGCGCTCTGGGGGCTCGAAGCTCTGCTCTTCGTGGCGATCGGCCTGACCGGCCTGGCCGCAGGCATCGTCGCTTTCCGACGCGGGCATCCCCGGCCACGGGCGGCGCTGATCACGATCACACCCGTCGTGATCGTGCTGAGCACCCTCGCCATCCCCTACTACCCCCACGGCACGCTGGTCGGCATGGGGCTCCAAGCCGCTGCCTTGGGCCTCATGGACAGGACCACGGAAACCGCTCCGAGACCCGTCCCAGCCACCTGAAGCCTCAGGAATCGGCATCGGTGATGGAACGCAGCGCGGCGATGTAGTTCCCGTACGCCTTGCGCCCCGTGTCCGTCAGCGAGAGCCACGTCCGGGCGCG
This sequence comes from Acidimicrobiia bacterium, assembly GCA_035305585.1. Lineage (GTDB taxonomy): Bacteria > Actinomycetota > Acidimicrobiia > Spongiisociales > ZC4RG35 > ZC4RG17. The sequence goes on along the minus strand of DATGOV010000012.1, from coordinate 27,173 downwards.
CTTTCCCTCGAAGCCCTTCTGCACGCTCACGTAACCGGCTTCCTCCAGGACGGCGAGGTGCTTGGAGAGGAGCGAGTCGCTCACCTCCACGAAGTTGCGCAGATTCCGAAAGTCGATGGAATCGGCGGCGGAGAGGGCGGCCATCACGGAGAGACGAACCGGGGTGTGGATCAGCTCGTCCAGCCGGTGCCGAGGATGCCGGGGCTCGTTCATCGAGAGAGGATGCGCCACGCCGCGACGAGTCCCGGCACCGCCGCCGCCAGGGCAGCGACCACGAACCAGAGCGGTGCATCCGAGGTGTCGAAGAGGAGCGTCAGGCCGATGACCACCAGCATCGCCGCCATGTAGAGCCACGTGAGGGGCCGGTCGATGTCGGCGGTCTCACGGCCGACGACTCCTCTCCGAGTCTCGAGGTGCGCCAATGCGCCGGTCACCACCATGAACGCGATCGCGATCCAGAACTGCGCGGGACGCGAGACAGCGTCGGTCGCCGTTCCCAGGAGAAACAAAGGCGTCGCGAGCGCAACGGCCAACCAGGCCCAGCCATGCCACCGGGCCTTCCGCTGGACCATGGCACCGATCCGGGCAGCTTCAGCCAGTGCTCTGGCCGGCTCGAGATCTCCTCTGCGGATGTCTTCACCATCACTCATGAACTTGAACGCTATTCAAGTTCATGAGTGATGTGCAAGCGCATTGCTGCTCGAAGGGATCAGCGGACCACTTCGTAGACCAGCTTCTGGAGCCCGTTGCGATAGGAGTCGCTCTCGAGGAGCCGGAGCATCTGCTTGGGCTTGTCGGTCTCGCTGAACATCCGCTTCCCCGCCCCCAGCAGCAAAGGGAAAACGAGCAGGTGGTAGCGGTCGATGAGACCGGCGTCGGAGAGGTTGCGGGCGAGGGTGGCGCTCCCGTGGACGATGATCGGACCGCCGTCACCCTCCTTGAGTTCCGCCACCTCGTCGAGAGACCGAAGGATCGTCGTGTCGCCCCAGTTGTCCACGAGATCAGCGTCGGTGAGGGTCGTCGAGACGACGTACTTGGGCATGGCGTTGTACCGGGCGAACTCGGCCATCTCCGGCCACACCGGAGCGAAGCTCTGGTAGCTGACCCGACCCAGCATCATCGCCGTCGCCTCCTCCTGCTCGCGGCCCTTGATCTCGTAGGCCTCTTCGACGAACTCGAGGTCCTGGTACGTCCAGCCTCCGCTGCGGTGGTTCTCGATCTCCGTGCCCCCTCCGGGCGAGTCGACGACGCCGTCGAGGGAGACGAAGGCGGTGTAGATCAGCGAGCGCATCGGCATTCCTTTCGTTCGGGTGCGCTTTCAACTCCTCGTCGAACGAGGATCGCCCAAATCGACACGCGCTGGAGGATTTCTCGCCGCCGCTCGACAGACACCTGTCGCGACGAGTGGGGGCAGTGAGGTCCCTGCGTGGAGGATCACAGGTCCGTCAGCGAGCAGTCACGCTTGGACGAGTAGCCCGACCGTTCCGCCGACCGCCCGTCGTGGGCATAGCGGGGGCGACGGCGCCCCGCTCTCAGCGTTCCGCCAACGGCTGGGTCAGCACCGACTGCAGCACCGGCCTGCTCAGGGAAGTGCCCGCCACAGCGGCTACGGCGGCGGCGACCACGACCAGAGCCGCCTGGACGAGTGACGGGACCACGATGGTGACGTCGGGCTGGATCCCGACGATGGTCAATCCACCTGCGGCGGCGCCCAACGTCACGAACACCGCAGAGGACACCGTGATGGGGATCGCACTCTGGAGAGCGCGCGCTCCCTGGAGCTGGGACGTAGGAGTGCCGGTGAGCGACAGGGCCGCCAGCGTGTTCGCCTGCTCCAGCACGGAAGCGGCCGATCCCACTCCGGTGGCGGCCGCCGCCTGGATCAGCGCGATCGCCACTACCACCCAAACGGCCCGCCTCACGTCGTCGGTGAACAGGCGGTTCTCGAAGTCGAGTTCCGCCTCGGTGAGGGGGAAAGTCCCGGTGATGCCTGCGATCCGGGCGCGCTCCGCCTCCACGTCCGCGCCCGGTGGGAGCATGATCGCCAGGTCACCGTGCGCGGATTCGTCGAAGGTCGCCTGGGGATAGACATCCGCCAACTTCTGACGCCACTCGGTGGCGTCGGATCGGTCGCCGGGCCCGAAGGTCGCGAGCACCAGGGCCGAGTCGTTCGTGGAGACTTCGGGCAGGGTGGCGCTGCTCAAAAGCAGGAATCCCGCCACGAACGAGATCAGGACCAGTCCCGTTGTGGGTCGGAAGCTGCCGATCGGGTCGGCCATCAACCGCCGCCCGGCGACGAGACCCCGGGGACCCCGGGTCAGGCGGATGGTCAGCCAGCCCATGAACCAGGCGAACACCGGGCCGACGGTCGAAATGCTGAGGATCACGACGGCGAGCCCGGCGACGAGCACCACGTACTCGCCGGTGCCCTGCGTGAACGGGATGGTGGCGATGAACGCCGTCCAGGCGACGACCATCACCAGGAACCGGCGCCATCCCGGACGCTTGCGCCGCCCCTGGCGGACCACGCCGAGCGGCGTCGTCCGCACCTCTCGCAATCCGGCCAGGGCGGAAGCGACGGCGACCAGCAGGGCGCCGACCAGGATCACCGACACCGCCAGCGGACTGGGCAACAAGTCGGAGAAGGAGAAGCGCCCTCCGCCGAGGGGGATCCTCGACGACACGACTGCCATGCCGACGAGCGCCACGGCCACGCCGAGCCCGATGCCGAGCACGGCTCCGAATGCAGTTTCGAGCGCGGCGAGCGCAGTCACTTGACCGGAGGTGGCGCCGGCGAGACGCAGCGCCGCGAGTCGACGGCCTCGGCGAGCGGCCGTGAGGCGGGCACCCGCCCCCAGAAGCGAAATGGATGGCGCCACGAGCAGAGCCCCGGCGATCCACGCCGAGACCATGTAGAGCAGGGGCAGGCCGGGGTCCTCGCCCGATTCGGCGAACTCGCTGACGGGGAGAACGTCGGAGGGCAGGAAACCGCCGCCGTGACGGTGGTCGTATGGGAGCAGTTCGTCCTCGGGTGTCGGCTCCAGTGACCCGTTTCCGACGACAGCAACGAGCTCGTCGTCGTGGGCGAGCGCTTCATCCTCGAGGAGGCCGACGATCTGGCCGCCCACTCGCTGCTCGAACGTGAACCAGCCGTCCTCGTCCAGGGCTTCCCTCAGTGCGGGCGACACCCAGACCTCGCCTTCCCTCGGGAAGCGATCCATCCCTGGCGGCACCGGAGGCGTGCTCTCGATCGCCCTCAGCTCCACGATGTCGACTCGCCGGCCCTTCCACGGCTGGTAGCTGCGCCGCTGCAGAGCCGTCGCCTCGGCGGTGGCGGGGGTGGGCTCTCGCCATGCCATGGCGTTCTCCCGCTCCCGGAAGCCAGTGACCGTTCCAACGACCAGCAGGATCACCGCGACCGGGATGGCGACCCCGACCACCGTCAGGCTGAGATCGAGGATCGTGCGGCGGCCGCCGCCGCGCAGAAGCGACCCGGCTAGAGAGAGGATGTTCTTCATGCCGCCTGCCGCAAGCGCCCGTCGAGGATCGAGATCTGAACGTCGCAGCGGGCCGCCACCTCGGGGTCGTGGGTGACGACCACGAGGCCGGCGTTGGCGTGACGCACCGCCGACTCGAGGAGACCCATGGTGCGATGGGTCGTCTCCGAATCGAGAGCGGCGGTGGGCTCGTCGGCGAAGACGACCGAAGGCCCGGTGACGATGGCCCGGGCGATGGCGACGCGCTGAGCTTGCCCTCCCGACAGCTCTGCCGGTCGACGGTGCTCCAGGCCGCCGATACCGAACGGCTCGAACCAACGCTGAGCCTCCCGCAGCGCCTGCGACTTCGGATTGCCGAGCAGCAGCAGGGGGAGAGCGACGTTCTCCAACGCCGTCAGCTCGGGCACCAGGTATCCCTCCTGGAACACGAACCCGAAGTGGCGCCGACGGAGGCGCGAACGTTCCCGGTCGGAGGCGGAGTCGATCCGCACCCCGTCGAGGGCCACGGTGCCGCGGTCGGGCCGGATGATCCCGGCCAGGACGTGGAGGAGCGTCGTCTTCCCGGCGCCACTGGGACCGGTCAGAGCGATGGAGCTCCCCCTCCAGACGTCGATGTCTACGGCGTCGATCGCCGTGACGTCTCCGTAGCGTTTCGTGAGATCACGGCCGATCAGTACGGGTCGTTCCAACGTCATCGCGCGCTCCTTTCGGTCAGTGGGCCTTGCGGCCGAAGTCGTTCGAGGACCGCGGTCAAGGCCGCCCCGATCAGCATCAGCACGGTCAGGGACGCGGCGAGGGCGAGGCCGGTCCCGAGGAGTAGTTCGAGGAACGTCATGTCGGACACTGTGCGCGACAACGCCGCCTGCCACATCGGCCGACGAGACGAATCGCGCATCGTCCGAATGGACGATTCCGCCGGGACCACCGCCCGATAGGCTCGCGAACGTGGATTCCTCCCCATCGCCTTCCGGGCTTCGGCGCGGGTGGACGCGGATGCGTTCACTCGAATGGAGCCGCGCCCTGGACGCCATCGTCCACGGCGGGATGGTCGTCGGCATGGTGTCGTACGTCGCCATCGAGCTCATCACATCGACCCGCCAGTTCTCGATGTGGGTGGCGCTACCGATGGCCGTGGTGATGGTGTGGCTGGTGTTGGCCACCTTCCGTAACCCGCTCACTGGCGTGGTCATCGCCACTGCGCTGAGCTTCAGTGTGACGGCTGGCTACTACGCGCTGCTGGGGATCCTCGGTGCCAGGCCCCAGTTCCTCGGGTTTCCCGAGGTGGCTGCCATCTCGATCCTGTCCAGCGAGGTCGTACGGCTCGAGACGCCCAGGCGGGGTGCTTTCGGACTGTTCGTCGCGGCGATGGGCACCGTGGTCATCGCCGTCCGCACGCCGGCTCCCGTCCCGCTGCTGGCGGTGTACTGGCTGACACTCACCTTGGCGGTCGTTGCCGGCCTGTCACGGAGGTGGGCACAGCGCAACCGGGAGATGAGCGAAGACGCCGCTCGCCGGGAGGAGCGCCTCGCCATCGCCCGGGAGCTCCACGACACCGTCGCCCACCACGTCACCGGCATCGTCGTCCAGGCCCAGGCGGCACAGGCGGTCGGGGCCAAGGATCCCGAGGCGGTGCAACAGGCGTTGGCGAAGATAGAGGTGAGCGGCATCGCCACGATGAACGCCATGCGCCGACTCGTGGGAGCCCTCCGCGAGAGCGACGGAGAGGAGCCCCTGGCCCCCGGTTCGGGCCTCGACGATCTCGAAGAGCTCGCAAGAGATGCCGCGAAAAGAGACGGATACCTGGTGGACCTCCAGATCGATCGCGATGGCGTCCCGGCTTCGTTCGAGTCGTCGATCTTTCGGATCATCCAGGAGAGCCTGACCAACATCGGGCGACATGGAGTCGATGTCTCACGAGTCGAAATCGCGGTCCGCCGCCAGGACGACGGCATCCAGGTGAGCGTGGTCGACGACGGACGGCACCACGAGCACTCCGGAGACCGGGGCTTCGGACTCACCGGGATGGCCGAGCGAGTCTCGGCTCTCGGTGGACAGTTCTGGGCGGGGCAGAGACCAGGCCGCGGTTGGTCGGTGACGGCATGGATACCGATCGAGCGGTGACGTCGGATCGGCCCCTGCGGGTGCTGGTGGCCGACGACCAGGAGATGGTCCGGTCCGGGTTCAAGCTGATCCTGGAGTCGAACGGCATCGAGGTCGCGGGAGAAGCCGCTGACGGCAGGACTGCCGTCGAGGAGGCGCGCAGACTCCGTCCCGACGTGGCGTTGCTCGACATCCGCATGCCCGTCATGGACGGACTGGAGGCGACCCGTATATTGGCGGGGCCCGACGTCGACGATCCGACACCGGTGGTGGTGGTCACCACCTTCGATCTCAACGAGTACGTGTGGACCGCCCTCCGCAACGGTGCGTCCGGATTCCTGCTCAAGGACGCCGGCCCTCAACTCCTGGTCGAGGCGGTCCAGGCTGCCGCTCGGGGCGACGCCTTGGTGTCGCCGTCGATCACGGTGCGCCTGTTGCGCCATTTCTCGAAGATCCAGCCGCGCGAGGTGCCGCAACCGGTCGAGCCTCTCACCGACCGTGAAGAAGAAGTCCTCGAGGCCGTGGCGAGAGGGCTGACCAACAACGAGATCGCCGACAGGTTGTTCATCTCCCTCCCGACGGTGAAGACCCACATCTCTCATCTGATGACCAAGGTCGGAGCCCGCAATCGGGTGGAGCTGGCGGCTTGGGCCTGGGCCACCGGCAGGATGGACAGCTGAGGTCTAGCCCGAGCCCAGAGAGGAGCGCTCCTGAGCGACCGCCAGGAGCCGAGCCGCTGCCCGACGACCCGAAGCGACGCATTCGTTGAGGCCGATGCCATGGAAGGCGGCTCCGGCGAGAGCCAGCCGGGGATGGCCCGAGAGCGCGGTCTCGGCTTCTGCCACGCGCTCGAGGTGGCCGATGGTGTAGCGGTGGAGACCTCCCTCCCACTGAGACACCCGCACGAGCACGGGATCGGCCCGCAGGCCGACCATCTCGGCCAGGTCGGCCCGGACGACTTCCATCAATTGCTCGGGAGAGGAGGTGGCCGCCTGCTGGCCGTGCCGTCCTCCGACGAACGCCCGCACCATGACGAATCGGTCGTCGGGCACCCTCCCCGGCCACTTGTTGGACAGGAAGGTGACTCCCGTGACCTTGCGGTCTTGTGCAGCCGGAACGACGAAGCCGGTGCCTCTGAGATCGGGAATCTCGTGTGAGCGGTAGACCAGCGTGGCGGTCGAGGTGGACACCTGGGCGATCCCCCCGATTGCGGCGCTCGCCTCCGGAACGATCGGGGCGAGGAGACGCGCCGCCGTCCTCGCCGGCACCGCCAGCACGACCGCCGCCGCCTCGACCGTCGTACCGTCGTCGAGCACCAGCCGGTATCCCGCCCCGTCCGGCCGGAGCTCGCTCACGGCCACCCCGGTCGACACCTCGGCGGCGGAGATCGAGTCGGCCAATGCGTCGGTGAGCCGTCCCATCCCTCCGGCGAACGTGACGAAGTGGCTGCGGCCGTCGGTCTTGGGAGCGCGTTTCGTCGCCGCTCGAGCGGCGAGAACGAGGCTGCGATGGTTCCGCTCCATCTCGAGGAACCGCGGGAAACTGGCGCGCAGGCTCATCGTGCGAGGCTCGGCGGCGTGGATCCCGGCGACCAGTGGCTGGGCGACCCGCTCCAGCATCTCTCGCCCGAGCCGACGGAGGACGAACGACTCCAGGCTCTCGTCCTCTCCCCCGCCTCGCGGCAGGAAGAGGTCACCGAGAACGCGCAGTTTGCCCCTCCACGTGAGAAGTGACGAATGGAACAGCGGGGCGAGGCGGGACGGCGCCATGAGCAACAAGCCTTCCGGAAGGGGATGCAGCTCGCCATCCCACCACACCTGTGATCCACCGGCCTCGGGCCGGGTCGATTGGACTGCGCCCTCCAAGCCGAGCTCGGAAGCGAGCTCGAGGACCGCCTTCTTCCCAGCGACGAAGCTGTCAGGCCCGGCCTCCACCACGAAGCCGTCGATGTGCTCGGTCTGGACCTTTCCACCCAACCGAGGCGATGCGTCGACCACGGCGGCATCGACCCCGGCCTGGAGTAGTTGGTGCGCTGCGACCAGGCCGGTGATGCCGCCCCCGACTACGACGACGGGACCGGCCTCAGGCACCGGCTATGGCATCCGTCACGACGTCGCAGAGGGCGTCGATCAGCGCCGGGTGGTCGTTCAGGCATCGGCACCGGTAGAAGTCGATGCCGATCTCGCCGGCGTGCCCGGCGTGCTCGACGTCGTTGTCGTAGAGGGTCTCGACGTGATCGGCGATGAAGCCTATCGGGTCGACCATCACCGCTGACTCGCCGCGCGCTTTGAGTTCGTCCATCACCTCTTCCACCGCCGGCCCGAGCCACGGCTCACGCGCCGCCGCCGACACGCTCTGGTAGGCCAGATGCCAGTCGGCGAGCCCCAGGCGGGATGCGACCTCCTTCGTCGTCGCCGTCAGCTGCTCGACGTAGGGGTCGCCCTGGTCGATCATTCGCTGCGGGAGGCTGTGGGCGGCGAAGATCACCGGCGTGCCTTCCGGGGCTCGTGTCAAGGCATCGGCCAGCATCTCGGCCAGCCCGTCCAGGTATCGAGGGGCGAGGTTCCAGTCGGGCGTGAACCGAAGTCTTTCTACCCGGCCCTCCAGTGCTTCGCGGGCCGCCGTCTCGTAGGCGTCGGTCGAGACCTCGCAGCGGTACGGGGCGAGGCTGACCACCGTCACGTCCTCGACACCGTCGGCGACGATCTGGTCGGCGGCGGCGCCGATGGTCGGGTCGGCGTGGAGCATGCCGACGTAGACGCCGGCGTCTACACCGCGACGCTTCAACTCCTCGCCGACGAGTTCCGCTTGGCGACGGGTCGTGGCCGGCAGCGGCGAACCGCCTCCGATCGTGCGATAGCGCTCTACCGCACCCCGCGTGACGTTTTCGGGTGGCGTCCGCCCGAGAACGCTCTCGACGAACGGCGGCACCTCCTCGAGGGATTCGGGACCGCCGAAACCGACCAAGAACACGGCGCTTTTCATGTCACTCACCGAGCAACCTCCTCAGATCGTTTGTTTCGACTCTTTCACCCACATAGAACGGGCCGAACTCCCCGAAACGGGCGCTGACCTCGTCGAAGCGCATCTCGTAGACCAACTTCTTGAACTGGAGCGGGTCGTCGGAGAACAGCGTCACGCCCCATTCCCAGTCGTCGAGGCCCATGGAGCCGGTCACGATCTGGGTCACCTTCCCGGCATACCGGCGCCCGGTCCGACCGTGTTCGCGCATGTACGAGGCTCTTTCGTCCTGCGACAGCGAGTACCAGTTGTCGCTGAGGTTCCGCTTCTTGTTCATCGGGTAGAAGCAGATGAACCGGCTGTGGTCGGGGATCCCGGGCCGGAGCCGTGACTGGATGTAGGGGCTGTTCTCGATGTTCTCCGCCGTCCCTTCGGGTGCCCCGTGGCGACTGATCTCGATCACCGACAGGTACGAATAGGGGCGGGTGGTCATCGACCCCAGGAGTGAGCGGTCGAACGCCTGCTCGAGGGCGGCGAGCTGGCTGACCTCGGGCCGGAGATGGAAGAGCAGGACGTCGGCCTTGTGTCCGAGGACGGCATAGGTGATGCTTCGTCCCTCCGGGGCGTCGTCGACGCGAGCGAAGGCGTCGAGGAGGTCGCGGGCTTCGGCCAGCGCCTTCTCCCTCGTCTCCGGGGATGCCGACAGCCACGCTCGCCGGTCGAGTCGTCGGAGGTCGTGGAGGGCGTACCAGCCCTCGAGAGTCTCGGGGGCGCTCAAGTCGGGGCTCCTTTCGCTGCTGCGGTCGCCCGGTCCCAGGCCACCACCGCCTCGACCATGGCGGCGACGTTGTCGACCGGGGTGGTGGGAAGGATTCCGTGGCCGAGGTTGAAGACGTGTCCTCCGACCGCGGTGCCACGCTCCAGCACCTCGGTGGTGGAGGCGACGACCGTGTCTGGATCAGTGAGGAGGACCGCCGGGTCGAGATTGCCTTGCACCGGGTGCTCGCTGCCGAGGCGTCGCCACGCCTCGTCGATCGGAAGCCTCCAATCGACCCCGTAGGCGGTCGCGCCGATCTCCGGCATCGCTTCGAGCAGATGAGAGCCGGCTGGAGCGAAGTAGATGGTCGGCACGTCGAGGTCGACGAGCGTCTCCCGGGCGGCTGGCACGACGTGGCGGCGGAACACATCGATCGAAACCAGCCCTGCCCAGCTGTCGAACAGTTGGACCACGTCGGCTCCGGCCTCCACCTGCATCTGCAGATATCGGCGGGTGGCCTGGGCGAGGCGGTCCAGGGCGGCGTCGACGCCCGGGCCGAGCAAAGCGCGACGGAAGTTGGGGAACTGGCGGGATCCGGAGCCCTCAAGTAGGTAGGCGAGGATGGTGGCGGGCCCACCGGCGAACCCGACGACGGCGATGTCCGATTCGGCGGCGGCACGGACTCGGCCGATCGTCGACACCACGTGTTCCACGCCAGTCGGCTCGAAGCGAGGCAGGTTGCAGACCTCCTCCACAGTCAATGGGTCGAGCCGAGGGCCGGGGGCGAAGTCGACGTCGATTCCCATCGCCTCCAGCGGGGTCATGATGTCGGCGAACACGATGGCGGCGTCGAGCGGGAACCGACGGAGTGGCTGCAGGGTGATCTCGGTTGCGATGTCCGGCGACCGCATCGCCTCGAGGAACGAGTGCCTTTCCCGTAGTTCCCGGTACTCGGGCAGGTAGCGGCCTGCCTGACGCATGAACCACACCGGGGGACGGTCGAGCGGTTCGCCTCGCAGGGCAGCGAGGAGCCTCATCGACTGCTCACCTCCAGGGCTTCGACGAGCACATCGAGAGCGCGCTCGAGTGGCTCGCCGAGGTGGGCCTCCATCAGGAACCACGCCTCGAACGCCGACGGCGGCACCATCACCTCTCGTTCGAGGGCGGCGTGGAAGAAGCGGCCGAACCACTCCTTGTCGACCTCGGCGACGTCGTCCCAGCTCTCGACCGCTTCGACGCCCAGGAACACGCCGAACATCCCGCCGACGTGGGTGACCGTTCCGGGTCGTCCGAGCGCCGCGAACACCTGGTTCAGCCCGGAGGCCACCTCCGCGCCGACGCGGTCGAACTCCTCGTACAGGTCGGGTTTCTCCGCCAAGTAGCGGAGGGTGGCGAGTCCGGCGGCAGTGACGAGAGGGTTCCCGGCGAGCGTTCCCGCCTGGTAGACGGGACCGTCCGGAGCGACCCGGCGCATGAGGTCGGCCCTCCCCCCGTAGGCGGCGCCTGGCGCCCCGCCCGCCACCACCTTGCCGAGGGCGGTCAGGTCGGGGGTGACCTCGTAGCGCGCCTGGGCGCCGCCCAGGGCGACACGGAAGCCGGTCATCACCTCGTCGAAGATCAGGAGGGTGCCGTGCTCGTCACACAGGCGCCGCAGCTCGGCGAGGAACCCCTGTGCGGGCGGGACACAGCCCATGTTGCCGGCGACCGGCTCCACGATGACTGCCGCGACCTGGGAGTCGGCGAGGCATTCGGCGACCGAGTCGAGGTCGTTGTAGCGGGCGACCCTGGTGTCGGACGCAGTCGCGGCTGGCACTCCCGGGCTCGACGGCTCGCCGAAGGTGGCCAGCCCCGAGCCCGCTTCGACGAGGAGCGAGTCGCTGTGGCCGTGGTAACAGCCTTCGAACTTGACGATCTTCGAGCGACCGGTGACGGCCCGGGCGATCCGAAGCACCGAGGCGGTTGCCTCCGTGCCGGAGTTCACCATCCGCACGACCTCGACCGACGGGACCAGGGAGCAGATGAGCTCGGCCAGTTCCACTTCGGCGGCGGTGGGGAGACCGAACGACGTGCCTTTTACCGCCGCTTCTGCGACCGGGCGGACCACGTCGGGATGGGCGTGGCCGAGGATCATGGCCCCCCAGGAGGCGATGAAGTCGATGTACTCGTCGCCGTCGACGGAACGCAGGTAGGCCCCTTCGCCCGAGTCGACGAACGGGGGCGTGCCACCCACTGCCCCAAAGGCACGAACCGGGGAGTTGACCCCTCCGGGCATGACGCCCGTCGCCCGCGCGAACCACTCCTGGGACCGTATCCGGGATGCGGCGAAGGTCATCGGGATCCTCCCAGGAGACGAGCGGCGTCGAGGGCGAAGTAGGTGAGGACCACATCGGCTCCAGCGCGGGCGATGCCGGTGAGCGATTCGATCATGACCCGGTCCCGGTCGACCCAGCCCCTCTCGGCGGCGGCTTCGATGAGTGCGAACTCGCCCGACACCTGGTAGGCGACGACCGGCACTTCCGAGGCCTCCGCCACGGCTCGCACCACGTCTAGGTAGGGCCCGGCGGGCTTGACCATCACCATGTCGGCACCTTCCTCGATGTCGAGGCGAGCCTCCCGGAGAGCCTCCCTGACGTTGGGCGGGTCCATCTGGTGGGTGCGCCGGTCCCCGAAAGAGGGAGCGGATCCGGCGGCTTCCCGGAACGGCCCGTAATAGCCGGAGGCATACTTCACGGCGTAGGAGCAGATGGCCGTGTTCTGGTGGCCGTGACCGTCCAGCTCGGAGCGAATGGCGGCGACCCTGCCATCCATCATGTCCGATGGGGCGACGATGTCGGCGCCGGCCTCGGCGTAGGCGACGGCGGCGCGAGCGAGGAACGGAAGGGCGGCGTCGTTGTCGACCACGCCGTCGCGGACGGGCCCGCAGTGGCCGTGGCTCGTGTACTCGCACAGGCAAACGTCTGCCCAGCGGACTAGCTCGGGAGCGGCATCGGCCACTGCCTCGATCGCCCGGGGCACCGGACCCGCGGGGTCCCACGCAGACGAGCCCGACTCGTCTTTGTGGGAGGGGACGCCGAAGAAGAGCATCCCGCCGACGCCGAGCGACTCGGCTTCCTTGGCGACGAGCACGACCTGGTCTACCGACAGCTGGGAGTGGCCGGGCATCGACTCGATTGGCCGGCGGACGTCCTCTCCGTCGACGACGAACACGGGGAGGACCATCTGGGACGGGGCGAGACGGGTTTCGGCGACTGTGCGGCGCAAGGCGTCGCGCATGCGCAGGCGTCGGGGACGGACGGTGGGGAATGTCATACGGGTACCTCCAGGAACTGGGCCAGCGCTTCGGCGAGTGCGCGATGAGACGGACGAGCCGGAATCACCACCGGCCGGTGCTCGGTGACGGCCACCGCGGTGGTGTGGCCGATGGCGCCGACCACTAGGCCGTCTAGGCGGCGAGCCAAGAGCCACCCCTCCACTGCGGAAGGGGAGGCGAAAGCCACCGCGTCCACCGGGTCTCGACCGGGAGCGATGGGAACGGTTCGGTAGACGTCGAAGGGAACTATCTCGGTGCCTTCGCTCCGGATCTGTCGCAACGGGTCCGGATCCGAGTTGGCCGCGCGCGGGAACACGATCCGCCCGAGCGGGAGTTCCCTTCTCATCTCGGCTGCCAGAAGACGCAGACCCGCCGAGCCCACGAACCGCACGTGGCCACCGGCCTCTTCGACCGCGGCGGCCGTCGACTCCCCCACCGCCGCCACCGGCACATCGGGAATCGGTTCGTCGCCCCACAGCAGGTCGACGGTGCGGGAGGAAGTGATCAGCAGCAGATCCGCTGATTCGGCTTCGGCTCTGGCCTGGCCCAGAACCTCATCGGGAGCGGTCTCTACCCGGATGCAAGGGAGTCGGACCGGCAACAGGCCGCGGGCGGCGAACCACGGGGCGGCGACATCGAATCGGTCGGTCGTGATCGCCACCCGTTTCACAGCCCGAGCTCCTTTCGAGCGTCGGCGACGACCGACTCGGGTGTCTCTCCGAGCACCACTGCCCGGCGGCTGCCTCGCTCGTCGGACACGAACGCAGTGAGCCGAATGTGTCCGTTGTGCCACTCGGCCAATGCCCCCAGCGCCGACCGGCACCCGGCGCCGGTCTCGGCAAGGAGCAGGCGCTCCGTTCGGAGGAGAGGACGGAGGGACGTGTTGTCGAGGACCGCTCCTACCTCGGCACCGAACGTGCCCCGGGCCGCTTCTACCGCCAACGCGCCCTGCCCGGGCGCCGGGACCATCCGGGCGATGCCGAGGCGTTCGGCGATGGCGTCGGTGCGGCCCAGCCTCTCGAGTCCCGCCTCGGCGAGCACGGCGGCAGTCGGGTCGCCGTCGCTCACACTGGCGAGGCGGGTGTCCACGTTCCCTCGGATCGGGACGAGTTCGAGATCGGGACGGAGCTCCCGCAGTTGCGCCGACCGCCTCGGACTCGAAGTCCCGACGGTCGAGCCTTCGGGGAGGTCATCGAGAGCGGCGCCGACGAGCACGTCGCGGGCGGACCTGCGTTCCGGCAGCGCAACGAGTTCGAGACCTTCGGGTTGGGCGACGGGCAGGTCCTTCAGAGAATGGACTGCGATGTCGGCTCTGCCGTCGAGGAGCGCTTCCTGCACGGCACGAACGAAGGCGCCGACTTGGCTCAATCGCGTCAGCGAGGTGGTCCGGTCGCGGTCGCCGAGAGTCTGCACCTCGACCAGCTCCACCCGGTCGGCGCCGACCCGGGACCGCACCATCTCGGCTACCTGGGTGGCCTGGGCGAGTGCCAGACGGGACCCCCGTGTGGCGATGCGCACCTCGTTCACGGGTCCACTCCGAATGCTTCGGCGAGCACGTCGAGGGCCTCCGGCATCCGGGCCGACTCGCTGAGGTACGAGATCGGCCGGTGGAGGATGCGGCGGGCTACGGTGCGGGCCGCCTGGCGCAGGATCTCTTCGGGGTCGTCGGTCGAGTGGAGGCGGCGGGCGAACCTGCTGACTTCCTCGGCGACGGCCGACTCTGCCTGGTCGACCATCTCCGCGATGACAGACCGGGCCCGGTCGGGAGTGGAGAGCCGGTTCCACGCCTTCTGTGCCTCTTCTGTGACGGCGGCGTCGAAGTCGTCCGGAGGCTGCTCGCCAGCCTGGCCGGCAACGTGGTCGATGGTCAGATGTTCGACCAGGGGGGTTCCAGGTAGCCGTCTGAAGCCCGGGGGCATACCCAGGTCGACGAGAACCAACGGATCGTCCCGGGAGCTGAGAACCGCAGACACGCGATCTGCCGGGAACGGGTCGTCGCTGCCGGGAACCGTGGAGATGACCGCAGGGAAGGTGGCGAGAGCCTCGAAAGCCTCGGCCCACGGCCGAGTGGTGTGCCCCGCGATCTGCAGGGGGCGGCGGGAGAAGATCGTCACGTCTGCGTCGGCCAGTCCTTCGGCGGCTGCCCGGGCCATGGCACCCGCTCCGAGGATCGCCACGCGGCCGATGTCGCTGACCGCTCGAGCCGCCACAGCAGCCAGCGAGCCGCGCGGAGAGACTCCGATGCGTCGGCGTGCCGCCCGAGCGACGCCGATGGCGCTGTCGATCACCCGCCTCAACGAGCTCCCGTTGGGGTGGGCGTCAGCGAAGGCGGCGAGTGCGGACCGGAACTGACCGAAGACTTCGAGCTCGCCGACAACGGGGGACTCGAGGCCGGCGGCGACACGGCAGAGGTGGAGAAAGCCCTCGTCCTCGTGTCTCATCGCCGCGAGTTCGAACAGCCCGTCGATCTCGCCGTACAGGGACCGGATCGCCGAACGGGCGGCCGGCTCGTCCCCGGCGACCGCTATCTCCACACGCAGGCAGGTGGAGAGGACGAACGCTTCGATCCCGTCACCGCGGAGTCGGTGATGGGCCCTTTCGACGGCCTCGCCGTCGAGCGCAAGCTCGGCACGGCGCTCCGCCGACACGCCGGGATAGGCGAAAGTGCAGGTCGTGAGCTTCAGTGGGATGTGCGGTCGCGGACGGCGGAACCTACGAAACGGGGTCGCCGACAGCGAGTCGAATGCAATCCGACACGGTGTCGCCACCGAACCAGCCCGGGCCGCGAGACTGGTCGACGATACGTGGATCGCTCGAATCACCAATCGGTCTCGAACAACTCCGAACGCCACGGCCGAGGGCTGTGGGCCGCAGCCTCTCCCCTGATTCGTCTCGCCGGGCGGACGTTCTTCGGGCTGGAGATCGAACGACAGTCCGATGTGCCCCCTCCCCCGTTCGTGGTGGCCGCCAACCACTACTCCCACTTCGACGCTCCAGTCATCGGCGCCGCCCTGCGACTGCCCGTGCGCTTTCTCGTCGTCGCCGACTTGTTCGGGGAGAGCCGGCTCCTCGACTGGTTCGTCCTCGGGTCTGGCGCCATACCGCTGCCCCGCCACCGGGCGCCACTTTCTGCGCTGCGGGCCGCCCTATCGGCTCTGGGTCGGGGCGACGTGGTCGGAGTGTTCCCGGAGGGCACCCGGGTCACCCATTGGGGAACGCTTCCACCGAAGCGGGGGGCCGCCTGGCTGGCGGCACGTACCGGAGTACCGCTCCTACCCGTTGCCGTCATCGGCACGGGCCGAGTCTTTGGACTGGAAAACCGCCTCCGCCGAGGCCGGATCCGAGTCGTGATCGGCGGCCCGCTCGAAGGAGAAGACCCCGCAGGTCTCACGGATCGGTGGGCGGAGTGGCTGACCGAGACGATTTCCGATCATCCTGGATCCGAGGTGGACGGTCCGCGTCGAGCCTTCTACGACCCGGGCATGAATGGGTGACCGGTTCTGTGGGCCGAAACCAGCGCTTTCGTCACACCTTTCGACCCACAGAACGGCTCTAAAACCACACACACTTGACGTTAGAGCGCCTCGTATCTAAAGTCGATGACGATCGCCTTTAGAAGGAGAGAGGCTGATGACTACGACTACGACCACCGCACCCCCTCGAACCAGCGGATCGAGCGCCGCCTACCAGATCCTCCATCTCGGTTTCACCGTGGCTCCGATCCTCTTCGGTTTGGACAAGTTCCTGAACCTGATGACCGACTGGACCGAGTTCCTGCCCGCGTTCATCACCGATATGGTGAGCGGCGGGGTGGTGATGGGCATCGTCGGTGTCGTCGAGATCGCAGCCGGTATCGGCGTCTGGTTGCGACCGAAGATCTTCGCCTACGTCGTGGCGGCCTGGCTCGGTCTGATCATCGTCACGCTGATCATCGCCGGCGGCTTCTGGGACATCGCCCTACGCGACTTCGGTCTCCTCCTTGCGGCGTTGGCGCTGGGGCGGTTGGCGAGTGAGCACGCCTGATCAGAGCGAGTAAGCCACACAGGGTCGGGACGCTCGCTCGAACCCAGGGCGCCCTCGGTCGATCCAGGCTGGGGGCGCCCACCGGGGATTCGGCACCATGGACGTCTACTCGAACCGGGGGATGGTCGCCCGCGCCGGTCTGGTTCAACTCCGCCGGAAAGCCCAGGTCTCGAAGCTTCTCGCCGAGCGGTGAGGCGGGTTGCCATCGACCCGAGGCTCGACACGAGAGCCAAAGCCCTCTGCGTGACGTAGGCTTGTGCGTCCGTTTGAGGAACAGAGGCATGCGGTTCGAAGAGTCGATCGAGATCGAGGCAAGTCAGGAGAGAGTCTGGGAGGTCGTGAGCGACGTCGAGTCGTGGCCTCGTCGCATCGAGACCGTCGACACCGTTGAGCCGCTGACCTCTGGGCAGATCGCCGTAGGCAGTCGCTTCCGCCTGAAACAGCCGAAGCTTCCCGAAGGGATCTGGGAGGTCACCGCGTGGGATCCGCCGACGTATTTCGAGTGGCGCCAACGCTCCGGTGGAGTGACCAACACCGCAGGGCATCGCATCGAGGCGATCGAAGGAAGCCGGTCCCGCCTCACGCTCACCATCGACATGCGCGGCTTCCTCGTCCCGATCATGGGTCCCTTCATGAAGGGTCTCGTCACCCGATATCTCGCCCTCGAGGCGCACGGCATGAAGCGGGCCGCCGAGTCCAGCGGATGAACACGCTCTTCGCTGAGGAGATCCGCCCGCACCACTCGATGCGAACCCTGGCTCTCGGCCTGCTCTCCGATTCCGATCTCGCCTTCCGGCTCCCCGGCCGGAACCCGACCCTCGGCGAGCTGTTCGTGGAGATGGGTGACATCCAGGGCGTCTACACCCACTCGTTCGAGACGTTTCAACTCGACTGGGACCACCGCCGCCTCCCTCCTCCCGTGCCCCCGACGGTGGCCACCCTCGAAGCCTGGTTCGCCGACCACGACAACGCCATGGACCAGGCGCTGAGCCGGTTCACCGAGGAGGAGCTGCACACTCCTCGGATCGACCGGGGCCACGGCTTCGTCGCCTCACCGTTCACCCAGCACGAGATCTACCGCGAGGCGGTCTACATCTTCTACGGCAAGCTGAGCGTCTACCTGCAGGCGCTGGAACGCGACGCCGGGCCGGAATGGGCCGCCTGGGTGGGTTGACGCGCCGCTCGACTGTCTGCCCCCCGACGGGGGAGTGATTTCCACCTGCATCTGATCAAACGGATCTTCGCGGCATCGACGCTCGATGCCTCGGGAGTCGCGACCCCACCGGGGCAAGAGGATCATCCCCGGGGGTGATCGATGCACGCCCGACGCGGCGGATCGATTGGAGGCACAATCGGGCGATGGACTTCGTGCGGACTCCCGATGAGAGGTTCGACGGCCTGGCTGACTGGCCCTACGAACCCCGCTACCTGAACGTGCCGGCCGGCGACGGCTCGGAGCTACGGATGGCCTACGTCGACGAAGGCGACGGGCCGGTGATGCTTCTGATCCACGGCGAGCCCACCTGGTCGTACCTCTATCACCGCATGATCCCGCCACTCGTCGACGCCGGCTTCCGGGTGGTTGCGCCGGATCTCATCGGGTTCGGCCGCTCCGACAAACCGACCCGGGCCGAGGACTACTCGTATCAGGCCCACGTGGACTGGCTGGAGGCTTGGTTGCTGCAACTCGACCTCGGCGGCATCACCTTCTTCGGCCAGGACTGGGGAGGCCTGCTCGGTCTGCGGCTGGTAGCGGCACACCCCGACAGGTTCGACCGAGTGATGGCGTCCAACACGTGGCTCCCCACCGGCGACGAACGCCCCAACGAGGCGTTTCTCGAGTGGCAAAGCTACGCCGCCAATGCCCCTCGCCTGCCGATCGCCAAGATCCTCCAGAACTCGACTGTCAACGAGATCCCACCCGAGGTCCTCGCCGCCTACGAAGCGCCCTTCCCCGATGACACCTTCATGGTGGGCGCCAAGGTGTTCCCGTCCCTGGTGCCGACCAGTCCCGACGACCCGGCTGCGCCGGCGAACCGGCGGGCCTGGGACGTGCTCGCCAGATGGGAGAAGCCATTCCTCACCGCATTCGCCGACTCCGACCCCATCACTCGAGGAGGCGACCGCGGCTTCCAGAATCGAGTCCCCGGTGCCCGGGGCCAGAATCACCGCACGATCGAAGGAGCCGGCCACTTCATCCAGGAGGACAAGGGCGAGGAGCTGGCCGAGCTACTGATCGAGTTCGCCAGCTGAGCCCTAGCGTCTCGTCCCCTCCAAGGGACGCGTGTAACGGCACTTCGGAAAGCCCGAGCAACCGTAGAAGCGAGCGCCATCGGACCGGCGCTTGCGCTCCACCAGCGGCTTGCCGCACCGGGCACAACGCGGATCCCCCGACGGTGGAAGCGAAGCGGTCTCAGTGGGTCCTGCGCTCGCCGGCTGGTCCCCCGCGGTGTCGAACAGAGCAACCACGGCGTCGACGTCTCCCGGTTCGACGGAGGGGCCCTCGTCGGGAACCAGTACCTGCCGTAGACGGCGAAGGCTCGTGAGCGACACCCCTCGTGCGCTGCGAGGGCTCCATCTCGGGAGCTGCGTCCCAACGAAACACAGGACGGGGGTGACCAGCACGTGGCCGAGGCCGGCCGCCGCGAGCCGAAGGCGAACCGCCTCCGCCTGGCGGAGTGCCTGGTCGAGGAGCTGTGACCTGTTCCGCCCACCGATCCACAGCTCCTGTCGTCGGTTTCGAAGGGCGAGTCGGCCGCGATAGGCCTTGGTCTCGACGGCGAGCACGCCGTGGGGGGAAACCACCAGGTGGTCGATGTTGGCTCGGGAGCCGGGAAGCGGGACGTCGTGTACCACGTGGAGGCCCTCCAGGCGGAGAGATTCCAGCTTGCGCCCAACGCTCATTTCCCCTTCCGCTCCCCGGCGCCAGGCGGTCTCTGACGCTGGAGGCCGCAGCAGGGACCTGGCGCCGGCGGCGGCGAAAACGAGGCCGATGCCGACGGCGACCTCGGCGGGGAACCTCGGGGTCTTTTCGGCGAGCTCGGGGGCGATCGAAAGGAAGCCTCGAAACACCGCCCCCGGCAACACCGCCACGAGGCTCCAACCGACGGCGAACGCGAAGAGCGTGCGAGCAGCACCACCCACCATCGAGCCCTGAGCCTGGCCAGGCGCCGCCGGCGAAGGCGCTCGTATTCGGCTCGAGCAGATCCACCCGGTGGGCGGCTCATGTCACCTGTCCTTTCGCCCGGTCGCACATCGGCGAGATCGAAGATGCCGACTCGTCCAGTGATCCCGGCGTCGGGCCCGACAGCACACTGACGGTCGCTCTAGTCTCGATTCACTGAGGAGCATGTTGCTGTCGACTTGTCGACTCACGACCCGCGGAGGCATGTCCTCGGTTTCTTCATCGAAGTGGAAGTGATGGAAAGGTCAGTTCCCGCATCTGATCCACGGGCCCACGGAACGCGATCGCCATGGCTCTGAGGTCCAGGGTGAACCTGCGGAGACGAGTGCTGTTCAGACTCGCCACCAGCGCGGCCCTCGAGAGAGCCTCGGGCCGAGTGTCGGCAGTGCAACGAGGTCTGTATCGCCCGGCGAGAAGATATGTGCTGGCGAGCCGGGATGATGCCCTGCGGGTCGCGTCCGAACTCGGCCGACAAGGAATCGAAGTCAGCATCGACTACTTCGGGGAGCAGGAGACCAGCGAAGAGCGGAGCCGTCGGGCGGCCGCGGAGTTCGGGTCGCTGGCCGGGGAACTCATCTCCATCCCCACCGCCCATCTGTCTGTCGACCTCTCACACATCGGCGTCGACATCTCTCCGGCTCTGGCTTTGGAGCTGCTGGAGGAGATAGCGAGGCATCTACCGTCGGGCCGCCTCATCCAGGTCGGCGCAGAGGACGAGGCGCGGCGTGCATCGATCAAGCAGGTTCTGCTCGACGGGGCGGAACGAGGGCTTCCCCTGTCGGCCACGGTGCAGGCCAACTTGCTGAGCGCCGAAGAGGACGGGCTCGCGTATGTGCGTGCCGGGCTCCCGGTCCGCCTCGTCAAGGGCGCATATGTCGAGCGGTCCGACGTGAGTAGGCCCTGGGGTCCGGAAACCGACACCGCCTACATCGAGCTGGCTCGTCGCTTCCGGGCAGCGGGAGGGAGAGTCATGCTCGCCACCCACGACCCCGTCGTCCGCGTCGGCGCCGAGGACGAGACACGTTCCGACGAGGTCGAGATGCTGTTGGGTGTCCGAGAGGGAGACGCCCGCAGCCTGGCAGCGTCCGGGCGCACGGTGAGGGTGTATGTCCCCTACGGGGAGCGCTGGTTTCGTTACTGGATGAGACGTCTCGCTGAGGCGCAAGGCAAATAGGCGTCGCCGGATCACCACACAGGACGAGTCGAGTCTGTCGGTCAGGCGATCAGTTCTTCCAAGGCGGCTCGGATCGCAGTCCGGTCGATACCGGCGAGAGCCAACTGCTCCTCGGGCGTGGCCGAGGCGGGGATACCATCCACGGCCAGGTGACGGAACTCGCACGCCACGCCGCGGGTCACGAGCGCCGCAGCCACCGCCTCCCCGAGCCCGCCCTGGGCGCGGTGGTCTTCGACGACCACCACCCGGCCAGTGACAGCAGCAGCGTCGCAGATCGTGTCGGCGTCGAGCGGTTGGACGCTGTAGGCATCGATGACGGTGACCGGCGCACCGAGGTCGTCGACCGCGGCGAGTGCCTCGTGGACGGTGATCCCCGCCGCCACCACCACAGCCCGGTCGGCGTCGCTGCGGCGGAGCGTCTTCGAACCGCCGACCTCGAAGCTCTCGTCGGGCTCGTAGATCACCGGGGTGTCGCCCCGAGTGGTGCGCAGGTACCCGACCCCCGACACGTCCGCCAGGAGCTCGACGAGGGCCCGCGTCTGGTTGGCATCGCAGGGGTACAAGACGGTGGACCCGGCCACGGCGCGGAAGGCGGCGATGTCTTCGAGGCCCATCTGCGACGGCCCGTCGGGGCCGATCGACACGCCGGCGTGGGAGCCGACGAGCGTGATGTCGACCTGGGAGACGGGCGCCATGCGGATGAAGTCGTAGGCGCGGCTCAAGAACGCGGCGAAGGAGCTGGCGTAAGGGTGGAATCCGCTCCGGGCCAGCCCGATCGCCATGCCGACCATGTTCTGCTCGGCGATGAAAGCCTCCACGAACCGGTCCGGGATCTCTCGGGCGAAGCGGTCCGCCCGGGTCGAGTTGGACACCTCGCCGTCGAGGGCAACCACGTCGGGCCGGCGTCGCCCCACAGCGACCAGCGCCTCTCCATAGGCGGAACGGGTGGCGACCTCCTCGCCGACTTCCCACCCCGGACTGTCGGTCTCAGCACCGCTCGCCAGGGCGGTTGTCTCGGGCGACTTCCTCTCCACATCGAGCGGCGGGGCGGGAATGACGACGATATCGCTCGTGCCGCCGAGACGTTGGATGACCTCCTCGGAGGCGTCCAGAGCCTTGCCGTGGAAGTCGACCTCATCCTCCGCTTCGGGAACTCCCTTGCCCTTCACCGTCTTCGCCAATATGGCGGTGGGTCTCGTCGTCTCCGCGTCCGCTTTCGCCAGCGCCGCTTCGATCTCATCGGGATCGTGGCCGTCGATCTCGATCGTCTCCCAATCGAACGCGGCGAAGCGGCGGGCGTAGGCCTCGAGGTCCCACTCGTGTCGGGTCGGCCCGCGTTGGCCGAGGCGATTCACGTCGACGATGGCGATCAATCGGTCGAGCCGGGAGTGGCCGGCGTGTTCGATCGCCTCCCACATGGAGCCTTCCGACATCTCCGAGTCGCCACACAGGACGTAGGTTCGCCGGGGGATCCCTTCCATCCGGGCGGCGAGAGCGAAGCCCACGCCGATCGGGAGACCCTGGCCGAGAGATCCAGTGGCAGCTTCCACCCACGGAAGACGCGGAGTGGGGTGCCCCTCGAGACGGCTCCCGTGCTCGCGGTAGGTGAGCAGTTCTTCCTCGTCGATCGCCCCGATGGCGCGGTAGAGGGCGTAGAGCAGCGGGGTGGCGTGTCCTTTCGAGAGGACGAACTTGTCGGCTCCCGGATGGTCAGGACGCGAGACGTCGTAACGGAGGTGACGGGCGAAGAGGACTGCTCCCAACTCGACAGCCGAGAGCGAGGAGGTGGGATGTCCGGATCCTGCCTGGTGAGTGGACCGCAGGATGTCGACCCGAAGCTGACGACAGAGATCCTCGATTCGTACGTCTTCCTCGCCCATCTCCGACTCCTTTGAACACTCGCCGAGCCCTCTAGTCAGAGTAGGGCGGCGCCGAGATCAAGGCCCTATGCTGGCGAACAGTGGTCGACGACGCCGAAAGGACACCGGATCTCGCAGCTTCGTTCCCGCGTGAGGCGGTGCGATCCGGACTCCACTGTGCGGACTGGCGGGAGGCCGTCCGCGCAGCCGGCAGCCTGCTCGTAGCTACCGGGGCGGCCACCGAGGACTACGTCGACGCCATCGTCCGAGCCGTGGAGGAACTCGGCCCCTACATCGTTCTGGCGCCGGGAATCGCTCTCGCCCACGCCCGACCCGAGGACGGTGGCACCGCCGTGGGGTTCTCTCTCGTCAAACTCGCCGAGCCGGTGGAGTTCGGGTCCGAGCACAACGACCCCGTCGACTTGGTGTTCGCCTTCGCCTCGCCCGACAGCGAACAACACATAACCGCATTGGCGGCTCTGGCTGATTTCATAGAGAGCGGAGACAACCTCGCTCGTATCAGAGCGGCATCCAACGACGAAGAGCTCTACCGTGTCATACAGGAGGCGAACTGATGATCAGAGTGTTCGCGGTTTGCGGCATGGGTCTCGGAACCAGCGCGATCCTCAAGACCCGACTCAAGGCCGCCCTCGACGCCAGCGGCGTCGACTACATGCTGGACGTGACTGACGCCAGCGCCGCCCGAGGCCAGCAGGCGGATCTGATCTTCACCTCGGCGGAACTGGCCGAGGGCCTGAAAGGGTCGCCCGCCAAGATCGTGATCATCAAGAACTTCATGGACCGTGAGGAGATCAACGAAAAAGTGAAGGAGGCGATCGAGGAGCTGCAGTGAAAGCCGTTCACAGGGTGGGCTGTTGACGGAATCGGTGGACGAGTAGGGAACTGAGAGGAGGAGGAATGGCCATCCTCGAATTTCTGCAGGAGATACTTTCAAACGCCTCGATCCTGGTCGGCTTGCTGGCCCTCGTAGGCCTGTTGGTCGCCCGGGCGTCCTTCCCGGACGTGGTGACCGGGACACTCAAGACGATCATCGGGTTCCTGATTCTCGGGGGCGGAGCGAACATCCTCATCGGCGCGCTCGACCCGCTGGGAACGATGATCTCGGAAGGCCTGGGGCTGCAGGGCGTGGTGCCCACCAACGAGGCGATCGTGGCCCTGGCCCAGGAGGACTTCGGCGCCGAGACCGCCGGGATCATGGGACTGGCGTTCGTCGTCAACCTGGTCCTCGCCAGACTCACGCGGCTCCGGTATGTGTTCCTCACCGGACACCACGTCTTCTTCATGGCGGCCCTGACCGCGGTGACGATCGGAGTCACCGGCATGGAGGGCTGGCAGCTCCTGATCACCGGAGCCCTGATCACCGGTTCGGTCATGGTGCTGATGCCGGCGATCGCCATGCCGTTCATGCGGCGCATCACCGACGGCGAAGAGATCGCCATGGGCCATTTCGGGACGCTCGCCTACTGTGCCGCCGGCTTGGTGGGCTCGAAGGTCGGCAACCC
The DNA here is from genome assembly GCA_035305585.1 of Acidimicrobiia bacterium. Lineage (GTDB taxonomy): Bacteria > Actinomycetota > Acidimicrobiia > Spongiisociales > ZC4RG35 > ZC4RG17. Next base: position 2,785 of record DATGOV010000012.1, on the reverse strand, counting down.
GGACAAGTCGACCGAGGACTTCGAGGTGCCCCGCAGCCTGAGCTTCTTCCGGGACAGCCTGGTGTCCACCGCGGTGGCGATGCTGATCGTCTACCTGATCTTCGCCATCCTCGCCGGGCCCACCGTCGTGACCGAGCTGGCCGGCGGAGCGAACCCATGGGTCTTCGCCATCATCCAGGCCCTCACGTTCGCAGCCGGGGTGTGGATCATTCTCGTCGGCGTACGGATGATCATCGGCGAGATCGTGCCGGCGTTCGAGGGCATCTCGAGCCGGCTGATCCCCAACGCCGTCCCCGCCCTCGATGTGCCGATCGTGTTTCCCTATGCCCCCACTGCCGTGATCATCGGATTCGCCACCTCTGTCCTGGGTGGCCTGGTGTCGATGATCTTCCTCGGTCCGCTGGGACTGGCGCTGATCATCCCCGGCATGGTGCCCCACTTCTTCACCGGCGGTGGCGCCGGCGTGTTCGGCAACGCCATGGGCGGTCGCTGGGGGGCGGCGGCCGGCGGGTTCGTCAACGGCGTGCTGATCACGTTCCTGCCCGCGTTCCTGCTGCAGTACATGGGCGAGCTGGGCTTCGCCAACACCACCTTCGGCGACGCCGATTTCGCCTGGGTGGGCATCGTCACCGGTTTCATGGCCGAGGCGGGTCCGGCCCTGGTGTGGATCTGGGCGGCGATCCTCGTCGCCGCGTGCTTCATCTTCGGGATGGTCTTCCCGAAGCTCCGCCCGGATTACCTCGCCCAGCAGGGGCAGGCGGCATCCGAGGCCGAGAGCGTGGCCGGCTGATTCGAAAACGGGCCGGGTCGAAGACTCGGCCCGTTCACCTCGAGCGGCGTTCCCGCTCGACGAGGTCTCGCACTGCAGGGACGATCTCGGTGGCGAACTGCTTGGTGAGATCGTGGTCGTCTCCGCCTATGAGGACCCCCGAGATCCCGTGGTTCAGCACCAGGTCGGCGAGCTCGTCGATCCACTGCGATGACGGCCCGTTGAGGGTTCCTCTGCTCTGAGGCGTGACCGACACGTTCATCACATTGAGCAGCCGACGGATGTCCCTCGGGCTGCGTCCCGCCTCGCGAGCGGCTTCGTCGATCCGGGCGTTCAGCTCGGGGAGCGTGCCGACCCCGTGGGGCAGGTATTCGAGGGTCGGCAGCCAGCCGTCGCCCATTGCGCCGGTGAGCGCCAGCATCTTCGGCTTGTAGGCCCCGACCCAAATGGCGATGTCGTGGGCCGGGCGGGGGCCCCGCTTGGCACCGCTGATCTGGTAGTACTCGCCGTCGAAGCGGACCCCGGCGGGGGCATCGGTGTTCCACAACTCACGAATGATGGTGATCGCCTCCCGGAGCGCTTGGACACTCTGTCCGGGAGTCAGCCGGCGCCCGCCCATCGCCACGATGCCTTCCCAGAACGCCCCGGCACCCAGTCCGAGCTCGAAGCGGCCGCCGCTGAGGATGTCCAACGACGCCGCCGCCCGGGCCAACACCGCCGGGGGCCGCAGCGGGAGGCTGAGCACGTTGCCGCTGATGCGGATGCTCTCCGTCTTCGCCGCCACGTACGTCATGAGTGTCCAGGTGTCGAGAAGGCCCGGGTGGTAGGGGTGGTCCTGGTAGGTGACCAGGTCGAGTCCCGCTTGATCGGCGGTGACGGCGAGCTCCACGGCGTCTCGGGCGTTCCTCACGGACGGGGTGACGAATGTCCCGTACAAGAGATCGTGTCCGTAGTCGGTCATCCAACTCCTCCGCCGAGGTCGTCGTCGGTTCCTTCGCCCTCGAGTCGCCGTACCTCAACTCTAAGGTGCCGTCCCGCGGATCCACGGGGTGGGTTGCCCCTCTAGCGGACAGCCAGCGTGAACTCGTTCCCGCCAGGGTCCACCATCCGGACAGCACCGTCCGCCTCGCCCACCGGGTGGGCACCCAGGCCGATCAGCCGCTCGGCCTCCGCGCCCCGATCCGCCACCACGAGGTCGAACCACTGGCGCCTGCTGCCGTAGTCGGGCGGACCGGGGCGGACGTCCCAGGAGATCTTCGTGCCGCCGGCCGGCGATTGGATAGCCGTCTGGACGCCCCGATCCCACACGAGCGGCCAGCCGAGGACGTCCCGCCAGAAGTGGCCCGATTCGGGGGGGCCTTCGCAGGTGACTTCGCCGAGGTAGCCGGTTCCGTCCAGGAAATCGGCGTCCGGCTCGATGACGCAGAACTCGTTGCGGCCGGGGTCGGCCATCACGACGTGGCCCTCCTCCGCGTACTCGCGGATCAGCCGTCCACCCAGCTGCATCGCCTTGGTGACGGAACGGCGCTGATCGTCGAGGTCCGAGCTGGTCAGATGCAGGTGGATGCGATTGGGTCGGTTGTCGGCGGCGACCTCGGCAGCCACGAAACGCAGCCCGACCTGGGTGTCGTCGCCGGGAACGAGGGCGCCGCCTTCTTCCATGACCACGTCCCGGTCGAGCATTCCCGCCCAGAACGCTGCCACCGGCCCGGGGTCTTCGACTTCGAATGAGACGGCGAGGAGTGACAGCACCACCGAGACGAGGCTACGGCCGACCGAGACTCTGTGCTCGGGAGTTTCCCACCCCTGGGATGGGCGGCCCTGCCCTAGCCTGAGCGCATGCCCTACCCCGAGCGGATCGTGTGCCTCACCGAAGAGCCCACCGAGGTGCTCTATGCGCTGGGCGAAGAGGACCGGATCGTCGGGATCAGCAACTTCACGGTCCGCCCGGAGAGGGCCCGCAAGGAAAAGCCCCGCGTCTCGGCGTTCACGTCGGCTCACATCGACCGGATCCTC
>DATGOV010000011.1:0-3201 GCA_035305585.1 Acidimicrobiia bacterium | reverse complement strand
TCGACGAGATCCTCCGGGCCGACATCGAGGCCCGCTACCGGGCCCACCAGATCGGCATCACCGCCGGCTTCAAGACCATCAACGAGGCCCGCAAGGAGGAAGGCCTCACCGCGGTCGCCGGCGGCGACCAGATCCGCGAACAGGCCGGCGCAGCCACCCTCACGCCCAGAGAGCAGGCCGAGGTCGTTCAGAAGGTGTACCTCGGGGTCGGGAAGGTGCTCACTTCGGAGGAAGCACGACGCATCATCCAAACCGCCGGGGTGGACATCGAAGCCATCCCGCTCCCCGCCGAGGAGGGCGCGGTCGTAGTGCCCGCAAGCTCGGTTCCTCTTACCGCTGTCGACGAGGAGACACCACAGAATGCTCCAACACCAGCTGCAGCTCCGTAACACCGACGTCGCCCCCGTCACCGTCGACGAAGGCTTCGACGCACGCCTCGAGGTCCGCGACGCCGAACGCCGGGAGATCTACGGCCGGATCATCCCCTACGGGGAAGAGATCCGGGTGCGTGGCCGCCCCGAACGGTTCGTGCGCGGCGCCGTCGCCGGTGTCGACCCGGCCACGGTGCGGCTCCTCGCCCAACACCGCGAGCCCATCGGCCGGATGATCTCGCTTGAGGAGCGGGACGACGGCGCATACGCAACTTTCCGTGTCTCCCGGACGCGGACAGGCGACGAGATGCTCCAGCTCGTCGCTGACGGAGTCATCGACTCGTTCTCCCCCGGCTTCATCCCCGGGGATCAGTCAGCCGACGGGACGATCCGCCGGCTGCGAGCCCTACCCGAAGTGTCCTTGGTCACGTTCCCCGCCTACAGCCAGGCCAAGGTCCTCGCCATCCGAGAAGAGGAGACCCCCATGCCAGAAGAGACCACCCAGGTCGAGGCCCCCACGGAGACGCCGCCCGCGGGCGGCGACCTGGAGCGCCGGTTCGACGAGTTCGCCACCGAGATCCGCCAGGACCTCGCCCACGTGCGCGCCGTCGTCGAGCAGGCCCCCCAGCCCCACCACCGGAACGGCCCCAACCCGTTCCACCTGTTCCTCGGCGCCCTCGCCCAGCGAGGCATCCGCCCCGAGTTCGCCGGCTACCAGCAGCGGTTCCAGGAGGACCTCGAAGCCTTCCAGACCCGCGTCCGTAACGGAGAGGTCGAGATCCGCGCCCTCCAGGACATCACCGGCGACCTGCCCTCCGGCGGGTCGATCACCGACCTGTCGGCGGTCGTCGTCGAAGAGTTCATGGCCGACCAGCTCGTGTCCGTCCTCGACACCCGCCGGCGAGCGTTCAACGCTTTCGGCTCCATCCGGGGCCCGAGAAGCGGCCACGCCAAGATCCCCCGCATCACCCAGCACACGCAGGTGGCGGCCCGGTCCGGCCAGAAGCAGTCGGCGAACAGCCGCAGCCTGGTCTCCGCCCTGGCCACCTACGAGGCCGGCTGGGTCGACGGTGCGGTCGACGTGGCGATCGAGCTGATCCAGACCGCCGAGATCGGCGTCCTCGAGCTCGTCTGGAACGACCTGGTCGCCAACTACGCCATCGCCACCGAACACGACACCACCCACGGCGCGGTCCCGTTCCTCAACGGGGCGTCGGCCAAGGGCGCCGCAGCGTCGGCCGACTGGAGCTACCACGACGCCGCCCTGGACACGTCCACCTACGCCAAGGTCATCGACGACATCCTCGCCGGTGCCGAGGTCGTGGAGGACGAGACGGGAGCCCTGCCCACCCAGCTCGCCGTCACCCGGGCCCAGTGGCGGGTCATCATGGCCATGGTCGACACGTCCGGGCGCAGGCTGTTCGCCCCGATCGGCGCTCAGAACGCCGACGGCACCGCCGGCATCCTCGCCCAGAGCATCGACCTCAACGGCCTCCGCATCTTCCCGGTGAAGGGCCTGAACCGGGCCGTCATGTGGAACGAGTCGGCCCTCAAGGCGCACGACTACGGCTTCACCCGGGTCGAAGCCACCAACGTCGAGCTGATGGGCCGAGACATCGGCATCCTCGGCCGCACCCTCATCGTGGACCGGATCCCCTCCGGCATCTACGTCTACGCGGCCGGCGCCTCGAGCTGACATGGCAGAACCCACGCCAGCCCAAAGGGAGCGCCTCAAAGAGGCGGTCATCCAGAAGGCCACGAGGACGATCGCCCTCGGTGAGGCCTCCCTGGGCTCGTGGGGCGAACAGGACGTCGTCGTCCCGGTCCGACCCGACCACACCATCGCAGAGATGCTCTACGGGATGCGGGGGGTCGGCCTGGAGGTCGACTTCTCCGCTCTCGGGGTGACAGCCGACGACGTCATCAGAAGCGGCCTACAGGCCGACCCCGACACGTATCCGGAAGACCGGAAGGTCGACGTGGAGCGGGCGCTCCTCTCCGCGGTGTCGTGGGTCGAGGAGGCTTTGAACGGGTTCGGTGTCGCATGAAGAAGGGCATCGAAGCCCTCGCCGAAGCCCTCAAGGCGGCGTTCGAAGGCGACGTCGCCTTCCACGAGGTCATGCCGCCCCAGGTGATCGCCCCCGCGGTGATCATCGTCCCCGACGAAGAGTGGATGGGCCCGTCCACTCACGGCGGCATCTCAGAGGCGTGGCAGGTGCTCGTCGCCTCCAGCCTGAAATCCAAGCAATGGTTCGCAGAGCTCAGGAAGAACAACTTCCGGGTGCAGCGAGCAACCCTGGGTGTCGGTGGTATCTGGCGGGGAGCCACCGGCCCCCAGGCGCTCGGGAAAGACGAAGCCAGGACAGTCGTGTCGGTGAACCGAGTCACCTTCCGATACCCCCCGCCCGACCCAAATGAGGAGACCAACCCATGACACTGAGTAACGAGTTCATCCCCGGCTACCTGGGGACCATCACTATCAACATGGAGGACTTGTCGGCGGTCGGCAACGTCTACCGCCTCGACCAAAACAAGGACCTCCACACCAAGCCCGTCTTCGGGAACCGGGGCAAGAAGGTCCTCGGCGGCCAGTTGATGGCCACGCTCGGCTTCGACGGCCACGCCTCCCCCGCGGCGATCGCCAAACTGCAGGCGGCGTTCACGGCGACGGCGCCGGTGGCGGCGTCGGTGCAGATCGGCGAAGCCGACGCCGAAACTGACGGAGGCCTCTACACCGGCGAGCTGGTGCTCGGCACGTTCAGCCTGGTCGGCAACGCAGACGGCGAGGTCGACTTCTCGGCGTCCGGCCAGTTCAACGGCGCCCCCGTCT
>DATGOV010000010.1:0-8219 GCA_035305585.1 Acidimicrobiia bacterium | reverse complement strand
GGGGTCGTCGTCGCCGCCCGCCTGCAACCGGTCGCCCGCGAACCGCTCCGTTCTTGATCTCCCTCGCGCCGCTCGGGTGGGGGACGACCCCCATACCCCCCGAGGGTCGGCGTACTTGCCGGTTGCGCGGGGACGCGCGAGTCGAAGCACCGGGGTGGTAGGCGGATCGTGTCGAGTCCTACCTACCACCCACCACCCACCACTCGCGACTCCCTCGCTCCGCTCGGGTTGGGGGACGACCCCCATACCCCCCGAGGGTCGGCGTACCGGCGCGGTGACCGGGTCGCGTGATTCTGAAAACCAGGACCGTTCGCGGATGGCGTCGGGTCCCTACCTACCACCTACCACCCACCACCCACCACTCGCGACCCGCTCCTTCCGACTTCCGCCTTCCGCCTTCCGCCTTCCGACTTCCGCCTTCCGCCTTCCGCCTTCCGACTCACTTCGTCACCGACCGCTTGTACAGCCTCACCGACAGTGGCACGAAGATCCCGAGGATCACCACGATCCAGATCAGCGTGTACAGCTCGGGGTTCTGCATCGACCACGCCTCCGACGTCGCCGCCAACGGATTGGTGTTGCCGAACAACTCCCGGGCCGCCTGGGTGACTGCGGACACGGGGTTCCATTCGGCGAAGATCCGTAGCGGAGTCGGGAGGTTCTCGGCCGGCACGAAGGCGTTGGAGATGAACGTGAGTGGCATGATCACCATGAAGGAGGCGTTGTTGATCACCTCCACGTTGGGGACCAGGAGGCCCACCGTCGCCATCACCCACGAGAAGCCGTAGGAGAACAACAGCAGGAGAGCGAAGCCGGCGAGAGCCTCCCACCACGAGGTGCGGATCCTCCAGCCCACCAGCAGGCCGGTCAGAGCCATGATGGTGATCGAGAGGACGTTGTATAGGACGTCGCTCGCCGTGCGCCCGAAGAGCACCGCCGATCGCGACATCGGCAGCGACCGGAAGCGGTCGATGATCCCCTTCTGCATGTCCTCGGCCAGAGCCGCCCCGGTGTAGCTGGCGCCGAACACCACCGTCTGGGCGAAGATCCCAGCGATCAGGAACTCCCGGTAGTTGACGCCCCCGGGCACATCGATGGACCCGCCGAACACGTAGGCGAAGAGCAGCACGAACATGATCGGTGACAGCAGGACCCAGACGATCATCTCGGGAACCCGCTTCACCTTGATGAGGTTGCGCTTGGCGACGACGAAGCCGTCGGCCAGCGCCGAGCTGAACGAAGTCATCAGGCAGTCTCCTTCTCGATCGCACCGTTGACCTGGCCGCCGTTCCGCTCTGGGGCGGTGGCGTGTCCGGTCAGGGTGAGGAACACATCGTCGAGGGTCGGGCGCCGGAGGCCCACGTCGAGGACGGTCACGGAACCGTCGAGGTTGCGCAGCACGTCGATCAGAGCGCTACTCCCTCCGGTTACGGGAGCGGTGACCTTGCGGCTCTGCTCGTCGATCACCACGTCACCGACTGCCACCCGGACGAGCGTCTCCTTGGCCGCAGCGAGGTGTTCTGCGGACTCGACCACCAACTCGACGCGCTCACCGCCGATCTGCGACTTCAACTGGTCGGCAGTCCCGCGGGCGATCGCTTGGCCGTGGTCGATGACCACGATGTCGTCGGCCAGCCGGTCCGCCTCTTCCAAGTACTGGGTGGTGAGGAGCAGCGTCGTCCCGCTCTCGACCAGCTCGCGGATGATCTCCCACATGCTCGCCCGGCTCCGGGGGTCGAGGCCGGTGGTGGGTTCATCCAGGAACAGCACGGCCGGCTTGGCGACGAGTGCCCCCGCCAGGTCGAGACGGCGCCGCATGCCGCCCGAGTACGTCTTGACGGGCCGGTCACCTGCCTCGGAGAGGTCGAAGCGATCCAGCAGCTCACGGGCCCTCTCCCGCGAGCGCGTCCGGCCGAGTCGGTAGAGACGACCGATCATCTCCAGGTTCTCGAACCCGGTCAGGTGCTCGTCGACCGCCGCGTATTGGCCCGAGAGGCCGATCCGGGACCGCACCCCGTCGGGGTCGGCGGTGAGTTCGACCCCGGCGACCTCGGCCCGACCGCCATCGGGGACGAGGAGGGTGGTGAGGATCCGCACCGCGGTTGTCTTCCCCGCGCCGTTGGGTCCCAGCAGGCCCAGGACCTTCCCTTCGGCGACCTCGAGATCGAGGCCGTCGAGGGCGGTCACCTCCCGGTAGTTCTTGACGAGCCCCTCGGCTCGTATGACTGGTCTCATGTCTGCCTCCGTTCTCGTCATGTGGTTGAGACCGATCGGCCGCCTCGATCTCACCGGTGGCGAAGGTAAGGGGTATTCATGTCAATTTCTGACCGGAATAGATACGATCCTGATTTTCATGGCCACGACCGCCCGGCTCCTCCAACTCCTCTCGCTCCTCCAGACCCGACGCACCTGGTCGGGTCACGAGTTGATGGAGCGTCTCGAGGTGTCCGAGAGGACGCTGCGACGGGACGTCGAGCGCCTGCGTGACCTGGGTTATCCCGTGCGGGCGACACCGGGGCCGGCGGGTGGCTATCAGTTGGAGCCCGTGGCCGAGATCCCTCCCCTCCTCCTCGACGAGGAAGAGGCGATCGCCATCGCCGTCGGCTTGAGGACGGCCGCAGGCGGGTCGATCACCGGAATCGAGGAGACCTCAGTGAGGGCGCTCGCCAAGCTGGAACAAGTCTTGCCTCCCCGCGTTCGTCGCCAGGTGAGCACCCTCCAGTCGACGGTGGCCCCGCTGATCCGCCCCTGGGCGACGGTGGATGTCGAAGTGTTGGCGACGCTAGCCCAGGCCTGCCGGGACTGCGAGCGAATTAGGTTCGAGTACCAGACCCGGAGCGGCGACACCGCCGAGCGCCACGTCGAGCCGCATCGGCTCGTCATCCTCCACCGTCGTTGGTACCTGGTGGCGTTCGACCGCGACCGCGACGGCTGGCGAACGTTCCGCCTCGACCGGATCCAGGACCCCCGCCCCACCCGGATGAGATTCACCCCGCGGGAGATACCGGGCGGAGATCCGGTGGAGTATGTCCTGGATTCCATGGGGTCGATCCCGATGCGCTATCACGTGACGGCGGTCCTCCACGCTCCGATCGAGGAGATGGAGCCCAAGGTGCGGCCCCGCGAGGGTGAGCTCGTCGCCCGGGACGGGGAGACCTGCCTGTTCCGAACCCAAGGCGACTCGCTCGAATGGCTCGCCTTCCGTCTGATCTGGTTCGACGTCGAGTTCGAGATCCTGGAGCCGGCGGAGTTGGTCGACTACGTCGACGGGTTGGCCACTCGGCTGGCGCGAGCCGCCTCCACCGCCCGCTGATACAGCTCCTCGTACTCGCCCGCCGCCTTGTTCCACGAGTTGTCGATGGCCATCCCGTTGAGCTGGAGCCGTTTCCACCCCTTGCGATCGGCGTAGGCGTTCATCGCCTCGTTCAGGGCCCACCACACGCCGCCCTCGTCGAAGTGCTCGAAGACGAAGCCCGTTCCGGTTCGGTTCGTTGGATCCCAGTGCTCGACCGTGTCGGCGAGGCCTCCGGTCTTGCGTACCAGCGGCGGGGTGCCGTAGGCGAGGGAGTACATCTGGTTGAGGCCGCAGGGCTCGAACTGGGAAGGCATCAGGAAGACATCGGCCCCCGCCTCGATCAGGTGGGCCAGCGGCTCGTCGTAGCTTGAGACGTAAGCGGCCCGCCCCGGGAACCGTTGGGTCAGGCTCTCCAGGGCTTCCTCGAACCGACGCTCGCCGCTGCCCAAGGCGACGAAGCGGGCGGCGTCCCTCTCCAGCAGCCCGGAGATGGGACCCGGAAGGAGGCCGATGCCCTTCTGTTCCACCAGGCGACTGACGATGCCGAACAGGGGCACGCCTTCGCGGTGATCGAGATCGACTCGCTCGGTCAGGGCCTTCTTGTTCCACTCTTTCCGCCACAGACTCTTCGACGAGTACAGATGGGGGATGAGGCGGTCCTTCGCAGGATTCCACACTTCGGTGTCGATGCCGTTGAGGATTCCCACCAGGTCGTCGGCGCGGGAAAGGAGCAGGTCGTCGAGCCCGAAACCGAGCTCAGGAGTGAGGATCTCCTCGGCGTAGGTCGGGCTGACCGTCGTCAGCACGTCGGCGTACATCAACCCCAGCGCCAGGATGCCGATCCGTCCGGCGCGGAGGCTCTCCTGATCGAGCATGTCGCGGAACCCGCCGATGCCGAGCGACGGGATCACATCGGCGCTGAACACGCCCTGATAGGCGAGGTTGTGGATCGTGAACACCGAGGTCGCCGAGCCCAGGATCGGGTCGGCCCGGAACATCGCCCGCAGGTAGAGGGGCACCAATGCCGTCTGCCAGTCGTTGCAGTGGACCACGTCGGGCGACCATTGCCACCGTCGGCACAACTCGAGAGCCGCTCGGCTCAGGACGGCGAACCGGAATGCCTCCTCCGGTCCTTCGGTGTAGATGGCTCCCAACCGGTACAAGCTCGGCACATCGACGAGTGTGACCTTCAGGGCGCCGAGCGGCAGCTCCTTGACTCCCGCCGCGACCTTGCGAGGCCCGAGGTCGAAGCCCAGTATCCCCGGTTCCCTCTCCACCGGGTCGAAGCCATTGGCCGAAACTGCGTCGTAGCACGGCATCACCACACGGACGTCGTGACCCCGGGCGGCCAGGGCCTGCGGCAGTGCCGAGGCGACGTCGGCGAGCCCGCCAGTCTTGGCGAAAGGAGCGACCTCGGAGGCCACGAACAGCACCCGCACGCCCCCGATTATGGTGCGCTGACGTTCCCCGGTAGCCCTCCGCCTCCGCTTCGGCAATGAGATCCATGAAGGACCGCATTCTCCAGATCGTGCAGCAGGAAGGACCGTTGCCTTTCGAGCGGTTCATGGAGCTGGCCCTGTACCACCCCGAAGGCGGCTTCTTCTCCGGCCAGGTCCTGCGATCCCAGAAGGCAGGCGACTTCCTCACCAGCCCCGAAGTGTCGAGCCTGTTCGGCGAGACGCTCGCCCGTTTCGTCGCCGACGAGGAAGAGCGGATCGGAGCGCCATTCCGACTCGTCGAAGTCGCCGGCGGGTCCGGCAGCCTCCTGCGGGCGCTGCTCTCCGTCCATCCAGTGGAAGCCTGGGCGGTCGAGGTGGCTCCCCCGGCCCGCGCTGCCTTGGCGGAGGTGGTCGGAGAGGAGCGAGTCGTGGAATCCATCGACGAGCTCGGAGAGGAGCTCCGCGGTGTCGTCCTCGCCAACGAGCTGATCGACAACCTGCCCATGGCCATCGCCCAGCGAGCGGATGGCGGCTGGCGGGAACGTTGGGTCGGCGCCGACGACGGCGATCTGGTCTTCGTCGACGCCCCTCCCCGCGCCGAGGTGCTCGACTGGCTCGATCGTTTCGCCGGCGAGGTCGACGACGGCGGGTGGGTCGAGGTCCAGATCCAGGCGGGTCAGTGGCTCGAGGATGTGCTCACCCGCCTCGAGGCAGGGTCGGTGGTGCTGATCGACTACGGCGACACAGCCGAGAACCTGGTCCCGCGTCGTCGGGACGGAACCCTGCGCACCTACCGGGCCCACCACATCGGACCGCATCCACTCGACGAGCCCGGGGCCACGGACATCACCGCCGACGTGAACTTCACCGCCCTGGAAGACGTCGCCCGCCGAGCCGGTGCCGAGGTGGCGCTCATGCGCCAGGACGACTTCCTCGCCACCTATGGGCTGCGCGACGTCATCTCGGACCTGCGTCGAGAAGAGCTCGATCTCGCCCGCCGCGGTGAGGAGATGGAGCGGCTTCGAGTGCGGACGCTCCGGACAGAAGCCGAGACGCTCATGCATCCTCGGGGCTTGGGCGACTTCCGAGTCCTGATCGCCCGCCGATGAGGGAACCCGGCCCGAAGTCGAGACGTCCCATCTGTGTGCGCTGTCTGATCGCCTTGATGACCCTGGTCGCCGCCTGTGGCGGCGGACAGTCCGCCACCACGACGCTTCCTTCCGCCACGGACACGACCGCGGCCCCCCCGGCTGCCACCACAGGTGCGTCCTCTCCCGGTCAGGAGGAGGTCGTGGAAGCCGCCATCACCGACTTGGCGGGACGCCTGGGCGTCGGTCCTGGCGAGATCGAGGTGGTTTCCGTCGAAACGGTCACTTGGAGCGACGGGAGCCTCGGCTGTCCCGAGCCGGGCAAGATGTACACCCAGGCGCTGGTCGATGGCCATCGAGTCGTCCTCTCTCACGAGGGGACCGACTACGACTACCACGCCGGGGAGGACGGGGATCCATTCCTGTGCGACCGTCCTTCCCTGACTTCGCCGCCCGACCCATCTGTCTCCGTTCCCGGGCCTCGGGAACGCTGATTCGCCGCCCGCTCGGCTGACCGTATTTCGTGTCGCCCGGTAGCATCGAAGCAGGATGAACAACCTGAAAACGGCTGCCCTGCTCGCATTCCTCTCCGCCCTGGTGTGGGGCGTTGCTTTCGCCTGGGGAGGGATGGACGGCTTCTGGGTCGGGCTGGTTCTCGTCGGCTTCATGAACTTCGCCGCTTACTTCTGGTCCGACAAGATCGCTCTCGCCGCGACCCGGGCTCGGCCCGTGGAGGAGCACCAACTCCCCAACGTCTATTCGATCGTGCGCAACCTCACGAGCCGGGCCAACATGCCGATGCCCCGCATCTACCTGATCGATTCGCCCCAGCCCAACGCTTTCGCCACCGGGCGCAACCCCGAGCACGCCGCCGTCGCGGTGACGACCGGGATCCTCCAGATCCTCACCGACGGCGAGCTCGAGGGCGTCCTAGGCCACGAGCTGGCCCACGTGAAGAACCGTGACATCCTGATCAGCTCCGTCGCCGCCATGCTCGCCGCGGCGCTTTCCATCTTCGCCCGAATGGCTTTCTGGTTCGGAGGCGGCAGCCGCGACCGCAACAACCCCGTCGGGGCGGTCATCGGGCTGATCTCGATCATCCTCGCCCCGATCGCCGCCATGCTCATCCGGCTCGCCATCTCCCGAACTCGCGAGTTCGAAGCAGACATCTCGGGGGCGGAGCTGACCGGACGTCCGCTGATGTTGGCGTCGGCCCTGGAGAAGATCGGCGCCGGCACTGCGCGCCGTCCCATGAACGTCAACCCGGCTGTCAGCCAGCTCTTCATCGACAATCCGCTAAAAGCGGTGAGGGGTCAGAGCCTGAGCCGGCTGTTCTCCACCCATCCTCCGATCGAGGAGCGGATCCGGCGCCTGCACGCCCTGGCGTCGGGGATCCGGTGACGCTCGACATCCCCGCTTCGATGGCGGTGATCGCCGTCGTCGTGGTGGCGGTCATCGCGTGGGGGGCGTGGTTCTCCGCCGGTTCGGCTCGCCACGGGCCGTCCTGGGCTCTCACCCAACTGCAGCGTTGGCGGCCGATGGCCAGGTCGCTGGGTGCGCTCGGAGTGATCATCACGGTGGCGGTCGAGCCGATCTGGCTGGGCGTGGCGGTGGTCTACGTCGCCGCAGTGACCTGGTGGCTGACCCGTACGGTGCGGAACCGTCTCGAGGCGTTTCGGAACACGTACGGCGAGTTCGATGAGTCGCCGTAGCGCCCTTTGGGGCTGCCGTGGGCAGTCACTAGAATTCGTGTAGTCACCGCGCGCCTACCAAGCGCGCGGTTCGGTTCGCCGGGATACCCAAGCGGTCAAAGGGAGCAGACTGTAAATCTGCCGGCTTAGCCTTCGGAGGTTCGAATCCTTCTCCCGGCACTACGGCGTCACCCAGGACGGAAGACGCCACTAATCTGCAACGCATCGCGCCCCCTTAGCTCAGTGGTAGAGCACTTCCATGGTAAGGAAGGGGTCCGGGGTTCAAGTCCCCGAGGGGGCTCAAGCCGGCGACTCGAGACGGTCGCGGTCGCCGGGAACGCGCACGTCGTGGCGCACGAGGCGGCGTAGCTCAGCAGGTGAGAGCGCTCGACTCATAATCGAGAGGTCGGCAGTTCGAGTCTGCCCGCCGCTACCAGGCGGCCGTCGAGTCCGTCAGACAAGGAGAAGGAAATGGCCAAGGAGAAGTTTGATCGTTCGAAGCCGCATGTGAATGTGGGGACGATGGGTCATATTGATCATGGTAAGACGACGTTGACGGCGGCGATTACTCGGGTTTTGGCTGATCGGGTTGGTGGGGCGAATACGGCGACGGCGTTTGATCAGATTGATAAGGCGCCGGAGGAGCGTGAGCGGGGGATCACGATCAATGTGTCTCATGTGGAGTATGAGACGGAGAATCGGCATT
>DATGOV010000009.1:0-13217 GCA_035305585.1 Acidimicrobiia bacterium | reverse complement strand
TCCGTCAGATCGCCCACCGGGCACGACGTCACGTCGGGGCCCGTCGGCCCCGAATCGAGGTCCGACACAACGAGCAACGCCGGGTGGTCGAGAAATTCATCACGGCGGCGAAATCGGGCGATCTCTATGGATTGATGGAAGCGCTGGCCCCCGACGTGGTGATGGTCACCGACAGTGGCGGACTGGTCCCGGCGGTCCGGCTCCCGGTCGAAGGAGCGGAGAAGGTGGCGACCATGCTCACCCGGTTCGCGGAGGTACCCGAGTCTTTTGCAGTGTCGACCGTTTGGCTGAATGGGGCTGCCGGGGTGCGCATCGACCGCGACGGTCAGCTCGACACGGCGGTGAGCCTCGTGGTGGCAGACGAATTGATCGTGAGCATCTATGCCGTCCGCAACCCACAGAAACTGAACGGAGTCGCCGAAGAGCAGGTGCTCACTCGCCTTCGGTGAGCCGGATGGCGGGCGGCGTTGCCTGGGCGGGCCAGCGGGCTGGAGCCGGGGATGCGCGCAGGCACAAGCACCCGCGCGACGCCAGAGTGCGCCGGTCTCCGAGCGGAGGGCGTACCCCATGGAAATCGTCGAATGGCTCCTGCAGTCCGACCCGGCCATCCGCTGGCAGGTGATGCGGGACCTGACGAGTGAGCCATCAGACATCGTCGCGGCCGAGAGGAGTCGCGTGGCCCGCGAGGGGTGGGGCGGAGAACTGTTGAATCTCCAGGAATCGGACGGTCGGTGGGACGGCGGGACTTACCGCCCCGGTTGGGCTGATGAGTCCAAGTCGTTCTTCGACGCCTGGACAGCCACCCACTTCTCGCTCCAGTTACTCGTCGACTTCGGAGTCGATCCGAGGAGTCCGCGGGTGCAAGAGGCGATCAGGCGAGTCGCCGACTCCGTTCGCTGGCCAGCCGGGGATGGTCTCTACTTCGAGGGCGAAGTCGAACCTTGCATCAACGGCATCGTGGTCGTCATCGGCGCCTACTTCACACAGCCGGTCGACGGGATCGTGGACCGCCTGCTGGGCGACCAGCTGCCGGATGGCGGATGGAACTGCTGGGCGGCGTTCGGGGCGACGGTGTCGTCGTTCCACACGACCATCTGCGTCTTGGAGGGTCTGGCGGCCTGGCAACGAGCCGTCGGGGCATCCCCTGACGTCGAGGCGGCTCGTCTCCGGGGGGAGGAGTACCTGCTCGAGCGAAGACTGTTCCGCTCGCGTTCCACCGGCCGCGTCGTCGATCCTCGGTTCACGATGCTCTCGTTCCCGGTTCGCTGGTACTACGACGTCCTCCGGGCCCTCGACTATTTCCGCTCGACCGGCAGGGCGTGGGACGACCGTTGTGCAGAAGCGGTCGAATCGGTCGCCGACAAATCGGACGCGAACGGCCGGTGGGCGTTGGAGAACATCCACCAAGGCCCGACCCACTTCGAGATGGAAGGGCCGGAAGGGTTCCCCAGCCGATGGAACACGCTCCGGGCGATGCGCGTACTCTCCTGGGCCGGAGCCAGCTGAGCTGTGATCGGAGGGTCGGCCACCCGCCCGAGTCGCCGAGTGGCCGACCCTGGTTACGCGTGTCTTCGTCCGTCAGCCTTCCTCGGGATCCGGGCGCTCGGTTCCCAGTTCGAGACCCGTGTGGGTGTCGACTACGGGGCGGTCGCCCAGCGGCTCGGAGAGCTCGAACTCGTAGGTCCAGAAGGGCCCCAGCTGGTCGCAGCCGGTGGCATCCTCTCGGAACCCGGCGGACAGGGTGACCAGGACCTCGTCGGCCGTCTCTTCGACTTCGGCCGACGCCAAGCCGTAGCACTCGGTCGAGCCGACGGACGTACCGACGGTGACCGAGTTGTCGCTCGAGTCGACGATCCAGCCGGCTGACACCGGGAACGTGCGGGTGAGGCCTTCCTCGGTCTCGACTGGCATCAGGTCGGCCTCTTCCTCGGCCGCAGCCGTGGTCTCGGTGGTTTCAGTCGTGGTGGTTTCCGTAGTGGTCGGGGCCGACGTCGTCACTGTGGTCTCGGCGGGAGCCGTGGTCGGTGCCGTCGCGTCATCGACCGTCGGCGCCGGGTCATCGTCGGTGCACGCGGCCAGCACGGCGACTAGGGCTACTGCGACGATCGATCGGAGTGCAATCGTGTGATATCGCGTTCCGCTCATGCCTGATCCTTTCCCCCTGGATGGGCTCAATCGGTACGAGTCGAGTGAACGCCCGAGTGGGCGTTCCAACTATGTTGGTCAGCCCGTGAGCCAATGCGGCATCGGCGTTCGCCGCTGGAATAGCCGCGGGTGGGCGGAGGTTGGCCGACGGGAGACCGAACATCGGTGGTCTCCCGACGAGGGCCAGCCCGTACCGGAGGCACGACGGGCGCGAAAGGAAATCGCCGTGGCTTGGTTCTTGCTCGTGATCGCCGGACTGCTCGAAGTGGTGTGGGCGGCTCTTCTGCCCGCGACGAGGGGCTTCACCCGGCTGTGGCCGTCGGTGGGTTTCGTGGTCGCACTCGCCGCCAGCATGTTCCTGCTCAGCGTCGCCACGAGGACGATCCCGGTGGGCACCGCGTACGCGGTGTGGGTCGGGATCGGAGCCGTGGGGGCGAGCATCGCCGGAGTCGTGTTCTACGGAGACCGGATGACCCCGGCCCAAGTCGGGGCCCTCGCCGTCCTCGTCGTCGGCATCCTGGCCGTGCGGCTGACGAGCGCATCGACTGCTTGAGCGTTGTCCACGTACCATCGCCTCGTGGCTCAGCTCCCCGATCGTGTCTTTTGGGTCTTGCACGCTCTCCGGTGCATCGGTTTCACCAACGAAGAGCGGATCGCCAACGCGGTCGGCCTCGCCGTGGGAGAGGTGATGTCACATCTCAGCAGGCTGGTCGAGCTCGGCCTGGTCACCGAGGAGTACGGCGTGTTCGGCGGCTGGGGAATCACCGAAAGGGGACGTGCTCAGGACGACGAGTGGCTGGCCGTCGAGTTGGACTTCGCGGGAGCCCGGCGAACGGTGAGCGAGTGCTACGAGGCGTTCATGCCGCTCAACACCGAACTGCTGGCTGCCTGCCACGACTGGCAACTCCGTCGCATAGGACACGCCGACATCCCGAACGACCATCGGGATCCCGAGTACGACGCTGGGGTGATCGACCGGCTGCACCGGGTCGACCGATCCGCCCAATCACTCCTCATGACACTCGCAGACACCCTTTCCCGGTTCGGCACCTATCAGAGGAGGCTCACCGCCGCGCTGGAACGGGTGATGGCCGGCGACCACAGCTACTTCACCGACCAGGTCGATTCGTACCACACGATCTGGTTCCAGCTCCACGAGGACCTGCTGACCACCCTCGGGATGGGACGCAACTGACGGGCCCCGGCGCGCCAACGGTGGAATGATCAGCCGGTGAGCACACCTCAGTCATCGGCATCGAGCCGGTTCTCTCAGGTGAACATCGTCGTCTCGGACATGGAGCGCTCCCTGGCGTTCTATCGGCTGCTCGGCGTCGAGATCGACGAGATGGACGGGGGAGTGGCGGGCGCACCACAACACGATCGTCGGCATAGTCCCGCAGGTGACCGTCGAGATCGACAGTGAGGGTTCGGCGTCGAATTGGGCCCCCGCCTGGAAGGCCGTCCGAGCGGGAGAGGTCGTCGGCTTCTCGGTGGATCGGCCAGAAGACGTCGACGCGATCGTCGCCGCGGTGTCCGCGGCCGGCCATCGTGTCCTGCAGCCGCCCCACGACGCCTTCTTCGGTGCTCGCTACGCCGTAGTCGAGGACCCCGATGGCCTTGCGGTGGGGATCATGGACCCGTTCGAGACGAGCGAGGGTCGGGTCCCCGAAGTCCCTTCCTGAGGGCGGCTACTTCGCGGCTGCGACTTCGGTGAGTTGGGCGGCGATCTCTGCTGCCCACGCGTCTATCGCCGGCCAGTCGCGGAAGTCTCCGGCGGGCATGGCGTCGGTGGTTCCGGCGGGCAGCTTCTTCATCATCTTCTCGACGAAGCCGATGGCGGGTGCTTTCGGATCCCACGCCCCGAAGAACACTCTCTCGCCCCTCGCATTGAGGGCCGGGCCGTACTTGTCGACCTCCTTCGGTCGGGACACCTCAAGGAGGTCGTTTCCTTTGTCGTCCATCCTGTCCGTTCCCAGCGGCCCGGAGCTGAACAGCCACACCGGCCGGGAAGCCAGGAGGTCGCGGTGACGGTCGACGAAGGCGGTCGCCTCCTTCATCCAATGGAACATGTAGGCGGCGCTGCCGATGACGAATGCGTCGTACCGTTCGGGATCGGGCCGTTCCTGCACGTCGACGACGTCAGCTTCGAGACCGTCTTTGCGCAGACCTTCGGCGATCCTCTCGGCGATCCCCTGGGTGGAGCCGTGTCTGCTGGCATAGGCGACGAGTACCTTCATGGCGAACTCCTTTCGCACTCGTCGGGTCGCCGGCTCGTCTTCGGCCGGCGACTCTTCCAGTGTCCGCCGAGCCGCGAACGCGGGGCAGTGCCGAAGGTCCCATGATCGGCACTGGAGTACGGGATGGAGCTGTCCGCCACGATCCCGATCGGAGCCCTCCTGGCGCTCCTCACCAACACGTTGCGTGGGCGGAGGCTGACTGCTCTCGCCCTGGTCGACCAGCAGGAGAGGACGGGCGTAGAGCGAGCCCGGCGGATCGGCGTAGAGGAGCGGGCTCGTGTCGCCCGCGAGCTCCACGACATCGTCGCCCACCACATGTCCATGGTGGCGGTGAGGGCCGAGACTGCCCCGTTCCGTCTTCCCGACCTGTCCGAGGAAACGCGCAAGGAGTTCTCTGAGATCTCCCAGGCGGCACGGGATTCCTTGAACGAGATCCGAAGTCTGCTCGCAGTTCTGCGCAGCGACGAAGCTCCACGGATGCCACAACCCGGCCTCGACCAGATCGAGCAGCTCGTCGTTTCCACCCGCCACGCCGGCGTCGAGGTCTCTCTGACTGTCCAAGGTGAGCCGCGTCCGCTCCGCAAATGCGGTGGAAGTGAGCGCCTACCGGATCCTCCAGGAGGCGCTCTCCAATGCCACCGACACGCCGCGGATCAAGCCGTGGACGTGTGGGTCGAGTACGGCGACGCCTCTTTGGAGCTGGTGGTGGCGAACGCCTGCCCCACCCCGCCGGGTCCTCCCGGCCACGGCCTGACCGGCATGACCGAACGTGCCACAGCGGTGGGAGGAACCCTCAGCGCTCGCCGTCGAGCCGACGGCCGTTTCGTGGTCGCAGCCTTCCGACCGAACAATGATCCGGGTGCTCGTCGTAGACGATCAGGCGATGGTCAGAGAAGGGTTCACCGCCCTTCTCGACGCCGACCCCGAGATCCAGGTGGTAGGCGATGCCGCCGACGGTGCCGTGGCGGTCGCCGACGCCCGACGCTTGAAACCAGACATCGTCCTGATGGACGTCCGCATGCCGGTGATGGACGGAATCGAGGCGACTCGCCAGATCCTCGCCGACGGGTCCGACCAGATCCGCGTGGTCATGCTCACGACGTTCGATATCGACGAGTACGTCTACGAGGCGATCCAAGCCGGCGCCAGCGGCTTCCTCCTCAAGGACGCGCCGGCCGCCACACTCGTCGAGGCCGTCAAGGTGGTCGCAGCCGGCGATGCCCTCCTCGCGCCGCCTACGGAGCGGGCCTGGTCTGACGACCTGGGATCGAACGCTCTATCGCACGAGAAAATCCGTTTCCGCGACACCTGCCCGCGTGCTTCTCTCTCGGCGCATGAGCGGATCGGCGTTCGACCACCCCCGCATCGCTTCCCTGTACGATGCCCTCGACCCGGACCGGAGCGACCTCGACTTCTACCTCCAACTACTCGAGGAGATCGGCGCCCGGTCGGTGGTGGATATCGGATGCGGAACCGGCGTCTTCGCTCTGCTCCTCGCCGCGAAAGGAATCGACGTGGTGGGAGTCGACCCGGCTGGAGCCATGCTCGACGTGGCCAGAGCCAAGCCCGGCGCCGAGAAGGTCAGATGGGTGCACGGGTATGCGGCCGACCTCCCACCGATGGAGGTGGATGCGGTGACGATGACCGCCAACACCGCCCAGGTGTTCGTGACCGATGTCGACTGGGAGGAGACCCTGGCCGTCTGCCACCGGATATCGCGGCCGGGCGGCAGCCTTCTCTTCGAGACCCGGGGCCCGGCTCCCCGACCATGGGAGTCGTGGGCTGCCTACCGGGGGACCACCGAAGTGGAGGGAGTGGGCCCGGTCACCGAGTGGTACGAGATCGTGGAGGTGACCGACGGGCTCGTGACGTTCGACGCCCACAATCTGCTTCCCGACGGCGAGGACGTCGTCGCCCGGTCCACGCTCAGGTTCCGCAGCCGCGAGGAGTTGGACCGATCCCTTGCCGCCGCCGGATTCGAGGTGGTGGCAATCCACGATCCTCCCGACCGGCCCGGCCTCGAGTGGCTGTACCACGCCCGCAAGGTGTGACACGGCGAGGTCGCTCAGGGGCAGGTCAGGAAGGCAAATCGGTACCGCGATCGGTTCGACTCGGACTTTCAGATCGAGCCCAGATCTCGATGCAGTCGCCGGACCACGTCCTCGATCAGCGCCGTCGGCAGCGGTTCGCCAAATGGGAACCTGAGCGTGCCCTTGCCCGCGCGGTAGGGATCCATCGCTTCGTCGAGCTCTGCGTCGCTTTTCGGTAGCGGATACAGACCCACCTGGCCCTGCCAAGCTCCGACATACACGAGGTTGCGCCCGCCGACGGTGAACGTCGGCATCTGATACGAGATCTTCTCGCCGACGCCGGGGACGATCCCGGTTTGTGCCTGAGCGGAGCCGGGCACTCTCTCGCCGCGACGACACCGACCGACACCATCTTTCATCGGGTGGTCGAGGAGGTGGTCTCCGGGAACGTGACGGAGGTCCCGGAGGGGTTCGAAGCAGTCATGGGCTATTCGCCGATGCTCGAGAACGGGCGGTTGGTGAAGCCCGACGGAGAGTGCTCCTCGCCAGTGTCGCCCCCGGAGTTCGCGTACGCGTGCCGAGTGCACGATTTCGGCTACGACCTGCTCCGGTACGGGGAGCGCACCGGGCGTGGTTCGTCGCCGGATCTGCGTGGCCTCATCGACGCTCAGTTCCGCCGGGACATGCTGGCGGCCTGCGATGGTGTCGGATGCCGGCTCCTGGCGGACCTCTTCAGCTTCGGGGTAGGCCTCAACTCGATCCGCCAGTGGTACACGGCACCGGCCGAGGAGCCCGTCATTCCCTGGGTCGTGGCGGGGACCGTCGTGGTGGGACTGTCGTTCTATAGACCCGACTGAGGGCGCACGTCCTTCGGGCGGTCGGCGAACGCCGATAGGGAAGACAACGAGCCCAGAGCTATCGCTCACGGAAAGCCGACGACCGGAGCCGGCTTGATGTGATCGTCGGTCGTGCCGTCCCCGAGTTGCCCGAAGTCGTTGGCCCCCCAGCACCAGACTGTGTCGGCCGTAGAAACGGCACAAGTGTGTCCAGCTCCGCCGATGATTGAATCGAAGGTGGTGTCCGACGGAGCATCGACTTTCACGGGTTCGAGGCCATCGTCGTTAGTGCCGTTTCCCAAGGCCGCGCGGTCGTTACTACCCCAACACCAAGGGAGGCCCTCTGTGTCAATGGCGCACGAATGGTCGTGACCGAGTCCAAGAGCGACGAAGGTGACCCCGTCCGGTAACTCGACGTTGGCCGGCGACAGAGAGGTACCCGCATTGGCCCCGTTCCCAAGTCGTCCTCGGCTGGCCGAGCCCCAGCACCAGGTTCGATCGGTGGTATCCAGAGCGCAGGTATGGCTCCAACCGAGGCTCACGTGTGTGAATGTGACACCCGGTGCGTTCACCAGAGTGGGAGTGTCCCTTTCATCACCATCGGTTCCCACGCCGAGCCGCCCATCGGGGTTGTAGCCCCAGCACCAGATGTCACCCCTGGTGTCGATGGCACAGTTGTGATACGGGCCTGCTGCGATGGCGGTGAAAATGACGCCGGGGGGAGTGTCGACCTTGTCCGGTGAGGCGCTGTCGCCTCGAAAAAGTTAACACCCCGGACGGGGACGTCGCCGGAATTCGCTCGGTTCGAGCACAGCTAGTCAGCCGATATTCGTCTACCGGCGAAAGTCCCTGGGCGTTGCTCCCGGCCGCCGGTAGGGTCCCGCTCAGATGCCTCTCTTGATCTCCGGAATCCTAATCGCCGGCGCCTGGGTGCTGTGGGCACTCAGGGGACGTCAGCGGCGATAGCCGTTCGTTCGAGTCATCGTCCGTCGAGCGATGCCTCGTCGAGGAGGTACGCCACTTCGGTTTCCCAGCGTTCGAGATCCGGTTCGACCTGCGGATCCGTTCGGTAGAACTCGAAGCGTCCCGCCCACGTCGTTTCCCCGTCAGTCGTGTCGAGGCGTGGCCGAAGGTTCTCCTGCTCCAGCCACTCGTCGAGCACTCGGAGGGTTTCGGTCATCCGATCGGGATGACCGTGGTGGATCACCGTCGCATACCGGCCGGCCGGGATCTCGCCCGACACGATCCGCCCTTCGCACGGCACACTCCGAGTGACAGGAGCGCCGACCGCGAGCCGGAACGGCTTCACGTCGTCGCCCAGCACCCAGTAGCGGAAGAACGGGGGTCCGGCGAGCTCCAACCCGCGTTCGGCGATCCAGCCGAGTACCTCACCCACCAGCGCGGTGGCCTTGCCCCACTCGCTGAAGCTCGCCTGCACCGGGATGGCCACGTACGGTTGGGCGGATCGTTCGACGATCTGGACTGTGGTTGTCGTGTTGCCTGACATGTGACTACTGACGACGCTCGGGGCTGGGATTCATCGGCACGGCCTCGGAAGGGCTTCCCGGGGCACCTACGATCTGGGCATGCGGTTCGGGCTTTCGTTTCCCAATTTCGGGTCGTACGCCGAGCCCTCCGTCCTGGTCGACCTCGCCCGGAGAGCCGAGGTCGCCGGCTGGGACGGCTTCTTCGTGTGGGATCACATCGTGATCTCCGACGGCATGCCGGTCGTCGATCCCTGGGTGGTGTTGGGAGCGATCGCCCAGGCGACCTCGCACATCCATCTGGGTCCCATGGTCGTGGCCTTGCCGCGGCACCGGCCGTGGGTCGTTGGTCGCCAGGCGGTTTCACTCGACCGACTGTCAGACGGGCGCCTGATCCTGGGTGTCGGGCTCGGGTACCCACCCGACGAGGAGTTCGGGACGTTCCACGACCCGGTCGATGCCGCGGTGCGCGCCGAGATGCTGGACGAGGGCCTCGAGATCGTTCGAGGCGTGTGGAGTGGACAGCCGTTCGCTCACGAGGGCCGGCACTACACGGTCGAACGAATCACCTTTGCTCCGGCTCCCATCCAACAGCCGATACCGATCTGGGTGGCGGGGATGCTGCCCAATCGGCGACCTCTCCGGCGAGCCGCCCGCTACGACGGAGTGTTTCCTATCCGAGCCGACGCCGCGCCGGTCACAGTCGACGACGTCACCGAGACCGTTGCCTATGTGGACACTCACAGGTCCGGTGACGGTCCGTACGACTTCGTTGTCGGAGGCGCACGCCGGTCGCTCGACGAGTATCAGGCGCTCGAAGAAGCCGGGGTCACCTGGTATCTCGGCGAGCCTTCCCAGGAGGGAGAGCCCATCGAGGTCGTCGCCGAGTGGGTGTCAGCCGGTCCGGATGCCTACGTCGCCTGAACCGCTCTCAGTTGTCGAGGACGGCTCGCACGAGGAAGGCGGCCATCTGCCCGCGGGTGACCGGTTGGTCGGGGCAGTAGCGGTCCGGGGTGCAGCCGCGGGTGATTCCGGCGTCGGCGAGGGATGCGGCGTCGGCGGCGAAGATGTGGCCTTTGGTGTCGGTGAAGGTGGTCTTGCCGGGGGGCAGTCCGAGGGCGCGGACGAGGAAGGCGGCCATCTGTCCGCGGGTGACGGGTTGGTCGGGGCAGTAGCGGTCCGGTGAGCAGCCGCGGGTGATCCCCGATTCGGTGAGGGCGGTGATCTCCGCCTCGAAGATGTGGCCCACGCTGTCCGCGAACTGTCGCTCGGTGTGAGCCGTCGTTCCCCCGTGAGTCTTGGGGGTCGACCCGTCGGCCTTCTGGGACCGTTTCGTGCCCTTCGTCTTCGACTGCCCGGTCGAGCTCGTCTCGCGACTGCTCCACCACGCGGGGCGCTCGGAAGTCAGGAACACGGAGTCGGCCGTGTTCCAGTAGGGCTTCCCGTTCCGACCCACCAAGGATCGCCCGGGGTTGAAGTAGTCGTCGCCTCCGCAGTCGAGCAGCCTCCGCCACGAATCGCCGCACACGGCTCGACCTGCCTTCCCGACGCACATGCGGTCGAAGTGGTCGTCACAGTGGGCGTCGGCGGCGTTCGGAGCGACAGGCAGGACCGCTCCGAACGTGTGGATCAACTCGTGAGCTTCGGTGGCGTTCACCCTGCCGTGACAGCCGGAGTAGACGACGGCGATCTTGGCTCCCCGGTTGGCGAGGTTCACCTCCGGATCGGGGCGGGTGTCAGTGGGCATCTCGCCGTGGCCGCAGAAACCCGGCTTGCGGAGGTCGGCCCAGACCAGATACCGCCGGGGCCCGGCGGAATCGACCGAGACGGCATCGAGGATCGACCGGCGGAACTGGGCCCACGAGCCGTTCGACTTGGCCCATTGCCTGAAGCCGGGGTCGTCGACGACCACTTTGCGTACCTCCGGGACACAGCGGCCTCGTCCGAGCTCCTTTTGAGCCCAACGCACCGCCCGAAAGGTGCCCGGGGCGTGGATGCGGGCGGACTCGGCGAAGATGTGGTCCACCCAAGCCGCCGTGGCGATCATCTCCTTCTCGGGAAGGCGGGCTTTCGGGTCGGCCGTGACGAACACGAACTCCACCTTCGGGGCCGTCGCATCGTCGGCGTCGGGCAGGCACACCACTCGTGGGTCGGCGACCACCGCGGCATAGGTCGGGTCCTCGCCGAGCAGGGAGAGTTCGTCGTCTTCGAACAGCGACTCGTGAGGGGGAACGTCAGGGGGGGCCGGTCGAGCGATGGGCACAGCGAGAAGCGCTGTGACGAAGGCGAGAACGATTCGCAGACTGGCAGGCATTGCCTCCTGTCTGTCGGCCGGATGCCCCAGCCGATAAGCCGATCCGGATCAGCCCCGGTACTCCCAGTGCCAGGACTCGTTGCTGATCGGATACCAGCCGAAGCGGTGGGCGTTCTCGTTGAGCCAGTGCCACTCGGGATCGCCGGGCCCGACCAGAGAGCCGTTGGTCACGTCGATGGCGAGACCGTTGCCGTGCTCGCTCTTTCCGGGGGGGAGCACGTTCGCCTTCTTCTTGCCGGAGAGGAAGGCTTGGTAGCCGGCGGCCTGGGACTCGTAGCTCCGGTACATGTCGATCGCTTTGAGGTCGACCCCGTCGGCGGCGGCTGCGGCTCTCATCTGCTCCCACGCCTTCGCCGCAGGAGCGAGCAACTGACCCTTGCCGTTCCAAGCGCCCGACACCTCCACCAGGAGTCCGGTGCCTTCGAGGCGCCCGTTGCGGCCCCGCACATCGTGGGCCTGGAGGAACGCCTCGAGTTCGGGAGAGTTCTTGCCAGATGTCGGTGTTGTCGTGGTGGTCGGCGGAGCGGCCGGAGTCATCACGTGCCGCTCCATCGTGGGCACCGTCAGGACGGACTGCGGGCTCTCCAGCTGTCGCTGCAGATGCGCGGCGAAGTCGCCACTCGGGGCAGGGGGCATGATGCGGTCGCGGATCTCCGCGACTCGGCTCATGGCGACGGCGAAGCTCTCCATCGCGGGATCAGGTCGGCCGGAGATGGGCCGGGATAAGCGTCCTCGGCGGATCGGCCGCCGAGGACGCTCTATGAGATGGCGCGCAGGCGGCGAGAGCCGGCTTCGAGGCGGCTCCGCCAGGTGCTGTGGGTGGCGAGGTCTGCCAGGTACTGGGCCCGCATCTGGTGCCCGGGGGCGTTGGGCGCCACCTCCGGAACGCCGTGGTACAGGCCGGCCAGGTACGCCCGGATGGCGTTGATCGCCTCACTCCGGATCTGGGACGTGCGGGCAACAGTCACTCCGAGGTCGGCCGCGATCTCGGCGAGCATCTCCTCTTTGAGGTAGTAGCGCTCGATGACTTCCCGCTGGACGGGCGGCAGATGCTCGATCGCCGTTTCCAGGGTGCCCATCAGCTCCTCGTCTTCGAGGCGTTCTTCCGGGAGGAACTCCGTGTCGGTCTCCTCGATGCGGTTGGCGAGGGACTCGCCCTCTTCGTCGGGGGACCACTCGAGGGACAGGAGCGCCGCCTTCTCGGCCCGGGCCCGCAGATCGCGGATGCGCTCGGGGGTCGTACCGACCATCTCGGCCAGCTCTTCTTCGGTCGGGGTGTCGCCGCCGGCGCGCATCGAGGCTTCGGTGGCTTCCAGCTCCCTGACCTGGCGGCGCACTCGGCGGGACGCCCAGTCACGAGACCGGGTCGAGTCGATGATGGCGCCGCGGATCCGGATGGCGGCATAGCGCGGGAAGGGGATGCCCATCGCCGGGTCGAACCGGCGGGACGCCTCCACCAGGCCCAACACACCGGCGCTCCACAACTCGCCCCGGTCGACGTGGCGGGGGTAACGGGCAGCCATCTGCTGAACCAATTGACTCACGAGCTCGAGGTTCTCGAGCACGAGGTCGTTGGCCTCGCCCCCTCCTATGTCGTGTGTCGAAACCATCGGTGCTCCTGACTAGTTCCTTTGGAATGCAACGCCCGTGGTCATCGGCACACAAGGGGTGGGTCCCTAAAGGACTATTTCGGAAATAGTCCCTTCTCCCCACGCGAGTTTTTTTCTCCGTTTCTCCTTAAACGGCTGCCGGGGTGGCCGACCGACATGCCAGCCGACACGGAAGTCGGTCAGCCGGAAGGTCCGGCGATGCGCCACACATACAAGGAGGTACGAATGCGCATCAACCAGAACATCATGGCGTTCAACGCCTATCGGAACATCCAGACGACCAACACCCAGTTGGGCAAGTCGCTGGAGAAGCTGTCCTCGGGTTACCGGATCAACCGGGCCGCCGACGATGCCGCCGGTCTGGTGAAGTCGGAGAGCCTGCGGGCCGAGATCCGGGGCACGCAGCAGGCCATCCGCAACGCCCAGGACGGTGTCAGCTGGGTGCAGACCGCAGAAGGTGCCCTCCAGGAAGTCCACTCGATCCTCCAGCGCATGCGGCAGCTCGCCGTGGACGCAGCCAACACGGCCACCACCGACGGCGAGGCGCAGCAGGCCGAGGTT
>DATGOV010000008.1:0-76515 GCA_035305585.1 Acidimicrobiia bacterium | reverse complement strand
CCACCGGTCCCGGCGTCGAGCCGATGGCTGTGACCAACACCGACCTTCCGACCGGTCGGGTAGGGGACGCCTACCGCGCAACGCTCACCGCCTCCGGCGGGACCCCACCATACGCCTGGTCGGCTACCGGGCTGCCGGAAGGGCTGTCGCTCGACACCTCCACCGGGGAGATGAGGGGAGTGTTCGGCTCCGGCACCGAAGGAACCCACACTGTTGCGGTGACTGTCACCGACAGCCTTGGCTCTGCCGGCTCCGCTGACCTCGAGTTGACCGTGGCGCCGTTCACACTCGCGTCCATCGACGCCGGCACCTATCACACCTGCGCCGCCACGCCGAACGGGGTGCTGTACTGCTGGGGGCGAGACAACGATGGGCAACTGGGCACCGGCAGCACGAGCGACCACAGGCCCACACCCCAGCCGGTATCGGGTGGACTGACCTTCACGACCTTCGCCTCAGGTGGCGCACACACCTGTGGCGTGTCCGCCACCAATACGTATTGCTGGGGGCAAGACAGCGATGGGCAACTGGGCACCGGCAGCACGAGCCACCACATGCCCACACCCCAGCTTGTGGCAGGCGATCTCACCCTCGACTCTCTCGGTGCCGGCGGCTCCCACACCTGCGGGCTGACGGACGCAGGCGACGCGTACTGCTGGGGGGCCGGCACGTCGGGTCAACTCGGCAACGCTGCGAACGCCGACCGCTCCACCCCTCAGCCCGTGGCAGGCGGGCTCACATTCAAAGCGGTCACCGGCGGCACCCTCCACACGTGCGGGCTGACGCATACGGGAGACGGCTATTGCTGGGGGCACGGTTCGATGGGCAACCTCGGAAACAACGACACCACGAACCACTCCACTCCCCAGCCCGTGAGCGGCGGCCACGAGTTCACCTCGATCTCAGCCGGCGGCCATCACACATGTGCGTTGACAGCCACGGGTGATGCTTACTGCTGGGGACATGCGTCCTTCGGCCGGCTCGGTGCCGGAGACACCGGCGACTACGCCGACGCGCCTCTGCTTGTGAAAGGTGGCCACAAGTTCACCTCGATCTCAGCCGGCGGCCTGCACACATGCGCGGTGACCGTCGACGGCGACGCCTACTGCTGGGGACATGGCGACAAGGGCGAACTCGGCACCGGCCATATCGAACACGACACCCCGCAGCCTGTGGCGGCCGGCGGCACAAATTCACCTCGATCTCAGCAGGCGAAGACCACACCTGTGCTCTTACAGTCGAAGGGGAGGTGTTCTGCTGGGGGAGCAACCGCTACGGTCAAGTCGGCGACGGAAGCGGAAACAACCAGATGACACCTGAAAAGGTGGCGCATCCTGGCTGACCCCGAGCGAGCTTCCCGGCTCGACGTCGAGGACAACCAACCAGTCGTTCACCGAACACCGTGGGCCTCGCCAATGAAGACAGACGTGCCGACGCACGTAGTCGAGCCGAGAAGGGGCTGCGGCGGAGACTGCTGGCCTGCCCAAACCGGGGACACCCATCTGTGGGTGGTGAAATCCGGGCGGCTATACTGAGTCCCTCATACGCTCCGAGAGCCGCTCAACGAAGCCGTTTTCGGTGACGAGTGGGCCCTTAGCTCAGGGGTAGAGCGCTTCCTTGACGCGGAAGAGGCCAGAGGTTCAAATCCTCTAGGGCCCACAATGCGGACCGATGCTTATGGCGTCGGTCCGCATTTCTCGTGGAGAGACCGGACCGCCGTAGCTTCCGGCTACTCCGCGATACCGAGGCAATAACTCCACTGGCCCGTCCGATTCTGCCCGTATTCTGGGTAAACCGCTCTCTTCCCTTCCTCAGGACGCCGTGGCTTGTGTGTCCGGTGGGATGGCATGTGTCTCGTCCGTTGCCGCGCGGGCGCGATTTCGTGACATAGCGAATTTGGGGTATGTACAGTGATGCAAGTCGACATCCCGGCCCCAATACAGGAGTGGTGACCATGCCAATGTCCGAGGAGCACAAGGCAGCGCTGGCGCAAGGACGCCGTGAGTCTCGTGCAATTAAGGCTTATCTCGAAGCTCTGCGCTCGCGGCGCCCCGGTCGACCTGTCACCGCTGAATCGGTGCGGAAGAGGATCGAGGCGATCAACGAAAGGCTGGAGACGGAAGAGGATCCACTCAAGCAAGTGGAACTGCGCCAGGAACTGCTCGACGCCGAGGCAATCCTCAAAGAGGTCGAATCCAAGGAGGACTTGGAGGAGTTGGAGAAGGCCTTCATCGAGGCCGCCAAGTCCTATTCCGAACGCAAGGGCATCTCTTACACAGCCTGGCGGCAGGTGGGTGTTCCGGCTCGGGTGTTGAAAGCGGCAGGGATTCCGCGGACACGCCAGAGCTGATCGGGATCAGTCCCAGCCCAATTCGTGCAATCGGTCGTCGTCGATCCCGAGATGGTGCGCGAGTTCATGGAGAACCGTCCGCCTTATCTCCTCCTCTAGGTCACGACCCTCTAGGCCCAAACGGAGGTGGGGAAGCCGAAAAATCGTGATCTGATCGGGGAGGGCACCCCAGTAGTCTGCGCTTCGCTCCGCCAGTGACACACCTTCATATATCCCGAGAATCCCTTCACCTCTGGGGTCTTGCTCGGGAGTGGGCCAATCTTCGACCACGATCACGAGATTGTCGATGCGCTGGTGGACCCACTCGGGCAATTCCTCGAGCGCCTGGTCCACCACCGCTTCGAAGTGAGCCCGGCTCATGTGTGTCGTCATCGGAACAGATTGAAGCGCACCTTCTCGGATCGGGTAGAATCGCGGCACCCGGGCGCTTAGCTCAGCGGGAGAGCGCTGCCTTCACACGGCAGAGGTCACTGGTTCGATCCCAGTAGCGCCCACCACCGGAAACCCTTACAGCACCAGGTTTCCGGCTGCTGCCGAGGTCGCGAATCCGAACCTAGATCGTTCAGGACGCGCATAGGACGCGACATTTTCGGTACAGCACCCTTGTCGGCCCCGCCGGCGCCCGCATCTTCGGACACGAAATCTGTCCTACCGGCCTATCGAAAGTCATGGATGGCGGATTGGGTCGGGTCGTGTCGGGTGGACTCGTGGCGGTCGCGTCGTCTGCGATAGTAGGTGCTAGCCAACCCTTCCAGGTGGCAGCTGAGCCTCGAGTCGTTCGGCGGCGGCTTGGTCGGCACCTTCATCACTTCGCGGCGTTCGAGCAGCCGGCGTTGTTCGTCGACGAGGTCCGGTCCCTTCTTCCGGCTGGTCCGCTGATGGTCACCCGTACTCATTAAGCGGCTGGCTGAAAATCAACAAGTGTCCATCGGGTGTCCGTACGTTGAAGTCGCGCATCCCGTAGGGCCGGTCAGCCAGTGGCTCGACGATGTCGGCGCCGCGGGCGCGCAGCTCGTCGTGGCAGGAATCGACGTCGTCGACGACAACCGCCACCCTGGCCGGGCCGACACTGCTTTCGGCGTACAGGTGGAACTCGGCGGTGTCGCGGATCACGGCCGCATAGGTAGGTGGGGTCTCCCAGGTGAATATGGTGTCGAACCCGAGCACGTCCGTGAAGTAGGACCGCGCTGCCTCCACATCTCGGCACGGCAGCACGGGAACCGCCACTCTCATGACCATTCCGTCACCTTACCGACCCCGCCTAGTGTCAGCTCGTCGAAGTGTTCTTCCACCCACTGAGCGGCCCGTTCGATCAGCCGTCGATGCGACACTGACTCCACCAAACGCAGTCGCTCAGAGTCGAACATCGCAGCAACGTCCCAGATGGGAAGATCAAAGCCATCGGGCGGATCGAAAGACTCCGAGAATTGGTGGGTACGCCCAAGCGCTTTCCCGATCCTGAATAACGTCGCCGCACTCGCGCTCCGTCCTGGACGGCGGACCTCGCCTCCCAACCAGGTCACCAAGCTGGCGTGGCGGACACCATCGGCGCCATCGACCAAGGCCACGAACTCGCCGCTGCGAGTCGCGATCGGAAACGGCACAACTACCTCAGATCCCTCCGCAAGCGACGCCAGGTAGACCAGCTCCGACCTGATTTTGGGTAGGCAGACGGTGACCCGGGCGATGGATCCGAAGCGCATAGTCACGGCTCGGTGTGCGCAGGCGGAACACTGCGTTATTGATGACACGCACCTCGTCGATCTCGGCAACGTCCAGGTCGTACTGCGCCACAGCAGCATCAAGAAGCGCACCCAACAACGTGATCGGAGATGGGCGTTCCGGGTCAAGCCGCGGAGCGACGCACTGGTGCGTGAGGCCGCCACGTTGGCCGGGCAGTCGATAACGGCGTTTGTCGAGGAAAGCGCGGTCGCCCGGGCCGAGTCAGTGATCGCCGAGTACCAGACCATGACGCTGACTCCTGATGAGTTCTCCCGGTTTGTAGAGGCGTTGGATGAAGCGCCGGTGGCGGTGCCGGAACTGGTCGAGCTGTTCTCGCGACCGAGTCGCATCCCCAACGCTTGACCAAACTCAAGCCCGTTCGGCGGCTCGAGACCACCGACGATCTCGGTACCTTCGATTGTGGCGTCGCCGAGTTGAACGAATGGCTGCGACAGTTCGGGGTGCCAGATCACAGCGCCGGTGCTTCGGTGACATATGTCCTCACAAGGGGAGCGCATGTGGTTGGCTTCTACACCCTTGCCCCGAGTGCCATCGAGCCCCTACGGGCTGCGCAAAGACACGGAGCCGGGCTTCCACGCAACCGACCGATACCGGTGATTCTCCTCGCCCGCCTCGGACTGGACCGATCTGAGCAAGGCAGCGGGCTAGGTAGTGAGCTCCTACGCGACGCTCTCGCTCGGTGCGCCGCGGCGGCGGACGACATCGGCGGGCGAGCCGTGTTGGTTCACGCCAAAGACGAGGCGGCCGCCCGGTTCTATCGGAGGTGGGGGTTTCAGGAACTTCCCGACAATCCGCATCACCTCTACCTCCTGATGAAGGACCTGCGGGCATCGACCCGTGGCCATAGGTAGGACCGGTGATAGTCGAGCGTCGCGGGAAACGATGGAGCGATCTCAGGCGGGCTTCCTCAGCCTCAGGACGCGCATAGGACGCGATTTGCTGAGAAACGCTGCGAATCGATGAACGACAATCAGCAGTAAAAGCCCTGGTCAAAGGGTATTTCGCGCCGAATCGCCAGGCCGCACAAACCCCTTGAAAGGCCTTCACACGGCAGAGGTCACTGGTTCGATCCCGGTAGCGCCCACTCTCCGGTCCGCCCTGGAACCCCTGCCCCGCAAGCCTTTCCGGCGATCACGATGGGGGGCACGACTCGGGACGTGGACGCCGGGGCCAAGGCGAGTCCACATCGAGGTGAACTGCCGAATCCGCCGGAGTACGCCGCCCACAGTCCTCCCATGCTCGAGTCACCCGGTTGCGTGTCGGACGCAGCATTCTTCGTCGCAATGCCGAGGGGGTGTGTTCCAAGGACGACGTCGAAGCGGAGTCATCAACGCCAGAACCTCGGCAGTCGTCAACGGCCTGGCGTCCGGTCCGGCAGCGCCCGACGCAGGAACGCCGCCATCTGCCCTCAGGTGACGGGATCGTCCGGGCAGAAACGGTCGTTGGCGGGCGGGCCTCTGGTGATGCATCGACTCACCAGGAAGTCGATGCCGCCGGAGAAGACGCCGTCGGCTGGGCGCCCGAAACGAGGGTGCCGTTCAGGATCTCACGCCACTGCCGGTCGGCCAACGCCCCAGGCAATCGAGGTGGGTGGGTACGCTGGGCTGAGGCGCCGAAGGGAGGGCGGCGATACCGCCCATCGAGCCGAGAGAGTTCCAGCGGGTGACCGAAGACGACGCCTGGCGGGTCATCGACGGGCGGGCCCATGCCTGGTTCCGGGCCCCCTCACATGCGGCGGGAGCCGATCTCGTACGGCGACTGGCGGCCGACGGCTCGCTTCCCGACATCGACCTCCGCTCGGGCGGGCTCCGGGTACGACTCGACGGCCACGGAGACGCAGACGCCCGTCGAGCGGCATCGATCTCGGCGTCGGCACGGGAACGGGGCCTCCGGGGGGACCCCGCCGTCCTGCAGGCGGTGGACCTCGTCGTCGAGGCCACCGACCCTTCGACCCTGGTGCCGTTCTGGAGCACCGTGTTGGGTTATCGGCCCGAAGGGGACCGGCTCGTCGACCCGTGGCGGCGCGACCCTTCGATCAGGCTCGAACACCACCCCGAGGGCCGGCCGCTCCGCAATCGCCTCCACGTGGATGTCGTCCGTCCCTCCGGCGCCGTGGCTGCGGCGGTCGCCGAGCTCCGGCAGACACCGACCGGCCCCTACGGGGTGCTCCTGTCCGATCCCGACGGCAACGAAGTCGACCTGGTGCCAGGAGCGCCGATGTCCGACGGTGCGCGGGCATCCGACTGGGTGGCGGCATTCGCGGCGATGGCGGCGTACCCCACGAGCACACCACGGGAGACCGCCGAGCTCGCCACGGCAGTAGCCCGATCTGCGGACCGCGCCGGTATCCCGATACTCGTCGACGTGCGGTCGGAAGGCGTGCTCATCGACAGCGGAAAGGACATGTGGGAGGGGCCCAACGGCCCGCTGGAGGCCTTCGTCGACCTGGCATCCGACATCCAAGCCGCCGCTCGTCGCCTCGGGCTGGCGGCGGACCCGGCGCGGCCCCGATTCGTCCAGTTGTGCCTCGACATCGCCGATCTCTCGGTCGAGCGGTCCTTCTGGGCGTCGGTCCTGGACTACGAGGCCGATCCCCGAGACGGAGTCGCCGACATCTTCGACCCGCGCCGGCTCGGCCCGGTGCTCATCTTCCAGCGAATCGATCGATCCGATGACGCCCGGCGGCGACAGCGCGATCGGATGCGACTGGTCCAACACGTCCCGCAGGACTACGTCCGGTCGAGGATCGACGCCGCGGTGGCGACGGGAGGAACTGTGATGGACCGCGCTCCGGGCCGTGTCCGGCTGACGGACCCCGAAGGAAACGAACTGGATCTGGTCTTCGCTGCGGAGCAGGCGGCCTGAAAGGGCGAACGGCCCTGGCAACGCCTTCTCCGGACCGGCACGATCGGGGGAGCGGACTCGAGGAGGAGTCGATGGCGATCGCCGGTGATCACCCGAACACCCGGACCCGTGCTCCGACCAGGTCTCTGACGACGCTGGTCTTGGCTGGGCTGCTGGTCCTGCTCGCCATCGGCGCCGCACAGGGCGGCGTTGCCATGGTCATCGACCCGTACACGCCGCTCGGTATGACGACCGCCTACCTCGAGCGGGCTCCTGTCGATACCTACCTCTGGCCGGGAATCTTTCTTCTCTCGATCGCCGCGGCCTCGGTCGTGACGGCCATCGGTCTCGCCACCGGATGGTCTTGGAGATGGGCCCTACCAGTGGAGCGAGCCGTCGGCTACCGCTGGCCGTGGATCGGGGCGCTCGCCACCGGGATCGTTCTCTTCGCCTTCGAAGTGACCGAATTGTTCCTGATCCCGTTCCATCCCGTCATGCATCCTCTCCTCGTCGCGCACTCCGGGGCCATCGTCGGTGTGGCGCTCACTGCGTCAGTGCGAGCGTCACTGCGTTGCCCGGCCGAGGCGTGAAACGGCGAGGCCAGTTTCCCACCCGGGTGCCCGGCCGCCGATGGGTGCCGCCACTCCGGTGACACCGGCTTCGGCGAGAAGCCAGGAGACCACCGAGTTCGAGTTCCACATGTCGCCGACGTGCCCCGGATCGAGGCCCCACGTCAGCGCCGGCACGCGGGAGACCGAGTCGAGGATCAGACGAGCGACCGTGGGATCCGACGAGACGACCTGCGGGCCGCCCACCGCCTCGTCGGCGTCGGGCAGGACGCCTTCCCTCCAGCAGCGCACTTCGTACGTGAACACTCGGAACCGGCCGAGCGGGCGCCACCAAACCGGGCCTTGCAGCACCACGCCTCGGGTGTGGGGAGGTCCGGGCGGGCTCGGCCACATGGTCTCGATGAGGAATCTCCCCGATGGACCCGTCACGCGCAGCGCAGTGTGGAACAAGTGGAGGGGAGTTCGGTGTTGTCGGACGGCCGCCCACCGCTCGTAGACCCGACCGTTGAAGCGAACGAAGCCTGAACCCCCCGCGCCCAGCGGGATCCAGAACAGGTCCACGGTCGGTTCCATCTCTTCTGTCTACGTGTCCGGACGAAGGATGGCCAGGGCCGATCGGCACCTCTCGGGGTTCGGGCGCCCGTGAATGGGGCAGGTCTAGACGTCGGACCCGTGTGGGGGGAGAGGATCAGTCGATGACTGGATTGCGGCGACGTTGCGGTATGTTGGACGAGGTGACACCTGTCGGCGCTCAGAAGGGCACCAGGTTGGCCCCGGTCGCCGTGGCGGCACTCACCGTCTCCAACGTGGTGACGAACCGGTGGTTGCCCTCCCGTGCCTATGTGCCGTGGAACCTCGCCATGGCGGCCGGTTTGCTCGGGCTCGCCCGTGCCGCCGGCCACGGAGCCGAGGAGCTCGGCATGTCCCCTCGCCACCTCCCGAAAGCGATGCGCATGGCCACCGCGGGCGTGGCTGCCGTGGGCCTCGGGTATGCCGGCGTCGTCTCGAGCCGACGAGCCTCTTCTCACCTGCACAACAACCGCCTGACGTCCTTGTCCCGCTCGGGGGCGCTGTGGCACATCCTGGTGCGGATTCCCTTCGGAACCGCCCTCGCCGAAGAGATCGCCTTTCGGAGCGTCCTGCCGGCGCTGCTGGGCTCCTCACGACGCCCTCGATGGCTGTCCTCGGCTATCGCCTCCCTGCTTTTCGGGCTGTGGCATGTCCTGCCCAGCCATCACGACGCCCGAGCGAACGGACACAGCGACTGGAAGGCCCTCGGCAAGGCGGTCGCCCTCGGTGTCGCCGGAACCACGGTCGGAGGCGGAGTGCTGTCGGCGATCCGCCGGCGCTCGGGCCACATCCTGGCTCCCATCGCCCTCCACGTTGCCGCCAACGCGTTCGGCCTGGTGGCAGTTCGACTGGCCCACGCCCGACGGTGAGACCGGCCTATCTGGGCCTCACCACGGCGACTCTCTTCCTCATGGCCTCGCTTTCGCCGTCCCTTCTTCCCCGCCACTGGGGGTTCCAGGCGGTAGTGAGCGGAATCGTCACCGCCGTGGCCTACGGGCTGGGCACCTCGGTGAGCCATCTGTGGCGGACCTTCGTCTCCTGGGAGCCGCCGCCCGAGGTGAAGGCCGTCGCGTGGCGCCTCTTGGCGGTGGGTGGGACCACCGCGGTCGTCGCCTCCTGGATCTACGGCGTGGAACGTCAGCGAAGCCTCCACGAGCTGATGGGGATGCAGGTCCCTTCTTGGTGGGGATACGTCGTCGGCTTCATCGCTGGGCTGCTGTTGGCGATCCTCCTCGTCCTGATCGCCCGCGGCATACGATTGGTGGCACGCAAGGTGGCCAACTTCCTCGACCGGTGGCTGCCGGCACGACTCGCCGGGATCCTGGCGGGGATCATCGTGGGTCTCGTGATGGTCGGCCTCCTCGACGGCGTCGTGGTCGACCGGTTCTTCGAAGCCGCCGACGAGACCTTCCGCGTGAGCGACCGCGCCATCCCCGACGACGCCGTCCAGCCCGTCGATCCCCTGCGCTCGGGCTCGCCCGACTCCCTGGTGGCTTGGGAGGATCTCGGGTCGAAAGGCCGGACTTTCGTAGCCGGAGGACCGACGGCTGAAGAGATCGCCGACTTCACCGGGCGCCCCGCCGAGGATCCCATTCGCGTCTACGCAGGTCTGGCGTCAGCGGAGACGACAGATGCCCGCGCCGAGTTGGTCGTGGCGGAGCTCGAACGCACGGGCGCATTCGAGCGCGAGGTCCTCTGTGTCATCACTGCCACTGGCACGGGCTGGGTGGACCCCGAGGCGGCAGCCGCCTTGGAGTACATATGGGGAGGGAGTACGGCCCTCGCCTCCATGCAGTACTCGTACCTGCCGAGTTGGATCTCGTTCCTCGTCGACTCGACCCGAGCCCGCGAGGCGGGCAGGGAGTTGTTCGAGCTCGTTTACGAGCGGTGGGCATCGTTGCCGGAGGGAGACCGCCCTCTGCTGCTGGTGATGGGCGAGAGCCTCGGAGCCGACGGCTCCGAATCGGCGTTCAGCGGTCTGGCCGACATCCGCAATCGGGTGGACGGCGTGCTGTGGATCGGACCACCCAACTTCAGTGAGCTCTGGTCGGAGTTCGTGTCCGACCGTGACCCGGGCAGTCCCCAGTGGCTCCCCATCTACGAGGGAGGAGAGACGGTCCGGTTCGCCGCCGACCCCTCGCACCTCGACCCCGTCGATCCCACTTGGAAGCAGCCCCGGGTGCTCTACCTCCAGTACCCGTCGGATCCGGTCGTCTGGTGGACGCCCCGGCTCATCTTGCGCCGCCCCGACTGGCTCGTTGAGCCCCGAGGACCCGACGTGCTGCCCCAGGTCGAATGGTTCCCCATCGTGACGTTCCTCCAACTCACCGCCGACTTGGCGAACAGCATCCAGGTGCCCCCGGGACACGGACACAACTACGCCGGCTTGGTCGCCGACGGGTGGGCGGCCGTCGCCGCTCCGGATCACTGGGGACCCGAGGACACGGCGCGGCTTCGCGCCAGGATGATCGCCCAGTCGTTCGAGACCGGCAGCTCGCCTAGCAACTGACGTCGCGGCAGCTGACGTGGGAAGTCGGCTCGACCTGCAGCGTGGCATGGCCGATGCCGTAATCGACCTTGATGATCTGCTGCGCTCGGTCGAGCACGGGATGCGGCTCACAATCGTCCGGGATCATCAGGTGGACGGAGGCGACGTCCATGTCCGAGGTCAGTGTCCATACGTGGAGGTCGTGGACATCGACGACACCGGGGATCTGCTCCAAGTCGGACCGCAGCTCCCGGAGATCGACGTGAGGCGGAGCCGCCTGGACGAGGATGCGAAGAGCGCGAGCGGCGAGACGCCAGCCCCGGGGCAGGATGAACAGCCCGATCGCCACGCCGACGAGCGGATCGACGAAGGTCCAGCCCGAGACCGAGATCACCAGGGCGGCAGCCACGACGCCGACGGAACCCCAGAGGTCGGCGAGAACCTCCAACATCGCCGCTTCGACGTTGAGCGACGTCTTCGCCCCCCGGCGGAGGATCGCCCACGAGATGAGGTTGGCGGCGAGACCGACTGAGCCGACGATCAGCATCGGCTGCCAGTCGACCGCCACGGGCTCGGTGATGCGCTGGATCGCCTCGTAGATGACGTAGGCGGCGACAGCCAGGAGGATCAAGGCGTTGCCGAGAGCCGCGAGGATCTCCAGGCGGTACAGGCCGTAGGTGCGGTGACGGCCGGCTCGTATGCGGTCGGCGGCTGTGGCAGCCGCCCAGGCGAGGCCCAAGCCGACGGCGTCCGTGACCATGTGGCCGGCGTCCGAGAGCAACGCCAGAGAGCCGGAGATGACGGCGGCGACGGCTTCGACGGCCATCACCGTCGCCACGAGGCCGAACGCCCATGCCAGCCGGCGGATGTTGGCGTCGCGCGGGCTCACGCCCGATCCCCTCCCAGGAAGTGCGCGACGGCCACATCGAGGAGGATGCGGACGTGGTCGTCGGCGATGCGGTAGTAGACCGTCCGGCCATCTCGCCGGGTTCGTACCAGGCCGGCGAGGCGCAGCTGACGGAGCTGGTGGCTGGTGGCGGATTCGGAGGACTCGACGGCCGCAGCCAGGTCCCGGACGCACAGTTCGTCGGCTTCGAGCAGGGCGTAGATCATTCGGAGCCGGCCAGGATCCGCCAGGAGCTTGAAGCGTTCGGCGAGTTCCATGGTGGCCTCGACCGGCAGGAGATGGCCCTTCACGTGGGCAACCGCGTCGGGATGTATCGGCTCGTGGGCGACGGCGTCGGGCACGTGGCCATTCTACGCCATCTGAACATCGACTCAGATCTTCAGTCGGGACTAGTCCGGGGGAGCGAAAGCCGAATGACCTTCCGGTGGCGACGTGGTTCTGCCGATCGATTGCACATGACGGCTCTCAGCCTCTTCGAGACGTCCCGAGTGCGACCGATGCCACGCTGTGATCGATGCGACACGCCGGCGTGGGCGATCACCCCGGGCGGCATGCTCTGCGAGGCGCACACGCGAGCCGAGTTGGCGAAGGCCGATGCCGGCGGTAGTGGGGACTGGGTTCCACGGCTCCTGCGTCGCCGGCGCTTCTGAGCGTCAGACGGCCAGCGCCTGGGGGCGGCCGAAATGGTCGCAGAGGAGCCCCCACACCTCGGGGGTGGCCAGCTCCCGCCTCATCGCTCTCAGGGTGGTGACGAACGTGGGCACGGCCCGGTCGGCGGCCATCGGGTTGGGCCGCATCTGATCCAGCACGCTCATCGGTGGACGGAGTACGAGGATGTCGGTGTCCGGCCAGGCGTCGGTCACGACCCGCATCTCCTCTTCGAGGGCGCGGCGCCCCAGACGGTCCAGGACCAGTTCGTGGGGGAAGGCTCTACGGCGGCGCTCGGTCGCCGCCATCGGGGCAATGACGATTATCAGGTCGAGCTCCTCGGCGGACGTCAGGACGAGGTCAAGGTGAGTGCCCGAGGCCACGCCGCCGTCGACGTATGCCCGACCCTCTACCTGGTGGGGGTGGAAGAGGACGGGGATCGCTGAGCTCGCGGCTACGGCATGGGCTAGGGAAACTCGAGGGGCGTTTTCGGTCCCGAAACCCACCCGCTGCCGGGACTCGACGTCGTAGGCGGTGATCACCGTCGGGTCCGTGGGCCAGTCGTGCGCCGCCGGCCCGACCTGGTGTTCCACCCAGGCCGCCAGCCCGTGAGGCGTGTAGCGAGCCGGAGAGCCCATGAGCAGGCTCATTCCCGGTCTCCGCAGTCCCGGCAACACGCCTCCCCGCAGCCATCGGCCCAGCTCCAGCGACGGGTTCTTGGTGAAGACGTGTCGCCTGATCCTGTCAGCGACCGAATCGGGATCCTCGTCGTGACGAACGAGCGAATCGAGGTCGAGTTTGCCGCAGCGCACCAATGAAGCGACGTAGGCGCCGCCCGAGGTGCCTATCACGACGTCGGCGTCGTTGGCGCGCCAGTCGCAAGCCAGCTCCAACGACATGAGAGCGGCCAGCTGGAAAGCAGCACCGGTTATGCCGCCGCCGCCGAGAACCAGGCCAATGCTGCTCATCGTTTGCAGAGCATAGGGGAAAACCCCCTGCCAGCTACGGTTTCCTGGATGTTCATCCGACCCCTTCGTCTGCCGTCCGACCGCGCCGCCGTGTCTGAGTTCCTCCACGAGCAGGCTCGGAGGGGTCTACCCGGTTTGAGCGAGAACAAGCACGCTTTGATCGAGTACGACGGCGATCGGCCCGGCACCGGCCTCGTCGCCGAGGGCCAGGACGGGGGAGTGGTCGCCTACGTGGGCCTCGCCCCCGCCGCCGACGGGTACTGGGCGATGGAGATCGTCACGTCGCAACCGGATCCCCGGCCCCTGGTGGCGGCGGCGGTCGAGACGGTAGGGGAGAGGCGATCGAGGGGGATTCGGTGGTGGGTGTACGGCGGGCCGCTGGCAGAGTGGCCGGAGAGGCTCGGATTCGCCCCGGAACGCCGGCTGCTCATCATGGCGAGGGACCTGCCGGCGACCGATGAGCCGCAGTTCCCCGACGGGTTCAGCATCCTGCCGTTCCGGCCGGGCGTCGACGAGGAGACGTGGCTGGAGGTCAACAACGCCGCGTTCGCCGGCCATCCCGAAAACGGCGGCCAGACGTTGGAAGACCTGGAGCGGCGCATGGCCATGGACTGGTTCGATGCCGACGGAGTGCGGATGGTCTGGGCGGGGGAGAGGCTCGCGGGGTTCTGTTGGACGAAGATCCACCCGAGCGGCGAAGGGGAGATCTACATCATCGGCTTGGAGCCGAGCTTCCAGGGACGCGGACTCGGGCGCGCCCTGGTCCTAGAGGGCTTCCGCCACCTCACCGCGCGGGGCTGTCCGCGGGTTTTCCTGTATACGGAAGGCGACAACGAGGCGGCGGTCCGGCTGTACCAGAAGGTGGGGATGGATGTCGTCGAGATCCACCGGAGCTACGTCCGGGATCTGAACTGATCGAGATCGCTCAGCCGAACTTCCGCCCGCAACCCGGGCAGCGCTCGTCGGTCTCACGCGTCGACTTGCCGCACCATGGGCAGGGCAGGTCCCGGTCGTCCGCAGAGAGATCGACTATCAGCCGCGGGTCGACCACAAAGGGCTGCTCGCGGTTGTGGAACGCCAAAGCCAACAACCCGGTTGTTGCGGTCGCTGCCACCAGCACCTCGAACAAAAGGTCCTCCTGTTGTCGCCGAGACGACGTTAGGCAGGAGAGTCCCGCGAGCCTGGGATTTCGCGATCTCAGGCGGTGCCGACGGCCTTGGCGAAGTCGCTGACGATCCGATCGTGGTCGGGAAGCCGCGTGTCGCGCGACTCGGCCGCGTCGAGGAGCCGCATCGCGGCGTGGTAGCCGATCCAGCTGGCGAGACGGTCCCTCGGCACCTCCTGGCCGTAGCCGGAGAGGAACGCGTCGACCGCGTCCGCCTCGTGGACCGCCTCCATCGACCATGTGGCCAGGCTGAGGTCCCACTCGGGCGGCGCCAAGGTCGCCCACTCCCAGTCGACGAGCATCACATCGCCGTTCTCGGCGACGAGGAACTTGTCGGGTGTGGGATGAGTGTGCGAGGTGACCGGAGGGCTCGACACCGGAGGCGCCGCCTCGGCGGCGGCCTCGAGGAGCGACGGCGAGAGCTGCAGCTTGCGCCGGTAGCGGCCCAAGCGCTCGATCGTCGACTCGTAGTGGGTGGCGATGTAGTCACCGTCCATCCCGCCTTCGAGGTTGCTGATGGGCCGGCTGGACTGGTGAACGGCCCGGAGGATCCGGCCTGCCCTCTCGATCGCATCGAGATTCTTCGTGAGTGTCTGGAGGTTCCAGCCACCGCCGTCGGTGAGCTGCGCCCACGCCGTGCCGTCCGGCGTGACACCGCGGTCGATCAGCCGGGGGACACCGTCGACTCCCTCGAGGGCTTCGAGAGCGTGGCGTTCCCGGCGCTCGCGGCCCGGGGTGGCGTAGATCTTCACGACCGAGGCGCGCCCGCCCTCTTCGAGCAGACGGAAGACCCGATTCCGGTTCCCGCCGTCTGCCCGGGTCACCTCTCGGACCGTTGCCCGGGGGGCGATCCGTCCTACGAGTGTCAGTGCGTCCATGCGCCTCCCTCGGCAGCTCAGGGCGTGTGACGCCCGCTTGTTATCCTGCTTGGGACCCCGGCCAAGCACTGTACGCTTGCGTCGTCAGGCTAGTCGCCGACGCCCCGGTTTCTACCTCTGGACAGACGTGCCCATAGAACTCGAGTACCCCGAC
The DNA here is from genome assembly GCA_035305585.1 of Acidimicrobiia bacterium. Lineage (GTDB taxonomy): Bacteria > Actinomycetota > Acidimicrobiia > Spongiisociales > ZC4RG35 > ZC4RG17. The sequence continues at coordinate 61,231 of DATGOV010000008.1, read as the reverse complement.
GGATCCCGCCACACCCACCCCGACGGCACGACCGGTTTCGAGGTGGCGCAATCGATTGGCCGGCGCCTGGCTGCCGCGGCAGTCGCCGTGCGACTCGACGACCGCCTGTTGGATCTGCACCGCCCGCTGCCCTCGGGTGGCAAGTTCTCGGTCGTCACCGAGTCGAGCGAGCAAGGCCGGTCCATCCTCCGGCACTCGGCCGCCCACGTGCTCGCCCAGGCGGTGCTGTCGCTCTTCCCCGAGGCGACGTTCGCCATCGGGCCGCCGATCGAAGACGGCTTCTACTACGACTTCGACATCGGACGCCCGTTCACGCCCGACGACCTCGAGCGGATCGAGGACCGGATGCACGAGATCATCGCCGAGGACCAGCCGTTCATCCGCGAGGCAGTATCACGGGAGGAGGCGCTCGAGATGTTCGCCGACCATCCCTTCAAGGTCGAGATCATCCGCTCGACCGACACAACCGAGGTCGCTCCGGGCGAAGAGGTGACGATCTACCGCAACAACGGGTTCGTCGACCTCTGCCGTGGTCCCCACATCCCCTCCACAGGACGACTCAAGGCCGTGAAGCTCCTCCGCACGGCCGGTGCGTACTGGCGGGGGGACGAGAAGAACCCCCAGCTGCAGAGGATCTACGGCACCGCCTGGGAGGACCGCAAGGCTCTCGAGGCCTACCTCCATCGACTGGAGGAAGCCGAAAAGCGCGACCACCGCAAGCTGGGACCCGAGCTGGACCTGTTCTCCTTCCCGTCGGAGCTGGGAGCGGGCCTGGCCGTGTGGCACGGCAAGGGCGGGATGCTGCGCAAGCTGATCGAGGACCACAGCCGGCGCCTGCACGAGCGCTTCGGGTTCGAGTTCGTCTTCACCCCGCATCTGGCCCGGAAAGAACTGTGGGAGATCTCCGGCCACCTCGATTTCTACGCAGACGGCATGTACCCGGGCATCGAGCTCGACAACGACCAGGAGTACCGGGTCAAGCCGATGAACTGCCCGTTCCACATCCTGATCTACCGCTCCCGGGCGCGCAGCTACCGGGAGCTGCCGATGCGTCTCGCCGAGCTCGGAGGCGTATACCGGTACGAGCGCTCGGGTGTGATCCACGGGCTGTTGCGGGCCAGGGGCTTCACCCAGGACGACAGTCACACCTTCACCACCCGCGAGGGGCTCCCGTCCGAGCTGAGGATGCATCTGGAGTTCGTCACACAGTGGCTCCACGACTTCGGCTTCGAGGAGTTCGACGCCATGCTCTCGACTAGAGACCCGAACAAGTCCATCGGCGAGGCGGAACTGTGGGACGAAGCCACCGACTACCTCCGCAGGACGCTCGAGGACGCCGGCATGGACTACCGAGTCGAGGAAGGCGAAGGAGCGTTCTACGGCCCGAAGATCGACATCAACGTCCGCGACGCCATCGGCCGCCGCTGGCAGGTCTCGACGATCCAGGTCGACTTCTTCCTGCCCGCCCGCTTCGGGCTGGAATACACGAGTGCCGACAACAGGGCCGAGCGCCCGGTGATGGTCCACTGCGCCAAAGCCGGATCGATCGAGCGATTCATCGGCGTGCTCACCGAGCACTACGCCGGCGCCTTCCCGATGTGGCTCGCCCCCGTCCAAGCGACCATCGTCCCGGTCGCCGACCGGCATCTCGACTACGCCGACTCGGTCGGCGAACGCCTGCGTGAGGCCGGCCTGCGGGTAGAGGTCGACCGCTCCGGGGAGACCGTGGGGGAAAAGATCCGCCGCGCCATCACCGCCAAGCACCCAGCGGTTCTCGTCGTGGGCGACAAGGACGTCGAAGCCGCCACCGTCGGCGTCCGCCGCTACGGCGACGACGCCGAACGCCGGGGCGTCACTCTGGACGAGGCGGTGACCGAGTTGGTCGAGGCGGCGCGGGGCCCGCGATGAACGAAGAGCGCCGCGTCACCCGAGAGGGGATCCACATCCCCAAGGAAGTCGCCGAGGCGGTGGCGATCGAAGAGGAGCTCGACTCCAATGTCGTCGGGCCCTACCGGTTCCCCGATCCGTCACGTCGGCGTATCGCAGCCGCCATCTACGCCGTCCTGGCGGCACTCGTGGCCCTGATCGTCGATCCTCTGGTGGCTCTGGTGCCCGGTGCGCTGGCGGCGTGGCACCTGTCCGCCGCCTGGCCGCTGCGGGTGGAACAGGAACAGGCTCTGCCGAAGGCGGCGGCCGCGGTCGACTTTCCCATCGGCCACTCCTCGGCGGCGCTCACCTTCCGAGGGCTACGCGCCCGGCCGCAGTGGTCGGTGATCCTCTACTCGGCTGCCGAGCCCCCCGACCGTCGCGCCCTCGTCACCTTGGACGCGGTGACGGGGGAGGTGATCGGCGAACCGTACGTCGAAGAGCTCTGAGCCCCGGCTGAACCGTTTGCTCAGCGGCGCTGGTCGATCGGCACGACGTCGCGGGCGTTGGCGCCGACATACACCTGCCGGGGCCGGAAGATCATCGTCTTCGGGTCAGAGGCGAGCTCCCGCCATTGGGCCAGCCAGCCGGGGAGGCGCCCGATGGCGAAGAGAACGGTGAACATGTCCGTGGGGAAGCCCATCGCCCGGTAGATGATCCCCGAGTAGAAGTCGACGTTGGGGTAGAGGCGGCGCTCGACGAAGTAGTCGTCGGAGAGAGCCACCTGCTCCAGCTCCATCGCCACGTCGAGGAGCGGATCTTGGCGGCCGAGCTCCTTGAGGACGTCCTCGGCGATCTTCTTGATGAGCTGGGCCCGGGGATCGAAGTTCTTGTAGACCCGGTGACCGAATCCCATGAGGCGGAAGGGATCGTTCTTGTCCTTCGCTCGGGCGACCGTCTTCGAGACGTCGCCGCCCGAGGAGACGATGCCCTCCAGCATCTCGAGCACCGCCTGGTTGGCACCGCCGTGGAGCGGACCGGCCAGGGCGTGGATGCCGGCGGCGACCGACGAGAAGATGTTCGCCTGACCCGACCCGACCAGGCGAACTGCCGACGAGGAGCAGTTCTGGCCGTGGTCGGCGTGGAGGATGAGGAGGACGTTGAGGGCGCGGGCGATCGTCTCGTCGGGCAGGTACTCCTCCGAGGGCACGGAGAACATCATGTGGAGGAAACGGCTGGAGTAGTCGAGGTCGTTGCGGGGGTAGACGTAGGGCTGGCCCATCCGGTACTTGTACGACCAGGCCACCATCGTCGGGGTCTTGGCGATGAGCCGCCGCGACGAGATGTCTATCGCCTCCTCGTCTCGCGGATCGAGGGCGTCCGGGTAGTAGGTGGCGAGAGCCGATGTCGCCGAAGCCAGGATCTGCATCGGGTGGGCGTCGTGGGGGAAGGCCTCGAAGAGGTGCTTCATGTCCTCCCGCAGCAGCGTGTGGCGGGTTATGGACTCCTCGTAGGCCTCCAACTCGTCTTTGGTCGGCAACTCGCCGTATTGGAGGAGGTAGGCGACCTCGAGGAAGCTGCACTGATCGGCGATCTGCTCGATCGGATAGCCCCGGTAGCGGAGGATTCCCTTCTCACCGTCGATGTAGCTGACGGCCGAGCGGGTCTCGGCGGTGTTGGCGAACCCGCGGTCGACGGTGATCAGCCCGGTCTCGGCTCGTAGACGCCCGATGTCGATGGCGATCTCGCCTTCACTGCCGACCTCTGTAGGGAGAGCGATCTCCTTGTCTTCGTACCGGAGGACGGCTTCGGGCATCACAATCCTTTCGTCAAGTGTCTTCGGCGCGGGCGGCCTCGATGATCTTCTCGGCCTCCTGGTGAGGTACCTCCTCGTAGTGATCGAACCGGACTTCGAAGGTACCTCTGCCCGAGGTCATCGACCGCAGATCGACCGCGTACCGCTGAACCTCGGCCATTGGTACGTGAGCCTCGATCACGCGAATTCCTCCGTCCGTGTCGATCCCGAGAACGCGCCCTCGTTTGGCGTTGATGTCGCCCATGATATCGCCGGTGTTCTCCTCCGGAACACGGACTGTCACGTGCATGATCGGCTCGAGCAGCACGGGACGCAGGTTGGGCGCCGCCGCCCTCACCGCCTGGATTCCGGCCATCCGGAACGACAACTCGTCCGAGTCGACCGAGTGGTACTTGCCATCGAGCAACTCGGCGGCGATGTCCACCACCGGGTACCCGGCGAGGATCCCTTGCTCCAATGCCTCTTCGATGCCCTTCTGGACGGCGGGGATGAACTGGCGCGGGATCGCGCCACCTTTGATGCTGTCGATGAACTCGAAGCCGGTGCCCCGGGGGCGAGGGGCGAACCTCACCACTGCGACACCGAACTGACCGCGCCCGCCCGACTGCTTCTTGTGCTTGCCCTCCGCCTCGGCGGTGGCGGTGATCGTCTCCCGGTAGGGGATCTTCGGGAGCGACGTCTCGACCTCTACCCCGAAGTTGCGGGCGATCCGGGCGAGGGTCACTTCGAGGTGGTTGTCGCCGAGGCCGGCGACGATGGTCTCGCCTGTTTCCGCCCGTCGCTCGATGCGCAGGGTCGGGTCGGCTTCGGCGGCCCGGGCCAGGGCGGTCGACAGTTTCTCCTCGTCCGCCTGGGACTTCGGGGCGACCGCGATCTCCATCACCGGGACCGGCTGTTCCATCGGGACGATCACCACGTCCGAGCCCGGGGCGCGCAAGGTGTCGCCGGCACGGGCGTTGTCGGCTTTGGCCACGGCGGCGATCTCGCCCACGCCGACCGACTCGACATCCCGATGTTCCTTGCCCTGCATCTTGAACAAGTTGTGCATCCGCACCTTGCCGCCGCCCGCCAACTCGAGCTCGGCGTCGACGGGGATGGTTCCGGAGAACACCCGGAACATCGAGATCCGCCCGACGAACGGATCAGACATCGTCTTGAACACGTACGCCACGGGGGGAGCCTCGGGCGAGATCTCGAGGGTGCCGGAGGCGAGCGGCGGAACGGCGTGCTCCAGGGGGTTCGGGCCGAAATCGATGACGAATTCGGCCAGGGTGTCGATCCCGACCAGGCGATGGGCCGAGGAGACCAGAACCGGGAAGATCTCGCCCTTCAGCATCCCCTCGTGGACGGTGCGCACGATTACGTCGCGGCTGGGCTCCTCGCCTTCGAAGTACGCCTCCATCAAGGCGTCGTCGGTCTCCACGACCGATTCGACGAGGGCGGTGTGGGCGCTGTGGACGAGGTCGGCGACGGAGTCGGGGAGGTCGATCTGAGTCCCCTCGTTGGCACCTTCCTCGTACCGGTAGGCGCGCTGGGAGACCACTCTGACGAGCCCTTCCAGGGCCTGTTCCTCGCCGATCGGGACCTGGACCGGTGCCACCCGTTTGCCGAACGCCTCTTTCATCTGTTCGAGCGTGCGTGAGAACGACGCCCGCTCGCGGTCGAGCTTGGTCACCACGAGGGCGCGAGGAATGCCTTCGTCGGCGGCCACGCGCCACATCAGCTCGGTGGACACTTCGACGCCGTCGACCGCCGACACGACGAACAGCGCCAGGTCGGCGGCCCGAATGGCGGCTCGGGCGTCGCCGGAGAAGTCGGCGTATCCCGGGGCGTCCAGGATGTTGATCTGGTGGCCCTTCCACTCGATGGTGGCGACGGCGAGGTTGAGGGAGATCTTTCGCTCGATCTCTTCGGGCTCGTAGTCGAGGATCGAGGTGCCCTGCTCGACAGAGCCCAGACGCGTCGTTTCCCCCGCTACGTAGAGGAGTGCCTCGGCGAGCGATGTCTTGCCGCTTCCCCCATGGCCGACGAGTGCGACGTTACGGATCTTTTCGGGAACCATGTGCTCTCCTCTGACTCCGGCCAGCCGATCATAGGAATCGAAACACGGCTTCGCGCTGGTGTCCGGGATCGCATCCGGCGCCCCAGGTTCTGTTACGTTGGCGTCCTCGTGATCGACACTCGAGTGCGTCCCCACCTGCAGGGGATACTCGTCCCCATCGGGAGATTCCTCGCCGGCCTCGGCGTCACCCCCGCCGCCATGACGAGCATCGGGCTCGTCGTGACGATCGTCGGTGCCGTGCTGATCGGGCTGGGCGACCTCGCCGTCGGCGGGGTGATCGCCCTCATCGGCTCGGCTCTGGACGGCCTCGACGGCACCGTCGCTCGGGCCGCCGGGACGGTGACGGACCGAGGGGCGTTCCTCGACTCGGCGAGCGACCGGATCGGTGAGATCGCCTCCTTCGCCGGGCTGGCCGTGGCGATGCAGGGGAACGGCCGCGCCCTGCTGCTGATCGTCCTCTCGGTCGGCGGCGCCATGCTCGTGCCCTACCTCCGGGCGCGGGCGGAGTCGGTCGGCGTCGATGGCCGCAACGGGCTGATGGGTAGGGCCGAGCGGGTGATCTTGTTCGCTCTCGGGCTGGTGACGGGCGTCGTCGAACCGATGCTGTGGGCGATGGTCGTCTCCGTGTGGCTCACCGCCGTCTACAGGTTCATCACCAGTTACCGCGCCATCGAGACGTGACCGCCCTCAAGCAGTGGATCGAGTATCTGGGTCTCCGGGCGGGCCTCGCCGTACTCGGAGCCCTTCCGGAGCCGGCCGTGCGTTGGCTCGGCAGGATCGGCGGGCGGATCTGGTACGCCGTCGACGGGCGACGGCGGCGCACGGCCCTCCGCCACCTGCGCCGCCTCGGAGAGCCCCCGTCCAAGGCCGTGCAGATGTTCGAGTCGTACGGGCGGTACTGGGCGGAGTCGCTATGGGTGCGGCCTCGGCGCCTCCCGGGCATGTGGGACCGCATGGCCGTGGAAGGAATCGAGCACCTGTGGGCCGCGGTCGAGGACGGTCGCGGAGCGGTGGTCGTGCTGCCCCACATCGGCAACTGGGAAGCGGCGGCCCTGATCGCCGTCCACGAGGGCATCCCACTCGTCGCTGTCGCCGAGCGCCTACCGAACCGCCGCATCACCGAGTGGTTCACCCGCCAGCGCAACATGTTCGGCATCGAGATCGTCCTCACCGGCGAGCGCCTCACCCCGGTGCTGTTGCAGGCGCTGGAGGAGGGGAAACTCGTGTGCCTACTCTCGGATCGAGACCTATCGGGGCGCGGACTGGAAGTCGAGTTCTTCGGGGAGACGACCACGCTTCCCGCCGGGCCGGTGATCCTGTCCCGCAAGGCGGGAGTGCCGATCGTTCCTGCGGCCGTGTTCTTCAACCGCGGCGCCGGCCATCACGCTGTCATCCGACCGCCGCTGCCGCCTCCGACCGACACCTCCGAAGGCATTCGAGCCGTGGCACGTGAACTGGAGGCGCTGGTCCGCCACGATCCGACCCAGTGGCACCTGCTCCAGCCCAACTGGCCGTCCGACCGGACCGGAGGCTGAGGAGGGCCCATGCGGGTGGCGATCGTCTGCCCCTACGACCTCGACATGGACGGCGGTGTCCAGGCCCAATGCCTGGGGCTGGCCGCGCAGCTCGAGTCGGCCGGTGTCCACGCCGCCGTGGTCGGCGCCGGGGCACCTCCGGAAGGGGTGGGTCGCACCGTTCGTGTGCGGGCAAATCGATCCACGAACCCCATCACGCTCGACCCCCGAGCCGTGCCCGCCCTCCGCCGCAGGGTCGAGTTCGCCGACGTCGTCCATGTCCACGAGCCGTTCATCCCGCTCGTCGGCTGGGCCGCACTCTCCGTCGAAAAGCCGACAGTCGCCACGTTCCACGCCGACCCGGCGCCGTGGACGCGGCGGCTCTACCGGTGGGCGGAAGGTCTCGGACGCCGGGTTCTCGCCGGCGCAGTTCTCGCCGCCGCCAGCGAAGTGGCGGCTTCGGCGGTGCCGCCATCCTGGGGGGAACCGGTGGTGGTCCCCAACGGGATCGACGTCGCTTCCTACGCACCGGAAACGCCCCGCCGGCCCCGACGGGTGATCTTTTTGGGTCGCGACGACCCGAGGAAGGGTCTGGACGTGTTGCTCGCCGCCTGGCCCGGCGTTCGGGAGGCGGTTCCCGACGCGGAGCTGCTGGTGGTGGGCCGCGCCCGGCCGCGGGACATCCCGGGGGTGGACTTCCGCGGCTGGGTCACAGAAGACGAAAAGCGCCGCCTGTTGGCCTCCGCCTCGGTGATGGTGGCGCCCAACCTGGGCGGGGAGAGCTTCGGCATCACGGTCGCCGAGGCGATGGCGGCGGGATGCGCCGTCGTGGCCTCCGACCTGCCGGCGTTCACCGCCGTCCTCGCCGGGACCGGTGTCCAGGTGCCGAGGGGTCGGAGCGCACCGCTGTTGCAGGAGATCGTCGACCTGCTCGAGGATCCTGAGCGCGCCCGCCACCTGGGTGAGGCGGCCCGGGAATCGGCACGTAGGTTCGACTGGGGGGTCGTGGCCGCCAGCTACCTCGAGATATACGAATCGGCGGTAACCGCCCATCGAACTAGCATTCGCCATCGGAAGGAGTGACCGTGGAACGTGGAACCCAACTCGTCAAGCGAGGGCTGGCCGAAATGCTGAAGGGCGGCGTCATCATGGACGTCGTCAACGCCGAGCAGGCGCGTATCGCCGAGGAGGCGGGCGCAGTAGCCGTGATGGCGCTCGAACGCGTTCCCGCCGACATCCGCCGCCAAGGCGGCGTGGCCCGAATGGCCGATCCGACGAAGATCCAGGTGATCCAATCGGCCGTGTCGATCCCGGTCATGGCCAAGGCCCGCATCGGACATTTCCTCGAGGCGCGTGTTCTCGAGGCCCTCGAAGTCGACTTCATCGACGAGTCGGAGGTGCTCACCCCGGCTGACGAGGAGTACCACATCGACAAGTGGGCGTTCACGACCCCGTTCGTGTGCGGCGCCCGGAACCTCGGCGAGGCGCTGCGGCGCATCTCCGAAGGGGCGGCGATGATCCGCACCAAGGGCGAGGCCGGGACCGGCAACATCGTCGAGGCGGTGCGCCACATGCGAACCGTGAACCGGGAGATCGCCGCCGTCACCCAGCTGACCGACGAGCAGCTCGTCTCCGCCGCCCGGGACATGGGCGCTTCGGTGGAGCTGTTGAGGATCGTCCGTGACGAAGGTCGGCTGCCGGTCGTCAACTTCGCCGCCGGGGGCGTCGCGACCCCCGCCGACGCCGCGCTGATGATGGCCCTCGGTTGCGATGGGGTCTTCGTCGGGTCCGGCATCTTCAAGAGCTCGGATCCCGAGGCGTATGCCCGGGCGATCGTCGAAGCCACCACCTACTGGGAGGATGCCGCCAAGGTCGCCAAGGTCTCCACCGGCCTCGGCGAGGCCATGGCCGGCATCGAGCTGGAACAGCTGAGCGAGGCCGAGCGGCTGGCGTCGAGAGGCTGGTGAGCCATGCCCCGGGTGGGCGTCCTCGCCCTGCAGGGCGATGTCCGTGAGCACGTCCGGGCGCTGGGCTCGCTCGGTGTCGAGACCCGGCTGGTCAAGAGCGCCGACCACCTCGAATCCGTCGACGCGCTCGTCATCCCCGGCGGCGAGTCGACCACGATCGGCCGTCTCGCCGAGCGCTTCGATCTGCTGGAGCCCCTGCGCGACCGCGTCGAATCCGGAATGCCCGTGTTCGGCACCTGCGCGGGGATGATCTTTCTCGCCGCCGGCGTGACCGAGGGAACCCAGCCACAGCTCGGGTGCCTCGACGTCGTCGTCCGCCGCAACGCCTTCGGTCGCCAGAACGACTCGTTCGAAGCCGACCTCGACATCCGGGGTCTCGATCAGCCGTTCCATGCCGTCTTCATCCGTGCCCCGTGGGTAGAGAAGTACGGGTCCGCGGTCGAGGTGCTGGCCGCCGTCGACGATCATCCGGTGATGGTGCGCCAGGGACGGATATACGCTTCTTCTTTCCACCCTGAACTCACCGACGACGATCGCGTCCATCGGATGTTCTTCGATCTCGTTGACCGCGACTCGTAGAAGGAGCCCCATGGCCGGACATTCCAAATGGGCAAACATCAAACACCGCAAGGGCCGCCAGGACGCCGCCCGCGGCAAGCTCTTCGCCAAGCTCGCGAAGAGGATCGAAGTCGCCGCCCGGGAAGGCGGTGGCGACCCCAACTTCAACCCGGCGCTCGCCACCGCCGTCGAGAAGGCCAAAGACGCCTCGATGCCCAACGACAACATCGAACGGGCCATCAAGCGGGGCACCGGGGCGATCGAAGGGGCGGCCTACGAGGAGATCTGGTACGAGGGGTACGGGCCCGGGGGAGTGGCTCTCTACGTCCAGGTCCTGACCGACAACCGCAATCGGGCGGCATCCGAAGTGAGGTCGACCTTCACCCGCAACGGCGGCAACCTCGGTGAGCCCGGCTCAGTGGGCTACCTCTTCAGCCAGAAGGGGACGATCCTCGCTCGAGGGGAAGAAGAAGACATCATGCTCGCCGCCCTCGACGCCGGGGCCGAAGACGTCCGCGACTCGGGTGACGGGACCTTCGAAGTCATCACCGCCCCGTCCGACCTGGAGCCCGTGCGCCAGGCCCTCGAGCAGGCCGACATCCCGATCGAGAACGCCGACATCACCCAACTGCCTTCGGCCACCGTCCCCGTGGCGGAACCCGAAGCCAAGAAGCTCCTCCGCCTCATCGACGCTCTCGACGACCTCGACGACGTCCAGGCGGTCTACGCCAACTACGACATCGACGACTCCGTGATGGAGACGGTCCTGGCCGAGGCGTGATTCCGGGGTGATTGACCCGACCCCGTCACCCGATCGGCCTAGGGTGTAGAACACATGTTCGTGCTGGGCATCAGATGTTCGTCCTCGGCATAGACCCCGGGCTCACCGTCACCGGCTACGGACTGGTGCAGGGGGCCCACCCGCCTCAGCCGGTGGCCGCAGGCGTGATCCGCACCTCCGTGGAGCAGCCGATAGGAGAGCGCCTCGCGGTGCTCCACGCCCACCTCTGCGATCTGATCGCCCACCACCGACCCGACGCAGTGGCGATCGAGACCGTGTTCACCAACCGCAACCTCAACACCGCCATCTCCGTAGGGCGCGCCTCGGGCGTGGCGATCCTCGCTGCCGCCCAGGCAGGCCTCCCGGTGGCGGAGTACGCCCCGACCGCCATCAAGGCGGCAGTGACCGGAGACGGCACGGCCGACAAGAAGGGGGTGGCGGCCATGGTCGCCCGTCTCCTGCGCCTGGAAGCGCCACCCGCACCCGCCGATGCCGCCGACGCCCTCGCCGTCGCCCTGTGCCATTTGCGGTGCTCTCCGATCGCGGCCCGCGCGCTGGGAGGGGCCAGGTGATCGCCCGGCTCCGCGGCGTACTCGCCTCGGTGGCACCCGTCGTGGTCGTCGACGTCGGCGGCGTCGGGTACCAGGTGGCGCTGACACCCCAGGCGGTGTCCGACCTCCCTCCCGTCGGGGAGGAGGTCGTCGTCCACACCCACCTCCACGTCCGCGAGGACGAGATGAGCCTGTACGGCTTCCTGAGTTCCGCCGAACGGGACCTGTTCCGGATCCTCATCACCACGAGCGGCGTCGGGCCCAAGGTGGCCATGTCCCTGCTGTCGACCCTCCGGCCCGACCAGCTCCGGCGCGCCATCGTCACCGAAGACGCCGGGGCGCTGGCGACGGCACCCGGCGTGGGCAAGCGCTCGGCCCAACGGTTGATCCTCGAGCTCCGCCCCAAGCTCGCCGACTCCGAAGCCGACGTCGTGGAGGGAACCGGGACGGCTCAGGTCCGGATGGCTTTGGAGCAGCTCGGCTACCGGCCCGACGAGATCAACGAGGTGCTGGCCGACGTCGACGACGATGGGAGCGTGCAAGACCAGGTGAAGGCCGCACTGAAGCTGTTGGGGCAGGCGCGCCGTGCGTGAGGAGAGCCTGCTCAGCCCCACCGTCGAGGACGAGATCGAGGTCACGCTCCGTCCCCACCGCCTCGACGAGTTCGTCGGCCAGGACCGGGTCAAGGAGCGCCTCTGGATCTCCATCGAGGCGGCCCGGGCCGAGAGCCGCTCTCTCGACCATATCCTCCTCTCGGGCCCTCCCGGGCTGGGAAAGACCACCCTGGCGGGGATCGTGGCCGCCGAGATGGGCACCACCCTCCGGGTGACGTCCGGCCCGGCGCTGGAGCGTCCCGGCGACCTCGCCGCCATCCTGTCCAACTTGGAGCCGGGGGACGTGTTCTTCATCGACGAGATCCACCGTCTTCCTCGCACCGTGGAAGAGGTGCTGTATTCGGCGATGGAGGACTTCGTGATCGACATCGTCTTGGGCAAGGGCCCGACGGCGCAGTCGATCCGCCTCGACCTCCCCAAGTTCACGCTGATCGGCGCCACCACCCGCAAGGGAATGGTGACCGCCCCGCTGCGGGACCGGTTCGGCATCGAGGAGAAGCTCGACTACTACACGGACGCCGAGCTCGGGGCGATCGTGCGTCGTTCCGCCGGAATCCTCGGCATCGAAGTCACTGCCGACGCCGCCAACGAGATCGCCCGCCGCAGCCGGTCGACCCCCCGGATCGCCAACCGCCTCCTGGCCCGGGTGCGCGACTACGCGGTTGCCCGCGCCGACGGCCGGGTCGACCGCCAGGTCGCCGACCAGGCACTCGTCGTGTACGAGGTCGACGAACTGGGCCTGGACAAGGTCGACCGGGCCATCCTCGAAGCGATCGTGCTCAAGTTCGGCGGGGGACCCGTCGGTCTCGGCACACTCGCCATCGCGGTGGGAGAGGAGCCGGAGACCGTCGAAGACGCCTACGAGCCTTTCCTCCTCCAGATCGGCCTGATCCAGCGGACTCCCCGGGGGCGGATCGCCACGGACCTCGCCTACCGTCATCTAGGTGTCGAAAAGCCCGGGCAATCCAGCCTCCTCTGAAATCTCGCACCCGTGCTGACCGCCGACTTCGACTACGAGCTGCCGGAATCCGCCATCGCCCAGTCCCCGATCGAGCCGCGGGATTCGTCGCGACTGCTCGTCACCGCCGACATGTCCGACCACGTGTTCTCCGAGCTGGCCGAGCTGCTCGGCCCCGACGACATCGTCGTCGTCAACGACACCCGAGTGCGGTCCGCCCGGCTCCACCTGACGAAGACCGAAACCGGGGGCGCGGTGGAGCTGCTCCTCCTCGAGCGACTGGAGAGCGGCAACTGGGAGGCGCTGGTCCGCCCCGCCCGCCGGCTCCGCCGAGGCACTCGCCTCTCCGGGGAGCATCTCGAAGCCCGGCTCGAGTCGGATCCGGCCGACGGGATCGCCGTCGTGTCCGTCGAAGCCGACGACGCCGCCGAGGAAGTCATCGAGGAGGCGGGGGAGGTGCCCCTTCCCCCCTACATCACCGTTCCTCTCCCCGACCCCAGCCGCTACCAGACGGTCTACGCCCGCACGACCGGCTCTGCGGCCGCCCCCACCGCCGGCCTCCACTTCACGCCGGCGCTCCTCGAACGCCTGGAGGAGAAAACCGCGGGCATCGCCCGCGTCGAGCTGCGGGTCGGCCTCGGGACCTTTCGGCCGATCTCCACCGACCGGATCGAGGATCACGAGATGCACCGCGAATGGGCGTCCGTCCCCGAGGAGACCGTCGCCGCCGTCGTGGACGCCCGTGGACGAGGAGGGAGAGTGGTCGCCATCGGGACCACGGTGGTCAGGGCACTCGAGACGGCTGCCCTGAGCGGGAGCCTGGAGCCCTGGACCGGCCACACCGACCTCTTCATCACGCCGGGCTTCGAGTTTCGGGTCGTGGACCGGCTCGTGACCAACTTCCACCTGCCCCGGTCCAGCCTGCTGGTCATGATCGCCGCCTTCATGGGCCCCAAGTGGCGGGACGCCTATTCCGTCGCTCTGGAACGGGGGTACCGGTTCCTCAGCTTCGGTGATGCCATGCTGTGTGACCGGGAGGAGAAATGACCCACGCCGCCGAGTGGAAGCTGGAGGCAGCCGACGGCGCCGCCCGAGCCGGGCATCTCACACTCACCCACGGCACCGTCGAGACGCCGGCATTCATGCCGGTGGGAACCCGGGCCGCGGTGCGAGCCCTCGACACCCACGACTTGACCGCGGTGGGTGCCCAGATGGTGCTCGCCAACACCTACCACCTGATGCTCCGACCCGGCGCCCGGCTGGTGGCGGACATGGGAGGGCTCCACGGGTTCATGGCGTGGGACGGGCCGATCCTCACCGACTCCGGGGGCTATCAGATCCTCTCGCTCGAGCCCCGCATCACCGAAGAGAGGGCCACCTTCAAATCCGTCTACGACGGGTCGGTCGTGCACCTCAGCCCCGAGGAGGCCGTCAGGGTCCAGGAGCTGCTGGGGCCCGACGTGGCGATGGTGCTGGACGTGTGCCTCGCTCTGCCGGCTCCGACTGAGGCCGTCGAAGAGGCGATGGAACGGACGCTTCGCTGGGCAGAGAGGTCACTCGCCGCCCACACCCGTGCCGACCAGGCGCTGTTCGGGATCGTCCAGGGCGGAACCGACCCGGACCTGCGGAGGGAGTCTGCGGCCCGTACGGCGGATCTGGGTTTCTCCGGGTTCGGCATCGGTGGGCTGTCGGTGGGGGAGAGTCATGAGGAGCGCAACCGCGCTCTCGAGGCCGTGATGCCCGAGCTCCCCGGAGGGAAGGTGCGTTACGTGATGGGCCTGGGGGACGCCGAAGGCGTCCTCGACGCCGTGGCGCGGGGCGCCGACCTCTTCGACTGCGTGTGGCCCACCCGCCTCGCCCGGCATGGGAGAGTGCTCACGAGCGGCGGCGACTACAACCTGCGACGCGCCGAGTTCGCCGAGGATCCGTCGCCCCTCGCGCCGGACTGTCCGTGCCTGACGTGCCGCACGTACGGGCGCGCCTACCTGCGGCACCTGCTCATCACCCGTGAGCTCGCCGTCCACCGGCTGCTGAGCATCCACAACCTCACCTACACGCTCGGGCTGCTCCGCGACGCCCGACACGCGATATTGGCGGGGAACTTCGACGACTTCAGGGAGGAGGTGGTGGAGAAGCGGAAGCGAGGGGTTGGTCACCAACCGCCGCTCTCCTAATCTTCGCACCCCAAAGAACGAGAGGAAGCCAACTTGCCCGTCGTTTTCGCTCAAGAAGCCCCCGCCGGCTCGGGGACCAGCTCGCTGATCTTCCTCGTGTTGATGGTGGCGGTCTTCTACTTCCTGATCATCCGCCCCCAGCGCAATCGGATGAAGAAGCAGCAGGAGTTGGCCCAGACGCTGCAGCTCGGTGACGAGATCCAGACGATCGGAGGCATCAAGGGCAAGGTGAAGCGTCTCGACGGTGACGACGTCGTCATCCAGATCGAGCAGGGCGAGCTGCGGATCAGCCGCAGAGCCGTCGCCAATCGCATCGGCCCGGAGGCGGAAGCCTCGAGCGAATGAGGCGGGTCCGCAGGCCCTGAGGGTCTGCGGAATCGGCAAGCGAGAGGCATAGACTGGCCGCGTGGACCAGTTTTCCAGCTTCATTCGTGACATTCCGGACTTCCCCGAACCCGGGGTGGTGTTCAAGGACATCACCCCGATCCTCGGGGACGCCAAGCAGTTCGCCCGGCTTGTGTCGGCGATGGCCGACCCGTACCGCGACAAGGGCGTCACTCAGGTGGCGGGGATCGAAGCTCGGGGGTTCACCCTGGCGGCCCCGATAGCCCTGGAGCTGGACGCTGGCTTCATCCCCATCCGCAAGCCCGGCAAGCTGCCGTACGAAACGGTCGGCGAGGAATACACTTTGGAGTACGGAACCGACCGGCTGGAGATACACGTGGACGCAGCCGGCCCGTCGGATCGCGTGCTCCTCGTCGACGACGTGATCGCCACTGGCGGAACCGCGGCCGCGGCTCTCCGGCTGGTCCAATCGACCGGAGCCGAGGTCGTGGGTTTCGCAGTGTTCATCGAGCTCGCTTTCCTCAACGGAAAGGGGACCTTGCCGGAAGTCCCATACCATGCCCTCCTCGTATACGACTGAAGTGGATCCGGCTCCGGCGACGTTCGAGGACGTCGTCGAAGCCTTCCTCACCCACCACCCCGACGGGGACGTGGAGATGCTCCGTCGTGCCTACGAGCTCGCCGACCAGGCTCACGCCGGCCAGGTGAGGAAAACCGGCCACCCCTACATCACGCATCCGTTGGCGGTGGCGTGGCATCTGGCCCACTACGGCCTCGACGCCGCCACCATCGCCGCCGCCCTGCTCCACGACACGGTGGAAGACACGGACGTGACCTTGGAGCAGCTCGCGTCCGAGTTCGGCTCGGAGATCGCGGCGCTGATCGACGGCGTCACGAAGCTGGACCGGATCGACTACTCATCCGTCGAGGAAGCACAGGCCGCCACGATCCGCAAGATGGTCGTGGCGATGGCCCAGGACGTCCGGGTGCTGTTGATCAAGCTGGTCGACCGGCTCCACAACATGCGCACCGTGTATGCCCTCCGCGAGGAGAAGCAGCGCCGGGTCGCCCGAGAGACCCTGGACGTCTACGCCCCGCTGGCGCATCGCCTGGGTGTCCAGGAGATCAAGCACGAGCTGGAGGACCGGTGCTTCGCCATCCTCCATCCGGGCCCATTCGCCAAGATCGAGCAGAAGCTCGACGAGCGAGGCGTCGAGCGCAGCGTGTTCATCGAGAAGATGATCGCCGAGGTGGAAGGGATCCTGACCGAAGCGGGCATCTCCGCCCAGGTGACCGGACGGCCCAAGCACCACTATTCGATCTACCGGAAGATGGTGGAGCAGAACCGGCCGTTCGAAGAGATCCACGACCTGATCGGCATCCGGGTGATCACCAACAACGTCCGCGACTGCTACGCGGCACTCGGCCTGATCCACAGCCATTGGGTTCCGATCTCGGGGCGGTTCAAGGACTACATCGCCATGCCCAAGCTGAACCTGTATCAGAGCCTCCACACGACCGTGGTGGGTCCCGATGGCAAGCCACTCGAGGTCCAGCTGCGGACCGAGGAGATGCACCGCCGCGCCGAGTCGGGCATCGCCGCCCACTGGCGTTACAAGGAGGGCGGGGAAGCCACCCGCCAGCCGTGGATCGACGTGGGCGCTCTGGAGTCGGACGACCCATCGGAGTTCCTCAACAACCTGAAGCTCGACCTGTACCAGAACGAGGTCTTCGTCCTCACTCCGGCGGGAGACGTGAAGACCCTTCCCCAGGGAGCGACGGCCGTCGACTTCGCCTACGCCGTCCACACCGAGGTGGGCCACCACTGCGTGGGTGCTCGCATCAACGGCCGCCTGATGCCCCTGTCCACCAAGCTGGCGTCGGGCGACATCGTGGAGATCATCACCTCCCGCCGCGATAGCGGCCCCAGCCGGGACTGGCTGACGTTCGTTCGCACCTCGCGGGCCCGCTCCAAGATCAAGCAGTGGTTCCTGAAAGAGCGTCGCGAACAGGCACTCACCGAGGGAAAGGACCAGGTCTTCGCCGCCCTCGAGCGGGAGATCCCCGAACTCGACCTGCACGAGCGGAGCGAGCTGCTGAGCGAGGTCGCCGCCGAGCTCGGCTACCGCGACATCGACACCATGTTCACGAAGGTCGGCGACGGAGCCATCTCCGCCGGCGCGGTCGTGTCGCGGGCCGGCCGCATCTACCGGCCCGACGAGGTGCCGGAGGGGCTGCCGCTCATCACCCCGCGCCGCCGTCACCAGGACGGGCCACCGGTGATCGTCGAAGGCCTCGACGACATGCTGGTGCGCCTCGCCAAGTGCTGCGAACCGGTGCCCGGCGACCCCATCGAGGGCTTCGTCACCGTCGGCCGGGGCGTGTCGGTGCATCGGTCGGACTGCACGAACATCGACGCCCTCCGCGAACGGCATGAGCGGATGGTGGATGTCGCCTGGGCCGCCGACCAGATCACGAGCTACTCCGTGTGGATCCAGGTAGAGGCCCTGGACCGCACGCTGCTCCTCCGTGACGTCACCGCCGTGATCTCGGACACGGGAGGCAACATCACCGCCTCCTCGACCGTCACCGGCCGCGACCGCCTGGCGGTCCTCCGCTACGAGGTCGAACTGTCGGACGCCAGCCAGCTGCCGAGGATGCTGGCGGACATCCGCGGCGTGGACGGGGTCTACGCTGCCCGGCGCATCCCACAACCGGCCTGACCAGTCGAGATCTCGTGCTGATACTCACCCGGACCCTCTGGCTCGCGCAGACGAACACTTACGTCCTCGCCTCCGAGCGAGGGGGCCCGGCCGTCGTGGTCGATGTCCCGCCCGACCCGTCAGCGGTGGTGGCGGTGCTCCGTGAGCACGACCTGTCGGCCGCCGCCCTGCTCATCACCCACGGCCACATCGACCACGTCGGCGGGGCCGGCGCGGTGGCGGAGGCGACCGGCGCGTACGCTCACGTCCATCCGGACGACGACTTCCTCACCGACGCGCCGGAGGAACAGCTCCGGCGGCTCTTCGGGATGGTCCCTCCCGGCGACTATCGCCCTCCGACCGAGCGGGTCCATCTGGCACACGGGCAACGCCACACGCTGGCGGGCATCACCTTCGAGGTGGTCCACACTCCGGGACACACTCCGGGCCATTGCTGCTTCCTCGTCGAGGAGGAGGGGATCCTCTTTTCGGGGGATCAGCTCTTTGCCGGCTCGATCGGCAGGACCGATCTGCCCGGAGGCGACCTCGGGGCGTTGGCCGAGTCGATGCGGGGGCGGGTGATGACGCTCCCCGATGAGACACGGGTCCTGCCCGGCCACGGCCCCGAGACGACGATCGGCCAGGAACGCCGCACCAACCCCTTCCGTCATCTCTGGTCCTGACCGACTTCGCCGACGCCTGTCACGCTGCCATTCTTAGGTCCCGCTCATGACGATCACACCCTCCACCCCCGCCGGCACGCTCGAGCTGCTGCCTGCTGAGCAGGCCATCCACGACGCCATGCTCGACAAGATCCGGCGCGGGTTTCGCCGTTTCGGCTTCCCGGCGATCGAGACACCGGTGTTCGAACGGGCCGACGTCCTGCTCACGAAGACCGGGGGAGAGACCGAACGACAGGTGTACTTCGTCCAGTCGGCCGGATCCTTGGAAAGGGGCGAGTCCCCCGATCTGGCCCTCCGCTTCGACCTGACGGTGCCGCTCGCCCGGTACGTGGCCGAGCACGAACACGACCTCGTGTTCCCGTTCCGTCGTGCCCAGATCCAGCGGGTCTACCGGGGGGAGCGCCCCCAGCGGGGCCGCTACCGCGAGTTCTACCAGTGCGACATAGACGTGATCGACCGCGAGGAGCTGTCGCTGCGTCACGACGCCGAGGTGGCGGCGGCGGCGATCGCCATCCTCGGGGACCTGGACATCGGTTCGGTCACTCTGCGCCTCAACAGCCGCAGGCTGATGTGGAGGCTGCTCGAAGAGGTGGGGGTCGCCTCCGAAGACGCCCAGACCGAAGTCCTCCGAGAAGTCGACAAGCTCGAGAAGAAGGGGACGGACGCAGTCGGTCGCACTCTCGTCGACTCGGGCTTGACCCCCGAGACGGTCGCCCGACTCCTCGAGTGGACAGCCGTCGAGGCTTCGGGCGTCTCCGAGATCGAAGCCGCCCTCTCCTCCCTTCCCGGGCGAGCGGAAAATGAAGCGGCCGAAGTCGCCGAAGTCGCCCGAACGATGGCAGCGCTCGGAGTCCCCGAGGACACCTTCGCCCTGGACCTGTCGATCGCCCGGGGGCTCGACTACTACACCGGCACCGTCTACGAGACCCGCCTCGACGACCACCCCGAGCTGGGGAGCATTTGCTCGGGTGGTCGCTACGACGACCTCGCCGGCCAGTACACGACCACTCGGCTGCCTGGCGTGGGGATCTCCATAGGTTTCACCCGTCTCTTCTGGCAGCTGCGAGAAGCGGGGCTGTTGCCACAGGGATCGTCCGCCGTGCCCGTGAGCGTGGCTCTCCTCTCCGACGCCGACCTGGAATACTCACTGGGTATCGCCGACCGCCTGCGCCGGGCGGGAATCGCCACCGAGACGCAGATGACTGCCGCCCGCCTCGGCAGACAGCTCAAGGCGGCCGATCGACGAGGCTGCATCCTCGTCTTGATCGCCGGCGAATCGGAGCGGGAGAGGAACACCGTCGCCGTCCGCGATCTGACCCGTGGGGAGCAGGTCGAGGTCACCCTCGATGACCTGGTCGACCACGTCACCCGTCGCCTGTCCCAGGAGCCCTGAACCCGAATGAGATACCGAACCCACTTCACTACCGAGCTCGACACCGACCGCGTGGGCGAGCGGGTGCGCGTGGCCGGATGGGTGGCCCGCCGCCGCGACCACGGCGGCATTGCCTTCCTCGACGTCCGCGACGGGAGGGGCATCGTCCAAGTCGTGGTCGATCCGGGACGCCTTCCACACGTCGACGATCTGCGCATGGAATGCACGGTCAGCGTGGAGGGCCAGGTCACTGCCCGCCCGGAGGGCACCGTCAATCCCGATCTGGCCACGGGCGAGATCGAGATCCAGGCCGCTGAGCTGGAGATCCTCTCCCCGTCCGAGCCCCTGCCGTTCATGCTCGACGACCGCACCGACATCGACGAACGGCTCCGGCTCCAGTACCGCTATCTCGACCTGCGTCGGCCGCGAATGGCTGCCAACCTCCGGGCGCGTTCCCGGGCCACCGCGGCCATCCGTCGGAGTCTCGACGACCTCGGTTTCCTGGAGGTCGAGACGCCCACTCTCATCCGGTCGACACCGGAGGGCGCCCGGGACATGCTCGTCCCCTCCCGCCTGCGCCAGGGGGAGTTCTACGCCCTGCCCCAGTCCCCTCAGCTGTTCAAGCAGCTGTTGATGATCGCCGGGGTAGAGCGGTACTTCCAGATCGCCCGCTGCTATCGCGACGAGGACTTCCGGGCCGACCGCCAGGTCGAGTTCACCCAGCTCGACCTCGAAGGGTCCTTCTGGGAAGCGGAGGACGTGCAGGCGGCGATCGAGGTCGCTCTGGTGGCCGCTACCAAGGAGCTGCGGGACGTGGAGATCCCGACACCGTTCCCGCGCTTGACGTGGCGCGAGGCGATGGAGCGATTCGGCACCGACAAGCCGGACACCCGCTTCGGGATGGAGATCGTGGACCTGTCCGACCTGTTCGGATCGACGGAGTTCGGGGTGTTCGCCTCCACCCTCGAGCACGGTGGGACCATTCGGGGGATCAACGCCGGAGAGCGCGAGCTGTCCCGGGCCGAAGCCGACGGCCTCGTCGAGCGGGCCAAGCAGCTGGGCGGCAAGGGACTCGTCTGGATGCAGGTCGAAGCCGACGGCAACCTGCGGTCGCCAGTCGCCAAGTTCTTCACCGAGTCGGAGAAGTCGAGCCTGGTCACACGATTGGGCGCCCGCCCCGGCGACGTGCTGCTCATCGCCGCCGATCGCTGGAGGACCGCCCTCGAGGTGCTCGGCGGCCTCCGCAACGAGCTCGGGCGTCCGCAAGGCCACGACGAGCTGGCCTACCTCTGGGTGAC
This sequence comes from Acidimicrobiia bacterium, assembly GCA_035305585.1. Lineage (GTDB taxonomy): Bacteria > Actinomycetota > Acidimicrobiia > Spongiisociales > ZC4RG35 > ZC4RG17. The sequence goes on along the minus strand of DATGOV010000008.1, from coordinate 39,970 downwards.
CGACTTCCCGATGTTCGAAGAGGACGAGGACGGCACGCTGACATTCAGTCACCATCCGTTCACCATGCCGCACTCGGTCGAGGAGATGCGCCGATCACCGCAGACGGCACTGGCTCATGCCTACGACGTGGTCCTCAACGGTGTGGAGCTCGGCTCGGGGTCGATCAGGATCCACGATCCGGAGATCCAGCAGCAGGTGTTCGATGTCCTCGGAATCGACCGTGAGAGCGCTGAGCGCCGCTTCGGGTGGTTCCTCGAGGCCCTCCGATACGGCACGCCGCCCCACGGAGGGTTCGCCTTCGGCATCGACCGCCTGGTGATGGTGCTGCAAAGGGAGAGCTCGATCCGCGAGGTCATGCCGTTCCCGAAGACGCAAACCGGCGTGGATCCGCTCACCTCTGCCCCTGCCCCGGTCGAGGAGTCGCAGCTGGCCGAGCTCGGCATCCAGCTCCGCCCGGAGGTGGCGGCTGCCCGCGCCGAAGCGGAGAACCAGGCGTTGGAGTGACCACGGCGCCTTTCGACCAGGTCGAACAACAGGTCATCGACCGCTACGCGGCGGGTGACTACGCCGCGGCCCTCGAGGTCCTCGATCGTGCCGGCCCGCACCTCCCCGGCCAATGGGAGCGGATCGCTTACTGGCGGGCCTGTCTCCTCGCCCGGTCGGGGAGAACCGCCGAGGCGGTGGACGTCCTCGCCCAGGCGTACGAGGCCGGGGCGTGGTGGTCGCCGCGCCTCCTGGAGATGGAATCCGACCTCGACCCCTTGTGGCAGCACCCCGGCTACCGCTCGCTGCTCGGCGACATGGACGAACGTCGACGCCGCTGGCAGGCCCGAGCCACGGGGTTGTACGTGGGAGGAGTGGCTGGCGGGTGGCCGTTCGTCGGACTCCATGGCCGCAACCAGATCTTCGAGACCGACGCGGCCCGCATCGGCGGGGCGCTCGGCGAAGGGTGGGAGGTGGCGATCCCCGAGTCCGGGCAACGGATCGCGTCGGACGGGCCTGTGTGGGACGATGCCGACGCCTGCTGTGAGCAGGTCTTGACCGTGGCGGATCTGCTGTGGCCCCGCCGCCCGTTCGTCCTCGGGGGCTTCTCGCAGGGAGGGAGACGGGCCCTCCAGATCGGGCTCCGCCACGGCGGACGCATCCCCGCTGTCCTCGCCGTGTCGCCGATGCTTCTGCGGAGCAGCGAGATCGCCGAGGTGATCGAGTGGCTGGGCCATCCTCCCTGGCCGTTGGTGGGGATAGTGGCCGGAAAGCAGGACCCGGCGACGCGCGGCGTCGAGACGGTCGCCCACCACCTGGAGGAGGAGGGAGTGGAGACGATCGTCGAACTGGTCGCCGATTCGGGTCACCGGTGGCTGGAGCCGCCCCGACGGATGCTGACCGCGCTGGCCACGAGACTGGCGGAGCGGGGCGCGGAATCGAATTGAAGGACGGCCCCGGTAGCCTCGATGCGGACATGGACGACCTGTTCGCCGCCCGGGCCGAACGGAGCCTCGAGTCGGTGGCGCCGCTCGCCACCCGAATGCGCCCTCGAACCCTCGACGAGGTGGTTGGGCAACCGGCGCTGCTCGCCCCAGGAGCGGCCTTCCGGCGAGTGGTCGAATCGGGTCAGCCGGTTTCGATGATCCTGTGGGGCCCGCCGGGAACCGGAAAGACCACCCTCGCCCGGCTCGTCGCCCATCACACCGCGGCCGCATTCGAGACTCTGTCTGCCACCTCGGCCGGGGTCAAGGACGTGCGCGAGGTGCTGAGTCGGGCCCGCCAGCGGCTGGAGATGGACGAGAAGCGCACCGTCCTCTTCCTCGACGAGATCCACCGCTTCTCCAAGAACCAGCAGGACGCCCTCCTTCCGGGTGTGGAGGACGGCACGATCGTGCTGATCGGGGCGACCACCGAGAACCCATTCTTCGAGGTCAACAGCCCGCTGATCTCCCGGTCCACGCTGTTCCGGCTCGAACCGCTCGAACCCGAGCACCTGGAGGCCCTGATCGACCGGGCAGTGACCGACGAGGAGCGGGGCCTCGGTGAGCGGAACCTCAGGCTCGATCCCGAGGCCCGAGGAGCGCTGGCACGCCGAACGGGAGGAGACGCCCGGCTCACGCTCAACACGCTCGAGATGGCGGCCACACTGGCGGAGGGCCGCGGATCCGACGTCATCGAAACCGAGGACGTCGAGGAGGCGCTCCAGCGCCGGATCGTCCGCTACGACAAGGCCGGCGACGCCCACTACGACGTCATCTCCGCCTTCATCAAGAGCCTGCGAGGCTCCGACCCCGACGCCGCCGTCTACTGGCTGCACCTGATGCTCGAAGGAGGCGAGGACCCCGAGTTCATCGCCCGCCGCATGGTCATCTTCGCCTCCGAGGACGTGGGGCTCGCCGACAACCGGGCCCTCGAAGTCGCCGTGGCGGCCGCTCACGCCCTCTCCTTCGTCGGGCTGCCCGAAGCCACGTTCGCCCTGACCCATGCCGCCCTGTATCTGGCGACGGCGCCGAAGTCGAACTCGGTGACCACCACCATGGCCGCCGCCCGCAGGGCGGTGCGGGAGGGTCCCACTCCCGCCGTGCCGCTCCACCTGCGTGACGCCCACTACTCCGGGGCAGGCGAGATCGGCCATGGCGAAGGCTACCTGTACCCGCACGACTATCCCGGCCACATAGTCGACCAGCAGTACTGGCCCGATGGCCAACCGCCTCGCACCCTGTACCGCCCCAGCAAGCAAGGAGCCGAGAAGGCCCGCGCCGAGTGGTTCGCCGAGCTCGAAGCGATGATCGGGCGAAAGCGGAACCGGGAATGAGTCCGCTACCCTTCCGCGCATGCTCGATCGGTTGTGGTGGTTCGCCACTGGCCTCCTCACCGGAGGCCTCGTCACCGTTCGCGCTCTGCGCCGCAAGCCGTCCCCCGCGGACCTGAGGAGGGCAGCGGCTCACACCGGCGCCGATATCCTCGAACTCGCTGCTCGAGCCGTTCGGCCGCCCCGACGCCGTTGACCCGCCTCGACGCCGCATCCAGCGCTCACCGACCACCACCTACGAACTGATGGACTCCAACCAGATCCGAAAAACCTTCACGGACTTCTTCGTCGCCCGCGACCACGTGCTGAGGCCGTCGGCGTCGCTGATCCCGACCGACCCGACCCTCCTGTTGACGAACGCGGGGATGGTGCCCTTCAAGCCCTACTTCCTGGGCGAGGAGGAGGCGCCGTTCCGGCGTGCGACCTCCGTGCAGAAGTGCGCCCGGACCGTCGATATCGACATCATCGGCACCACGACCCGTCACTTCTCGTTCTTCGAGATGCTGGGGAACTTCAGCTTCGGGGACTACTTCAAGGAGAAGGCGATCCCGTGGTCGTACGAGCTCGTGACCGAAGGTTTCGGGCTGGATCCGGACCGGTTGTGGTTCACCGTGTACGAGGACGACGACGAAGCCGCCGAGATCTGGATCGAGACCGTCGGTGTCCCTGCCGAGCGGGTCCAACGCGGCGGCAAGGACAACTTCTGGCAGATGGGGGTGCCGGGTCCCTGTGGGCCGTCCTCGGAGATCTTCTACGACAAGGGCGCCGAGTTCGGTGAGGCCGGCGGGCCGATCGGCGGCGGCGAGGAGCGGTTCGTCGAGATATGGAACCTCGTCTTCATGCAGTACATCCAGGACGAGCCGTACCACGTCGTCGGTGACCTGCCCGCCAAGAACATCGACACGGGGATGGGCCTGGAGCGGATCGCTGCCATCCTCCAGGACGTCCCCACGGTGTTCCAGGTGGACACCGTCTGGCCGATGCTGGTCACCGCGGCCGAGTACGCCGGCGTCGGCTACGGGAACGACCAGAAGGCCGACGTCTCCCTGCGCCTGCTCGCCGATCACGGGCGGTCCGTCACATTCCTCCTGGCCGACGGCGTCGTCCCGTCGAACGAGGGGAGGGGCTACGTCCTCCGGCGCATCCTGCGGCGTGGCGTACGCCACGCCTGGCAGCTGAAGCCCGATGCGGCCCGCGACGACCTCGTCTTTCCCCGGCTCGTGGAGAAGACCATCGATGTCATGGGCGAGGCCTATCCGGAACTGGTGGACCGGCGCGATGTCGTCCTCGAGGCCGTCTCACGCGAAGAGAGCCGATTCCGCCAGACGATCGCCTCCGGCGTGGAGCTGCTCGAAAGGGAGCTCGAGGACCTCGAGGGCGACCTGCTCCCCGGCAGCGTCGCCTTCCGCCTCCATGACACTTACGGGTTCCCGATCGAGCTCACGTCCGAGATCGCAGCCGAACGGGGCATCGAAGTCGACACCGAAGGGTTCCAGGCGGAGATGACGGCCCAGCGGGAACGAGCCCGCGCCGCCTGGCGGGGCGGCGACGCGGCCGCCGCCTCCGACGTGTACCGCAGGCTGGCCGACGACCTAGGGCTGACGAACTTCACGGGCTACGAGCTGGAGCGCGACACCGGCCGTGTCCTGGCGATCATCGTCGAAGGCGAGTCGCGGCCCAGCCTAGAAGCGGGACAGAAGGGAGAGGTGTTCTTCGACCGCACACCGTTCTACGCCGAAGCGGGCGGGCAGGTGGGCGACACCGGCGTGATCCGCACCGAGACGGGTGTTGCTCGCGTCGACGACACCCGTCACGCCGTGCAGGGCCTCCACACTCACCTCGTGACGATGGAATCCGGCCGCTTGTTCGTCGGCCAGGACGCCGAGCTCGCCATCGACTCGCCTCGCCGTGAGGGCATCCGCAAGAGCCACACCGGCACCCACGTCCTGCATTGGGCGTTACGCGACGTCCTCGGCGACCACGCCACTCAGGCCGGGTCGCTCGTCGAGGACGGCCGCCTCCGTTTCGATTTCTCCAGCTTCTCCGCGCTCGCAGAGGAGGAGCTCGCCGAAGTGGAGTGGCAGGCGAACCGGAAGCTGATTTCCAACGCCCCTGTCGACACCGTCGTGACGAGCCAGGATGAAGCCAAGAAGATGGGCGCGCTGGCCTTCTTCGGTGACAAGTACGGCGAGGTCGTCCGGGTGGTCAGGATCGGCGATTTCTCCGTCGAGTTCTGCGGCGGCACCCACACCCACACCGCCGGGCAAGTCGGACCGCTCCTCATCACGTCCGAGTCGTCGATCGGATCCAACATCCGCCGGGTCGAAGCCCTCACTGGTGAGGACGCCTATCAGCGGCTGGCGGAGATGCGGGACACCCTCCACCAGACCGGACGCCTCCTCCGCGTGCCGGCCCACCAGGTCCCCGAACGGGTGGAAGCACTGCTGGAGCGGGTCGGGCGGCTCGAGGACCGGCTGGAGGAGGTCGCCACTGAACGGCGCGCCAACCTGGCCGGCGACCTGGCGGCCGCCGCCGACGAGATCGGCGACCGCCGCCTGGTAGTCGCCGACGTCGGCGAGATGGCTCCCGGTGACCTGCGCCAGCTCGCCCTTGACATCCGCAACCGTCTCGGCGCCCCGAGCCTCGTCGTCGTGGGCTCCCGCAACAACGGGAAGGGGGCGCTGGCCGCGGCGGCGACCGACGACCTGGTGCAAGACGGCATCTCGGCCGGGGAGATCGCCGGCGAGGGTGCCGCCGCGCTCGGCGGGGGAGGAAGCCGCGACCCCGAACTGGCGCAGGCGGGAGGGCCGCAGGGCGACCAGCTCGAGCGGGCACTGGACATCGTCCGAGAGGTGGCGTCGCGGAGGTTGCGAGGCTGATGGGCCGGGTCTTGGCCGTCGACCCGGGGACCGCCCGCGTCGGTGTGGCGATCAGCGACCCCCTGGGGATCACCGCCCAGCCACTCGAGGTCGTCCCGGCCGCATCTGCCGTCGAGCGCATCGCCCGTCTGTGCGAGGAGCTCGACGTCGAGGAGGTGATCGTCGGCCTACCCGTCACCGAGAAGGGCGAGGAGACGGAATCGGCTGTCCTCGCCCGCCGCTTGGCCGCCGAGATCGAGACCGCAACCGGGCTCGTCGTGACTACTGTCGACGAGCGCTACACCACCCGGATAGCCGATTCAGTGATGATCGAAGCGGGCACCAGACGACGAAAGCGGAAGGAGACGGTCGACAAAGTCGCAGCCGCCGTGCTGCTCCGCGGTTACCTCGACCGTCGTGGAGACGAGAGGTGAGCCTGGAACCCGTGCCGCCCCCGCCGACCTTCTCCCGACTCGGACGCATCGGAGCGATCGTCGCCCTGGTCGTCGTGGCGGGAGTGGCGATCGTGGGAGGAGCGTCGTACCTGGGCCGCCAGGTGGGCGGGGCACTGGGGAACACTGCCGACGGCCGGGTGGACGTCGAGCCCGGCCTCGAGGTAGAGGTGGTCATCCCTCAGGGCTCGAGCGCCCAGGACATCGCCGCCATCCTCGCCGGCAAGGGAGTGGTCGCCTCCGCCCCTGAGTTCGAGGCGCTCGTTCGATCGGAGGGCGCCGCCGCCGAACTCAAGGCCGGCACCTATCAGCTCGTCACGGGCATGGAACCGGCGGCAGTCCTCGACGCCCTCCGTATCGGCCCGCTCGTCGACGTATACCGGATAACGATCCGGGAGGGCCTGCGGGTGGGCGAGATGCTCGAGATCCTGTCCGAGGGGTCCGGCATCCCCGTAGAGGAGTTCGAAGCTGCGCTCCAGAGCGGCGACGTGACCACCTCCCTCAAGGACATGGGGGACTCGCCTTCGCTCCAGGACTGGGAGGGCCTCCTCTTCCCCGACACCTACGAGTTCTCTCAGAGCGCGACCGCGGTGAGCATCCTCCAGCGCCTCGCCGCCACCATGGAGCGGAGGGTGGAGAGCATCGACTGGTCCGCCTTCGAGGCGGACGGATTCTCGGTGTACGAGGGCATCGTCATGGCCTCGCTGATCGAAGCCGAGGTACGGGTGGCCGACGAGCGCCCCATCGTCTCGAGCGTGATCCACAACCGCATCGACGAAGGGATGCCTCTCCAGATCGATGCCACGGTTCTCTACGCCCTCGGCACCCGCTCCCCGTCGGACTTCGATCGGGAGGTCGACTCGCCGTACAACACCTACCAGCACACGGGCCTGCCGCCGACCCCCATCGCGTCGCCCGGTCGGGCGTCGCTGGAAGCGGCGGCCAACCCCGCCGACACCGACTACTTCTACTACGTGCTCTCGGCGGAAGACGGCAGCCACACGTTCTCTGAGACGCTCGAGGAGCACAACGCTGCCGTCCAGAAGGCCCGAGAGGACGGGGTGCTGCCGTAGTGACTCGACCGCTCCGGCTGGCGGTGATCGGAGACCCCATATCCCACTCCCGGTCGCCGGCTATCCACACCGCAGCCCTCGCCGCCCTGGGGATCGAAGGGACCTACGTGGCCCGGCGCGTCCCGAGCTCGGAGATGGAGGCCGTGATCGAGGACCTGCGCGCCGGGCGCCTCGACGGCGTGAACGTCACCATGCCGCTGAAGGGGGTGGCGGCCGCCATGGTCGACGAGACGACCGACAAGGCCCGTCGTTCGGGCTCGGTCAACACCATCGTCCGTCTGCCGGACGGGCGTCTCGAAGGGCACAGCACCGACATCACTGCCCTCGAGCGGCTGTGGCCCTCGGACTCGGAACCGGTGCTGATCCTCGGGGCGGGCGGAGCTGCCGCGGCGGCGTGCCTGGCCGCCCGGGGACGCACCATCTACGTGTCGGCCCGTCGGGCCGGGGCCGTGGCCGCCCTCGCCGATCGTCTCGGCACCGACTCCATCGTCGAGGTGCCCTGGGGCGCAGCCGTCGTCGACGCGGTGGTCGTCAACGCCACGCCCCTCGGCATGGCCGGTGAGCCGCTTCCCGACCGGGTGGTGCCCCTCGGATCGGCGTTGATCGATCTCGCCTACGGGCCCGCTACGACACCGGCGGTGGCCGAGGCGCGACGACTGGGTCTGCCCACCATCGACGGTCTCGAGTTCCTCGTCGCCCAGGCGGCGGACTCATTTCGCTTGTGGACAGGGCGGGAAGCGCCGATCGCGGTGATGACCGAGGCGGCGCTAAATCCCTCAAGCCGGGCCGCTGAGGCACCGAATCAACACTGACGGCGAAGGGAAGCACAAGGAGAAGCCCATGTCGCTCAGCGGAAAACTGGATGTCTTTCCTCTCGAGGAGGTCCTCCGCCTGCTCGCGAGGTCGCAACAGAACGGGTGTCTGAGGGTGGATGGAGAGGCAGCCGGCCGCATCTACATGGAATCGGGCTACCTCACCTACGCCACCGTGGAAAGCGATGAGATTCTCCGCGACCGCCTGGTCGCCGCCGGCGTCGTCACCGAAGAAGGCGTCAACCGCCTCGATATCTCCCGCGGGTCCCTGGCCGAGGCGCTCGCCCCCACGGCGTCGACTTCGGCCCTCACCGAGCTCGTCCGGGAGCACTGTGTGGAGTCGCTCTACCGGATTCGTCGTCCCGGTGAGGGCCACTTCGAGTTCGTCTCGGACAACGGCCCCAGGTATGCGACGGGCCAGGCGTTCGACGTGGAGAGCATCATCTCGGACGCGGAGCGGCGGGCGTCGGAATGGGCCGACATAGAAACCGTCGTGCCCGATCTCGCCACCCCCTGGCACATGGTCCCCGAGATCGATGAGGAGTCGGTCAACCTCAGCGATACCGCATGGCGGTTCTTGGCAGCAATGGACGGTGCGTGCTCCGTCGAGACGCTCGCCGACCGGCTGGGCATGACCCGGTTCCAGACCGCCCGGCGCATGGCCGAGATGGCCAGGGCCCGCCTCGTCGAGCCGGTCTCGCCACCCGCGGACGGGACACCGGCGTACGTCGCCGGGGTGAGCGTCACGGACACGTACGAGCCCACACCGGAGCCCGAGTACCACACCGAGCCGGGACAGCCCGAGCTCGTCGGGGGAGCGCCCGAGGCGACGGCGCCGGACCCCGACCGCTCCTGGTGGGCGGAAGCCATCTCCGACGAGGCCTCGGCGGCCGACGCCACCCAAGCCAGCATCGAGTCTCCCGCCGACGAAGCTCCCCAGACCGACGAAGAGCCCGCTCTCGACCAGCCCGGCGAGGAATCGTTCCTCGAGACGGTCTTCAGCGAGCTGGAAAAGACCGAGGACTCGGTCGAGGACGAAGACGACTCCGATGAAGGCGGGTTCGGCCTGTTGCGGCGCCGAGGACTGGGTGCCGCATTCCGAGAGCTTGCCGACAGCTGAACCCAACCGGCTGAGGACGAGGGCGACGGCGCAGGGCTAGCATCGCAGGCCCTGTGCACGTCGCCCTCTCGGCTCTCGCCGGCCTCGTGGCCGGCCCCGTCGTCCACCACGTCGCCGTCCAGGCAGGTGCTGACCTGCCCTTTGCCTTCTCCGCCTCCGTGTGTCGCCGCTGTGGCGCCCGAGCGAGGCTCCTGAACCGCTGCCCTTCCTGTGGGCTCGGGACGACGCGACCGATCGTCACGTCCGTCGCCACCGGCGTCGTGGCGGGGCTGGTCGCTTGGTCGATCGGTCCCCGATGGGTCCTCGGTGCCTACCTCTGGTTCGTGGCGATGACTGTGGCGTTGTTCCTCACGGACATCGACCACAAGCGGATACCCAACCGGATCACGTATCCGGGAACACCGATCGGCGCGCTGCTGCTGGCAGCGGGAGCCGCGATCGACGGGACCTCTACCGCTCTGCCTCGGGCTCTCTTCGGCGCGGTGGTCTTCGGCGGATTCTTCCTCCTCGTCTTCGTCCTCGCCCGGGGCGGCTTCGGCTTCGGCGACGTCAAGCTCGCTGTACCCCTCGGGCTCTTCACCGCCTTCTTGAGTTGGATCCACCTCTTCCTCGCCGGCATGGCGACGGCGGCACTCGGAGGCATCGCCGCTCTCGGCGCGCTGCTGGGGGGCGCCGGCGCCAAGTCGGAGCTGCCCTATGGCCCGCCCATGATCCTCGGGGCGTGGGCGTCGATCGTGTGGGGATCGGCCCTGGCGGGCCTGATCTTCTGAGTCGGTAGCATCTCGCTCGTGTTGCGCTTTCTGACCGCAGGTGAATCCCATGGGCCCGGCCTGGTCGCCGTGGTCGAGGGGCTGCCGGCCGGGCTGGAGGTAGAGGTCGAGGGACTCCAGGCCGAGCTGGCCCGCCGCCGCCTCGGCTACGGCCGCAGCCCTCGGATGGGACTCGAGAAGGACCAGCTCGAGATCCTGGGTGGGGTTCGCCACGGCCGGACCCTCGGGTCGCCCGTTTCGGTGCTGATTCGCAATACCGAGTTCGAGACGAAGTGGTCTGAGGAGATGAGCCCGCATCCGGGCGCGCCGAAGCGGAGGATGACCACCCCCCGTCCCGGCCACGCCGACCTCCCCGGCATGCTCAAGTACGACACCCACGACGCCCGTGACATCCTCGAGCGGGCGTCCGCCCGCGAGACGGCGGCACGCACAGTCGTCGGGTACCTGTCGAAGCAAATGCTCCGTCATCTGGGGATGTCGGTGCTCAGCCACGTCGTGGCCATCGGTACCGTGCGCGTGCCCGACGACATGTCCCTCCCCACCCCCGAGGACCTGGCGACGATCGACTCCTCGTCGGTGCGTTGCTTCGACTCGGCCAGCGCAGCCCAGATGGAAGCGGAGATCCGGGGAGCCCGCGAGAGCCGCGACACGCTCGGGGGCGTCGTCGAGGTACTCGCCTACGGGGTGCCGCCGGGTCTCGGAAGCCACGTCCACTGGGACAGGAAGATCGACGGCCGACTCGCTCAGGCGCTGATGTCGATCCAGGCGATCAAGGGGGTGGAGATCGGTGACGGCTTCACCCAGGCCCGCAACCGGGGGAGCGAAGCCCACGACGAGATCTATCACAACGGCAACTCGTTCACTCGCCAGACGCTCCGCTCGGGCGGAACCGAGGGCGGCATCACCATCGGCGGCATCCTGCGGGTTCGGGCGGCGATGAAGCCGATCTCCACGGTGATGCGCCCGCTCGACACCGTGGACGTGGAGACGAAGGAGACCACCAAGGCCTTCTACGAACGGTCCGACGTGTGCGCCGTGCCTCGAGCGGGGGTCGTCTGCGAGCAGATGGTCGCCTACGTCCTCGCCGACGAGGCACTCCGGATGTTCGGCGGCGACACCGTCGACGACGTGGTGGCCGCCCTGGACCGCTACCGCGCCCGCCTGGCCGAGTTCTGATGCTCTGGCTCATCGGCATGATGGGCTCGGGCAAGACCTCGGTGGGCGTGGAGGTCGCCGCCCGCCGGGGTGTCGACTTCGTCGACACCGACGAGCTGGTGACGGCGGTCACCGACCTGAGCATCCCCGAGATCTGGCGGCACCAGGGTGAGGAGGAGTTCCGTCGCCTCGAACGGCAGATGATCGCCTCTGCCGCCGCCGAGGACGAGCCGGTGGTGATAGGCACGGGCGGGGGAGCGGTGCTCGACGACGACAACATCGAGGTCATGCGCCGATCCGGAACGGTGATCTGGCTGGCCGCCTCGCCGGAGACGCTCGCCCGCCGCATCGGCCGCGACTCGAACCGACCCTTGCTGGCCGCAGCCGACGCCCCGGTGGAGGTCCTCCGCACCGTTCTCGCCGAGAGAGAGGAGAAGTACCGCCGGGCGGCGCACGCGGTGGTGACGACCGACCACAAGCGGATCGAAGAGGTGGTGGAGGAGGTGCTGGCGCTGTGGAACGGTTCGTGATCGCCCCCGACAGCGAGATCCTCATCGGCCGCGGTTTCCCGCGTCCCCTGCTGCCGCCCGCCCCTGCCCGGCGGCGGGCGGGCGTGGTGACCCAGCCCGGGGCGGAGGCGATCGCCGCCCGCGTCGCTTCACAGCTGGAGGAGGAGGGCATCGAGACGACGATCCACGTCATGCCCGACGGGGAGGAAGCCAAGGCCCTCGCTCCGATCGAAGCCGCGTACGAATGGCTCGCCGAGCGGCGCATCGGACGCACCGACTCACTGGTCGCGGTGGGAGGCGGAGCCGTCACCGATGCCGGCGGGTTCGTCGCCGCCACTTGGATGAGGGGGATCGAAGCCGTCTACGTGCCCACCACCCTGCTCGGGGCGGTCGACGCCGCCATCGGTGGCAAGACCGGGATCAACCTCGCCGGGAAGAACCTCGTCGGCGTGTTCCGTCATCCGCGTCGTGTTGTGGTGGACCTCGCGATCCTCGACGCACTTCCCGACCGTCTGAAGCGGGAGGGAGCCGCCGAGGTGATCAAGGCGGGGCTGTTGGCGGCGCCGAGGGTCGTGGCTGCCTACCGCGAGCACGGGATCGAGGCACCTCTGGAAGAGGTCGTCCCCGCCTCCATCGGGGTGAAGGCCGACATAGTGAGCCGGGACTTCACCGAGACCGGAGACCGGGCCCTCCTCAACCTGGGCCACACGATCGGCCACGGCGTGGAGTTCGCCACGGGCATCTCCCACGGGGAGGCGGTCGCGGTGGGCCTCGTGGCCGCCGCCGCCGTGTCCGAGCACAAGCTCGGGTTCGGAGAAACCGACGTCGTGCTCGAAGCTCTCGACCGGACCGGCTTGCCGACAGCATCGCCTCCCGCCGACCGATCCGAGGTGATCCGCCTCATCGGCCTCGACAAGAAGCGGAAGGCGGACCGCCTCCACATGACGCTCCTCGCCGGGGTCGGTCGCCCGGTGATCGTCGAAGTCGACGACGACGACATCGCCAGGGGTCTCGCCGCGATCGGCTTGTGAGCTGTCGTACGCCCGGTTTCGGCTTCCTATCCTGGGATCATGATCTCCACCAACGACGTCCGCCCGGGCATGGCCCTCGCCCTCGACGACGGCATCTTCACGATCATCGAGTACCAGCACGTCAAGCCCGGGAAGGGCAAGGCGTTCGTGCGGATGAAGCTCAAGAACGCCGAGACCGGCCAAGTCCTCGACCGGACCTTCCGCGCCGACGAGGACGTCCCCCAGGCCTACATCGACCGGGTCGAACACCAATTCCTCTACTCCGACGACCTGGGTTACCACTTCATGAACCTCGACGACTACGGCCAAATCGCCCTTTCCGAGGACGACGTCGGCTCGGCGTCCGGGTACCTCACCGACGGCGCCACCGTCACCCTGGTGATGTACAACGGCAACCCGATCGGTGTCGAACTGCCGGCCGCCGTCGAACTGGAGGTCACCTACGCCGAGCCCGGGGTCAAAGGCGACACCCGCACCGGGGCCACGAAGCCGGTGACACTGGAGACCGGCCTGGTCGTCAACGTGCCGCTCTTCGTGGAGCAGGGTGACCGCATCAAGGTCGACACTCGGACCGGCGAGTACCTGACCCGGGTGTGACATCAGAGGCGCCCTCCGAGCCGCGTGACCGGGCCCTCCAGGCCCTGTACCAGGCGGACCGCACGGGCGACCCCGGGGACCTGAGCGAGCTTCCCCCCAAGGCGCGTCGCCTGGTGGAAGGAGTCCTCGCCGAGGTGGAAGAGCTCGACGCGGCGATCGCCTCGGTGTCAGATCACTGGAGCATCGAGCGGATGCCGGTCGTGGATCGGGCGATCCTGCGGCTGGGGCTGTACGAGCTGCGTCACGTGCCGTCGGTGCCGACGGCGGTCGTGGTGAACGAGGCGGTCCGGCTCGCCAAGACGTACTCGACGCAGCGCTCCGGCGTGTTCGTCAACGGCGTCCTGGCGTCGCTGGCGGAGAGAGAGCGCCCCGGCGGGTGACGGGGCGTCCCACCCGGCGTGTAGACTCTCTCCGACCGCCCCCTTTAAGCCCGGTCCCGTGAGGCCGGAAAGGAGCAGCATGACGGCCACCCGCGCCGTAGTGATGGACGCCGACGACGTTCGGCGCGCCATCCACCGACTGGCCCATGAGATCATCGAGCGCCACCACGGCGCCGCCCGGGTCGTTCTCGTCGGAATCCACACTCGAGGAGTGCCGCTGGCTGCGGCGATCGCCAAGGCGATCCAGGAGTTCGAGGGAGTCGACGTACCCGTAGGGGAGCTCGACATCGGCCTGTACCGCGACGACCTCGACCGTCGCGCAGCCACCAACCTCTTCCGTACCGCCGTCCCCGTCGACATCACCGACCGGCCGGTGGTCCTCGTCGACGACGTGCTCTACACGGGCCGCACCATCCGGGCCGCCCTCGACGCCCTCTCGGACCTGGGCAGAGCCGAGGCGGTCGAACTGGCGGTGCTGGTCGACAGGGGCCATCGCCAGCTGCCGATCCGCCCGGACTACGTCGGAAAGAACCTCCCCACGTCCCTCGGCGAGAGGGTCGTGGTCGGGGCCGCCGAGATCGACGGTGAATGGGGGGTCTGGATCCGCGACGAGGAGGGGACGTGAGACACCTCCTCACGATCGAGGGCATGTCCCGGGCGGACCTCGAGGACCTCCTCGACCTCGCCGACGAGTTCGTCGACGTCCTCGACCGCCCCATCCCCAAGGTGCCGACCTTGCGGGGCGCCACGGTCGCCACGCTGTTCTTCGAGCCGTCGACCCGCACGCGCCTGTCCTTCGAGCGCGCCGCCCGGGCGTTGTCGGCCGACGTGCTCACCTTCGCCCCGGGTACCTCGTCGGTGACGAAAGGGGAGAGCCTCAAGGACACCGCGCTGACCCTGAGGGCGATGGGCGCCGACCTGATGGTCGTCCGCCACAGCGCCACCGGTGCCGCCCACCGCGTCGCCCAGTGGGTCGACGTGCCGGTCATCAACGGCGGTGACGGCGCCCACCAACATCCCACCCAGGCGATCCTCGATGCTCTGACCCTCCGACGGCATTTCGGCAAGCTCGACGGACTGCACGTCGGAATCGTCGGGGACATCCGCCACTCCCGAGTGGCACGCTCGGGGCTACAGGCGTTCTCGACGCTAGGCGCCCGGGTGACTCTGATCGCCCCGCCCACGCTGCTGCCGCTCGACATGACCGACTGGCCAGTGGAGGTCGCCAACGACTTCGATGAAGTCCTCCCGCATCTCGACGTGGTCTACCTGCTCCGCATCCAGCAGGAACGGGGCGGCACGACCGGTTTCACGTCGCTGCCCGAGTACGTCCGCCGGTTCGGGCTGGACGATTCCCGCTTCGCCCGCCTCCGACCCGAGGCTGTGGTCATGCATCCCGGACCGATGAACCGGGGAGTCGAGATCTCCCCTCACGTGGCGGATTCGTCCCGCACGTTGATCCTCGACCAGGTGCGCAACGGCGTCGCTGCTCGCATGGCGGTGCTGTTCCGCCTCCTCGCCTCACCGGGAGCAGAGAGATGATCGTGATCCGCGGCGGTTCCGTGTTCACCCCCGACGGCATCGTCACTGCCGACGTCGTGGTCGACGGCGACCGCGTCGTCTCCGTTGGGGACCCGCCCCCACCCACCGCCCTGATCGAGATCGACGCCACGGGTTGCTGGGTGGGGCCAGGCCTGGTGGACCTCCACGTCCACCTGCGGGAACCGGGCCAGGAATGGAAAGAAGACATCGCCTCCGGCAGCCGAGCAGCCGCCGCCGGCGGTTTCACCGCGGTCGTGGCCATGCCCAACACGGTGCCGGTGATCGACGAAGGCCACCGCGCCCGGTTCGTCGGCGAACGCGGGCTGAAGGTCGGTCTGTGCGACGTCGTGCCGGCGGGCGCCCTCACCCTCGGGAGGGAGGGCCAGCACCTGGCTCACCTCGACGAGTTGATCGAGGCCGGGGCGCGCATCTTCACCGACGACGGTGACACTCTCGTCGACGCCGGTCTGTTGCGCAGGGCGATGGAGTACCTGGCGGGGCGAGACTGTGTCATCGCCCAGCACGCCGAGGACCCGGGTCTCGCCGAGGATGGCCACATGCACGAAGGCTCCGTCTCCTCGCGGCTCGGGATGCGAGGACTGCCAGCCCTCGCCGAAGAGACGATCGTGGCCCGCGATCTGGCGCTCGTGGAGCTCACCGGCGCCCCGTACCACGTGCAGCACGTTTCGACCGCGGGGACCGTCGAGCTCATCCGCCAAGCCAAGGGAGCGGGGCTTCCGGTGACGGCCGAAGTGGCACCGCACCACCTCGTGTTCGACCACCGGGAAGTCGAGTCGATGGATCCCAACTTCAAGATGTACCCGCCGCTCCGCACGCCCGACGACGTGGCCGAGTTGCGCAAAGCGGTCCTCGACGGGACCATCGATGCCGTGGCCACCGATCACGCCCCCCACGCCGACCACGAGCAAGAAGTGCCCTTCGAGGAAGCACCTCGGGGAGTGATCGGCCTGGAGACGGCCGTCGGAGCCACTATCACCGCCACGGACATCGACCAGCGGCGCTTCTTCGAGCGGTTGTCGATCAACCCGGCCCGCATCGCCCGTCTGGGCGAGCATGGAGTGCCCGTCACGGAAGGGTCGCCCGCCAACCTCGTGGTGATCGACCCCACTGCGGTGTGGACCCCCGAGCGTTTCCACTCCCGCAGCCAGAACAGCCCCTTCCTCGGCCGCAAGCTCACCGGCAAGGTCCGGGCCACGATCCTGCGCGGCCGGCTGACCCACCGGGAGACGGAATGAGCGACGCTTTGCTCGTCACAGCCGACGGCGCCATCTTCCGGGGTCGCTCCGTGGGAGCGGAGGGGATCGCCACTGGGGAAGCCGTCTTCAACACCTCGATGACCGGCTACCAGGAGATCCTCACCGACCCGTCGTACGCCGGCCAAGTCGTGGTGATGACCGCACCCCACCAGGGCAACTACGGAGTCACCGAGGCCGACGCCCAGCGGTCGAGCGTCGCAGTCGCCGGCTTCGTCGTCCGCTCGCTCTCCCGCCGCCACTCGAACTGGAGGGCCGAAGGCTCGCTGGCGTCGTACTTGCATCGGAACGGGGTCGTCGCCCTGACCGACATCGATACCCGCCGCCTGACCCGCCACATCCGAGATCGCGGTGCCATGCCTGTCGCTCTCGGAGTGGGCGCCGACGAGGCCGAGATAGCCGAGGCGGCCGCTTCTGCCCCCGGGATGGAAGGCCGGGACCTCGCCACCCGAGTCGCCACGCCGGAGCCGTATGCGGTGGCGGCATCCGCCGACCGCATCGGGTCGGTCGTGGCTGTCGACCTGGGCATCAAGCGGGACATCATCAGCCGTCTCACGGAGCGGGGACTCGACGTCACAGTGGTCCCCCCGAACTCGACGGCCGACGACATCCTGGGCTTGCAGCCGGATGGCGTGTTCTTGTCCAACGGACCCGGAGATCCCGAACCGCTGCGGTCGGCGACCGAGGCCCTGGCCGGAGTTCTGGGGAAGGTACCCGTCTTCGGGATCTGTCTCGGCCACCAGGTCCTCGGCCGAGCGCTGGGAGCGGCGACCTTCAAGCTCCCGTTCGGCCACCACGGAGGCAACCACCCAGTGCGTCGTCTCGAGGACGGCAGGGTGGAGATCACCTCCCACAACCACGGGTTCGCAGTCGACTTGTGGAGCCTCGTCGACCGGACGCCCCCGAAGCGCCAGGGACTGGTCACGGCCGACCTCCTCCCGGAGCAGGTCGAGACGCGCTTCGGACCCGCGGTTCCCACCCACCAGAACCTCAACGACGGGACACTCGAGGGCCTCCGCTGCCTCGACGTCCCCGCCTTCTCGGTCCAGTACCACCCCGAGGCGGCGCCGGGGCCCCGGGACTCCGTCCACCTGTTCGACGAGTTCGTCTCGCTGATGGGACTGGCAGATGCCCGCTAGAGAAGACATCCGCTCGATCCTCTTGATCGGCTCCGGACCGATCGTCATCGGCCAGGCGTGCGAGTTCGACTACTCGGGCACCCAGGCGGCCAAGGTCCTGCGCGCCGAGGGTTACCGCGTGATCCTCCTCAACTCCAATCCGGCGACGATCATGACGGATCCCGAGTTCGCCGACGCCACCTACATCGAGCCGATCACCGCCGACGTCGTCAGGGAGATCATCGCCAAGGAGCGTCCCGACGCCCTCCTCGCCACCCTGGGGGGTCAAACCGCGTTGAACGTCGCCTCCCAAGTCGCCCGGAGCGGGGTCCTCGAGCGATACGGCGTCGAGATGATCGGAGCGGGCCTCCAGGCGATCGAGAAAGCCGAGGACCGCGGCCTGTTCAAAGAGACCATGGAGTCGGTCGGGCTCGAGGTGCCCAAGGCGGGTTATGCCCGGTCCATGGCCGAGGCCATGCGGATCGCGGAGGAGATCGGCTACCCGCTCATGGTCCGCCCCTCCTACATCCTCGGCGGGGGAGGCACGGGCATCGCCCACGACGAAACCGAGTTCATAGAGGCCGCCCGCCGGGGCCTCGAAGCGTCACCCGTGAATGAGATCCTCGTCGAGGAGTCCGTCTACGGCTGGAAAGAGTTCGAGATGGAGGTGATGCGCGACCGCGTCGACAACGCTGTGATCGTCTGCTCCATCGAGAACCTGGACCCGATGGGGGTCCACACCGGCGACTCGATCACAGTCGCCCCCATCCAGACCCTCTCCGACCGCGAGTACCAAGAGATGCGCCGGGATGCCATCGAGGTGCTGCGTGCCATCGGCGTGGAGACGGGCGGATCGAACGTCCAGTTCGCCGTGGACCCTCGGACCGGGCGTCGACTGGTGATCGAGATGAACCCCCGCGTCTCCCGTTCCTCCGCCTTGGCGTCGAAGGCGACCGGGTTCCCGATCGCCAAGATCGCCGCCCTCCTGGCGGTCGGCTACACCCTCGACGAGATCGCCAACGACATCACCGGGGCGACCCCGGCGTCGTTCGAGCCGGCGCTGGACTACGTCGTGGTGAAGGTGCCCCGGTTCGACTTCGCCAAGTTCCCCGCCGCACCCGACACCCTCACGACGTCGATGCGCTCGGTCGGGGAGGCCATGGCGATCGGCCGGACCTTCCCGGAGGCCCTCCAGAAGGCACTCCGCAGCCTGGAGAACGGCCACTCGGGGCTCGGCGCCGGCCCGGCCGAGGCGCCGATGCGCTCCCTCGACGACGCCGCCCTGGAGGAGTCCGTGTCCCGGCCCGCCCCCGAGCGGATCTTCGCGGTCGCCGAAGCCCTGCACCGCGGCTGGAACGTCGAGAGGGTCAGCGGGTTGTCTTCCATAGACCCTTGGTTCATCGACCAGGTCGCCGAGATCGTCGAGATGCGGAAGGAGCTCGAAGCGGCTCCCGGAGACGACTCGCTGCTCCGGCCTGCAAAGCGGATGGGCTTCTCCGACCGCCAGATCGCGTACCTGTGGGGGGAGACCGAGGACGCCATCCGCCGGCGCCGCCGCGACCGGGGAGTCCACGTGACCTACAAGACGGTCGACACCTGCGCCGCCGAGTTCGAAGCGCTCACTCCGTACATGTACGGCACGTTCGAGGAGGAGAGCGAGGTGCCCCCGGCCGACAAACCGCGGGTCATCGTCCTCGGCTCGGGGCCCAATCGCATCGGCCAAGGCATCGAGTTCGACTACTGCTGCGTCCACGCCAGCTTCGCCCTCCGCGACGCCGGCTACGAGACGGTCATGGTCAACTGCAACCCCGAGACCGTCTCCACCGACTACGACACCTCCGACCGCCTGTATTTCGAGCCTCTCACCGTCGAGGACGTGTTGTCGATCGTCGAAGTCGAGCGACCCGAAGCGGTGATCGTGCAGCTCGGCGGACAGACCCCGCTCAACCTGGCTCGGAAGCTGTCCGAGTTCGGCGTGCCGATCGCCGGCACGTCTCCGGCCTCCATCGACGCCGCCGAGGACCGCGAGCAGTTCTCGGCCTTGTGCGACCGGCTCGGCATCCGACAGCCTCCCGCCGGCACCGCCACCTCGGTCATCGAGGCGGAGGAGGTGGTGGACCGCATCGGCCTGCCGGTGCTGGTCCGTCCTTCCTACGTCCTCGGCGGCCGCAAGATGCGGGTCGTCTACTCGTTCGACGAGTTGAGCGACTACGTCCGGGAGCTGTACGGGGAGAGGGCCGAGACCGACCCCGAACAGTCGGGGGCGCCGATCCTCATCGACCGGTTCCTCGAAGGCGCGGTGGAGGTCGACGTCGACGCCGTCTACGACGGGTCGGAGCTGTTGGTCGGGGGAGTGATGGAGCACGTGGAGGAGGCCGGGGTCCACTCGGGGGACTCAGCGTGCGTCACTCCGCCTCCGACGCTCTCCGAGGAGGCCCACAAGGAGATCCTGACCGTGACCGAGGAGCTCGCCCGGGCCCTCGACGTGCGGGGACTGATCAACATCCAGTTCGCGGTCAAAGGCGACGACGTCTACGTCCTCGAAGCCAATCCCCGCGGATCCCGGACCGTGCCCTTCATCTCCAAGGCATCCGGGCTGCCGCTGGCAAAGATCGCTGCCCGGGTCATGGTGGGAGCGACGATCGAGCAGCTCCGGGACGAGGGGCTGGTGCCGCGCCGCCGTGCCAACGGCTTCGTGGCGGTGAAAGAGGCGGTGCTCCCTTGGGACCGCTTCCCGGAGGAAGACGTGGTCCTCGGCCCGGAGATGCGGTCGACGGGCGAGGTCATGGGCATCGCCCCCGATGTCGGGGTCGCCTATGCCAAGGCCCTCCTCGCCGCCGGCCATGTGTTGCCGACGCGAGGCCGGGTGTTCCTCTCGTTCGCCGATCGGGACAAGCCACTGGGCCTGGCCGTGGCCCAGGCGTTCACGATGCTCGGGTTCGAGATCGTCGCCACTCCGGGCACGGCCCGCTACCTGGAGCACCACGCCATCCCCGCCGAGCCGGTGAACAAGGTAGGGGAGGGACCCCGCGACACCCGCGACCGGATCCTCGCCGGGGAGGTCCAACTCGTCATCAACACTCCCCGGGGCGGCCGGGCCCGGTCCGACGGCCGGGTGATTCGCCACGCCGCCCGCAGCGTCGGCGTGCCGTGCGTCACCACAATCCAGGGGGGCCTGGCCGTGGCCCGCAGCCTGCGCGCCGGCACGGTGGCCATCTCGAACCCGCGCAGCCTCCAGGAGTGGCACTCGGCCAACGGGCGGCCATGACGGTCGGCATCGGCGTGGAACTCGGACGACAGCGGCTGGCCACTCCGCTCGTCGCCGCCTCGGGAACCGTGGGCTCGGTTTGGGAGTTCACCCGCGTCGCCGACGTGTCGGCCTACGGGGCGATGACGGCCAAGTCCGTTTCCGAGGATCCGTGGCCGGGCCGGCGGCCGCCCCGGCTCGCACCCGCAGGGGCCGGAATGCTCAACGCCATCGGCATCCAGAATCCGGGGATCGACGCCTGGGTGAGAGAGACCGCGCCTCGTCTCATCGGTGTCGGCTGCCCCGTTTGGGGATCCGCCGTCGGCCGCACACCGGACGAGTTCGCCCGTGTGGCGGCGAAGCTCGAACGAGCCGGGGTGGCGGCCGTCGAGATCAACCTCTCGTGTCCCAACCTCGAGGACGGCCGCATGTTCGCCCTCGATGCGAAACGCTCGGCGGAGGTGGTGGCAGCGGTCCGCCGGGAGACCTCGGCTCCCATCGGCGCCAAGCTGTCACCGAATGCGGCCGACATCGCCGCGGTGGCCGAGGCGTGTGCCGAGGTCGGCGCCGACTGGGTCACGCTCACGAACACCATCCACGGCGCCGCCATCGACGTCGAGACGGCCAGCCCGGTCCTGTCGTCCGGCGCCGGCGGGTACTCCGGCCCGCCGCTCAAGCCCGTCGCTCTGCGCTGTGTCATGGAGGTGGCATCCCGCTTGCCCTCGCTTCCCATCGTGGGCTGCGGCGGGGTGGTCTCGGGCCGCGACGTCGTCGAGTACATGATGGCCGGGGCCACCGCGGTGGCATTGGGCACCGTCCACTTCGCCGAGCCCCGAGCGGCCGCTCGCATCCTCGGCGAACTCGTCGACTGGTGCGCCCGTCGCGGCCTCACATCCGTCGCCGACCTCATCGGATCGGCACTCGCGTCGAAGGAGGATCGTTGAGCGAGCACGACCCCGTGATCGTCGCCCTCGACTACGGCGAGGCCAGGACCGCCGTCGAGACGGCACGGCTACTGGCTCCCCATGTCGGCGGCTTCAAAGTCGGTCTCGAGCTCTTGACCGGGCCGGGCCCGGCGACCGTGGCAGCGATCCGCGAGTTGGGGCTGCCGGTGTTCGTCGACGCCAAGCTCCACGACATCCCCAACACGGTGCGGAGGGCCGCCCGAAATCTGGGAGCGATCGGGGCGCGATGGGTGACGGCCCATGCCGCCGGTGGGTCGGCGATGCTGGAAGCGGCGGTCGAGGGCCTCGAGGAAGGTGCTGCCGGGCACCAGGCGGGGATCCTGGCGATAACGGTGCTGACCAGCCTCACCGGCTCCGATCTGGCAGCCACCGGTGTGACGGGCACCCCCGGCCGGCAGG
This sequence comes from Acidimicrobiia bacterium, assembly GCA_035305585.1. Taxonomy (GTDB): domain Bacteria; phylum Actinomycetota; class Acidimicrobiia; order Spongiisociales; family ZC4RG35; genus ZC4RG17. The sequence goes on along the minus strand of DATGOV010000008.1, from coordinate 17,870 downwards.
TGGCGCGCCTATCACGCCTCGCCGCCACAGCCGGTGTCGAAGGAGTCGTGTGCTCGGTGAAGGAGCTCGGTGACGTGGCCCAGGTGGCACCAGACCTGGAGCGCGTCACGCCCGGGATCCGGCCATCCGGCTCCGAGACCCACGATCAGGCACGCGTGTCGTCCCCGACGGAGGCGATCCGACGCGGAGCCGACTGGCTGGTGGTGGGCCGGTCGATCACCCGCGCTTCCGATCCGGTAGCGGCCGCCGTCGCCATCGCCGAGGAGGTCCGCCGGGCACGGCTCGAAACCGGACGGCTCACAGGAAGCGACGGATGAGAGCCGCAGGCGCGGCGCGAAGGAGCCACCCCAGAGGCCGCCATGGCCACGCCGGCACGACCACGTCGCCCCTCCGTGAGTCCATCGCCGCGATCATCGCCGACACTCCCTGCTCCAGCGGGCTCAGGTACGGGAAGCGGCTGCTGGCCGAGAGGTCGGTGCGGATGTAGCCGGGCCGAAGCGTAGTCACCGCTATGCCGGAGCCGGCGAGCTCGATTCGCAGGGACTCACCGACAACGGCTAGGGCTGCCTTGGTGGCGGAGTACACCGCGGCGGAGCCGGGGAGGCCCCGCACGGAGGCGAGCGACGAGACGAGCACCAGATGGCCCATTCCCCGGGCGCGGAACAGCTCCAGAGCCGCCTCGATCTGTGCCAGGGCTCCCGTCAGGTTGGTCTCGATCAGTGCCCGGTTGCGGGCGAACCCGCCGGTCCCCAACCGGGCCCCGCCGCCGACTCCCGCATTCACCACGACCACGTCGAGGCCTCCGAGCTGGGTGTCCGCCATCGTCATCGACGCCACCACGGCCGCCGCGTCCGTCACGTCGAGAGCGTGGACACTGACCTTTCCCGGCAATGCGGCGAGCTCTTGCTCGAGGGCCTCGAGCCGATCCAGACGGCGGGCGGCCAGGGCCACGGAGTCGCCTCGGGCCACGAGCTGGCGGGCCATCTCGGCACCGAGTCCCGAGCTGGCCCCGGAGATGAAATAGGCGGTCACTGGACGGTGGAATCGAACTCGATGTGCACGGCGGCTAGGGTCCGAATGCGTACGTCATGACCGTAATCTCCCCTGATACAGTCGCGCCGTCCACTCGTGGGAGGATCGATGAAGCCGCCGGAACTGACAGATGAGCAACGAGCCGCCGCTCTCGCCAAGGCTGCCGAAGCGCGCCGGGTTCGCGCCGAGCTCAAGGAGTTGCTCAAGACCGGCACCATCACCTTGTCTGAGGTCCTGAAACGCGCCGAGGAGGACGACATCATCGGAGGAATCAAGGTCGAGGCGCTGCTTGCCGCCATGCCCGGCACCGGCAAGGTGAAGGCGAAACGCCTCATGGAGAAATACGAGATCGCCGACAACCGCCGACTCCGCGGGCTCGGTGAACGGCAACGTGCCGGACTCCTCTCAGAGTTCTCCTGACAGTCCCGCGTCCCGCGAGCGGGGACGCCTGCTGGTCATCTCGGGGCCCGGTGGCGTCGGGAAGTCCACGATCGTGGCCGAGCTCCGGCGCAGGATCCCGGTGCACTTCTCCGTGTCCGCCACGACCCGCGACCCGCGTCCGGGTGAGATCGAGGGGTTCCACTACCGGTTCGTCACTCCGGAGCAGTTCCGCCAGCTGATCGACAGAGGTGACCTGCTCGAGTGGGCGGTGTTCAACGGGAACTACTACGGGACTCCCCGGGACGCGGTGGAGGCTGCGATCGCCGACGGACGGGATGTCCTGCTGGAAATCGAGGTCCAGGGCGCCCGCCAGATTCGGCAGGTGATCCCCGACGCCCTGATGATCTTCATCGCCCCACCGTCGATGGACGATCTGCGCCGTCGGCTGGAAAAGCGCGCCGACACCTCCCCGGAAGACATCGAGGCGAAACTGCGGATCGCCGAGGAGGAGCTGGCGGCGGCCCCCGAGCTGTTCGACCACATCGTCGTCAACGACGACATGGAGCGGGCAGTGGGAGAGATCCTCGAGATACTCGCCGAGCCGGCGCATCGGTAGGAGTCGCTCCAGGCGCCGACTACGCTTCTGCTCTAGACAGGTTTCCTGCTCATCGAGTGTTCTTGAATCGAGGTTCTCCATGGAGATCGAAGACGTGATCGGCACCATCGGCAACCGCTTTGCCGCGGTCGTGGTCGCCGCGCGACGTGCGCGCCAGATCAACGCCTACTTCAGCCAACTGGGTGGAGGGATCGGCGAATACGTGCCGCCGCAGGTCCACTCCCTGTCCCGCAAGCCGCTGACCATCGCCATGGAGGAGATCGCCGAGGGCAAGGTCGCGGTGGAGAAGCAAGAGGACTGATGCTCTCCGGCCGCCGGGTCGTCCTCGGCGTCTCCGGTGGCGTCGCGGCTTACAAGTCCGCCTACCTCGCCCGACGTCTCCTCGAGGCCGGTGCGGAAGTCAAGGTCGTCATGACCTCGGCGGCTCAACGGTTCGTCGGGGCCCAGACCTTCGCCTCGCTCACCGGTACGCATCCAGTCACGGACCTGTTCGCCGATGCGTCCGTCAGCCCTCACACTGACTTGGCCCGATGGGCGGAGTTGGTGATCGTGGCGCCCGCCACCGCCGCCACCATCGGCCGTCTCGCCAATGGCATCGCCGACAACGCGCTGGCGGCGACCCTGCTCGCCACCCGCGCCCCGGTGATCCTCGCCCCGGCGATGCACACGGAGATGTGGGAGCACCCGGCGACACAACGCAACATCGCCCGTCTCGAGGCCGACGGCCACCGCCTCATCGGCCCCTTCGCCGGCGAACTGGCCGGCGGCGACGTGGGGATGGGACGCGTCGCCGAACCCGACGACATAGTCGAGTTGGCGGCATCGATGTTCCATCGCCCGTTGGACGGCCTCACGGTGCTCGTCACGGCGGGCGGGACCCGTGAGGCGCTCGACCCGGTGCGCTATCTCGGCAACCGGTCATCGGGGAAGATGGGCCACGCCATCGCCGTCGCCGCGGCCCGACGCGGCGCCCACGTGGAGCTCGTCACGGCGTCGGAGCTCCCCGACCCGCCCGGCGTGACGACGCACCGGGTGGAGTCGGCCCAAGACATGCTGGAGGCAGTCGAGAAGATCCACCCCGACGTCGCCATCTTCGCCGCTGCAGTAGCCGATTTCCGCCCGGCCGACGCCGCCCAGGACAAGCTGAGCCGCACCGACGGTCCACCCGCCCTGATCCTCGAGCCGACACCCGACATCCTGGCGTCGGTGGTCGCCCGCGACGAGGACATCTTCACGGTCGGGTTCGCCGCCGAGACCGGCCCGGTGGAACGTGCGATCGAGAAGGCGAAGCGCAAGGGCGTCGACCTCATGGTCTACAACGACGTGACCGCCCCCGGCTCCGGGTTCGGCACCGACACGAATCAGGTCACGATCATCTCGCCCGACGGCACGGTCGACCGCTGGCCTCAGCTGTCCAAGACCGAAGTCGCCTCCCGTCTCATGGACATCGTTGCTCGCCACATCGGGCGATAAGCTGTGGGCCTCATGTCCTCTCGTTGGTACTTCTCGTCCGAGTCCGTCACGGAGGGCCACCCCGACAAGGTGGCCGACGCCATCAGCGATGCTGTCCTCGACGACGTCCTGGCCCACGATCCGCTCGGCAGAGTCGCCTGCGAGACACTCGTGACCACCGGTAGAGCGGTGGTGGCCGGCGAGCTGAACACGAGACACCGGCCCGACTTCGAGGACATCGCCCGCCGGACCATACGTGATCTGGGCTACGTCGACGACGACTACTTCCGGGCCGACGACGTGGAGATCCTCGTGTTCGCCCACACCCAGTCGCCCGACATCGCCCAAGGTGTCGACCGCGGCGACATCGAAGCGTGGGGGGCGGGCGACCAGGGCATCATGTTCGGGTTCGCTGTCGACGAGACGACCGAGCTGATGCCGTTCCCGATCCAGATGGCGCATCGCCTGGCGGAGCGGTTGGCCGAGGTGAGGAAGCTCGGCATCCTCGACTTCCTCCTTCCCGACGGGAAGACCCAGGTGACCGTGGAGTACGAGGGCGGCAAACCGAAGCGAGTCACCTCGATCCTCGTCTCTGCCCACCACAAGAAAGACATGGACTCGGACATGATGGCGAAGGCGGTGTGGGACGAGGTGGTGGTCCCGACCGTCCCCGACGGGATGCTCTCGGATGACGCCCGCTACTTCTTCAACCCCACCGGCAAGTTCGAGATCGGCGGCCCGCATGCCGACACCGGGCTCACGGGCCGCAAGATCATCGTCGACACGTACGGCGGCTACGCCCGCCACGGCGGCGGAGCCTTCTCGGGAAAGGACCCGTCGAAGGTCGACCGCACGGCGGCTTACGGCGCCCGTTGGGCCGCCAAGAACATCGTGGCCGCCGGGTTGGCTTCCCGCTGCGAGCTCCAACTGGCCTACGCCATCGGAACGCCCGAGCCGTTCTCCGTCCACGTCGACACGTTCGGGACGTCCGCCGTCGACCCGGGCAAACTCACGGCACTCGTGAAGGAGTACTTCGACTTCCGGCCCGGCGCCATCATCAAGCGTCTCGACTTGCTGAGACCCATCTACCGCCCCACCGCCGCCTACGGACACTTCGGACGACCGGGGAGCGCCGACCAGTTCCCCTGGGAGAGCACCGACGTCGCAGACGACCTGCGGCGGGCGGCTGAGAGCCTCTGACCACAGCAGCTCGAGTCGTTCCCGCCGTTCCGACGTTCGCCGTCGACAACGGCTTCTGGTACGCCATCCCGGAGTCGCACCGCCCGCGCGTGGAGGTGGGCCGGATCGTGCGGGTTCCCCTCGGCGGCCGGCGAGTGCGAGGCCATGTCGTGGAGATCGCCGAGCGCGACCGCGGCGACTTGAAACCGATCGCCGGCGTCTCCGGCGAGCTGCCGATATTCGGGCCCAAGCTGCGGGATGCCCTGATCTGGGCGGCCCACTACTACGTGGCTCCGGTGTCGGTGATGCTGGAGCGATCCGGCCCGCCCAACCTGCCAGGGCGGCCGAAGCCGACGGCGGCACCGACCGTGACCCCGTCGCCGCAACCGCGTCACCCGCTGGACGAGCTCGCCGCCACCGTCGCCGCCGGCGGCCGGAAACCCGCCACCGCTCTGCTCACGTCGTGGGAGGACATGACCTGGCTCTCGGCCCTGGCCCCCGTCCTGGCCGCCGGGCGGTCCGTGATGGTCGTTGCGGCCACCGCCGCCGAGACCCGCCTCATCGCCGACACGGCCCGGCGAGCCCTGGGAATCGATGTGATCGAGGTCGACGGAGAACTCGACGATGCCACGATCACCTCCCGGTGGGTCCGGGCCGCGACGAGTGCGGGACTGGTCGTGGGCACCCCCCGGGTGGCGGAATGGCCGGTGGTCGACCTCGGGGTGGCCGTGGTGATCGAAGAGGGTCGTCGGGCGATGAAGGACCGTCAGACCCCGACGGTGGCGGTCCGGCGGTTCCTCATGACCCGCTCCCGGCTCGAGGGCTTCACCCAGGTGTATGTCGGCCCCACCCCGTCGCTCGAGTTGCTGGCGGCGGGGACGGAGGTGGTTCGCGGCGTGCCGCGCGTCTGGCCCCTAGTCGAGGTCGTGGACCGAAACGAGGAACCACCCGGGAGCGGGCTGGTCTCCTCCCGCGTGCGGGCTGCGATCCGCGCCACAGTCGACGGCGGCGGCCGGGTCTTCGTGTTCACCCACCGGCGGGGATACGCCCCCGCCTACCGCTGCTCCAACTGCAAGGAACTGCGCCGCTGTCCGACCTGTGGGTCCCGCCCCGACCCGGGCGAGGCTTGCAGCCGCTGCGGTACCCCGTCACAGCCCTGCCTCAGCTGCGGCAACCCGACGTTCGAACCGCTCGGCGCCGGAGTGGGACGCGTGCTGGCCGAGCTACGCGGACAGTTCGGCGACCGCGTAGGGGAGGCTGGGTCAGGTGCGCCGGTGGTCGTCGGCACCGAACGAGACCTCGCCGGCGTTTCTGGGGTCGACCTCGCCGTGGCGGTCGACGTCGACGGTCTGGTGCTCGGCACCCACTTCCGAGCCGCGGAGGAGGCGCTGCGCGTGCTCGCCCGCTTGGCGGGGCGGGTGAAACGGGGGAGCGGAAGGCGGCTCGTGCTCCAGACCGCCATGCCCGACCAGCCGCTCGTGACGGCGCTCCGTCGGGGTGATCCCCTCGAGTTCCTCGAACAGGAGATGGAGGTGCGCCGCGCCATGGGCTACCCGCCCGCCTCCGAGATCCTGGTCGTCGAGGTGAGAGGCTACGGCGGCACCGTCGACGCCGACCTCCGGTCGATCGCTCGCGAGAACGCCATCCTGGGCCCTGCCGACCGGGGCGACGGCCAGAGGTGGCTCGTCCAGGGGACCGGCCTGGGGAAGTTCAAGCGGGATCTTCGGAAGCTGGTGCAACGCTGGCGGGACGGCGGCGCCACGGTCCGCATCGACGTCGACCCGCTGGACCTCTGACGTCTCAGGCGGAGAGAATCTCCGCCACCTCTGTGAGATCGGCATCGATGCCACCGGTGGTGATCCGGATGTGGCCTTCGAAGGTAGGCCGGAGCTGGAAGGGGCGCCCCGGAGCCACCGCGATCCCTCTCGCCGCCAGCATCACCAGAGCTGCTTGCTCGTCGGGCACCGAGACCCACAGATTCAACCCGTCCGTTCCCGTGGTGGCCAGCCCGCGCTCGGTCAGAGAAGCCGCCAGCTTCGCCCTGCGTTGGGCATAGGCGGACCGCGCCTCGGCGACCAGCTCCGCCGTGGCCGGGTCCGCCAGCAGCTCCGCGAGGATGCTCTGGAGGAACCGCGAGGTCCAGGCGGGTCCCAGCCTCCGACGATCTACCAGTTCGGCGAGAGCAGCAGCGGGACCGGCGATGCTGGCGATCCGGAAGTCCGGGCCGTGTGACTTCGAGAAACTGGTGATGTGGAACACCCGCTCGGGGAACTGCGATGCGAGGCTCACGAGCGGCGAGGACGAGATCATGCCCGAGTGGTCGTCCTCGACCACCCAGACATCGGAGCGGTCGATGATCTCCGCCAATTCCTTCGCTCGCCCCGGAGTCATCGACACTCCCGTCGGATTCTGCGCCCGCGGCTGGATCACCATCCCGACGGGCCGGTCCCGCATAGCCCGCGCCAGGGAATCGGGGACCATCCCCTCGTCGTCTGTCTCGACGGGTACCGCCACCCCACCGTGTGCTTCGATGAGGTCGAACAACGGCGGAAAGCCGGGATCGGAGACCGCCACCCGATCGCCCAGCCTGACGCGCGGGCCCAGCAGTCGGTCGAGGGCGTCGAGTGCTCCATCGACCACCGTGACCGCCTCGGCCGGGAATGGGAGCAGCCGTCGGATCTGCTCCTCCAGGGCGGGCACCACGGGCGGGGCGATGTAGCTGGTGGGGTGGGGCATCTCCTCGAGATTCTCGAGGGCGCGCCGAAGCGGCGGCAGCAGCGCCGGGTCGGGCATCCCCGTGGACAGGTCGAGGCGGAACTCACCGTGGCGGGAGTAACGGAAGAAGCGCACGGCATGACGCCGCTCGAGGAGAGGAACGAAAGACCCTGCCCGACCCCTGGTCTCGATCATGCCGGCGTCGGCGAGTCGGGACCATGCCCGCGAGATCGTGGCCACTCCCACTCCGAGCTCGGCGGCGATGGATCGAACGGTGGGAAGGCGCTCGCCGGGGGCGATAGAGCCTTCTCGGATCATCCGACTCACTCCCTCGACGACCCCTGCGACCGACCGGTCACGAACGAACCTGGCGAGTCGGGAGGAGTCCACGGCGAGAAACATACCTGAAACAAAGGGATTTTGTCGTCGATCCGTCCAGCGGACGCGTATAGTCGACCGCCGTGGCAGCGGCGAGACAGCCAGGGCGAACCGGCACCGGCCCGCTCCGACGCGGCGTCGCCTTCCTCGCCGTCCTCGCCCTCCTCGTCGCCCTCTGGGAGGGTTACAAGTTCCTGGGGGCGATCTGGGACGGGACATGGCCGATCCTCGGCGTCGAGATGCGGCCCCGGCCCGGGAACGGCTCCCTCCCGCACGTGTGGGACGTGGTCGCCGCCCTCGTCGCCCCCGCCCGCCGGAATGCCGAGCCCCTGATCCTCACCCTGCTCGTGGCGACGATCTACACCCTTCGCGAAGCGCTGGTCGGCTTCCTCGTCGGCGCGGTGGTCGGTTTCGGCATCGGAGTGGTGTTCGTACGCTCTCTGGCCGCCGAGCGGGCCTTCATGCCCTACGTGGTGGCGAGCCAGACGATCCCCATCATCGCCGTCGCACCGATGGTCGTGGTCTGGGGTCGTCAACTCGAGCTCCCCGGATGGACGATGGTGTCGATCATCGCCGCCTACCTCACGTTCTTCCCCGTGGCGATCAACACCGTGCGCGGGCTCCGCTCGCCGGAGGCAACGGCGACCGAGCTGTTCGACTCCTACGCCGCCACTCCGTGGCAGAGGCTCACCAAGCTCCAGATCCCCTCCGCCCTGCCCTACATCTTCACCGCCTTGAAGATCTCGGCCGCCGCCTCCGTGGTGGGAGCGATAGTGGGTGAGCTGCCGGCCGGGTTCGCCGACGGCCTCGGCCGTGCGTTGCTGCAGTTCAACCAGACGTTCGCCGCCGACCCGTCCAAGTTGTACGCGGCCGTGCTCATGTCGGCGATCGGCGGGATCGCATTCGTCGGCCTCGTGGCGGTGGCCGAGCGTCTCACCCTCCCCTCGGCGCGCCGGGAGGTGACGATCTGATGGGTTTCATCGTCGACGCCCAGAAGCTCACCAAGACCTTCAGCGGCAACTCGGGGACCGTCCACGCCCTCTCCGACATCGACCTGCAGATCGAATCCGGCGAGTTCGTGTCGCTCATCGGCCCGTCCGGATGCGGCAAGTCGACCCTCCTCCGGCTCATCGGCGATCTCCTCGCCCCGACCTCGGGCATCTTGACGGTCAACGGCAAGGACCCCGAGCGCGCCCGCATCGACGGTGACTACGGGATCGCTTTCCAGAAGGCAACCCTCCTGGATTGGCGGACGGTTCGCCGCAACGTGGAGCTGCCCCTGGAACTGGCCGGAGTCCCTGCCGAGGAGCGGCGGGGGCGCGCCGACGAGCTCCTCGAGATGGTGAATCTGTCGGACTTCGCCGACCACTATCCGTGGCAGCTCTCCGGGGGCATGCAGCAGCGAGTGGCGATCGCCCGAGCCCTGGGCCAGCGCCCTCCTCTCCTCCTGATGGACGAGCCGTTCGGGGCGCTGGACGAGATGACCCGGGAGGCCATGCAGCAAGAGCTCCTGCGCATCTGGCGAGACACAGGCACCACGGTCGTCTTCGTCACGCATTCGATTCCCGAAGCCGTCTTCCTCTCCACCCGCGTCGTGGTGATGTCCTCCCGCCCGGGCCGTATCACGCATCGGATCACGGTGGACTTGCCCCAGCCGCGGGGGATGGAGGCCCGAGAGAGCCCCCGATTCTTCGAGCTGTTGACCGAGGTGCGCGAGGCCCTCCGCCAACGGGAGGTGGCGGTGTGACCTGGCTGCGTCACCGCGCCGTGGCTCCGGTCCTCGCCTTCGTCGCGGTCGTCGGAGCCTGGGAGCTCTCGGTCAGAGCGCTGGGCATCCAGTCTTTCATCCTCCCGGCGCCGTCGGCTATCTGGGCGTCCTTCGTCGGCAACGCCGGGGTGATCTGGCCCTACGGCCTCCGCACTCTGGGAGAGGCGCTGGGCGGGCTCGTGATCGGCACGATCCTCGGCGTGGGAGCGGCGGCTGCCGTGGCGCGATGGACAACTCTGCGCTTGGGTGCGATGCCGTTCGCCGCCGCGGTCAACGCCATGCCGATCGTCGCCACCGCCCCCATCTTCAACCAGCTCTTCGGGTCCACGAATCCGGTCTCGAAGATGGCGGTCGTGGGCGTGATGGTGTTCTTCCCGGTCATGGCGAACACCGCCCGGGGGCTGGCCGAGGTGGACCCCTCCGAGTTGGAGTTGATGCGGGCGATGGCGGCCTCGCCGTACACGGTCCTCCGCCGGGTGCGCATCCCCAATGCCCTGCCGTACTTCTTCACCGCGATGAAGGTGGCAGTGCCGTTGTCACTCATCGGGGCGATCATCGCCGAGTACTTCGGTGGCCCCCAGAACGTGCTCGGCCAGTACATCGTCAACCGCGCCCAACTCTTCCAATTCCCCGACGCCTGGGCGGCCATCCTCGTTTCGGCAGTCCTCGGCATCGGCCTGTATCTCGTGGTCCTGGTCAGCGAACGACTCGTCATGCCGTGGCACGTCTCATTGCGGGCGGCGGACTGAGGAGGGACTCGATGATCGGAGAGAGGCAATGACGACCCCGGGAGGGAACGATGAGAAGCAACTACCGGCGCCTGCTGGGTCTCCTGGCCGTTCTGGCGCTCGTCCTCGCCGCGTGTGGCGGCGGGGCAGAAGAGGGAGACGGCACCACCGGGCCGGGTGACACCACCCCGGCCGACACGGGATCGGACACCGCTGCGGAGATGGAGGCGTGTGACAGCCCGGACGACGTGCGCCTCCAGCTCCAGTGGTTCGCCCAGGCGCAGTTCGCCGGCTACTACGCCGCCGTCGATCAGGGGTACTACGACGCCCAGTGTCTGTCAGTCCAGATCCTGGAGGGCGGCGTCGACATCGTGCCTCAACAGGTGCTCGCCTCAGGAGGGGCGGAGTTCGGGATCGCCTGGGTGCCCAAGGCTCTCGTGTCCCGAGAAGCCGGCGCCGACATCATCAACGTCGCCCAGATCTTCGAGCGCTCGGGAACGCTGATGGTGAGCTGGAAGGACTCGGGGATCACCTCGCCGGAGGATTGGGCCGGCAAGAAGGTCGGCAACTGGGGCTTCGGAAACGAATACGAGCTGCTGGCGGCCATCGAGAAGTACGACGTCCCCGATGTGGAGCTCGTCGCCCAGGACTTCACGATGTCGGCTCTCCTCAACCGGGAGATCGACTCGGCGGAGGCGATGACCTACAACGAGTACGCCCAGGTGCTGGAGGCGGAGAACCCCGAGACGGGCGAGCTCTATCAGCCGGATGACCTCGATGTCATCGACTTCAACGAGGTCGGAACCGCCATGCTGCAGGACTCTCTGTGGGTGAACTCCGACTGGATCGCCGAGAACGAGGACGTCGCCCGCCGCTTCCTCGAGGCGAGTTTCGAGGGCTGGATCTACTGCCGCGACAACCCCGACGACTGCGTGCAGTCGGTGCTGGACGCAGGCTCCACCCTCGGACTGAGCCACCAGACGTGGATGATGAACGAGATCAACGCCCTGATCTGGCCGGCGACCCACGGGATCGGAGTCATGAACGAGGATCTGTGGAACCAGACGATCGAAATCGCCACCACTCAGATCCCCGACCTGCAAGGCGTGGAGATCAGCCCGGACGTCTACCGCACCGATCTCGCCGAAGCGGCGGTGGCGGCCCTCGAAGAGCGCGGTCTCGACGTGAGAGGGGAGAGCTGGGAGAGGGTCGAGGTGCAACTCAACCCCGGAGGCGAGTAGAACTCGAAGAGAGAGGGGAGGGGCGGCGGCCGGTCGCCCCACCCCGCGATGAGAGGAGAACGAGCATGGCCAACATCGTGAGAGCGGCGATCCTCCAGACGGAGTGGACCGGCGACACCCAGTCGATGGTCGACAAGCACGTCAAGTACGCCGAGCAGGCCGCCAACGAAGGCGCCCGCGTGATGTGTTTCCAGGAGATCTTCAACACCCCGTACTTCTGTCAGGTGCAGGACAACGCCCATTTCGACTCGGCCGAGCCCATCCCCGACGGGCCGACGATGCAGCGGATGATCCAACTGGCGAAAGACACCGAGATGGTGCTGGTCGTCCCGATGTTCGAGAAGGCCGACGAGGGCTTCTATTACAACACGGCGGCGGTGATCGATGCCGACGGCACCTACCTCGGCAAGTACCGCAAGACCCACATCCCCCACGTCAATGGATTCTGGGAGAAGTTCTACTTCCGCCCCGGCAACATGGGCTATCCCGTGTTCGACACCGCGGTGGGCCGGATCGGCGTGTACATATGCTACGACCGCCACTTCCCCGAGGGATGGCGAGCCCTCGGGCTGGCGGGCGCCAAGATCGTCTTCAACCCGTCGGCCACCAGCCGGGGTCTGTCTATGTACCTGTGGAACCTCGAGCAGCCGGCGGCAGCCGTGGCCAACGAGTACTTCGTCGGGGCCATCAACCGGGTCGGGAAGGAGCCCTTCGGTAACAACGACTTCTACGGATCCTCCTACTTCGTCGATCCGCGCGGCCAGATCGTGGGAGACGCGGCCTCCGACACCGACGAGGAACTGGTCGTCCGCGACCTGGAGATGGACATGGTCGAGGAGGTCCGCCGAATCTGGGCGTTCTACCGCGACCGCCGTCCCGACGTCTATCAGCCGCTGGTGGAGCCGTGAAGTCACTTTCTGGATTCGGAATCCGGAGGTCGGAAGTCTCATGAGCGTTCACGAGGAGCTGCTCGCTCGGCACCGCCGAGTGATGCCGAGCTGGCTGGCGCTGTACTACGAGCAACCGATCTCGCTGATAGACGGCCAGGGGAGGAGGGTCACCGACGCCGAGGGTGTCACCTACCTCGACTTCTTCGGTGGGATCCTGACGACGATGACCGGGTACAACGTCCCGGAGATCATCGAGGCGATCAAGGCACAGGCCGAGAAGATGGTCCACACCTCGACCCTGTACCTGATCGAGTCCCAGATCGAACTGGCGGAGAAGATCGCCGAGTTGTCGGGGATCCCCGACGCCAAGGTGTTCTTCACCAACTCCGGCACCGAGGCCAACGACACCGCCCTGATGCTGGCGACCCAGTACCGACGCTCGAATCAGATCCTGGCGCTCCGTGGCAGCTACCACGGCAAGTCCCACTCCACGGTGGCGATCACCGGTCAGCGTTCCTGGTCGGCGACGTCGCTGTCGCCGTTCGACGTCACCTACGTCCACAGCGGCTACAAGCTCCGTTCCCCGTTCGGCCACCTACCCGACGAGGAGTTCACCGCCGCCTGTGTGGCGGACCTCGAGAATCTCCTCGAGGTGGCTACCGCCGGAGACGTGGCGGCGATGATCGCCGAGCCGATCCAGGGTGTCGGCGGATTCGTCACCCCGCCCGACGGGTTCTTCGGGGCGATGAAAGAGGTGCTCGACCGCCACGGCATCCTGTTCATCTCCGACGAGGTGCAGACCGGATGGGGCCGGACGGGCGAGCACTTCTGGGGCTACCAAGCCCACGGCGTCACCCCCGACATCATCACCTTCGCCAAGGGCCTCGGGAACGGCCTGGCGATCGCCGGCGTCATCGCCCGAGCGGAGATCATGGATTGCCTGGCCGCCAACTCCATATCCACCTTCGGAGGCAATCCCCTCTCCACAACCGGCGCTCTCGCCAACCTCGACTACGTCCTCCGCCACGACCTGCAGTCCAACGCCTTCAAGATGGGTGGGCAGCTGAGAGAAGGACTGGACGCCATCGCCGCCGAGGTCCCCGAGATCCTCGAAGTGAGAGGCAAGGGCCTGATGCTGGGGGTGGAGCTGGGCCGACCCGACGGAACGCCCGACCCGGCCATCACCGCTCGGGTGATGGAAGAAGCGAAGGCGGGCCGGCTGCTGATCGGAAAGGGTGGGCTCTATGGCAACTCCCTCCGCATCGCCCCGCCGTTGACCGTCACTGCCGACGAGGTGGCCGAGGGGCTAGAGATCCTCGACGCCGCCGTGAAGCGAGCTACAGGAGGCTGAGATGGCACGCACCATCATCGCCAACGGAACAGTCGTCACCGCCACCGACCGGGTGCCCGCGGACGTCCTCGTCGAGGACGAGAAGATCGTCGCCCTGGCGGCGCCCGGAAGTCACGACTGGGCGGCCGACGAGATCATCGACGCCGCCGGCAAGTACGTCATCCCGGGAGGCATAGACGTCCACACCCACATGGAGCTTCCCTTCGGTGGCACCTTCGCTTCGGACACGTTCGAGTCGGGAACTCGAGCGGCCGCTTGGGGAGGCACGACGACCATCGTCGACTTCGCAGTCCAGACGCGGGGCAAGAGCCTGATGGAAGGCTACGAAGCCTGGCAGCAGAAGGCGGAGGGCAACTGCGCCATCGACTACGGGTTCCACTTGATCATCTCCGACGTCAACGAGCAGACGCTGAAGGAGATGGAGAGCGCCTTCGACGAGGGCGTCACCTCCTTCAAGATGTTCATGGCCTACCCCGGCGTCTTCTACTCGGACGACGGCCAGATCTTCCGGGCCATGCAGAAGGCGGCGGAGAACGGGTCGACGATCATGATGCATGCCGAGAACGGCATCGCCATCGACGTCCTGGTCGAACAGGCGCTCCAACGCGGAGAGACCGACCCGATCTACCACGGGATCGTTCGCAAGTCGATCCTGGAGGGTGAGGCTACCCACCGGGCCATCAAGCTGGCCGAGCTGGCGGAAGCGCCGCTGTACATCGTCCACCTGTCGGCGCTCGAAGCACTCGAAGAGGTGACGATCGCTCGCGATCAGGACCTCAACGTGTTCGCCGAGACCTGTCCCCAGTACCTGCTGCTCGGCCTGGACGACCTCGGCAATGGATTCGACGGCGCCAAGTACGTCTGCTCGCCTCCTTTGCGCGACTGGGAAGCCGGCCACCAGGAGGAACTCTGGCGAGGGCTGCGAGGCAACGACCTCCAGGTCGTGTCCACCGACCACTGCCCCTTCTGCATGGACGAGTTCGACGGACTCATCGCCCAGAAGCGGCTGGGGGAGGGCGACTTCTCGAAGATCCCCAACGGTATGCCGGGTGTCGAGCCCCGCATGGAGCTCGTCTACCAGGCGGGCGTCGCCGAAGGGCGGATCTCCCTCAACCGCTGGGTGGAGCTGTGCTCGACCGCTCCGGCGAAGATGTTCGGCATGTACCCCGAGAAGGGCACCATCGCCGTGGGGTCGGATGCCGACATCGTCCTGTTCGATCCCGGGAAGTCGAAGACGATCTCGGTCGACAACCAGCACATGCGAGTCGACTATTCCGCGTACGAGGGCTGGCAGGTGTCGGGCACCGTCGACACGGTCCTCAGCCGCGGCAGGAAGGTCGTCGCCGACCGAGAGTACGTGGGTGAGAAGGGGCACGGACGATACGTGAAGCGGGGCGCCAACCAGTACGTCCACTGACCGAAGGCGAGAATCGGAACCATTACCCGCCTCCACAGGGAGTTGAGATGAAGCGGATTGCGCATTGGATCGATGGGAAGGTTTGGGAGGGTGTGCCGGAGCGGACTGGTCCGGTGTTCGACCCGGCTAGGGGTGTGGTGACGGGGGAGGTGGCGATGGCCACCGTTGGGGAGGTGGATGCGGCGGTGGAGGCGGCGGCTAGGGCGTTCGAGGAGTGGCGGCATGTGCCGGTGACTCGCCGCCAGAGTGTGATGTTCGAGTTCCGGCGGATCGTGGCGGAGCGCCGCCGGGAGATGGCTGAGTTGTTGACGTCTGAGCACGGCAAGACGATCCCGGATGCGTTGGGGGAGGTGCAGCGGGGTCTGGAGGTGGTGGAGTTCGCTTGCAATATCGCCCATCTGGTGAAAGGCGAGTTCTCTGAGCAGGTGTCGACGGGGGTGGACACGTACACGATTCGTCAGCCTCTGGGGGTGGTGGCGGGGATCACCCCGTTCAATTTCCCGGCGATGGTGCCGATGTGGATGTATCCGTTGGCGATCGCGGCGGGTAACACGTTCGTGTTGAAGCCGTCGGAGAAGGACCCGTCGGTGTCGTTGTTGGCGGCGGAATGGCTCGCCGAGGCGGGTCTGCCTCCGGGGGTGTTCAACGTGGTGCATGGCGACAAGGTGGCGGTGGACCGGATCTTGGAGCACCCCCAGATCGCGGCGGTGTCGTTCGTGGGGTCGACGCCCATTGCCCGCTACATCTACGAGAACGGCACCCGCCACGGAAAGCGTGTCCAGGCGTTGGGCGGAGCCAAGAACCACATGGTGGTGCTGCCCGACGCCGACATGGAACTGGCCGCCGACGCCGCGGTGTCGGCCGGGTTCGGGTCGGCGGGTGAGCGGTGCATGGCCATCTCGGTGGTGGTCACGGTGGGAGACGCCGCCGACCGGCTGTTGCCGAAGGTGATGGAACGGGTCGCCAAGCTCCGCACCGGCCCCGGCACCGACCCCGACACCGAAATGGGCCCCCTCGTCACCCCCGAGCACCGCGACCGAGTCGTCGGCTACATCCAAAAAGGCGTCGAAGAAGGCGCCGAACTGGTCGTCGACGGACGCGGCTACGCCCCCGAAGGCTACGAAGACGGCTTCTACGTCGGGCCCACCCTGTTCGACCGGGTCACCCCCGACATGACCATCTACCGAGACGAGATCTTCGGTCCGGTCCTGTCCACCGTCCGAGTCGACACCTACCAACAAGCCATCGACCTCATCAACGCCTCCCCCTACGGCAACGGCACCGCCGTATTCACCAACGACGGAGGAGCCGCCCGCCTATTCCAAAACCAAATCCAAGTCGGCATGGTCGGCATCAACCTGCCCATACCCGTCCCCCTGTCCTTCTACAGCTTCGGCGGATGGAAAGACTCCCTGTTCGGCACCCACCCCATCTACGGACCCCACGGAGTCGACTTCTACACCCGCCCCAAAGTCGTCATCAGCCGCTGGCCCGACCCCATGCACCGCGGAGTCGACCTCGGATTCCCCCAACACGGCTCATGACTCTGAAGTCGGAAGTCGGAAGTCGGCAGTCGGAAGTCCTCCCGCGGCAGCGGACGCGAACCGCGGACGCTTCCGGTTCGAAGACAGGCGCGACCGACGTCCACGCCAGTACGCCGACGCGCGGGGGGTTCCGGGGGGTCGTCCCCCCGCCCGAGTGCAGCGAGGGAAAGTGGTCATGGATTTCGGGGTAGTCATCCAGACCGATCCGCCAGCCTCCAAAGTGATCGAGCTCACCGAACTGGCGGAGGCGAACGGGTTCACGTACGGCTGGACGTTCGACTCCCACGTGTTGTGGGAAGAACCGTTCGTCATCTACTCACAGATGCTCGCTTCGACCGAGCGGATGATCGTCGGCCCCATGGTCACCAACCCGGGAACCCGCGATTGGACGGTCCTGGCTTCGCTGTTCGCCACCTTGAACGAGATGTTCGGGGGACGGACCATCTGCGGCATGGGACGGGGGGATTCCGCCCTCCGCTACATCAACCAACAGCCGACGACGCTCCAGACGATGGTCGAGTCGATGAAGATCATCAAGGCCCTGGTCGCCGGCGAGTCGGTGACCTACAACGGCAAAGAGCTGCGGATCCCCTGGATTCCCGAAGGTGGCGGGTGGGAGCTCCCGATGTGGGGAGCAGGGTACGGGCCGAAGGCCCTGTCCACCATCGGCGAGCACTGCGACGGCTTCATCCTCCAACTCGCCGACCCCCAGATCCTCGAATGGACGATGGGAGCGGTCCGGGAGGCCGCCGAGCGAGCCGGGCGGGACCCTGACGAGATCTCGATCTGTGTGGTCGCCCCGGCGTACGTGGGCGACGACATCGCCCACCAACGCGACCAGGTCCGCTGGTTCGGAGGCATGGTCGGCAACCACGTCGCCGACCTGGTGGATCGGTACGGCAAGAGCGGGATCATCCCCAAGGCGCTGACGGACTACATCGAAGCCAGGAAGGGCTACGACTACGACCACCATGGCAAGTCCGACAACCCTTCCACCGACTTCGTGCCCGACGACATCGTCGACCGATTCTGTGTCCTCGGCACGGTCGAGGACCACATCGCCAAGCTCTCCGAGTTGAGAGACCTGGGGGTCGATCAGTTCGGGATCTACCTGATGCACGACGCCAGAGAGGCGACGCTCGAGGCCTACGGTCGCGAGATAATCCCCGCCATCAACG
>DATGOV010000007.1:0-8650 GCA_035305585.1 Acidimicrobiia bacterium | reverse complement strand
CACGAAGAGATCCGCTCGAGGAGGGGCTTCCCGTTGTGGATCGGCTTGCGGGTCGAGCTCGAAGGCTTCGTTGGCTGCAAGGACTCGATGAGCAGGCCAACTGAGGGCTCGTGGGTTCGGCTGCCGCAGCGGCCACGTCCGCCGACCCCGCGGCTGAGAATCAGCCAGACGACAGCTTTCGCGGGAACGCTTCCTTACCGACGGGAAGGAAATGGTTCGGGCCTCTTTCGTCACAGTGACGAAATGATTGCACGCCCAAGGCTTGGGCTGGGCTGCGGAGCTCGCTTCGACATCGGCTCGCGGTCCACATCCGGGACGGTTCTTCCACCCCCGACCGTTTCCCCCTCGATCTCGGGCAGTGATGTGCGGGCGATCGCTACGTGCGGGGCCGCCAGCCTCGCCCCTGCGGTGGCAGGTATCGGCAAGGGGGCATGTCCCTGCCCGGTCTCGCCTACCTCAGTCGATTCGTCACTGCTGCAGCGGGGTGATCGCCGCCGACAACTCGCAGGAGGTGACGTCGAGCCGGCGGATGGAGAGATCCAGTCGGTAGTTGTTCAGGTCGGGGAACTCGATGATGCCGCTGAAGTAGCCGTCGTCCGGGCTCAAGTTGTCGAGGAGGATCAAGGGGGACCCGGCCTGATCGACCATCTGTGTCGTGGCTCCGACGATAGAGAACCCGATGGCATGGGTGGCGTTCCACAGGAGCACGCTGAAGGACGCGGGCAGGCAGGTGACCTCCAGGTCGGCTCCGTTGAGGAAGTCCTCAAAGGTGTCTATGACCGAGATCGGTTGTTCGAAGTACACGGCTCCAGGACCTGCCGGGCCAGTCGGACCCTGTGGGCCTTGCGGTCCCTGTGGCCCCTGTGGGCCGATGGGGCCTTCAGCACCCGGTGGGCCTTGAGGCCCGGCAGGGCCTTCGGGGCCTTGCGTACCACCCTCGGCGGATCCCCCGACCGCGTCGGACTCTGCGAAACGATGCATGAACGCAGCCATCTGCCCACGGGTGACAGGATCTTCGGGACAGAACTCGTCGTTGGTCGGTGGGTTGCAGCCTCGAGTGATGCCTTGTTCTGCCATCCAGGCGATGTCGTCTGCGAAGACATGGTCGTCGGGCACGTCTCGGAACTGGGTTCCGGCAGCGAAAGCCACCGATCCGATGGCAACCATGGCGAATGCGACGGTGACGACCGTTACAGGTCTGGTCATGTCCTTCCTTCCTTCGGTGTGTCCGGGGAAGGCGAACGACATGGACCCCGTCAGAATCGCCCACTCTCCTCGGGGATTCGGACGTTACCTGGCAGACTGGCTTGCCGCCGGCGAACGACACCTAGCCGCGGGAGAACTGCCGGCAGAGAACACCGCGCGTAGCGGTCACCGACGCGAACCGACGGCGAGGGGCTCGAGGGAGATGGTCCGGACCTCGGCGCAGGCCCGATAGAGATGCCACAGAGCCTGGCGGGTCCCGTCGACGCTCTCGTCGTTGGCCAGGTCGGTGTCGACATCGTCCATCGCCGCTTCGATCCGGTACAGCAGGTCGCGGATGGCGTCCAGGCGTTCGGCGGACATCAGGACTTGCCCCTCGGCGAGCGCATGGTTCTTCGCCAGGGTCCGTGCCTCGTATGCGCGTTGGCGATGAGATGGTCGGCAGTAGCGCCTCCGTCTCCCCGGCCCGGGGTTGGGAGCGAACCGGCGCCCACACCAGGCGCACCTCTCCTCTCTCCTGCCTTCCGTCAAATCCGTCACTGTGACGAAATACTAGAGGAGACAACGGATGTGTCTTTGATTTTGGCGGATGGTCTGCTGTACTTTCTCCGACAACGCGCTCATCCAGAGCGGCCGAGGGACAGGCCCTGCGACGCCGCGGCAACCGGCCAGTTCCGCTGGAACACGGTGCCAATGCCTGATCGATGAGTGGCTTCGGCGGTCCTCCGCTCGAAGCGCTCTCCGAGCGCGGCAGAGACCAAGGAGATGCACCGCACATGTCGACCGAGCTGAACCCGCTCCCCTCCCCCGTCTGCTTCCTGTCCATGCCCGGCTCTCGGGCAGGCATGCGCTGTACGCGCTGACCCGCCGCCTGCTCGAGAGACGGAGCCCCGCGGCGGGTCATCGCACCCGAAAGGGCCAGAGACAGGAGAACAGACATGACCACCATCAGCCGCCTCAACGACGTCGACCTCGACGCCGTCGCCACCCTCATCGACGCCTGCAAGGAGGACGCCGACAAGGCTGCGACCACCTGGCGGGCCGAGGTCCACTGGAACGGCGGGTTTCGCAGCGAAGGCCGGATTCGCGACTTCGCTCCGCTGCCTTCCGACGAGCCGACCGCCCTGGGCGGTACCGACACCGCCCCCAACCCGGTCGAACAGCTCCTTGCCGCCTTGGGCAACTGCCTGGCAGTGGGCGTGGCCGCCAATGCCACGGCCCGAGGCATCCGTCTCAGGAGCCTCTCGATCGCAGTCGAAGGCGACCTGGACCTGTCGACGTTCCTCGGGCTGGAGCCCGGTCACGCCGGATTCGGGAACATCACCGCCCAGGTCGATGTCGACGCTGACGCCAGCCCCGAAGAGGTCGCCGAACTCGTCGAGTACGTATCCAACACGTCGCCAGTCGGACACACCCTCGCCCGGGAGATCCCGGTTGCGGTCGTCACAGCCTGAAAGGAGAACCAGACGATGACCAACTACCGCTTCGAAACGCTCCAGGTCCATGCCGGCCAGGAGCCCGATCCAGGCACCAACTCCCGGGCGGTGCCGATCTTCCAGACGACGTCGTACACGTTCGACGACTCCGACCACGCGGCGCGTCTGTTCGGCCTCAAGGAGTTCGGGAACATCTACACCCGGATCATGAACCCGACGACGGACGTCTTCGAGAAGCGGATCGCCGCCCTCGAGGGAGGCGTCGCCGCGGTCGCCACCTCGTCCGGCCAGTCGGCGCAACTGCTCACGTTCTCCACGCTCATGCAGGCAGGTGACCATCTGGTGTCGACCTCCTACCTGTACGGAGGGACGTACAACCAGTTCAAGGTCGCATTCGCCCGGTTCGGCTGGGAGGTGACTTTCGTCGAGGGTGACGATCCGGCCGACTTCGAAGCCGCGATCCAGGACAACACCAAGGCGATCTACGTCGAGTCGATCGGCAACCCGAAGTACAACATCCCGGACTTCGAGGCGCTCGCCGACATCGCCCATCGAAACGGCATCCCCCTCGTCGTCGACAACACCTTCGGTGCGGCCGGCTACGTGGTGCGACCGATCGAATGGGGCGCCGACATCGTCGTCCAATCGGCCACGAAGTGGATCGGTGGGCACGGCACGTCGATCGGTGGCGTGATCGTGGACTCCGGGAACTTCGACTGGCGCAATGGGAAGTTCCCGATGTTCACCGACCCGGCGCCCGGGTACCACGGGCTGGTCTTCACCGATGTGTTCAACCCCGACTCGGAGTTGGGAAACATCGCGTTCGCCATCCGGGCCCGGGTCGAGGGTCTGCGCGATCTGGGAGCGGCTCCATCCCCGTTCAACTCGTTCCTGTTCCTCCAGGGACTCGAGACGCTGAGCCTGCGCATGGAGCGCCACTGCGACAACGCCCTGGAGTTGGCTCGGTGGCTCGAACAACATCCGCAGGTCAGCTGGGTCAACTATCCGGGGCTCGAATCGCACCCGGACCACGAGCTGGCGAAGAAGTACCTTCGGAACGGGTTCGGTGCCGTTCTGTCGTTCGGGATCGCCGGCGGCTACGAGGCCGGGAAGCGGTTCATCGACGCCACGAGGCTCGCTTCCCACCTCGCCAACGTGGGTGACGCCAAGACGCTGGTGATCCACCCGTCGTCCACCACCCACCAGCAGCTCTCCCCAGAAGAGCAGGAGTCGGCGGGTGTAACCGAGGACCTGGTGCGGGTCGCCGTCGGCATCGAGCACATCGACGACATCAAAGAGGACATCGACCAGGCGCTCCGAGCCGCCAGCTGAACTGAGCCACGGACACGGTCACGTCGCCCGCCCCGTCGGGCGACGTGACCGTCCGAGCTCAAGGCAGTCGGGAGATCCGCTCCACGATCTTCTCGCCGAACTCGTTCCCGTCGATCGCCAGGCCGACTCGAGCGTTGGGATCCTTTCCCGTGACTCGCCACCGATCGACGACGGTGCGGCCGCGATTCAGCTCGGAGTCGGTCTCGACGGCGACATGGAACCTCTCCGCCTCCAACAGGTCGGGCCAGATCACGTCCGCCACGGCCACCGCGTCGTGGATCGGTGAGGAATCGAGGCCGTAGACCCGCTCGTGGAACTGGACGAAGAAGTCGAGCAGGTCGGCCACGAAGGCTCCACACCGGCCCGTCGGGCGGAGGCGTTTGCCGTGCTCCCTGCCCATGAGAGCCTGGTGGGTCACGTCGAGTCCCACCATCGTCACGTCCAGCCCCGACTCGAACACGACGGCCGCAGCCTCGGGGTCGGCCCAGATGTTGAACTCGGCCGCGGGGGTCCGGTTGCCCAGACCGACGGCACCGCCCATGAGCACGACCCGGCGGATGTTGTCGACGACGTCGGGGAAATGCCGCAACAGCAAGGCGATGTTGGTGAGAGGTCCGGTAGGCACCAGCGTGACCGGCTCGGAGCTGGCGGCGAGGGTCTCGGCGATGAAGTCCACCGCGTGCGCGTCGACCGGTTCGGTGGTCGGCGGATCGAGCTGCGGACCGTCCATTCCGGACTTGCCGTGGACGTGGTCGGCAACGACCAGGGGTCGGACGAGAGGATGGCCGCACCCGGCAGCTACCGGAATGTCCGTTCTCTCGGCCACCTCGAGGACCGTTAGGGCGTTGCGGGTCGTGTTCTCCAGGTCGGCGTTTCCGCCGACGGTCGTGACACCCAACACCTCGACCTCGGGGCTGGCGAGGGCGAGCAGCAGCGCGATCGCGTCGTCGTGTCCTGGGTCGCAATCCAGGATCATCGGTGTGCTCATCGGGTCAGGATCCCTTCGATCTCGGCAGCGGTTGGTAGAGAGGGCTGAGCCCCGGGACGGGTCGTGGCGAGAGCACCCGCCGCACAGCCCCACCGGAGGGCGATGTCCACGCTCGCTCCCCGGCCCAGGGCGGTGACGAAGGCGCCGCAGAAGGCGTCGCCCGCTCCCACCGTGTCCACGGGGCTCACTGCGGGCGGAACGGCTTCCGCCACGAGTCGGCCGGAACGGTAGGCCTTGGCGCCGGCGGCGCCCAAAGTGACGACGACGAGCGCCGCGGTTCGGGCGAGTTCGTCGGAGAGTGCCTCCCGCTCGCGTTCGTTGACGATCACGACGTCGACCCGCTCCAACACCTCCTGTCCCAGAGGACGGGCGGGAGCGGCATTGACGCAGAACAAGCCGGTAGCGGTGTGACCGGCCGCCAGCACCGCCTCGTGAGGAATCTCGAGCTGGCACAGCACCACGTCAGCACCCGAGGCGTCTATGTCGTCTGCGGTGAGGGTGGCGTTGGCCCCCGGGACGACGACGATCTGGTTCTCGCCATCCTCGTCGACGGTGATGAGGGCCACGCCGGTAGGTGACGACGATGTGATCAGGCGGGAAAGGTCAACTTCGGAGTCCTGGAGCAGGGCCAGGGCGGCATCGGCCTCTGGGTCGTTCCCGACGGCTCCCACCATGGTGACATCGGCCCCGGCCCGGGAGGCAGCCAAGGCCTGGTTGGCGCCTTTTCCGCCCGGATAGCGGGCGAAGTCGATGGCGAGGATGGTCTCCCCCGGGGCGGGCAGGCGCGGGCAGGTGGCGACCAGATCGAGATTGATGCTTCCGACGACCGTCACCGTGGGCATGTCGGCGGAGGGTAACCCAACGGAGCGGACCTAGAGTGCAGGCGCATGGCAGCCGACCCGACAGTCATCGACGCGCTCGAACGGGCAGGGATCGCTTACGAGATCATGGAATGCGACCCGGAATTGGCCGACACCGCGGCGTTCTGCGAGGCCTACGGCGTCGACCCGGGAGAATCCGCCAACACGATCCTCGTGGCGTCCCGTCGGCCACCGGGCCACCACGCCGCCTGTGTAGCTCTGGCTACCACCAAGGTGGACGTGAACGGGGCCGTGCGGAGGCGTCTCGGGGTCAAGAAGGTGTCGTTCGCTCCTGCAGAGCTCACCGTTGAGCTGACGGGAATGGAGATCGGCGGGGTCACCCCTCCGGGGCTCCCCGATGGCATACCGATCTGGGTCGACCAGGCTGTCACGAAGGTCGACTCGGTGGTCATCGGCGCCGGTACGAGGTCGGCGAAGATCCGGCTACGCGGGGCCGATCTGGCGCTCCTCCCGGGAGTCGAGGTAGTCTCCGATCTCGCCGTTCCCGTCGCCTGAGCGCCTGATCGCCCTCCTGAGCAGGAACCCGTATCCGATCG
This sequence comes from Acidimicrobiia bacterium, assembly GCA_035305585.1. Classification (GTDB taxonomy): domain Bacteria; phylum Actinomycetota; class Acidimicrobiia; order Spongiisociales; family ZC4RG35; genus ZC4RG17. Next base: position 2,274 of record DATGOV010000007.1, on the reverse strand, counting down.
CCCCGACCAGGGCGAAGGCGAACCACTGGATGGCGTAGGTCAGATGAGGGCCCTCGTCTCCGAAGTCGGGAGGCGGGGAAACGACGGGGAGCACGGTGGGGTTCGGATCGCCGACGATCTCGATGTACACGGGGGCGAGATCGAGGCCGACCTGCTGAGAGATCAGGTCCAGGTCGACCCGGGTGAGGACGGGGCCGGCCTGGTTGGGATTGGTGCCTCGCTCCGACAGGCGGACGAGACCCTCCACGGTCACTTCCCCCTCGGGAGGCGGGGCGGCTCTCACGGGCACCTGATCGAACTCGAGCGGCACCCACCCACGGTTCACCGCCACCGCGGTGCCATCGTCCGCCACCAGCGGCGTGACGACGTCGAATCCGGCTTGGCCGTTGAACACCTGTGAGCGGATGAGCACCTCGCTCTCGGGCTGGTAGACGCCGGTGGCAGTGGCTCTCCGGTACTCGAGGGAGTCGACATCGTCGCCTGCCTGGGCGAGCAGGTCCTCGACTGGCAGCGGAGGCGCTTCGAGACGCGCCGTCTGCACCTCGTTGCTCAGCCGGCGCTCCTGCAGCCGGCTCACCTGCCAGAAGCCGAGGAGGACGCAGGTGACACAGACCGCGAGCACGAACACATGGGCGGCGAGCCAACGGGGCGCCAGCAAGCGCCGCATCAGGTCAGGCCGCCAGGAGGAGACTGGGAGGCTCCGCCTCCTCCCCGTCGTCGGGAAGGAGCGAAGCCGCCACGGCCAGCGAATCCTCCTCGTCGCTTCGGATGGCGACCGGCGCCGACAACCAGTTCGCCACTGCTCGCTCGTTCACCTTTCCGGTGTCGATTAGGAGGCGGGCGAGGTCATCGGTCCAGTACCACGGCATCGAAGCTCCTCACTGTCGGAAGCGGGCATGGGGCTTCGACCAGACGGTCGAGGGTCTCACCATACCCCCGCCGTCAAGTCGCCGAAACGCTTGCAACACAAGGGTTTTCCGAGCGCCCGGTGGAGCGCGGTCAACCGGCGATCTCGGCGCGCAGATCGGCCAGCCCCGGGAAGTCGGAGTCGACCTTGGCGATCGCATCGACGAACCGCTGGGCGGCTGTCGAGTCGCCGGCGGCATGGGCGACACGGGCGGCCACATACCAGCGACGGAGAGCGCTCGGCCGGGGGTCGGCGACGAGGCGTCCCGGTTTGATCACGTTCCACGCCTCGGCGACGAGACCCCGGTCCAGGAGTGACGAAGCGAACACGACGCGGGCCTCGTCGTCGGTTTCGGGACGCGGGTCGAGGTCCTTCAGCATCCGGAAGGTCTTGGCGGCGTCTTCGGTTCGCCCCAGGGCCCGGAGGCAGTCGATCTCGACGGGCACCTGCGTCGGCTCGCCGCTGATCCGCCGGAAGGTGCGGAGCTCACGCAACGCCTCTTCCCACTTCTCGAGGTTGTACGCCGACAGGCCGAGCAGCTCGCGGATCGTTGCGGACTGCGGTGCGAGCTTCTTGGCGCGCTTCAACTGTTCGTAGGCGGCGGCATAGCGCTCGTCGGCGTACGCCTCGACGCCTCGCGCCAGATGGGTCAGGGCCGGCTCCCGTCGGGCTTTCGGAGTGGTGCGGGTGATCTCATCGCGCACCCAACGTGGCAACTCCCCCGCTACGGCGGTTATGGAGCGGTCACGCCGGCCACCCTGACGGCGGGGGGCGCGGCGGCTCGGCGGTTGACGACGTCCGTCGCCTTTGCGGCGGCGCCGGTCCGGGTTCCTGTCGTCTCTCGAGGCCATGTAGCACCCAATCTGTCACAAACGAAGAGAGGCCGCCAACCCCTAGGGCGGCGGCCTCTCCTCAATTTTGAGTCCGGCGGTGACCTACTCTCCCGGGGGGTCGCCCCCCAAGTACCATCGGCGCTGGCGGGTTTAACTTCCGTGTTCGGAATGGGAACGGGTGGTTCCCCGCCGCTATCGCCACCGGACAACTCAGTGAGTTCTCGGCTATCCCCGAGAACTCCATAGCGAGCACGAGTCTGTGAAATTCGAATCCAAGCCCTCGGCCTATTAGTACCGGTCGGCTCAACACATTGCTGTGCTTACACCTCCGGCCTATCAACCTGGTCTTCTCCCAGGGGCCTTACCGAGTTACCTCGTGGGAAGTCTCATCTTGAGGTGGGCTTCGCACTTAGATGCCTTCAGCGCTTATCCCGTCCGTACATAGCCAACGAGCCGTGCCCTTGGCAGGACAACTCGCACACCAGAGGTACGTCCATCCCGGTCCTCTCGTACTAGGGACAGCTCCTCTCAGAC
>DATGOV010000006.1:0-50129 GCA_035305585.1 Acidimicrobiia bacterium | reverse complement strand
GCGGGTGGCGTAGCGGTAGAACAGCGCCAGCGCCACGGCGTCGGCGGCGTTGTCGGCCTTCATCTGGGCCAGCATCTGCGCCTCGTAGTAGTCGACGTCCATGTCGGAGGCGTTGAGGATGTCGATGGCCGCCTCGGCGTCACGCTCGCCGAACACCCGGGCGGTGTCGTCGATCAGACGCAGCACCTTCTCGCCGACCTGGTCGGCGGCCTCCTTCAACTCTCCCTCGGACATGTCGGCGCCGGCGGCCGCCAGGTCCCACATGTCCTTGGCGAGGTCGCCGACCCGCTCGATGTCCTTGGCGATCGACATGTAGACGAACAGAACCGGGGCGTCGGCCAGGGCGCCCCGCACGCCGGCATGCACGATCAGGCGGCGGCGGATCGCCCGCTCCACCTTGTTGATCGAGCGGTCCCGCTTGCGGAGGGTCTTTCCGATCTTTGCCGGGTCGGTGCGGCGGGTGAGGGCGTCGAGGGCCATGCGGAACGTCTCGCCCGACGTCGCCAGCATGGTGGCGATCTCTTCTTCGATCGCCTCCACCTGGCTCTCGCCCGCACCTCGAAACAGTTCAAACACCATGTGAGGTCTCCATCATGCCAAAAGGAAGATGCCAATCAGCGGCAGCACCACGAACGTCCCCCCGACGTATGCCAGCACCCACGACTTGTTGCGCTGGGCGAGGGTGGCGAGACCCTGGGCGAGACGGAGGGGGATCTGGCGCATCGCCGGGATCGGATAGAAGAGCAAGATGCCGAACAGGTTGAACAAGGTGTGGACCAAGGCGACCGTCAGCCCCAGGGGGGAGACCGCGGCCAGCGAAGCCAGGATCGCGGTGATCGTCGTGCCGACGTTGGCGCCCAACGTCACCGGATAAGCGTTCTGGATGGTGATGATCCCGGCGGCGAGCATGGGGATGAGGATCGAGGTGGTGATCGACGAGCTCTGGACGAGCACGGTCACGACCAACCCGAGAGCCATGGCTCCGGCGCCGGCTCCCTTGTCGAGGATCCGGTTGACGGACCGTTCGATCCCGCCGGCCATCAACACCCTCATCGTCTTCGTGATGGAGGTCAGGGCACCGAGTATCAACACGAGGCCGACGGCGAGGAGGATCCCTCCCCTCCAACCCGTCCCGAGGCTCGCCAAGGCGGAGTCCAACAGCTCGATCGGTGCTCCGACAGCAGCCGAGATCGGGCTGTCGCCCGTCACCCCCGTGACACCCTCTCCTCCCCTCAGCAGGTCTGTGAGAACCACCGCACTGCGGCTCAGGAAGCCAGTCGTCAGTTCCAGCGGAAGGGCGATGAGGACGGTGAGGAGGTTGAAGAAGTCGTGCACGGTGGCGCCAGCGAAAGCCCGGCGGAACTCGGGCCCTTGGCGTATGTGGCCCATCGACACCAGCGTGTTGGTGATGGTGGTGCCGATGTTGGCGCCCATGACCATCGGCACCGCCGCGGCGAGGGGAAGCGCCCCCGCTCCGACCAGCCCCACGATCGTTGCCGATGTGACTGACGACGACTGCACGAGGACGGTTGCGAACATCCCCGCCATCAGGCCGGCGACGGGGTGGGTGACATTGTCGAACAGCCGGGCGGCGAAATCGTCGCCGAACGCCCTGATCCCAACCTCCAGCGCCTTGACTCCGGCCAAGAAGCCGTAGAGGAGAACGACGACGAAGGCGAACCGGAGAGCGGTCTGGATGCGGGAAGGGATGGCGTCGCCGGTCCCATCCGGTCGCGGAGGGAGAGGGGCAGAAGGCACGGGAGAGGCGGAGCCGTCCACGCACGGCCAGGTTAGCCCCGTGCCGGAAGGGTCCTGCCGTCGTGACGATTCCCGGCCCCCTTTACCCTGAGACCTATGCGGGAACGCCCCCGTCCTTCCGAGATCCCCGACGCTCCCGGCGCCTACATGTTCCGTGACCGGCACGGTCGCGTCGTCTACGTCGGGAAGGCCAAGTCGCTCCGCTCCCGGGTGTCGTCGTACTTCGCCCGGGGCCTGGCGCCGCGTACCCAGGCGATGGTCGACGCCGCCGACACCGTCGAGTGGATCATCACCGAGAACGAGGTCGAGGCGCTCATGCTCGAGTACTCGTTGCTCCAGCGTCACCGCCCCCGCTTCAACGTCCGCCTGGTCGACGACAAGTCGTATCCGTACCTGGCGATCACCCGCTCCGACGAGTGGCCCCGGGCGAGGGTGATGCGGGGGAAGAAGAAGAAGGGCACCGAGTACTTCGGGCCGTTCGCCCACGCCTACGCCATCCGGAAGACCCTCGACTTGCTGCTGCGGACGTTCCCGATCCGTACTTGCTCAGACGGCCTCTTCAAGCGTCAGCAGGCCCAGGGTCGTCCCTGCCTGCTGTATCACATCGAGAAGTGCTCTGGTCCCTGCATCGGCGCCGTCGACCCCGAGGACTACGCCAAGATGGTCGACGGCCTCGCCGCCTTCCTGCGCGGCGACAACGAGGAGGTCATCCGCCAGCTCGAAGCAGACATGCAGGCGGCATCCGACCGCCTCGAGTTCGAGCAGGCGGCCCGCTATCGCGACCGACTCGCCGATGTCAGAAAGGCCCTGGAGCGCCAGGAGGTCGTCACCGACAAGCCCGAGGACTTCGACCTCATCAACTTCTACGGCGACGAGCTGGAGACGGCCTTCCAGGTGCTCACCGTCCGCCGGGGGCGGGTGATCGGCCGGCTCGGCACTGTGATCGACCGGGTCGAGGATCTCACCGACGAGGAGCTGTTGGGCGGGATGATCCGGGAGCTGTACGGCGCCGAGAAGCCGCCGCGGGCCGTGCTGGTGCCGATGCTCCCCGACGGGGCCGAGGTGATCGAGGAGTGGTTGAGGAAGCGACGGGAGGGCCCAGTCGAGATCCGGGTACCTCAGCGGGGAGCCAAGCGGCGCCTGATGGAAACGACGGGTGTCAACGCCCAGGAGGCGTTCGCCCGCCACCGGCTCAAGCGGCACCAGGACCACAACGCCCGGGCCAAGGCATTGCGGAGCCTCCAGGAGGTCCTGGACCTGCCCGAGCCGCCGCTTCGGATCGAGGCGTATGACGTTTCGACGTTGCAGGGCACCAACACCGTGGCGTCGATGGTCGTCCTCGAAGACGGGGTGCCCCGGCGCTCGGAGTACAGGAGGTTCAAGATCCGCACGGTCCGTGGCCAGGACGACTTCGCCTCGATGGAAGAGACGATCCGGCGTCGCTTCCGCGCTTACCTGACGGAGCGGGAGAAGGGGGTCACCGAGCACTCGAAGTTCGCCTACCCGCCTTCCCTGATCGTCATCGACGGTGGCATGGGCCAGCTGGGACGGGCCGTGAAAGTGCTCGACGAGCTCGACCTCGACATCCCGGTCATCGGCCTGGCGAAGAAGATGGAAGAGGTCTACCTCCCCGACGAGCCCGACCCGATCGTCATCCCCCGTGACGCCGAGGCCCTGTACCTGCTGCAGCGGGTCCGCGACGAGGCCCACCGCTTCGCCGTCTCCTACCACCGGACCCTGCGCTCCAAGTCGATGATCGACTCGATCCTCGACGAAGTGCCGGGTATCGGCCCGACCCGCAAGAAGGCGCTGATCAAGCGGTTCGGGTCGCTGAAGCAGATGCGCAACGCGGCCAAGGAAGACCTGGCGGAGGTGGTGGGACCGAAGGTCGCCGACGATCTCTACGCCGCTCTCCACTGATGTCAGCCACCGTCGACCAGGACTTCCCGAGCTTCGCCCGCTGTGACCTGGGAGAGGGATCCTCGAAGCTCGCCGTGTACGAATGGGACGCCGCCGCCGAGGAGGCCGGGGTGTCGCCGGAAGGTTCGGGATTCCGGGGCGCGTCGCTCCACTACTTCACCGACAGGAGGGACGAGGTCGACGAGGTCGTGCGAGCGGCGGAGGCCGCCGGCGGGACGGTCGTCGAACCGGCTGCGGCCGCCGACTGGGGCGGATACCTCGGTTACTTCAGCGATCCCGACGGCTATCTGTGGAAGGTGACGACCATCGCCTGACCGCTTCGGCGGCCTAGGGCAGCGGAAACAGGCGGGTAGCCTGTCGGGATATGCCCCATTCCGCCGAGAACGCCGAGAACGGTTTTCCCCACGTTCTCGTGGTGACCGGGATGTCGGGCGCCGGCAAGTCGTCGGCGGCTGACGTCTTGGAAGACAACGGCTACCACGTCATCGACAACCTTCCCCCCGAGCTGCTCAGCCAGGTTGCCGACTTCCACGGGTTGGGAGAGCGCAGCGTGCGTCTGGCGGTGGTGGTCGACTCCCGCGGAGGGGACGCCGTGGAGCGCCTGCAGGAGGTCGTGCAGCAGCTCGAGCAACAGGGCGTGAAGACGGTCGTCCTGTTCCTCGACGCCGACGACAACGTGATCATCCGCCGCTACGAGGAGAACCGCCGGCCCCATCCTCTGGCGGCGCCGACCATCGACGAGGCGATCGCCGCCGAGCGGAAGATGCTCGACCCGCTGCGAGAGGCAGCCGACGTGGTCATCGACACGAGCGAGCTCAACGTCCACCAGCTCCGGGATCGCATCGTCAACGAGTTCTCCCCCGAGGAGATGCAGCGGCCGCTGCGGGTATCGGTCCGCTCGTTCGGGTTCAAGCACGGCACTCCCCGGGACGCCGACCTCGTCTTCGACGTGCGTTTCCTCCCCAACCCGCACTGGGTGCCGGAGTTGAAGCCGCTGCGGGGCACCGACCCCGACGTCGCCGACTACGTCCTCTCCAATCCGGACGCCGCCGAGTTCGTGGACAGAGTCGACGAACTCATCGGCTTCCTCCTCCCCAAATACGAAGCCGAAGGCAAGTCGTACGTGTCGATCGCCATCGGCTGCACCGGCGGACACCATCGGTCGGTTGCCATCGCCGAGGAGATAGGCCGGCGCCTGGAGAAGAGAGGAGTCCGGGCCGCAGTCCGCCACCGGGACGTGGAGAGATGACCGAAGGCCATGGAGGCCTCCTCCGGACGGCGACTTCACCCGACGTCCAGACCGCGACGGTGATGGACCCCCTACTGCTCGCTCCCGACGGCCCCTCGGTGGTGGCCATCGGGGGAGGCCACGGTCTCGCCGCCGCCCTGGAGGCGGTCCAGCTCTACGCCGGGAAAGTGACGGCGATCGTGTCGGTCGCCGACGACGGCGGTTCGTCAGGGCGGCTGATCGAAGGGATGCGAATCCCGGCTCCCGGTGACATCCGTCGCTGTCTCCTCGCCCTGACCCCGGAGCCGACCCTCGTCTCCGAGTTGTTCGCCTACCGCTTCACGTCCGGCGACGTGGAGAACCACTCTCTCGGCAACCTGATGCTGGTCGCCCTCACCGACCTTTTCGGGGATTTCGAAAGCGCGGTCCAAGCCGCCGGCCGCATCCTGGGAGCGGTCGGCGAAGTGATCCCGGCCACGACCCAGCCCGTGGGCATGCGCGCAATAGTCGACGGGCTCCCGGTAGTCGGTCAGAGCAAGATCACGAAGACCAGGGGACTGATCGAGTCGGTCAGCTTGGACCCACCCGACGTCAGCCCCAATCTGCGGGCGCTGGAAGCGGTGGCCTCGGCCGACCAGATCGTCATCGGTCCCGGGTCTCTCTTCACCTCCGTCATCGCCACCCTGCTCGTCCCCGACCTCGCCGAGGTTGTCATGGCATCGAAGGCCCGGCGGGTGTTCGTGTGCAATCTCATCACCCAGGACGGCGAGACTTGGTCGCTCGACGGCCCCGGCCATGTCGAGGCGCTCGCCACTATGGGCGGCATCGACGGCCCGGGGGCCATCATCGTCCACGACGGCCCCCTGGACGTGCCCGACGGCCACTCGCGCATCGACTTCGACGGCCCGATGGCAGGCTCGTGGGACGTGGTGCGAGCCGACGTTGCCGACCCCACCGCCGACTGGCCCGCCCATGATCCCTTCGCCCTGGCACAGGTGCTGGAGCGCCTCCTGCCCTGACGGACGATCGGCCGGCTCCCCCGGGCCGAACGACCCTGGCCGGTCACCGTTGGAAGGATCAGAGTCTCTCTCGATGCCACAATGAACCGAGCGATGCCCAAATACCTCACCCTCGACGACATCAGCGTGTCCGAACGCACCGTGTTGGTGCGCTCCGACCTCAACGTCCCCCTCGAAGACGGCGAGGTCGGCGACGACTTCCGGATCCGGATGGCCCTGCCGACGATCCAACGGCTCCGCGACGCCGGAGCCATCACCGTCGTGTGCAGCCACCTGGGACGTCCCAAGGGGGTCGACCCGGCCTATTCGATGGCGCCGGTGGCGGCCCGAATGAGCGAGGTCGCCGGCTTCGAAGTGCTGCCCGTGGGTGCCGTCGTCGGCGGCGAAGTCGAACAGGCCGTGTCCCAGGCGAGTCCCGGCGACGTGCTCCTCCTCGAGAACACTCGCTTCGAGACGGGGGAGACGAAGAACGACCCCGAGCTCGCGGACAGGCTCGCCGGCTTCGCCGACGTGTTCGTCCAGGACGCCTTCGGTTCCGTGCACCGGGCGCACGCCTCAACTGTCGGAGTCGCCGAGCGCGTCCGCTCCGCAGCAGGCCTCCTCCTCGTTTCCGAGCTGGAGTCTCTCGGCCGGTTCCTCGGTGCCCCGGAGCGCCCCTACGTGGTCGTCCTGGGCGGGGCCAAGGTGTCGGACAAACTCGGCGTGATCGAGAACCTGCTCCCCAAGGTCGACTCGATGCTCGTCGGCGGGGGCATGTGCTTCACGCTGCTCGCCGCCCGGGGATACGAGGTCCGCGCCAGCCTGGTGGAAGAGGACCAAGTCGACTCGGTCCGGGATCTGCTGGACGGGCCGCATGGAGACCGGATCCAGTTGCCGTCCGACGTGGTCGTCGCCGACTCGTTCACAGAAGACGCCGACCACCGGGTCGTCGCCGCCGACGAGATCCCCGAAGGGACCATGGGCCTGGACATCGGCCCGGCTACCGCCGAGGCGTTCGCGTCGGTGATCCGGGGCGCCCAGTCGGTGTTCTGGAACGGCCCGATGGGCGTGTTCGAATGGGAGAACTTCCGGGCGGGCACCGAGGCGGTCGCCCGGGCGATGGCCGAATGCAACGGGTTCACCGCCGTCGGTGGTGGCGACTCCGCCGCAGCCGTGCGCCTGCTCGGCATGGAAGACCAGATCTCGCACCTGTCCACCGGCGGCGGTGCCGGATTGGAGCTGTTGGAAGGCAAGGAACTGCCCGGCGTGGCGGTGTTGGAGAGGTGGGTTTCGTGAGCGAGCGGCGGGAGCTGATTTGCGGGAACTGGAAGATGAACTCGAATCATCTGGAGGCCATCCAGATGATCCAAAAGCTCCACTACCGCCTCGAACCCGACGTCTACGAGCGGGTCGAAGTCGTGGTGGCGCCGCCGTTCACGTCGTTGCGCTCCGCCCAGACGGTGATCGAGACCGACCGGATGCAGATCGGCCTCGGCGCCCAGAACGTGTTCTGGGAGGACGAAGGCGCCTACACGGGAGAGGTCTCGGCCCCGATGCTCGCCAAGCTGTCGGTCTCGTACGTGATCGTCGGCCACTCCGAACGCCGTCAGCACTTCGGTGAGACCGACGAGACCGTCAACAAGCGGATCCGCGCCGTGCTCCGCCACGAGATGACCCCGATCGTGTGCGTCGGCGAGACTCTCGACGAGCGGGAGGAAGACCGAGCCACCGACGTGGTCGTCGCCCAGCTCCGAGGCGCCCTCTCTGGTATCGACGCCGACCAGGTCGGCGGAATGGCCATCGCCTACGAGCCGGTCTGGGCGATCGGTACCGGCCGCAACGCCACCCCCGACGACGCCGGGGAGATGTGCGAGACGATTCGCAACGAAGTTGCCGCCCTGGCCGGCTCCGACGCCGCCGAATCCGTGCGCGTGCTGTACGGGGGCTCCGTCAACCCGGGCAACATCAAAGCGTTGATGGCCAAGCGCCACATCGACGGGGCTTTGGTGGGCGGAGCATCCCTCGACCCCGACACGTTCGCCGCCGTGGTCCGCTATTGGATCTGACCCGATGCCGGGTCTCCATCCCGAATACCCGCTCCGCACCGAGCGGCTGACCCTGCGGCCTTTCCGGCCCGCCGACCTCGACTACGTCGCGGACGTGTACGGCCGGCCAGAAGTCGTCCGCTACCTGTACGACGAGGTCCACACCCGTTCCCAGGCGGAGGAGAAGCTGCGGCAGCGCATCGAGAAGGTGGCGATAGAACAGGAAGGCGATGCGATCGTCCTCGCCGCGGAGGCCGGGGGAGCGGTGGTGGGCGACGTCACCCTCATCTACAGGTCGGAAGCCCATGGCCAGGGCGAGGTGGGCTGGGCCATCCACCCGGACCACCAGGGCAACGGCTACGCCACCGAGGCGTCGCGAGCGATGCTCGGTCTCGCCTTCGACGGGCTGGGACTCCACCGAGTCGTGGCCCGCTGCGACGGCCGCAACACCGCCTCGGTGGCGGTCATGGAGCGTCTGGGGATGCGCAAGGAAGCACACTTCGTAGAGAACGAGTTCGTGAAAGGGGAGTGGGCCGACGAGATCGTCTACGCCATGCTCGCAGAGGAGTGGAGAGCCAAGCGATGACCGAAAAGGACCCTGCGCTCACCGCCGTCCTCGGTCGCGATCCCCTGACGGTCGAAACACGTCCCCCGGGCTTGGGAGTCGACCCCACGCCAGCGGACGCCGTGTTCGTGCGCAACAACCTCGGCGTCCCCGCTGACACGGAGGACCCATGGGAAGTGGAGCTGGTCGGCACCGCCACTCCCGTCCGTCTCACCCTCGAGGGGCTGTTCGGCTCTCTGCCCCGCCACGATGTGACGATGGTGCTGCAGTGTGCCGGCAACGGACGCAGCCGGCTCCGTGAGTCGGTCCCCGGCGTGCAATGGGACCGCGGTGGCATGGCGTGCGTCGAGTGGTCCGGGATCCTCCTCGCTGACCTGGTCGCAGCCCACGGCGGCCCGGCGGCAGACTTCGCCTATGTCACGGTGCTGGGCGGCGACGCTCCCGCCGACGACCCCGCTCGCGTAGAGAGATCCATCCCCTCCCATGCCGCCCTGGCCGACGGCCTCCTCGCCGACCGGATGAACGGGGCGCCGATTCCCGACGTCCACGGCGGGCCGATCCGATTCGTCATGCCGGGCTACTACGCCGTGAACAGCGTCAAGTGGGTGCGGCGCATCGCATTCACCGACGAGGAGACCGACGCCGACATCCAGCAGGTGCGGTACCGGCTGGCGCCGCCCGGTGCGGAGCCCGGGCCGCGGCACCGGCCCGTGTGGGCGATGGGCCCGGTGAGCCACGTCCTCGATGTCCGGGCGGGTCCCGACGGAGTCTCGGTCGCGGGTGTGGCCTTCAGCGGCGGCGACCCGATCGAGGCCGTGGAGGTGACCGCCGACGGCGAGACCTGGCATCCCGCCACGTTGGCGGCGCCGCTGGGCAGGTTCGCCTGGCGGCGCTTCGTGGCGACCTTGCCGGCCGGGACGGCCTGGGTGGCGTCCCGTTGCCGGACCCAATCGGCGGCGCAACCCCGCTACACGGAACCGAACCGCGACGGCTACGCCGTCGACGGGTGGCAGGAGCTCTCAGTGCACTTGGAGGTTTAAGGTCATGGGCATGGAACTGGTGTTGCTCAGGCACGGTCAGTCGACCTGGAATCTCGAGAACCTGTTCACCGGCTGGACCGATGTCCCCCTCACCGAGGAGGGGAAGGAAGAGGCGCGCCGGGCGGGGCAGTTGATGGCCGAGGAGGGGTACCGATTCGGCGTTCTCCACACGTCGCTTCTGCTGCGTGCCATCCACACCGCCGAGATCACCCTGCGGGAGATGGGCCTCCACTGGATCCCTGTCCGTCGTCACTGGCGTCTCAATGAGCGCCACTACGGCGCCCTCCAGGGATTGAACAAGAAGGAGACGGCCGAAAAGCACGGCGAGGAGCAGGTGCTGATCTGGCGGCGGAGCTACAGCACCCCACCGCCGCCACTGGAGCCCGACGACGAGAGGCATCCCCGTCACGACGAGCGGTACTCCGACCTGCCTCCGGATCTCCTGCCCGCCACCGAGGCGCTGTCGAACGTCGTCGACCGGATGCTGCCCTACTGGTACGACTTCATCGTCCCCGACCTGCTCGCCGGACGACGGCCGCTGGTGGTCGCCCACGGCAACAGCCTGCGGGCGCTGGTGAAGCACCTGGACGGGCTCACCGAAGAGGAAGTAATCAGCCTCAACATCCCCACCGGCATCCCCCTCGTCTACGAACTGAACGACGACCTCGAGCCGGTGTCCAAGAGATACCTCGGTGACCCGGAGGCGGCGGCGAAAGCGGCGGAGGCGGTGGCCAAGCAGGCTTCCGTCTGAGCCGTGAGGCGGATCCTCATCACCGGCATGTCCGGGGTGGGGAAGTCCGCGGTGATCGAGGAACTGCAGCGACGGGGCTACCGGGCGGTCGACCTCGACCAGCCGGAGTGGTCCCACTACCGATCGCCGGACGATCCCGCCGGCGCAGTCGAGTGGATGTGGCGGGAGGAAGAGGTCGCCGAGTTGCTCCACCAGGGGGGCGGGGACATCTTGTTCGTGTCGGGTTGTGCCTCCAACCAGGGCCGGTTCTATCCGTGGTTCGACCGGGTGGTCCTGCTCAGCGCCGACCCCGACGTGATGCGGGAACGCCTCGAGAGGCGGACCAACAACGACTTCGGAAAGGACCCGGCAGAGTTGGCCCGGATCATGGCGGACAAGGAGGAGGTGGAACCGCTCCTGCGGAGAGGTGCCGACATCGAGATCGACACTGCTCAGCCGCTGGAAGCCGTCGTCGCCGAGATCCTGGAAGTGGCGGATCGGGAGGTATGAGAGGCTGGCTCACCTTCTGTTACACTGAGGCCGTTCCCGAACCCCCCTTTGTTCGCCCATGCAGATCGTCACGGCAATCGTCACCGTCATCCACATCCTGCTGTCCATCGCCGTAGTGGTGCTGATCCTGCTCCACTCCGGTCGAGGCGGCGGCTTGTCGGACGTGTTCGGTGGCGGCATCTCGACGTCGAATCTGGGCGGAACCACCTTGGCCGAGAGGAACCTCAACCGCCTCACGGTCATCACGGGGATCCTGTTCGGGATCACCACTGTCGTCCTCACGCTGCTGCTGGCCTGAGGGCGCAGACCGGTATAATTGACAGTCCTGTCGGAGTGGCGGAATAGGCAGACGCGCTAGGTTGAGGGCCTAGTGCCCGTTAAGGGCGTGGAGGTTCAAGTCCTCTCTCCGACACCGCAGGGTGGGCCAAGGCCCACCCTTCTCTTGTTCGGCTTCAACTGACGCAAGTCGCCGCGGTAGAAGAGGCGCAGCCATACACGAGGCGGGTCAGGAGCTCAGCGGTTGCTAGTCGACGGAGCCGGGCTTGTTCGGCACGCTCAGCAGCGAGCCGGCGGTCCTTCTCGGTCGTCCAGTCGGTGAACTCCGAGTCGAACCACACCTCCACCCGTTCGACGAACTCGTCGAAGGACTCGCCGAAGGCCTTCTCGAAAGCGGACATCCATGAGCCTCGTCGCTGCTCACCCAGATACTCGAAGTATGCGGTGCGGCCATGCACCTTCTCCAATAGGTCGAACACCACCATGCAGAACGTGTAGATGGCATCGTCGTTCGTGGCGACGTACGACTTCCACTGGTCCGTCGTGACCAGGCCGGTCCAAGGGGGCGGGTCAGAACGGAACCGACGACCTTCGTGCGCCACGAAGTGATCCCAGTCGATGGTCCCGTGGTGGTAACGCCACTCGTACCACGCGGCAGCCCCTTCTTCAATGCACGCGTGGCCGAGATTGCCGGAGCCAGCTATGTGGTACTGCACGACGTGGAAAGCCTCGTGAGCCACCAAAGCCTTGCTCAATCCGTACTCTCCTTCGAGCACATGGGCTCTGCCCACGTAGGCGATCCCCCCGAAGGTGTCCCAGTCGGAGAACCCGCTGGCAGCAGCGGCATCCGACGGCGAGGAGTGCACATACAGGTCGAAAGCGGGGAGAGCCTCCAAACCGTGCACAGGTTCGAAGTCGCGGATGCCCCGCCACACCGCCATCAGCGGGCCTTCCACATGGCGTCGGTACGAGTCGGGGTGGACCCGCACCGCCGCCAGGGGATTCGATTCGTCGTCTTGGGCGGCCACTGGCCGTCCGGCGGCGAAGACGAGCAGCGAGACGACGAGCACAGCCAGGACGCGAGGCAGGAAATCGTGTGTGATGCGCATTCTCTACGAGGGTGTTCGGCAGCTCCGTCTGGATCAGTCGGCGAGAAGTACCGGGCGTTAAAGACCCAGCTCGCCTCGTGAACCTGATTCGGCTCGCCCCGCCGGGCTCGGAGGGCGGCGAGGCTGCACTCCTTCCGGGGACAGCCGATCGCCAGTGATAGGGTGAGCCGATGCCAATCGACACGGCCCAGAGGGACGAGGGGACCGTGGTGGCGGTCCGGGGGAGCGTGATCGACGTGCGGTTTCCGTCGGTGCTCCCGGAAGTGCGAGATGTCCTCTACCTGGGCGAGAGCGTGGTGGCGGAGGTGTTCTCCCACCTCGACGACACCACGGTTCGTGCGTTGGCGCTGACTCCCACCCAAGGCCTGGCGAGAGGCGCCGTGGCCCGACCCGGTGACGGCCCGATCCAGGTGCCCGTAGGAGCCGGCCTGTTGGGCCGGGCGGTCGACGTCTTCGGGGAGCCGATCGACGGCCGGGGGGAAGTGGAAGCAGAGCACCGGCAGGCCATCTACCGGCCGGCGGCGCCGCTCGTGCGCCGCTCCACCCGCTCGGAGATCTTCGAGACCGGCATCAAGGCGATCGACCTGCTGACCCCTCTCGAACGGGGAGACAAAGCCGGTCTCTTCGGCGGGGCCGGGGTCGGAAAGACCGTCCTGATAATGGAGATGATCCACAACATGGTCGGCCGCCACGAAGGCGTGAGCATCTTCTGCGGCATCGGGGAGCGGAGCCGGGAGGCCGAGGACCTCTACCGCGACCTGCAGGAGAGCGGGGTGCTCGACGAAACGGTCCTCGTCTTCGGCCAGATGAAAGAACAGCCCGGCGCTCGATTGCGGGTGGGGCACACCGCCCTCACCATCGCCGAGTACTTCCGGGATGTGCGTCACCAGGACGTCCTGTTGCTGATCGACAACATCTTCCGGTTCGTCCAGGCCGGCTCGGAGGTGTCGGGGCTCATGGGCCGTATACCCTCCGAGCTCGGATACCAGCCCACTCTCGCCACCGAACTGGCCGAGCTCGAGGAACGGATCTCCAGCACGCCCGATGGGGCGATCACCTCGATCCAGGCGGTTTACGTGCCGGCGGACGACTTCACCGACCCCGCCGCCGTTCACATCTTCGGCCACCTGTCGGCGTCGGTGGTCCTGTCGCGAGACCGGGCGAGTGAAGGGCTGTATCCCGCCATCGACCCGCTCCAGTCGGACTCGAAGATGCTCACTCCACAGGTGGTCGGTGAGCGCCACTACCGGATCGCCCGGGAGGTGCGACGAACCCTGGCGGCCTACGAGGACTTGAAGGACGTCATCTCCATGCTCGGCATGGAGGAGCTCTCCGAGGACGATCGTCGGGTGGTCGAGAGAGCTCGGCGGCTGGAGCGCTTCTTGACGCAACCGTTCTTCGTCACCCAGCACTTCACCGGCCTGGAAGGCCGCCAACTCGAGCTGGAAGAGACGCTCGAGGGCTGCGAACGAATCCTCGCCGACGAGTACGCCCACTACGACGAGAGCGACCTCTTCATGATCGGCACGATCGAGGAAGCCGACGACAAGCGGAAGCGACGGGAACGGATGAGCGCGTGAGACTTTCGGTGTTCCTTCCCAATCGCGTCCTGGTAGACGAGCAGGTGACGAAGGTGAGCGCCGAGGGTCTCCACGGAGCATTCACGCTGTTGCCGCGGCACCTCGACTTCGCGGTAGTCCTCGTGCCGGGGCTCCTCATCTACGCCGACGCCGGGGGCGGCGAAAGCTACGTCGCGGTCGATGGCGGAGTGATGACCAAGGTCGGCGACGAGGTCCGCGTCTCGACCCTGGCTGCCGTCCGGAGCGACCGGCTCGAAGACCTCGAGCGGACCGTCCGAGAGGAGTTCCGCCGGCTGACCGAGCGGGAACGCTCGGCCCGCCTCGCCCAAGCCCGGATCGAAAGCCGTGTCATGCAGGAGATGTTCGAGTTCGAGGAGGCGCTGTGACCGACCGGTTCGGCGACACCGTGGGGCGAAAGGCGCTCCGCAGGCTCCGAGCACGCCACGAGCGGGACAGCGTCTGGTACTGGCTGGGAATGCTGGGCCTCATCGGGTGGTCGGTGGCGGTGCCGACCGTGGTGGGCGTGCTCCTCGGTCTCTGGCTGGACCGGGAAGCCCCGGCGAGCTTCTCCTGGGTCCTGAGTCTCTTGGTGGCCGGTCTGGCCTTGGGGGTCTTCAACGCCTGGTACTGGGTCAGGCAAGAATCAGGTGACGAGTCGGACGACGCCGACACGGAGCACGCGTCCAGATCGGAGGAGGTGGGAGGCACGTGATTGGTGATCTCCTGGTCGGAGTCGGAGCAGGCGCATTGGCCGGCCTGGTCTTCTTCGGCGGCCTGCGGTGGACATTGGATCGGCTCGTCGACGTCCGCCGACCCGAGCTCATGGCGATGGCCAGCTTCTTCGTTCGCCTCGCCCTGATGGCGGCGATCTTCATCGTGATGGCCCAAGGGCGGACGACGCGGATGCTCGCCGGACTCGTCGGCCTGGTGGCCGTCAGGACCGTGATGGTTTGGTCGACGCGCCGGGGCCTGCGAGCGACGGGGGATTAGCGGTGGACGTCAGCCAACTCACGCCCGACGAAGTCGTCTACTGGCAGTGGGGCTTCCTCCAGTTCAACGCCACGATCGTCTTCACCTGGGTGGTGATGGTGGTGATGATCGTCATCGCCTGGCTGATCTCCCGACGGCTGACGGATGCGACGGAAGTACCGAGAGGCCAGAACGCCCTGGAGATGATCCTCGAGTACATGAGAGACGAGATCTCCGAGATCAGCGGCGGTGACCGCCCCGATCGCTACCTTCCGTTCGTCGGGACGATCTTCCTCTTCATCGCCGTCGCCAACCTTCTCGCCATCGTCCCCGGCTACATACCGCCCACCGCGTCCTTGTCCACCACGGCGGCACTGGCCGGAGCGTCGTTCCTGGCGGTCCCCGTCTTCGCAGTCTCCCGGGACGGTCTGCGCGCCTACCTTCGCAACTACGTGGAGCCGACACCGATCATGCTGCCGTTCAACCTGATGTCGGACCTTTCCCGAACGGTGGCGCTGGCGGTCCGGCTCTTCGGCAACGCCATGAGCGGGGCCAAGATCGTCGGGATCCTGATCGCTGTGATCCCGTTCATCTTCCCGGTGCTCTTCAAGGCCCTCGGACTGCTCACGGGCCTCGTCCAGGCATACATCTTCGCCGTCCTGGCGATGGTCTACATCGCCTCCGGGATGAGCGTCGCGGAAAGGCCCAGACGTCGGGCACACGATCGTTCGGAAAGGAGCAACGCTTGATGGAAGCAGAGACCGTCGTGGCCATCGCCTCGGTGATAACCGCCGGGTTGACGACCGCCATCGGCTGCGTGGGGGCGGCAATCGGGGAGGCGCGAGGGCTCGACCGGGCGCTCGCCTCGATCGCCCAGCAACCCGACGAGGCGGCGCGTCTCACCCGCACCGCCTTCGTCGGCTTGGCATTCGTCGAGTCGTCGGGCATCTACTGCTTCGTGATCGGCCTCATCCTGATCTTCGCCAACCCGTTCTGGAACCATCTGGCCGGAGGCTGATAGGTGGAATCAGGGCAGCACCTCCGCGCTCGGCCGTCATGCTGATCGACTGGTTCACCGTCGTCGCCCAGATCGTCAACTTCACGATCCTGGTCCTGGCGCTGAAGTTCCTGCTCTACGACCGCGTCGTCGACGTCATGGAGAGGCGCCGCACCGCGATCGCCGAGCGGGAGCGGGAAGCCGAGGAGCGGATCGAGGCAGCCGAGGCGCAGTTGGAACAGCTGCGGCGCGACCGCCAGGAGCTGGACGAGCTGCGGGAGGAGATGCTGGCCGAGGCGCGCCGGGAGGCGGGAGAGCGCCGTCGCGAGTTGCTTCGTCAGGCTCGGGAAGAAGTCGAAGAGCAGGCGGAGCTGTGGCGGGAATCGTTGCGCCGGCAGCACGACCGGCTCCTGAGCGACATCCAGCGCCTGACTGGTGAGAAGGTCGTCGCCGTCAGCCGTCGGATGCTGGCCGACATGGCGGGCATGTCGCTCGAGGAGGCGATGCTGACGGCATTCATCGACAGGATCGGCCGGCTGCCGGAAGAGGAGCGGGACGCGATCGCAGCCGAGGTGCAGCAAGACGACGGTCCGATCGTCGTCCGCACGAGCTTCGAGCCACCGGACGAGCTCCGCCAGAGCGTCGACAAGGCGCTGAGCGACCTCGTCGACGCCGAACGCCCCATTCGCTGGGAACGCGACGAAGAGCTCATCTGCGGAGTTTCCGTGCAGACCGGGGCGAGGACCCTGGGGTGGTCGGTAGCGACCTATCTGACGGAGCTGGAGAACGACTTCGCCGAGCTCGTCTCGAAGAGGATCTCAGCAGGAGGGGCTCAGAGCTAGTGGACAGGCAGGCCGAACTGGACCTCCTCGGGGACTGGCGATCGGCTCTTCGCGACCGGATCGACGAGCTGGACGAGGCGCTCGAGTCGCGGGACGCCCGCATCTCGATGGACGAGATCGGGGAGGTGCTTCGGGTCGACGGGGGGATCGCCGAGGTGGCGGGACTCCCGGGCGTCACATCCGAAGAGCTGGTGCGGTTTCCTGGCGGACGGCTGGGGATGGCCTACGACCTCAGGCCGGAGCGTCTCGGCGTGATCCTCCTCGACGAGATGGCCGGTCTCTCCGCCGGCGACCCGGTCTATCGGACCGGCCAAGTGATGAACGCCCCGGTCGGGGAGCCGCTGCTGGGCCGGGTGGTCGACCCCACCGGGAGGCCACTGGACGGCAAAGGCCCCTTGAGGAGCAGGGATCGCTGGCCGATCGAACGGCCGGCCGCTCCGATCATGGACCGATCCCCCGTCACCACCCCACTGCAGACCGGTCTCAAAGTGATCGACGCCCTCCTGCCGATCGGGAGGGGGCAGCGGCAGTTGATCCTGGGGGACCGCCAGACCGGGAAGACCTCCATCGCCGTCGACACGATCATCAACCAGCGCGACCACGACGTCGTCTGCGTCTACTGCGCAGTCGGGGTCCGCAGCTCGGCGGTGGCGAAGGTAGTCGCTGACCTGCGCGATCACGGTGCTCTCGAGTACAGCGTTGTGGTCGTAGCCACTGGCGACGACCCTCCCGGACGCCAGTACATCGCGCCGTATGCGGCGACGACGATGGCCGAGTACTTCATGGAGTCGGGTTCGGACGTGCTGATCGTGTACGACGATCTCACCCGGCACGCCCGTGCCTATCGGGAGATCTCGCTCTTGCTGCGGCGCCCGCCGGGCCGGGAGGCGTACCCCGGGGACATCTTCTACGTCCATTCCCGCCTGCTCGAGCGGCCCACCAACTTGCGTGACGGCGGCTCGTTGACCGCCCTACCGATCGTCGAGACCGAAGCTCAGAACATCTCCGCCTACATCCCCACCAACCTCATATCGATCACGGACGGCCAGGTCTACCTGTCGCCCCGCCTGTTCCAGCAAGGCGTGCTTCCGGCCATCGACATCGGACGTTCCGTGTCCCGGGTCGGGGGTCGCGCCCAGCTCCCCGCCTACCACGCCGTGGCCGGCGACCTACGCCTGTCGTACGCCCAGTTCGAGGAGTTGGAGCGCTTCGCCCGTTACGGTGCGAGGCTGGAGCTGCAGCGGGAACGCCAGTTGGAACGCGGTCGGAGGGTGCGTGAGGTCCTCAAACAGCCCCTGTATGCGCCGCTTCCAGTCGATCGCCAGATCGCCGTTCTCGCCGCGGTCATCGGCGGCGCGTTCGACGACGTGGCTGTGGTCGACACCTCCGCCGTAGCCGAAGATGTCGCAGCCGATCTGGTGAGACGAATGCCCGATCTCTTCGAGAGATTCGAGCGCGGCGACCGACTCACAGACGACGAACTCGCCGCGATCCATACAGCAGCGCGCCAGTTGGTGGCGGACCGGGACTGACGATGGTCACAGCCGCGTCGCTGGAGCGCCGACTGAGAGTGGGAACAGAGCTCCTCTCGATCGTGAGCACCATGAAAGGGCTGGCGGCAGTCGCCATCCACGAGTTCGAAGAAGCGGTGGGGGCACTCAGGGAGTACACCCGCACGGTGGAGCAGGGCCTGCAGATCGTCTTGACGAGACAGCCGCAGCTCATCCCTGCACGCACGGAGGCGGGGGAGCGCGTCCTGGCGGTGGTGATCGGGACCGATCAGGGCCTGTGCGGGCCGATCAACCGAGAGATCGCCCGGCAGGCTTCGAGGTGGCTGACCCAGCCCGCGCTGCACCTCACCGACATCGACGTCATCGCCCTCGGAGCCCGAGTGGTCCGGGAACTCGACGCGCTCGGGACCCCCGTCGACGAAGAGGTCCAGCTCGCCAGTTCCGTCGAAGGCATCGGCCCGCTGGTGCAGGAGCTGATCTTCCGGATCGAGCGTTGGAGCCGCGACGGCGCCGGACGAGTCGTCCTCTTCTACCACCAACCCCTCCAACGGACCCGCCACCGGCCGTGGATCCGACAAGTCGTGCCGCCCGACCCGGGCCGGCTGCGCGCCATCGCCTCCCGGCCCTGGCCGACACGCACGCTCCCGGCCACTCCTCACAGCTGGGAAGAGCTGTTCACAGGGCTCCTGCGTCAAGACCTCCTGATCGCCCTGTACCGAGCGGTGGCCGAAGCGAAAGCCGCCGAGCATGGAGCGAGGCTGGCGGCGATGCAGGCTGCAGAACAGAACATCGAGGAACGTCTGGAGCGGCTCCAGAACCAGTACCACCGGGTTCGGCAGGCCCAGATCACCGCCGAATTGCTCGACGTCATCTCGGGATTCGAGGCTCTGGAAGAGGATTGATTCGCCGAATTCGCTCACGACCCGGACGAGTGACGCCGATACCACAACCAAGGCCGAAGGCGCTCCCGGCCCGGGCGCCCAGCTCACGACGATCGGGGTCGAACCAAATGGACTCAGAGGCAAGGCTCATCCGGCTCCGCCGCTACAGCACCTGCGCGCGCTGTCGTCGCAGGATGCCCACTGGGTGGAGAGCCCACTACCTCCCCGCCCGGCGAGAAGTCCGATGCCTCACATGCGGCCCCGGTCCTCGACACGGCGAGTCCCTCGAGGGGAGGTCGAGATGCCGCGGCTGTGACAGGACCTTCTGGCTGATGGAGGGCGCGGTCACAGGCCCGGACGACGCTGCGATCCAATGCGCGGAATGTGCCGCCATCGACGCGCATCACGTCCTGAGATCCCCCGGAAGGGGAGTCGAACTGCCACATCGAGGCGACAGGGCTGCCCGTGACGAACGGATTCGGCGGTCACGCCGAGGCGCCCAAAGAGAGGCAAGATTCGGAAGGCGGCTCGACGCGATCGCAAGTCCGGACCGGGTCGTGCTCCACGACCGGAGACTGCCGCACCGCCGAGCCAACATCGACCACATCGTGGTCACGCCGCGATGCGTGTGGGTGATCGCCACCCAGCCCCACACGGGCCCGGCCAGGCCGAGACCCCAGACCACCAGGCTGCGGCGAGAGACCCCGGGGCTGCTCGTGGCGGGACGCGACAGGCAACACCTGGTCGAAGGTGTGGCCCAACAGGCGGAAGCCGTGCGCTCGGTCATCGCGCCTCTGTGCGAGGAGCTCGACGTGCCGCTCTTGGTGCGCCCGGCGTTGGTGCTCGTCGACAGGGGTATCTCGTGGCGAAAGCCTCACGTCGATGGCGTGTGGATCGGCGCCGGCCGCCGCTTGAGGCGACAGCTGAGATCGGAGACGCCGGGGCCCCTCCCGGTCGACGTAGTCGCCAAACGTCTCGCCCGCGAACTGCCCGCCGGATGACAGCCACCGGGAGGCTCCTCTCGTCCTCCACGACCCAGGGTGCCGGCCGGGGGCGGGAATCCGCCCACCGGCCGGCACCCTGGCTGGACTGTGTGACTGGTTGCTCGCTCAGGCGGCGCGCAGGTCTTCGACGTCGGCGAGGATCGTCGACAGTCGCTTGAGAGCCCGGTTGATCAACTCGCGGACACGGTGCTCCGGCAAGTCGAGCTCCTCGGAGATCACCCGCATGACCGCAGGCTCGTTGTCGCCCAGGCCGAAGCGCATCTCGACGGCCCGGCGCTCCTTCTCAGGCAGGTGCTCGAGGGCGCGTTCGACCGCTTCGCTCAAGACGAGCGACTCGACCTGTTCGGAGACGTCGTCGTCTTCGTCGGCGACGAAGTCTCCCAGCACGGCGCCGTCTTCGCCCACCGGGGCGTCGAGGGCGACCGTCGGCGAGACCTGGAGAGCGCGCTCGACCTGTGCCTCGGCGAGGCCGGTCTCTTCGGCGATCTCGTCGGACGTGGGCGCCCGCCCCAACTCCTGCCGCAGGGCCTCGGCCGCGGCGCGAACCACCGGCACCTTCTCGAACAAGTCGATGGGGATGCGAACCGAATCGGTCAAATCCACTCGGGCCCGCTGCATCGCCTGGCGGATCCACCAGGTGGCATAGGTCGAGAACTTGAAGCCCTTCCGCCAGTCGAACTTCTCGACGGCGGTGATCAGCCCGATGTTCCCTTCCTGGATCAGGTCGAGCATGGAGATCCCGTCGCCGGCGTACCGGCGGGCATTGGACACCACCAGCCGCAGGTTGGACTCGATGAACACCCGGCGGGCATGCTCACCCTTCCGGACGGCCCGCTGCAGGGCGACCCGCTCCTTCGGCGTCAGATCCTCGTCCGACTCCAGGCGCGCCTCAGCCTCACGGCCCTCCTCGATCGCCTGGGCGAGCCGCACCTCGTCTTCAGCTGTGAGCAGACGGCGACGACCGACGCCCGCCAGGTACAAGGCGAGCAGATCGCTGGTCACGCGATCGCGGGCGTCGATTGGGCGCGTCTCGTTCTGAATCATCATCCGGAAAGGGTCACCTCCACATGACACAACAACCGTTCGAGCGCGGAGATTCCCGCCAACGGCCTCAATTCATCGCCATTCGTCGCAGGACCGTAGACCTGTCGGCGATGGATTGGGAATCGAAATAGCGGGTAGGGATGTGCCTCGAAGCACAACGTCGAGGACCACCTGACCACGCCCGAACGAACCCCAGGCATCGAACCGCTCGCCGCCCATGCCCAATGAGTCGTCGCTCCGCGATCTCCTGTGGAGCAGGATCCGAGACCACGACCGGACAGGGGCGGTGTCGGCGTCGATGGAAGCCCTCGACGCCGGCACGACTATCACCGACCTCTACGGAACCCTCTCCGAGCTGCTGGTCGAGGTCGGCTCGATGTGGCAGAGAGGCGCAGCCGAGGTCTGGCAGGAGCACCTCGCCACCGGGATCGTCCGCACCATCGTCGAAGCACTCGCGTTCCGAGTCCGGGAAGCCGCCCCCGGCGAGCTCCGATCGGTCGTTCTTCTCGCCGCTCCGGAAGACGAGTACCACGACCTGGGCCTGCGCATGCTCGCCGACCGCTTCACCCTCGCCGGATGGAAGGCTCACTTCCTCGGTCCGGACCTACCCGCTTCGGAAGCGATCGCTGCTGTCCACGAACTGGACGCCGACGCCCTTGCGCTGTCCGCATCAACCCACTTCCACCGGCTGGCGCTGCGGATCTACGTCGAGGCCGTCGGGCGGGCGTGTCCGAACGTCCGCATCTGGGTGGGTGGCCCCGCCTTCGCTCACGGACAGGATGGGTGGCCGGACGACATGGTGCTCGACCCTCTGGCGGTTCCTGCCCCGGAGGAGTTGTGATGCTCTCGCTGTCCATCGCCGGCCGATTCCTCCGCTCCGCACCGGGTCAGACCGCACTGATCATCGCCGGGATCGGCGTGGGGATCGCCGTCCAGATCTTCGTCGGCTCGCTCATCTCGAGCCTCCAGGACGATCTGGTCCAATCCACCGTTGGCTCCAGTCCACACATCACGCTCCTCCCCGACGACGCCGAGCAGTTGTCCGCCTCGCTCGTCGATGACGCTTCGGGCCAACCCGAAGTCACGACAGCCATCCCCGTCCGTCGCATGTCGGGCCTGTTCGTCGATGGGGACGAAAGCACACCGCTCAGCGTCACCGGAGGGGAGGCCGACGACATCGACTTGGTGTACGGGATCAGTGAGCGGATCGTCGAGGGCGAATTCGCCCTCGACGACGGTCAGATACTCGTCGGCTCGAGCTTCGCCGACGACGCCGGCGTCGCGGTGGGCGACGATCTCGAGCTGGTTTTGCCCAACGGCGCTGTCGCCGCCTACACGGTCGCCGGCACCTTCGATCTCGGGGCGGCGGCCGCCAACGACCGGCTCGCCTTCCTCGACCCAAATGCCGTAGCCGAGGCGTTGGGCCTCTCCGATGACGAGTACTCGGCGATAGAGATCCAGGTCGCCGACGTCTTCACGTCCACCGAGGTGGGGGAGCGGCTCCGAAGCCCGGGAGTCGAGGTCGTCGACTGGCAGGCGGAGAACGAGGAGCTGCTCAGCGGGCTCGCCGCTCAATCCGGTTCCTCGCTGATGATCCAGGCGTTCGTCCTGGTGGCGGTGGCACTCGGAATCGCCAGCACCCTCGCGATCAGCGCAGTCCAGAAGACCCGTCAGATCGGGATCCTGAAGGCCATGGGGATGACGGACGCCGCCGCCGGCCGCATCTTCCTCCTCCAGGCGCTGATCCTCGGAGTAGCGGGCGTGGCGGCAGGCATCGGCCTCGGGTACCTCCTGATCTGGGGGTTCTCTTTCGCTCCGGTCGACTTCAGTGTCCGCCCGAGCCCGGCCTTGATCGCCGTGTCCGCGGCAATCGGTGTGGCTGTCGCCCTGGCCTCGTCGGTGATCCCATCCCGATCAACGTCCCGTGTCGACCCCATAGAGGTGATCCAAGGTGGCTGACGTCCTCGTAGCCGAATCCGTCGAGAAGATCTACGGCGAAGGAGACACTGCCACTCGGGCTCTCGAGTCCGTCTCGTTCCGGGTCACCGAAGGGGAGTTCGCCAGCATCGTCGGGCAGTCGGGCTCGGGGAAGTCGACGCTCCTCAACCTCCTCGGTCTCCTCGACACTCCGACCAACGGAAAGGTGGTCCTCGCCGCCCAGGACACGTCCGAGCTGAATCGGCGCCAACGGGCCCGGCTTCGCAGCGACCAGATCGGCTTCGTCTTCCAGTTCCATCACTTGTTGCCGGAGTTCACGGTCTTCGAGAACATGACGATGCCGCTTCGCATCTCCGGTCAGCGAATCGGTGATGCCGAGCGGAAGCGGGTAGGGGAGTTGCTCGACCTGATGGGGATCGCCGGGCTGGAGAAGAAGAACGCCAACCAGCTCTCGGGCGGCCAGAAACAACGAGTCGCCATCGGACGAGCCCTGATGAAGCGCCCCCAGGTGGTCCTCGCCGACGAGCCGACCGGAAATCTCGACACTAGCAACACCGACGCCGTGTACCGGTTGTTCCGGGACATCAACGAGGAGTTCGGCACGGGCTTCCTCATCGTCACCCACGACCGGGCCGTGGCCGAGATGACGGACCGCATCCTCGAGGTCAGCGACGGCAAGCTAGTCCAGGACGTCCGCAACGACTACGCCTGACGATCGGAGACCGGAGGGCGCCCGAGTCGTCGCCCCACCCGCTGGGCTGACGCGGTGCGAACGGGGTGGAATCGCTTCGGCCGCCCCGCGGTCCCGGGTCGGGCCGCAGTTTCCCTCGACATCCTGAGCGGCGGGGGCTTCGAACTCGGCGGGGCGCAGCCCGAGCGATGTCCGTCGCCTGCTCACGTCATGAACGTGTCGATCGTCCTCACCAGCCGGGGAGTCCTGAACGGGCCTCCCTCGCAGTGGATCGACCAGCTAGCCGATCTCGCCCTCGGTCACGGCATCTCGGCGGTGCTCATCGGACGCGACGACCACGATCTCACGCGGCAGTTCGCTTCCGAGATCGTCCCTACGGTGCGGGAGTTGGTCGAGCGGGAGCGCTCGACGACCGGCGCCCAGCCCCGGTGATGGTCTCCTGATCGGGAGCGAGGCTACGGCCTCTGCCAGATCTACGCCAACGAGCCTTGGCACTTCGAGCTCCGACCCGAGGCCGTCATCGATGGCTGCCCGGCCAGGTATTCCGACCCGACGGAGGACCCGCGGATGCGGAGGTGACTCCACGATACGCACTGGACTCCATGTGGCGAGCACTGGCGGACGCCAACCGCAGGGCGATCCTGAAGGTGATCCGCGAGCAGCCGCGCCCGGTGGGTGAGGTGGCTGAGGCTGTTGGCTTGTCCCAGCAGACCGCATCTCACCATCGGCGTGTCCCACCCGATGCGGGTTTGGCGGTGAGCAGGCAGGAAGGAACACGCCACCTGTACAGCGTGAACACGGACGGACTGGCCGCGGTGCGTTCTCACCTCGACGATCCCGAGTGCGTCCGTTTCGGACCGCAGCGGTGACCGCGATCGTCGCCACAATCCTCCCTCGACCCTTCCCCTGACACCGGCGGCCCAGGAGAAGCCCGGGCTGGACGAGGACTTCACCAATGGCGCCGGAGGGGTCTTCGATTCCGGGTTCGGGACTGGGGGTCTTCGCTCCACTGGAACACCCAGTCTTCATCTCGGTTACGAGCCCGAGGAGATGTGGTTGCGCTACTACGTGATTTCCCCGGAGGGGTTCCGCGTGGCGATGGCAACCGAGGAAGATCCCCGGCTTCGCCGGCCTCTACTCGGGCAAATGATCGCTCAAGGAAGACCTTTTCCGCGTCGATAGGCATGGCTGCGGGCGGCACCTGGCGCTCGGATGCCTCCCGACCACGTACTGGTCCCCAACCATGTCAAGGCGACGCTCCTCATGACGGCAGCTCTGATCGGCCTGGTGCTGAGCATCACCACGGCGGTCACCCCCGACATCTCCCTACCGTCCGACATCACCCACTCGCCAGTCGTCGACCCGTTTCTGCGAGTGACGAGCGAAACCGCCGACACCGACACCGAATTGCCCCTCGTGGTGACCGAATGGGGAGCGATGAACTGCCCCGTGGCCGGTGACCACTACTTCATCGATTCCTGGGGCTACGCCCGGTCGGGCGGTCGCCGGCACCAGGGCACCGACATCATGGCCGACCGCCACACCCCGGTCGTGGCCGTCACCAATGGGACGATCACCAAGGTCGACCGGACCGACCGCAAGGGCGAGCTCGGCGGGCGAACCCTGTGGCTGGAGACCGACGACGGCGTGCGGTTCTACTACGCCCATCTCCAATCGATAGTCGACGACTTGAGGGCGGGCGATCGAGTGGCGGCGGGAGACGTCCTCGCCAGCGTCGGGAACTCAGGGAACGCCCGCAAGACCGCTCCGCACCTCCACTTCGAGATCCGTCCCGGCAAGAAGCCGGTGAATCCGTATCCGACCCTGGCTCAGGTCTGCCGAGGAGCCAGATGATCTCGCCGCTCGCGGTCAGGCGCCTCCTGGCGTCGGTCACGCTGGCGATCTTCGGGGCAGGGATCGGTGCCGCCGGGGCGGCAGGATCCGAGCCCCCGGAGGCGCCCTCGTCAGTGCCGGCGACCGACAGCTCGATCACCACGACCACCCTCCTCACCACCACGACTACCACGGGCCCGACGACAACGACCATCGATCGGGGAGCGCAGCGCCGTTGGAGCGAAGCACTCCGGGACGACGTCGCCGCGCTGGTGGCGGCCGTCAGCTCCGTCGCCGCCGCCTCTGACGTCGCCGAGGCCGCGACGGTCCGAGAGATGTTCGACAGAGCCGCTGAGGAATCTCTGCGTCTCCACGAACGGCTCGACGTCGTGGCGAGCGCCGCCCAACGACTCGAGAGGCACCTTCCTCGGGCGGCCCGGCTCGGCCTCGACACCGCCGAACATCGCAAGGTCGCGAGCGCGGCGCGCATCTGGGAGCAGGCGCAGCGTCGGGCCGCCGAGCCGTATCCGTGCCGCGGCGTGCTGCCCCCGGGGGCGGGGGAGTGGGCACCCCGGAGGCTGGGCGACTTCCAGCCCTATGTCGACTGCTTGGCGTCGGAGGTGGCGCCGCTCGCCGAGGAAGTGGCCGCAGCCGGCCAGCAGCTCACCGAAGCGGTAGCCGCACTCGACTGAACCTCCTAGACGTTGAATCCCGTCAGGGCGAAGAACTCGCTCCTCGTGCGGGGATCGTCGCGGAGCCTCCCCAGCAGAGCCGACGTCATCGTGGACGAGCCCGTGGCGGCGACACCCCGCAGCGACATGCACATGTGCTCGGCGTCGAGCACCACACCCACCCCCTTGGGTTTCAACTGGTTCTGCAGCCATTCGGCGATCTGGCTGGTGAGACGCTCCTGCACCTGCAGGCGTCGGCTGAACAATTCGACGACCCGGGCGAGCTTCGAGAGCCCGAGGATCCGTTCGCCGGGAAGGTACGCCACATGGGCGCGTCCGGTGAAGGGCAGGAGATGGTGCTCACACAACGAGTGGAAGGGGATGTCTCGAGCCACTACCAACTCGTCGTACCCCTCGTCGTTGGGGAATGTCGTCAGCTGGAACGGCCGAGCCGTCAACATCTCGGAGAGCGCCGCCGCCACCCGGCGCGGCGTGTCGCGGAGATGGTCGCTCTCCGGGTCGTGTCCCAAAGCGACGAGCAGGTCGTGTATCGCCGCCTCCGCCGCCGCCGAATCGACCTTGGATTCGACCGGCTCGACCAGATGGAGCAGCCGCTCCGCCGCCGGGGGGACGCCATTGGCCGATGGCGTCGCGGTCATACGGTCACGCTCCCGGAGACGTGGAAGAGCGCTTCGAGAGCCGCCTCGTCGTCCCGGGCCAAAGCGTCTTCGGCGCGGAGGCTGTCGAGGTCCCGGCCAATCGTGGCGACGGCCCGGATGTGGTCGCCAGCGCGGAACCCGACCAGAACGCGGCCCTGGTCGGGATCGCCGACGACCACTTCCTCGTCCCAGCCCCCGAGGAAACCGGTGACCCGGATGGACACGTCGTAGTGGCGGCTCCAGAAGAACGGCGGGTCGGTGAACGGCTCTTCGTGGCCGAGGATGCTGCGCGCCGCGGCCTGCCCTTGGCGCTGGGCCGCCACCCAGTGCTCCACACGCACGCGAGATCCGTCCGGCGCCGGGTACGAGGCTGCGTCGCCGGCCGCCCAGATGTGGGGATCGGACGTG
This sequence comes from Acidimicrobiia bacterium, assembly GCA_035305585.1. Classification (GTDB taxonomy): domain Bacteria; phylum Actinomycetota; class Acidimicrobiia; order Spongiisociales; family ZC4RG35; genus ZC4RG17. The sequence goes on along the minus strand of DATGOV010000006.1, from coordinate 22,922 downwards.
CGCAGCCGGCCGTCCACCACGATGCCGTTGTCGACGGCGAGACCGGCCTGCTCCGCCAGGGCGGTGGCAGGAACCACGCCGATGCCGACTACGACCAGGTCGGCGGGGACTTCGCTGCCGTCGTCCAGGGCGACCGAATCGGAGCCGATCGAGTCGACACCTCGCCCGAGACGCAGGTCCACGCCATGGGACCGATGGAGCTCTGCGACGAATCGACCCAGTCTCGGCCCGACGATCGTCGCCAACGGCACGTCCTCGGGAGCCACCACCGTGACCGGTATGTCACGGTGACGGAGCGAGGCGGCGACTTCCAACCCGATGAAGCCCGCACCGATGACGAGGGCCCGCGAATCCGGTCGCAGGCGGGCGATCAGCGCTTCGGTGTCCGCCCGGGTCCGCAAGTAGCGGACGTGGTCGGCGTCGGCGCCGGCGACGGGCAACTGCCGGGGAATGGCGCCGGGAGCGAGGAGCAGTGCCTCGTACTCGTATCGACCGCCGTCGCTCGTGCGCACCACCCGAGAGGCGCGGTCGATGGCGGTGACGTCGGTTCCGCTGATCAGCTCGATGCCGGCGTCGGCGTAGAAGTCGGGGGACCGGAGCGGCAACCAGTCTTCGGGTGCGGTGCCGGCCAGGTAGTCCTTGGAGAGGTTGGGCCGGTCGACGGGAGGCTCCTTGCCGATCATCCGGATCGGCCCCTCGTAGCCCTCGCGACGCAGTTTCTCGGCGGCGGCGGCGCCCGCCGCCCCCGATCCGACGATGACCACCGAACCCGGTGACGAGGGCGGGGTGCGGGAGGGGCGTCGCCGTGCGGGATCCGAGGCGAAGACCCGTCCGTCGCGCTCTTCGACCCGGTAGACGGGCACCGGATCGAGAGCAGGAGCTCCGACCGCTTCGCCCGTCTCGAGGTCGAAGGCGGCATGGTGCCAGGGGCAGCGGATCTGTCCGGAGGCGCAGAGCCCTTCGGCCAGCGGGCCGCCGTAGTGGGTGCAACTACCGCCCAGGGCGTGGACCGAGTCGGGGGTCCGGATCACGACGACGGGTTTGCCGTCCACGAGGCCGGCCACGGGCTCGCCGACCCTCAACTTGTCGCCGGGGATTCCGTCGGTCCCGAGATCCGGCAGGTGGGGCTTCCTCTCGTCTCCCATGGGCCCTCCATCCTCTCGCCTGGGACCCGCGAGCCTACACTAAAAATGAAGATCAGCAACTTTACAGTCTCGGGAGCCTACCGAGAAGGGCTTACGCGGGACGGGTGACCGGCAGATCAGCGAGTGGTGACTGAACCGGGGTCGAGCCCGGGATGTTCGATCGTCGTGTCGTCGGAGAGGCGACGGTCTGTGGGCCACCGGTCTATCGCTCCGCAGCCGCACCGGTAGATGGCCACCGGTCCGTCGGGGCCGTTGTGGACGGTGAGGACTTGGCTCAGGGAGAGGAGTTGGCGCATCCCCGTCAGCCCACAGACCACGGCGATCATCTCGGTCCTCCTCTCGTAGGGTTCGTCCCCGAAACGTACGGGACGATGGACGGGTTCGACAGAGCCGTTGGCGCATCAGCGGACTGCTTCTACGGTCAGGCGAGTCGCACGGACCGCAGATCGGGGAGGCCCCGGTAGCGGTTCCACGCCTCGGCGAGGCGTTCGACGCCTTTCTCGATCGTGTCGAGTGGGAGGACGTAGGGCAGGCGGAGCGAGTTGTCGTGGAGCGCCTGGGGGTCGAAGAACGGCCCAGGGATCATCGCCACGCCGTAGCGCATCGCGAGTTGGGCGAACTCGGTGGCGCTGCCCTCCGGGATCTGCACCCAGAGCGTCAGGCCCCCGGTGGTCGGCTGCCAACTCCAATCCGGCAGGAGCGCGGACAGTCCATCCTCGAGCGTCGCCCGCGCCTTCAGGAGCTTCTGACGCCGGTCGTCGAGGATCTCGTCGATCCGGTCGAACATCAGGCTCGTGGCCGCCTGGGGCAGGATCGGTGAGGAGAGGTCGAAGACCATCTTGTAGTGGCGGAGGCGGCGGATCAGTTCGGCCGGTCCCCGGATCCAGCCCACCCGCAGGCCGCCCCAGAAGGGCTTGGAGGCCGATCCGATCACCAGGCCGCCATCGTGGTAGGCGGCGATCGGTGGTGGCGGAGGATCCCCTTCGAGCGTCAGCGCCGCCATCGCCTCGTCCTCCACCAAGACCGTCGAGCGGTCGGCGAGACACCGGGCGAGTCGCTTTCGCTCGAGATGCGACATCACCTGCCCCGTTGGGTTGTGATGGGTGGGGATCAGGTAGGTGATCACGGCTCTCCGGGCGTCGACCGCCTCGATGAGGTCGTCGACGTCGAGCCCGGTGGGCCGCATGGGCACGGCGCGCACGCTGGCGCCGAGCATGCGGAAGGCGTCGAGGGCGCCAGGGAACGTCGGCGTTTCGATGACCACGGGATCCCCGGGCTGCACGTAGGCGGCGGCCACCAGCATGATCGCTTGCTGACCACCGTTGGTGATGAGGATCTCCGATGGCTCCGTCGGAAGCCCCCGGTGGGTGAACCAAGCCGCAACGGCTTGTTGGAGTGGCGGCCAGCCGGAAGGGTGGTACCCGGAGCCGTCGAGCATCGTGGCCAACTCGCGGTTCGCCCTCTCGATGGCCGCGGTCACCGCCGCGGTGGCGTCGACGACGGCGAGGGTGAAGTCGACGAGGTCGTCGGAGGGCGGGGCGTCGAGCCGCGTGTAGATGGGGTTGCGGCCCACCGTGTCCGCCGGCGTCATCACCCCTCCAGCCGGGTTGAATCCTCGGAGCGACCGGACCCACGTCCCGCTTCCGGAGGCGCTCTCGAGATAACCGATCTGCTTCAGATGATCGAGGGCGGCGACCACGGTGCTGCGCGAGACGGCGAGGGTCGACGCCAGTGCCCGTTCGGAGGGAAGCCGAACACCGGGGCGCAAGTCGCCGACCTCGATGAGGCGGCGCATGGCGTCGGACAGCTGGCGGTAGAGAGGCCCGGTTCCAGTCGACCAGTCCTCCAACAGTTGCAGGAGCTCGATGGGGCCGATACGCCGCTCTCTCATGCGCACCTCCGCCTCCGGTATACGGGTCGCCCCGGGAATTCGCAAGGTCCAATCCGGCGGATGCGGACCGATCGTGCTCGTGGAGGGCGTGCGGTGGGAGGTATCGTCCGCGCCGTGGACGACTACGTCATCTTCGCCGGATCGGCCTGCCGTCGGTTGGGGGAGGCGATTGCCGCCCAGTTGGGCACGCGCGTCGGCAAGTCGGAGGTGATCCGTTTCTCCGAAGGCAACCTGTTCGTCCGTGTCCAGGAGACGGTCCGGGGGAGGCACGTGTTCATCGTCCAGGGCGTGGCCTACCCCGCGAACGACAACTTCGTGGAACTCCTGTTCTGGATCGACGCCTTGAAGCGGGCGAGCGCCGAGTCGGTGTCGGTCGTCATGCCGTACTTCAGCTACGCCAAAGGCGACAAACAGGACGAGCCGAGGGTCTCGATCCGGGCGCGGGTCTGCGCCGACGCCATCGAGGCCGCGGGAGCAGATCGCGTCGTTGCCCTCGACCTGCACGCTCCCCAGCTCCAGGGCTTCTTCAAGGTTCCCGTCGACGACCTGCGGGCCATGCCCGTCCTGTGCGAAGCGGTCGCCGAGCGTGGCTGGAACGAGAAACTGGTGGTGGTGTCTCCCGACGCCGGATTCGCCAAGAAGGCGCGGGCGTGGGCAACGCGTCTCGGGGCGTCGCGGGCGATCGTCGACAAGACCCGGGGCGACCACTCCGAGCGTCCGGCGGCCGTCGAACTGATCGGCACCGTCGAAGGAAAGAACGTGCTCATCGTCGACGATTTCACCGTTTCGGCCGGAACCCTGGTCGAGGCAGCTCGCGTCGTGAAAGAGCGGGGTGCGAGACGAGTCTTCGCCGCCGTGACCCATTCGCTGCTCACCTCCGAGGCCAACCAACGTCTCGACCAGAGCCCGATCGAGAGGCTGCTGGTCACCGACAGCGTCGAGACCCAGCCCGACCCACCTGCACGAAAGGTCGAGGTCGTGTCGGTGGCGCCGCTCTTTGCGGAAGCCATCCGGCGGATCCGCAACAAAGAGAGCATCTCGGTCGTCTTCGAGTAGGGGCGTTTTCCCGCCTCCGGGCCCGGGTAGGCGGGCGAGTCAGCGTCATGTGGTGGAACAGGGAGTATTTCCGCGAGCCGGTGCGGCAGGCGCTCGCTCGGGGCTTCGAGGAGAAGCGAGTCGAGTTGCGTCCCGGGCTCAGAGACCAGGACAGACGTTGCACCGGGTGCAGTGCCCGACCACGTTCATCGAGGCGGTGCCGACCCGCTACAGCAAGGAGGGGATCCTCCTGGCGGCGCTGAGCGACGAGGACTGCAGACGGGCGGACCGACTCCTGCCCGACAACGTCGTCGTCGAGGTCCGCAGTCCCCACGACGTGCACTTCGCCCATCCCGGTCGATTCGTCGAGATCCTCCGGGACTTCGTCACCCGGCTGTAGCGACGTTTGCCGGAGCAGGGTTCGGGTATGCGGCGGCGAACCCGAACCAGGAGGAGGGGTCATGAAACTCGGACGTCTATTCGGAATGTCGATCGTGATGGTGGTGCTCGGCGCCACCGTGGCGCTCGCCCAACTCGGGCCAGGAGGCTCGTTCGGGGACGACGACGGGAGTGTCCACGAAGCGAACATCGAAGCCATCGCCGCGGAAGGGATAACCCGCGGCTGCAACCCGCCGCAGAACGACCGGTTCTGCCCCGACGATCCCGTTACGAGAGGTCAGATGGCGGCCTTCCTCGTGCGGGCTCTGCACCTCCCCGCTTCGAGCGACGACAGGTTCGATGACGACGACGGCTCCATCTTCGAGGCCGATATCCAGGCGCTCGCCGCGGCGGACGTGACCCGCGGCTGCAACCCGCCCCAGAACGACCGGTTCTGTCCCGACGACCTGGTCACCCGAGGCCAGATGGCTTCGTTCCTGACCCGGGCGCTGGGACTGACGCCGATCCAGCCCCCGCCTCCCACGTCGAGCACCTCGACGACGTCCACGACGACCCCGACGTCCACCGCATGCGCCAGCGTCGGCAGCACCGTCGGCGGCGACCTGATCGTGGAATCGGGCACGACGTGCACGCTCAACGGCACGAGGGTCGAAGGAAACATCGAAGTCCGCTCCAACGCCACATTGCGGGCGTCGGGCGTCACCGTCGACGGGAACGTCCAGGCCGAACGCCACGCCAGCGTGCAGGTCGACCAGAACGCCTTCGTCGACGGCGACATCCAGGCCGAGGACGGGGGAGCCGTCACCGTGGCCGACACCACCGCCGGCGGGAACATCCAACTCGAGGACAACGCCGGAAAGGTCCTGGTGCGGAACAACGACGTCGATGGCGACATCCAGGTCGACGACAACACCGGTGGAGTGGAGATCCGCGACAACACCGTTCAGGGAAATCTCCAGTGTGAGGGCAACAGCAATCCCATCGCCGGGGGGAACAACACGGTGTTCGGCGACAAGGAAGGTCAGTGCTCCGGCTTTTGACCTGAACGGACAACCGAGGACGCCGGCCAGAACGGAGGCTGTGAGCCTCCTGTAAGCTCCGGGAGTGAGCCATCCGATCGGAAGGAACTCCGAATGACCGTCGAGTTCCCCATCGACGGCCCACTCCTGACGGCCGGCGTCCTCCTCATGGTCGGTGTCCTGGTGGTGGGTGTGTCGGATCGATTGCGCGTCCCGACCTCCCTCCTGTCGCTCGGCATCGGCATGATCGTCGGGTCCGACGTCCTGGGGCTGGTGGACGTCGACAACGCCGCCCTCGTCCGCGACATCAGCATCGTCGCGGTCATCGTCATCCTCTTCGAGGGCGGTCTCACCACGAAGCCGTCTGCGCTCAGAGAAGCCGGCCTCCCCGGCTTTCTGCTCTCCAACCTCGGAGTGTTGACAACGGCGGCGATCACCGCGCTCGGCATCCACTACGTCGTCGGGATGAGCTGGGAGACGTCCCTCATCCTCGGCGCCGTCGTCTCCTCTACCGACGCGGCGGTCGTGTTCGACCTGCTGCGACGTGCCCCTCTCCCCAGACGGCTCGGCTCCGTCCTCGAAGTGGAATCCGGCGCCAACGACCCTTTCGCCATCCTCTTGACCGTCGGTCTGGTGGAGTTCTTCACCGGTGGAGGCGTGACTCCCACGGAGGTGGTGCTGTTCGGTGCCATCCAGCTGTTCGGGGGACTGCTCGCCGGAGGAGTGGTGGGCTGGCTCGGATCCCTCCTGTTGCGCCTTCCGCTTCGCTCCCAGGCCCTGTATCCGCTGCTCGCAACGGGAGTCGCCGCCATGGCCTACGGAGCGGCCACGTGGATCTCGGGATCGGGGTTCTTGGCCGTCTACATAGCCGGCCTGCTCGTCGGCGCATTGGTGCCGCGGGAACGGCGCGTGATACGGAGCTTCTACTCGAGCCTCGCCGTGGGCACCGATCTGGTCTTGTTCCTGATCCTCGGCCTGCTCGTCTTCCCGGCACGGCTGCCGAGCATCGCCATCCCCGGGCTGATAGTCGCTGCCATCCTGATCTTCATCGCCCGCCCTATCGCCGTGCTCGTTTCGCTGCTGCCGTTCCGATTCGACCGAAGGGAGCTGACCCTCCTCTCATGGGCCGGTCTCCGCGGCGCGGTGCCGATCATCCTGGCGACGATCCCGGCAACGGCCGGGGTGCCGGCGGGCGGAGCGATCTTCAACGTCGTGTTCTTCGTCGTCGTGGTCTCGACGCTGCTCCAGGGCACCACCGTCGCCCCGCTGGCCCGTCGCCTGGGACTGGCCGTCGACCGCCCGCCGTGGCAGTCGATCGCCGAGGCGCTGCCGCTCGAAGGCGTGGAGGTCGACCTGGTGGAGGTCAACGTCACCGACGATCTGGCGATCGTGGGGCAACGGCTCAGCGACGTGCCGCCCGGACCGGCGATGCTCGTGACGACCGTGGTGAGAGGCACACGAGCGATCCTGCCCCGGGCGGACACGGTGTTCGAGGCGGGAGACCTGGTCGTGCTGGCGATCGACCGTGAGCGAGGCAGCGTGGGCGACGTGACCGCCTGGGCGCGCGGTGAGAACCGGGCGGCCGAGGTCCAGCCGCTCCAACCTGAGCTCGTCTTCGACGAGGACCAGCCGGCGTGACGCTCAACCGGCGGGCGTGCGGCGTTCTTCGGCCAGGTCCCTGAGCCGGTGCTCGAGTTCGGGGATCTCCTCGGACAACTGACGGAAATCAGTGGCCGACATCGACAGCAGCGACATCACCGACGTGGCGACCACATCGGCGTTGCGATGCGGCTTGCCGAGCAGCGCCATCTCACCGAACACGTCGCCCTTGCCGAGAGTGGCGACCACCTCGGAGCCACGGACGACGTCGGCCGTTCCGGAGAGGATGATGTAGAGCTCGAACCCGGCATCACCCTGGCGGACGAGGTGCAGGCCGGGATGGGCGCCGATGAAATAGGACCTCTCCCGGATCTCCTCGAAGGCCGTGTCGTCGAGGCCGGACAAGAGCCCGACTCCGGCGAGTTGCTCGTTGGTCACCCCGGTGAAAAACGACGACATCCGGTCGCCTCCCTTCTGCCTCCTGCGAAACCTACACCTCCCGAGACGGCGGCGACGGCCGGGAGTCGTTTCGGTGAACGCGGCAGGCACCCGACCTATAACATCACGACAGGCATGACGTCGTCGCCCTCCTCGAGCCGGCCGTTCTTCGTCCTGGTCGACGACGACCCGAACGTCCTCGCCGCCATCCAGCGCGACATCCGCTCCCGTTACGGAGGTCGGTACGACGTCATCGCCTATCCCTCCGGAGGCGAAGCGCTCGAAGCGACTCGGGAGCTCAAACGGCGGGATGGGGAAGTGGCAGTGTTCCTCGTCGACCAGCGCATGCCCGAGATGACAGGCCTCGAGTTCCTGGCGCGGGCCATCGAGGTCTATCCCCGAGCGCGGCGGGTTCTGCTGACTGCCTTCTCCGACACGTCGGTTGCCATCCGCGGGATCAACGAGGTCGGTCTCCACCACTACTTCGTGAAGCCGTGGGACCCGCCGGAAGAGAAGCTGTACCCGACGCTCGACGAGTTGCTCGACGACTGGGAGGCGGGCCGACCGCCCCCTCTCGGCGAGACGGTCAGGGTCATCGGGCACCGGTGGTCGGCGCTGGCCACCCAGATCAAGGAATTCCTCGGCGGGAACCGCATCCCGTATCGGATGCTCGACTTGGACCGTGACTCGGAGGCCAGAGAGCTCCTGGCGGCCCTTGGCGAAGAGCCGGCGCTGCCCGCCGCCGTGCTCTCGGACGGGGCCGTTCTCGCCCGTCCCACGCCGCGCCAGTTGGCGGAAGCGATCGGGCTCCCGGTGGCCGCCACGGGCACCGAAGTCCGGGACTTGGTGATCATCGGCGGCGGGCCTGCCGGGCTGGCGGCGGCGGTCTACGGCGCATCCGAAGGGCTCGACACGGTGCTGGTGGAGCGCTTCGCCGTCGGCGGCCAGGCGGGGACCAGCAGCCGTATCGAGAACTACCTCGGGTTCCCGGGAGGGATCAGCGGCACCGACCTCGCCCGGAAGGCCCACGACCAGGCGCGGAAGTTCGGGGCCGAGATCCTCACCGCCGCCGAAGCGGCCGCCATCCGCCTGGAGGAACCGATCCGTTCGGTCTGCCTGTCGGACGGCACCGAGATCCGCGCCCGGGCCGTCCTCGTCGCCACTGGCATGACGGTGAAGACCATCGACGCTCCTGGTTTCGACCGCCTCAACTACGCCGGCGTCTACTACGGGGCCACCCCGTCGGAGGCGAACTCGTTCAAAGGCGAGGAGGTAGCGGTGGTCGGGGGAGCGAATTCAGCCGGCCAGGCCGCGCTCCTCCTCTCACGAACGGCGTCTCACGTGGCGATCGTCGTCCGGGCCTCGCAACTGGAGGCGAAGATGTCGACGTATCTCGTCGACCAGATCCGGGCAACACCGAACATCGAGGTGCTCACCGACTCGGAGGTCGTCGAGGCGCTCGGGGAGGAGCATCTCACGGGCATCGTCGTGGCCCACAGGGACGGAACCAGGGAGACCCGGCCCGTGTCGGGACTCTTCATCCTCATCGGTGCCGTTCCCCACACGGATTTCCTGGCTGGCGTCGTCCAACTCAACGGGGCCGGGTTCGTTCTCACCGGGCCGGACCTCGTCACCGACGGCAAGCCGCCGCCGGGATGGCCCCTCAAACGTCTCCCCTTCATGCTCGAGACGAGCGTCCCCGGGATCTTCGCCGCCGGTGATGTGCGGCAGGGGTCGATCCGCCGGGTGGCGGCCGCGGTGGGGTCGGGAGCGGCGAGCATGACGTTCATCCACGAGTACCTCGCAACCGTGTGACCGAGATACTCGAGCTCCTGCGGGGCGTGGATCCCTTCTCCCAGCTCGACGAAGCCGAGCTAGCCGCGCTCGCGGACCGGGTGGCAGTCGTCGACGTTCCCGCCGGTCGGGAGCTCTTTTCCCACGGTGACGCCGGCGATCGGGCCTACGTGGTGTTGAGCGGCGAGCTCGAGGTGCGAGCGCCAGGTCCCCTGGGAGTGCTCGTGGTGAACGTGCTGGGCAGGGGGGATCTCGTCGGCGAGACCTCGTTGATTCGGGGCACCACCCGCAACGCCACCGTGGCCGCTCGAAGCGATTCTCGGCTCGTGGCCATCGCCGCGGAGGATCTCAAGGCGGCCATCGGACGGGCGGGAAGGGCCCTGATGGAAACCCTCCTGGACCGGTGGGAGGAGACTCGCAACCAGGTCGTGCGAGGTGAGCGTATGGTCCAGCTCGGAACCCTCGCCGCCGGCATCGCCCACGAGCTCAACAACCCGGCAGCGGCTGTCCGTCGCAGTTCGCAAGTGCTGGGCGAGACACTCCAGCGTCTGGCGGAGGCGATGAAGACCATGGCCCACGCCGTCTTGGGGCCCGAGCAAGCCGAGGCGTTCACCCGGGCGATGGAAGTCATCGCGAGCGGGGATGCCCCGTCGCCGCCTTCCGACCCGTTGGAGCGGGCCAACCTCGAGAGGAAGGTGGGGGAGTCCATCGCCCATCTCGGGATCGCCGAAGCCTGGACCCTGGCGCCTGATGCCGTCGACGCCGGGCTCGACCCTCACGTGATCGATCGGCTCGGCACGACGTTCGGGCCGGAGGTGCTTCCGGCGGTGGTGGAGCTGGCGGTGGCCACCGCCTCTGCCCGTCGGTTGGCCGAGGAGATCGGATGGGCCGCCGGCCACATGTCCAAAGTCGCCCAGGACCTCGGTTCCTACAGCCGCGTCGGGGAGGCACCGATCCAGGATGTGGACCTGACCGACGGGCTCGACAAGAGCCTCTCCCTCCTCGACCACAGGCTCGAGGGCATCGAGGTGGTGCGCGAGTATGCGCCGGACCTGCCGCTCGTGACCGCCGCGCCGAGTGAGCTCAACCAGGTGTGGACGAACTTGATCGCCAATGCCGCCCAAGCGGTCGGACCGGGCGGCAGGATCGTCCTGCGCGCCTATCCCGCCGGAGACACGGTGGTCGTCGAGGTGGAGGACAACGGGCCCGGAATCGCCGAGTCCGACCAGCAACGGGTCTTCGACGCCTTCTACACCACCAAGCCACCCGGTTCCGGGACCGGACTGGGCCTCGCCATCTCCCGCAAGATCGTCGTCGTCGACCACAAGGGCGACCTCTCCGTGGACTCCGAGCCCGGCCGGACCGTGTTCCGGGCAGTGATCCCCACCACGCCGCGCTGAGCGTCACCTGGTCTTCTCCTCCCCGCCGGAGGTGTGTCACTTCCGTCGACTAGCTTGTTTGCAGGCTGGGAGGGGAGGAGAGCTGGAAGGGGGAGGAGAGACCGTGAGAAGAGCCGAACGTCGATTCGCAGTGGTGGTAGCGGCGGCCCTCGCCATGACTGCATCCCCGGTGGACTCGACGGCAGCGGGGTGCGGTGGAGATTTTGGACGTGGTCTCTTCGGAGCCCGACGTGACCGGGCGCGGCGACGAGCCCGGCGACATCGAGGTCGTCGACTCGGACACCCGTCCGCCTCCGAGCTGAGCACTACTCCCGTGAGGGCCGCACCTACACCATCACGGCCACGGTCCGCGGGCACGGCCAAGTGCGCTACGGCACCGTGGAGGTCAGGGTGCCCCACGACCGCGGTCGACACCGCTGATACCTAGGTATTCAGTATGCTGAGAGGATGGATTCCAATGAACTGAGGATCGGGCAGGCGGCGGCGTTGCTCGGAGTGAGCGTCGACTCCATTCGGCGGTGGGAAGAAGATGGACGGATCCGCACCGTCCGGTCCGAGGGCGGCCAGCGGCTGGTCCCGCTGGAGGAGGTCCGTCGCCTGCTCGGCGAGCGCCGACCCGACCCGATCCCCGTTGTCAAGACTTCGGCCCGCAATCAGATGGAGGCGGTCGTCACAGAGGTCGTGGCGGACAGGGCGGCGGCGACGGTGGAGATGCAAGCAGGCCCGTTTCGTCTCGTCGCCCTCACCACTGCCGAGAGCGTCGAGGAACTGGGGTTACGGCCCGGTGTCCAGGTGGTGGCGTCGGTGAAAGCCACCAATGTGGTCGTCGGTCTCCCCAGATGAGAACGGGGTTCGTGGCGGTGGCGGCGCTCTTCGTCGTGGCCTGTGAGGCGTCGGGCGGCGGCGAGCGCACGTTGACCGTGTTCGCCGCGTCCTCGCTGACCGAAGTCTTCGCCACGGTCGAGTTGGAGTTCGAGGCCGACCATCCCGACGTCGACGTCGTGGTGAACCTGGCGGGGTCGAGCACTCTCGCCACCCAGCTCCTCGCCGGTGCCGAAGCAGACGTGTTCGCATCGGCTGACACCATCCAGATGGACAGGGTCACAGAGGAGCTGGTTCCGATTGTCGGGCCGCAGGTGATGGCCACGAACTCGCTGGTGCTGGTCGTCGAGGAGGGAAATCCGGCCCAGATCGGCGGCGTGGAGGATCTCGCCCGGGACGATCTCGTGGTCGTGCTGGGAGCCCCGGAGGTGCCGGTGGGGCGGTACGCATCCGAGCTCCTGGAGGAAGCGGGCGTCGAGGCAGTCGAGGCCTCCTACGAAGCGAACGTCCGGACCGTCCTCTCGAAAGTCGAACTCGGCGAAGCCGACGCCGGCATCGTCTACCGGAGCGATGTGGGATCTGCCGACGTCGATGCAATCGAGATCGCGCGGCAACTGAACGTCACCGCCACGTATCCGATCGCAGCCTTCGACGCGGGAGAGCCGGACCTGGCGGCGTCGTTCGTCGACTTCGTGATGTCGGCAGAAGGCGAGTCGATCCTCGCCGAGGCTGGTTTCACCCGATGAATCGGAGGAGCCCACTGGTCTGGGCCGTGGCGTGGGTCGGGATCTCGTTCCTGGCTTTGCCGCTCGTGGCCCTCGTCGCCCGGGTGCCGTGGGCTCGACTGGCGGAGATCCTTGCGTCGTCGGCGGCGCGATCCGCGCTATGGGTGTCGCTCCAAGTGTCGGTGACCGCCCTGGTCGTCTCGGTCGTCCTCGGCACACCGCTGGCCTGGGTGTTCGCCCGCCGCGACTTCCGAGGCCGCTCGCTGTTGCGCACCCTCGCTCTGCTCCCGATGGTCCTGCCGCCTGTGGTAGCCGGCGTTGCGCTTCTCCTGGCTTTCGGTCGGCGTGGAATCCTGGGCCAGCACCTGGAGGCACTCGCCGGCGTCATCATTCCGTTCACCCGAACCGCGGCAGTGCTCGCCGCGGGATTCGTGGCAATGCCGTTCTTCGTCAGCAGCGCGGAGGCGGGCTTCGCGTCCCTCGCCCGGGGCTACGAGGAGGCGGCCGCCACCCTCGGTGTCGGGAGGTGGCGCCGGTTTCGACGGGTCGTCCTGCCGATGGTCGCTCCCAATCTGGCCGCCGGGGCGGCGATGGCTTGGGCTCGAGCCCTGGGGGAGTTCGGGGCGACGATCACCTTCGCCGGCAACGTTCCGGGTGTGACCCAGACCATGCCGCTCGCCGTCTACCTGCAGCTCGAGCAGGACCCCGAGGCGGCTTTCGTGCTCGCCGTCGTCCTCCTGGCGATCTCGGTGATGGTGCTGGCGGGCGCCCGGGCCTTCGGGAGGAGCCGATGAGCCTGTCGGTCGATGTGGCCGTGCGCCGCCCCGGCTTCGACTTGGAAGCGACATTCGAGGTGGCCTCCGGCCAGGTGGTGGCCGTCGCTGGTCCCAACGGAGCCGGCAAGACGACGCTGTTGCGGGCGATCACCGGGCTGGAACGGGTGGAAAGGGGTCGGGTCGTGGTGGGGGACATCACGGTGTTCGACTCCTCGGCGGGGATCGATCTCGAGACGGAGCGCCGTGGGGTGGGCATGGTCTTCCAGGGCTACTGGCTCTTCCCCCACATGACCGTGGCAGAGAACGTGGCGTTCGCGGCCCGAGGCCCTGCCGATCGCTGGATCGAGGGACTCGGCTTGGGAGACCTAGCCGACCGCTATCCGTCCGAGCTCTCCGGTGGCGAAGCCCAACGGGCGGCGCTCGCTCGGGCACTCGCCGCCGCACCCCGGGCACTGCTCCTCGACGAACCGCTGGCCGCCCTCGATGTCGAGACGCGCCGACAGGTGCGGAGTGAGCTCGCCCGCCATCTGGCCGCGGTGGATGTTCCCGTCGTGTTGGTCACCCACGATCCGCTCGACGCCGCGCTCCTGGCGGACTGGATGCTGATCCTCGAGAACGGCCGTGTCACCCATTCCGGGACTTTGACGGAGGTGACGCGTCGGCCGCGCACGCCGTGGGCGGCGCGTCTCGCCGGCGTGAACCTCTATCGCGGCGAGGGGATCGGGAAAGGCATCGTCATCGAAGGAGTGATGCTCGCGGTTCCGGAGCCGGTAGATGGCCCGGCGCTGGCGGCGATCGCACCCAGCGCAGTGGCCCTCCACGAGGAACGCCCCGCCGGGTCACCTCGCAACGTGTGGCGCGGTGAAGTCGTCGGCATCGAGCCGGCGGGCTCTCGCCTGCGGGTATCGGTGCGAGGGGACCTGGACATCGTGGCGGAGGTGACCACCGAGGCGGCGGAGACGCTGCGGTTGCGGGAGAGTGCGGAGGTGTGGGTGGCGGTGAAAGCGTCGGAGATCGAGACGTACCCGGCCTAGGGAAGGCCGGCTCTGTCCTCCCCGGGAGACGAGTCGCCGCGGGCGCGGCGGAAGTGGCGCAGGCGGCGGTGGGTGGGTCCGAACGTGTCGCTCCACAGCGGGGTGGTGAACAGCCAGAACGCCAGTGCGATCAGCAAGATGGGGGTCGACCGCACGATCGTGGCGTAGTTGTCGACCTGGTCGGCGAGGAGACCGCCGAGCAGGGCGCCGATGGGAAGGGTTCCCCACGACAGGGCTCGGGAGGCGGTGATGACCCGCCCGAGCATCGCCCGCGGCGTGTAGACCTGGCGGATGGTGGCGATCGGCACGTTCACCAGGCCGATCCCCACGAACATCGAGAACGCGAAGACGAGAGCCATGATCCCGAACCGCGAGAACACGAGGAGGCCCATCCCCGCCGCCATCACGAGCACGCCGCTCACCATCGTCCTACCCAGGCCCAGGAACCGGATGACCCGGTCGGCGACCGCCGCGCCGAGGATCGCACCGAGGCCGAAGGCGACGATCAGGGTTCCGATCTGCACGTCGCTCTCGGTGAGCAGCACCTCGCTCGCCATCACGACGAACGTCGCCTCGATGAACCCGAAGACGATGTTCGCCCCGGCGGCGGTGATCGTGGAGTCGCGCAGCCGTCGCTCCCCGATCAAGAAACGGAGACCGTTGAGCGTCTCCTCCACGAAACCGGCCTGCTCTTCCTCCTCGGTGGGGATGGTGTCGACCCGCCCGACCATGTACACGGCGAAAGCGGAGACGATGAACGTGCCTCCGTTGAACCACAGCCCGGGAGCGGGGCCGGCCAAGGTGGCCATGATCCCCGCCAACATGGGTCCGCCGGCGAACATCGCCGACTGGGTCGCCGAGATGAGCCCGTTGGCCTTCGCCAACTGGGCGGGAGCGACGAGGGCGGGGATGATGGCGTAGAGGGAGTTCTCGTAGACAGCGGCGAACGAGCCGATCAGGAACGCCATGGCGAAGATCGTTCCTATCTGGATCCCGCTCCCGGCGTTGGCGGCCAGGTAGAAGAACGCCGCTGCCCGGACCAGGTCGGCGACGATCATCGCCCAGCGGAGCCGGATCCGGTCGAGGATCACACCGCCCACCAGCCCGAAGATGAGCGTCGGCAGCGTCTCGAGGGCGTAGCTGATCGAGAAGGGGAGGGCCTGTTCGGTCCCCCCCACGACCTCGGCGACGAGAAGCGGGATCGTCAGGTATGCGACGTAGTTGCCGAGGAGGCTGACCGCGGTCCCCGAATAGAGGGCGCGGAATCGGGACCCGAGTCCCCTCGTTGGGAGGTGTTTCCCGCGCATCGGAGCTGGCCCGTCCCCCGTAGCGGCGATCATGGGGCCTGCACCTTAGAGCCGCCCATCTCCACTCGCCCGCTTTCCGCTCAGAGACGGCGGAGCCGCGGTCTCACACCACCGCTACCGCTTGACCGCACGGTGGTTGTTAGCCTGCTGCTGATGGCACAGCCCAGTGAGATCCCCGAACTCGCCACCGAGCTGTACGAGCTTTCGAAGGAGTACCTCCGCCAGGAGACCGTGGAGCCGATGAAGAAGCTCGGCACCTATGCCGGGCTGGGGTTGGCCGGGGCGGTCGCCATGGCAGTGGCGGCGATCTTCGCCACCTTGGCCTTCTATGGCCTCATGCAGTGGCTGTTCTACGAGGCGCTCGACATGGAATCCGCCTGGTGGACCGTGGCGTCCAGAGGATCCACCGTGCTGTTCGCCGGAATCGGTGCCGGGCTCATCGCCTGGAGGATGGGTAGCGAATGAAGATCCAGCCGAGCGACATCGAGGCGAAGGCGCGCCAGATCCAAGACGCGCTCGAGCAGACGAAGGAATCGGCTCAGAACACAGCGGTCCTGGCGGGCGTGGCGGTGTTCCTCTTCATCCTGGTGGCGTTCATCTTCGGTCGCCGCAAAGGGAAGAAGAGCCGGGCCGTGGTCGAGATCTACCGACTCTGAGCGTCGGCACTCAGTCGGGCTTTTCCACCAGCTTCAGCCGCGGCGTGCCCGGTTTGGCGTGACGGACCACGATCGCCGACCCGACCGGCAGGTTCTTGCGGTACACGAGCTGGCGCTTGCCCTTGGAGTTGCGCAACATCTGTAGTGCAATCAACCCCAACCCCGTCAAGAGGATCGTCTGATTGCCTTCGCGCAGGCCCCGCAAGGTCCTGGCCCAGCCGAGTGCTTTCAGGTTCATGAGATGAATCCCGTTCCTCTACCGTGGAAGAACCGTAGCCGTCGATGTAGCCATGCGTAACAACAAGCGTTTCCAACAGATCGTGGTTTGGATCGTGGTGATCGGGATGATCCTGACGGTCGCCGTAGGCGTGATTGGAGGTATGGGATGAAGGTCGTACTTCGTCAGCCGCGCCGCGAGATCGAGGTCGAAGGCGCCAAGCGGGTCGCCGATCTGTACAAGCAGCTCGACCTGGTCCCCGAGTCGTACCTCGCCATCCGCGACGGCGAGCTCCTCACGATCGACATGCCCGTCGGCCCCGACGACGTCATCGAGCTGAGGCCCGTGATCTCGGGAGGATCACCATGAAATGCCGGGTGTGTCGGGACAGGGCCGTCATCCAGGTCCGGCGTCACAACGCCAACTTCTGCGCGCCTCACTTCGTCGACCACATCCACCGACAAGTCGAGAAGACCATCCACCACTATCGGATGTTCACGCCCGACGACCGCCTGGTCCTCGGGGTCTCCGGCGGCAAGGACAGCCTCGCCCTCTGGGACATCCTGACCGAACTGGGCTACCGCGTCGACGGCGTGTACCTGCACCTCGGGATCGGGGAGTACTCCTCGGACAGCCTGCGCTTCACGCAGGACTTCGCCGAGGCCCGCGACCTCGAGCTGAAGATCGTCGACCTCCCCACCGACGTCGGGTTCTCGGTGCCCCAGGCGGCTGCTGCCACCGCCCGCACCGCCTGCTCCGCTTGTGGGCTGTCGAAGCGCTACCTCCTGAACCAGGTCGCCGGGCAAGGCGACTACGACGTCCTGGTGATGGGCCACAACCTCGACGACGAAGCCGCCACCCTGTTCGGGAACGTCCTCCAGTGGAACCCCGAGTACCTGGCGCGTCAGGCTCCGGTCCTCCCCGCCGACGAAGGCGGCCTGAAGAGGAAGGTGAAGCCGCTCATCCGCGTGGCGGAGCGGGAGACCGCCGCCTACGCGGTGATCCGGGGGATCGAATACGAGGTGGAGGAGTGCCCGATGGCGGCGGGCAACACCATCAACCGCTACAAGGAGTGGCTCAACGCTCTGGAGGAACAATCTCCGGGGACGAAAGCCAACTTTCTCTTCGGGTTCCTCGACCGCGGCCAGCAGGCGTTCGTCGAGCACCGCGGCTCGGTCGAGCTGGCGACCTGCGCCGAATGCGGCCAGCCCACCACCGGCGAAGTGTGCGCCTTCTGCCGGCTCCGCCACCAAACGCTCGTGAAGATCGGGAGCCGGGCCGCCTCGTGAGCGCCTTCGAGGCCGGGGACCCCTGCCTCCTCGTCGACGGCAAGGGACGGCACTACCTGGTCAAACTCGACCCGAACCGCCAGTTCCAGTACCACCGGGGGGTGGTCGACCACACCGCAGTCATCGGACGCGACGAAGGCTCGTGGGTCGAGGCGTCATCGGGCGACCGCCTCCTCGCCCTGCGTCCCCGACTGGCCGACTTCATCCTGAGGATGCGCCGCGGCGCCCAGGTCGTCTACCCGAAGGACATCGGTCCGATCCTCGTCTACGCCGACATAGCCCCCGGCATGACGGTCCTCGAGGCGGGCACCGGCTCGGGGGCGCTGACGATGGCACTCGCCCGTACAGTGGGGGAGAAGGGGCGGGTGGTCTCCGTGGAGCGACGCGAAGACCACGCACGCCAGGCACAACGCAACATCGAGCGCTTCTTCGGCGAGATCCCTCCTCAGCTCGAACTGCGGATCGGGGAGGTGGAGCCCGTGGTGGCCGAGGTCGCTCCTGAACGGATCATCCTCGACCTCCCCGAGCCGTGGCACGTCGTGAGCCCGGCGGCGGAGCATCAGCCGAGCGGGGGCGTGTTCTGCGGGTATCTGCCGACCATTCCGCAGGTACAGACTCTGGTCGATGCCCTCCGCGACAGCAGGGCATACGCCGAGATCGAGGTGCGCGAGTTCCTGTTCCGGGACTGGAACGTGTCGGGGCGATCGGTGCGCCCCGAGCACACCATGGTCGGTCACACGGGTTTCCTCGTCTTCGCTCGGCGCATCGAGCATCGCGAGCCCTCGATGCCCGAACCGGTGGCGGAGACGCCGGAGCCCCACGACTCCGACTAGCCCGCGGCGTTGCTCTTCTCAGCGGAACGAGGTTCCGCCGTTCACCGAGAGCACCTGCCCGGTTATGTAACGCGCCTCTCTCGACAGCAGGAAGGTGATTGCATTCGCGAGATCGATCGGCCTTCCCACTTCGGGGACTTTGAGGATGTGGCTGATCCCCTCGATGATCGCGTCCCGGTCTGGCGCCCGCTCGATGGCCTCGGTCATGACGAGACCGGGGGCGACTCCGTTGATCCGGATCCCCTCCTTGCCCCAGCGTGAGGCGACGTGCCGAACCAGGGCGCCGATTCCCGCTTTGGAGACGGCATAAGCGACCCGGCTCGGTTCACCGATGAAGGCGGCGTCCGACATGGTGCAGACGATCGAGCCTTCCCCCTGACGGAGCATGTGAGGGACGGCGAAGCGGATCCCCAACAGGTAGCCGGTCAGGTTCACCTGCAGCGTCCGGTCCCAGACGTCGAGGTCCACGTCCACGGCATCGGAGTCGCGTCCGATCGTCTCGGGGCTCAGGTCCGCTCCGTTGAGGTGCAGCGCATGGAGGGCTCCGTGATCTGCGACCACCCCGTCGATGAACTCGCGGATGGACTCAGTCTCGGCCAGATCCGCAGGGCGGGCCTCCGCCGTGTGCCCCCCGGTGCTGATCTCCTCGGCGACACCCACAGCCCGTTCTGTGTCGATGTCGCCGATCACGACCGTCGCTCCAGCCTCGGCGAGTCGGCGGGCGGTGGCGGCGCCGATCCCGCTCGAGCCCCCGATCACTGCTGCTACCTGTCCTGAGAAGTCCATCTCGACCCTCCTGGATCTCCCGAGATACCGACGCTACATCTCGCCCGTCCCGTATGCCGGTGACGACCACAGTCTCGATGTGGCGCCGGCAGCCTCGGAGGTTTCTCAGTCGACGATGCCCAGACGACGCGCCCGGGCGGCGGCTTCCGTCCGGTTGGAGGCACCCAACTTGGCGAGGATGTGCGTCATGTGCCTCTTCACCGTGTCGATGGCGATGTAGAGGTCTTCGGCGATCTGGGCGTTCGAGCGGCCCGACGCCACCAGCTTCAGCACCTCGAGCTCGCGGGCGCTCAGCGGGTCGATGATCGCCGACCGATCCGCCGACGGGCGTGTGCTCCGGCTCGACATGGCGTTTCGGATCGCCCCGAGGTGCGCCAACGACCGTTCGGACAGGGGAGTCGGTTCTGAGATCAGGTCCGCCAGCAGCCCGTTCAGGGCCTCGCCTTGCTCGACGAAGAGCTGCACGTGGCCAGTCTCCGCCGCCAGATCCACAGCTGCCCGCAGCACTCCGAGTGCGCCTTCGTGGTCGGAGGCGGCTGAGCGGGCGAGTGCCTCGACGAGCCGGATCTCGATCAGGCTGCGACGACGATTCTCGGCGGCCGCGCACTGCGCCAGCCCGGTGAGGATCCCCAGGGCGCGCCCAGGGTCTCCCCGCCGGATCGACAGACGGCTCCGCGCCAGGTCTTCGGCCTCGCGTACGTAGGCCGGGTGGTGCTCCGACCCCGTGCCCACCCAGTCGAGCACCGCTTCGTGGTCGCCCTGGATCGACGCGATCCGTGCTCTTTCGGCCCGGACGGGGTCGAGCACGGAAACGACCGGGTAACGAGGGGCGGCTTCACGTCCCTCCTGCTCGAGCACGGTGATCGCTCCGGCCAAGTCGCCCCGGGCCCACTTCAGCCGCGCCAGAGTGGCGAGGCTCGAAGCCCACGGGGGGCTGAAGGCCAGCGCCCGGCACAGCGGCATCGCGGCATCGAGGTGATCGCGAGCGTCGTCGAGTCTGTCTCGTTCCAAGGCGACGCTGGCCAATCCGGCATGAGCCACCCCCGCAGCGGGGAGAGGCGGCGAGCCCGGTGGAGCCGTCTCCTCGAGGATCCTGTTGTAGGTGCGCTCGGCGGCGCGGAGGTCCCCGCGGGCCAGGTCGATCGCGCCCTGGTAGTACCCGACCCAGGCGCCGAGCGAAGGCTGGTCGGCAATTCGGCACATGCGGAGAGCATCGGCGAGATGGGCTTCGGCGGCATCCAGGCGTCCTCCCAGCCACTCGGCTATCCCCATGTGGCCCCGGACGACGGCGAGGAGCACGAGCTCCTCTTCGGTGGCGAGAGCCGCTGCCTGTCCCATGAGGCGGAGCGTCGCCCGGTGATCGCCCGAGTACTCGGCGGCGATCGCCCGGTTCATGGCCAGGGCGGCGGACGGGTTGGCGGTGATGCTGAGGGCCGTGCCGACCGAGGGGGCGAATCCCGTTGGATCCGAGCCCGATTCGCCGAGGGCTGCCTCCGCCTTGTCGAGCCACAGCGTCGCCGCAGTGGGGTCCCCCAGCTGGAGGGCCAGACGGGCGTGGGCCAACAGGAGTCGAGGTCGCCGGTCGAGCAATGGGGCGGGGAACCGGCCGAGCCATGTCTCCAAGGTGGCGCGTTCACTGAGGAGGAAGAGCTCATCGACGTTCTCCTCGACCATGGCGGCCGCCTCGTCGACCTCCCCGGCCGCAAAGGCGTGTGCGATCGCTTCTTCGGCGATGCCTCGGGACCGGTACCAGCGGGCGGCCCTCCGGTGGATCTCCTTCGCCCGTTCGGGCTCGTTCGCTTCCAGGCGGTCGCGGAGGGCGTCGGCGAACACGCGGTGGTAGCGCCACCACCCCCGCCTCTCATCGAGCGGCTCCAAGAAGAGGTTGGACCGTTCGATCTTCTCGAGCAGCGTCTGGCTGTCGTCACGTCCGGTCACCGTGTCGCACAGGCCCGCGGTGAGTCGGCCGAGAACCGCGGTCTCCTCCAGGAACCGGCGGACGTCGGGCTCCTGGCGCTCGAGCACCTCCGTCGTCAGGAAGTCGACGACGTAGCGGTGGCTACCGGAAAAGGATCCCAAGAGACGGGCGGGATCGTGGTGACCCGCCAGCGTCATCCCAGCCAGACGGACTCCGGCCGGCCAGCCTTCCGTTCGGGCCGTCAACGACGCGACTTCGGTGCCGGAGAACTCCGGGGCGGCGGGCAACGACCGGAGGAACTCCTCGACCTCTTCGGGGCGGAACCGCAAGTCGGCTGTTCCGATCTCAGCCAGCTCACCGTCCAGTCTCAGGCGGGCGATCGGCAGGGCAGGATCGCTTCGAGTCGTGAGAACGACGGCCAGGTCGGAGGGCCGATGAGAAAGGAGATGACCCAACGTCGCATCGACGACGGGCGAGGCGATGACGTCGTAGCCGTCGATGACGACCGTCACGCGCCGGCCGGTTTCAGCGACGACGTTGATCAGCGACGTGACGAGGGAGTTGAGGGCGAGCTCACCTCCGGCGGCGACCGGCCCGATTCGCTGCGATGCCCCCGGGGAGGCACGCTCGATGGCCGCCACGACGTACCGCCAGAACCGGATCGGGTCGCTGTCGGCCTCGTCCAACGACAGCCACCCGAGCGGCTCCTGGAGGGTGGCGGCCCACTCCGCCACTGCCATCGTCTTGCCGAACCCGGCCGGGGCGCTGACCAACACCACTCCCGTCTCGATGGCGTCGTCCAGTTGGGAGACGAGGCGACGCCGTGGCAGGAGCCAGCGGGGGAGACTCGGGGCGCGCAGCTTGGTGGCCACCAGGCTCTCGGCCCGCTCCGCCGCGTCGGCAGGATCTTCGGGTCGGGGGAGATTCCGCGCCACCTGCGGCGATGATACGCCGGCCGCGGTGTCTCGGTTGGGTCGATGCCACCCCCGAATCCCACTTTCGTGGGACGACACGCCCAGAGGGGAGCCGTAGGTTCGGTTGCAGTCGAACCGTCACCGAAAGGAGCACGCCATGAGCGCACCGTTCATCTTCGTCACCACGCACACCCTCAACGAGGGCGTTCTCGACGAGTACATGTCCCAGGACGCCGAATTCCGGTCGTTCCTCGAGAAGAACGAGCCCGACCTGCTCGACTACCAGGTCTACATGGACGACGAGCAGTCGGAGGTCACCTTCATCTTCGTGTTCCGCGGAGCCGATGCAGCCGACCACCACATGCAGGTTGCGGGGGGCGAGTTGATCGGCCGCGGGCTCGAGATCACGTCCACGAGTCGTCTCGAGGTCTATGGCGGCACGCCGGGCCCGGTGCTCGGCGGGGTGCTGGCTGCCAACGCCGGCATGGGCGTCCCGGTGACTATCAAGGCGCAGCCTCTCGGTGGTTTCAGTCGCACGCGCTCCGCCCGCGACGCAGCCGCCTGAGTTGGCTTGCGAAGGGCATGACGGATCCGAAGTCGTTCGGGTCCGTCGCCCGCGTCACAGGATCGGGGGAACTCGACGACGTCGGCGAGACCAGACGTCGCCGGGGGAGGCGGTCAGGGCTCGAGGAAGATGCACTCGCCGGGGCACTCCTCGGCGGCTTCGATCGTGATGTCCTCCATGCCGGCGGGGACGGTGGCGATGCCCTGCGCCCCCTGGGGGTTGCCCTTCTCCTCGGCGTAGATCTTGTCGCCCTCGCGCACGTAGGCGAGGCCGTCGTCGAGCAAGACGAAAACGTCAGGGGCGATCTCTTCGCACAGGCCGTCGCCGGTGCAGAGGTCCTGATCGATCCAAACCTTCATC
>DATGOV010000005.1:0-12211 GCA_035305585.1 Acidimicrobiia bacterium | reverse complement strand
GGTCGCCTCGTCTGGTTGGAGCCATTCGGCTTCGACGGTGCCGAATTTGGAGGGGTCTTTGCACAGTTTGCGGGGCTCTCGGACCGCCATGGTGCCACAGTGCCCCGCTCGTACGCGCACTGCCAGCACCGAGACGCGCTGCGGACGCGTCTACCCGCGCTCCCGCCGGGAGAAGGTACTGCGCGAATCCGCGCGCCGGGTCACCGCCATCGGCATGGATGCAATCCGACGTCTCAGCCGCTGCTCACAGATCTGGCCACAGCCGCTGCCCGAGGGCTTGTTCGAGCCGGGCGATGGTGACCAGATCGCCCCAGCGCCTGCCGGCCAGGATGGCGGAGATGGTTGTGTGGTCGATCCGTGCCGCCCTGCCTACTTCGCGGAGGCTCCGTTGGCCTATGGCGTCACGGAGCCGTTGGGCGAGGGCTTGAGCGTATCGCGCCTCAACAGGCCCGTCGACGGTCCCGTCGGGCCATTCGCCTTCTGTCAGGTAGGAGCGGGGCGGGCCGCCGATGCCGACCTGTCTCACGACGCCGCGACCCTAGAGCGCGTCACCCCCTTAGCTGTGTCATTCCCCTCCGGTATGGTGCATGTACACACCGGGACCGTGAGGGTTCCGGGCATCCTGAGGGCGGGCGATCTCGGGGCCGATGTGCTGACCCTAGAGATTGTCCACAACAAGAGCGGCTCCTCCCCAGTCGGTGGGGCCGCGGATGGCGGAGAGGCGTCTGTCGCTGTGGTTTCGGCCGGGCGGCGGACGGGCGAGTGCCAGCTCCGGCTGGCGCTCCCTCTCCCCTGTCTCCCACATCCGTCTTCGGCGGACTTTTCGAGTGTGGGCGGGTGGTCGGCGTGACGCCCGAGGTTCAGGAGCGTCTCGAGCGGTACCGGCCCCGCAAGGACCGGGCGCAAGGGTGGGAACAGCTCCGTCCCCTCGTCCTCGAGTTGGCCGAGCTGTCGAATCCGCCGTCGGCCAAGAACGCCTCGGCGACTCTGTCGGCGATCACCGCCTATGTGCTGTGGGCCAAGGGCAAGGGGATTCCTCTCGAGGTCGCCAATCTGGCGAACTACCAGGTGATCGACTGGTTCCTAGCCGAACAGCACTACATCGAGTCGACCGAGGAGACCTATCGGTCGGCGCTGTATCGGATGGTCGATGCGCCCCGCCCGTCTGATCCGAAAGGCAGACGCCGCCCTCCGCTGAGGCCCTACACGGCGGACGAGCAGGCTCAGATGGTGGCACTGGTGGACAAACAGCCCACGGAGCGGTCGTCGCTTCGGCTAGCTGCACTGCTCCACGCGGGTTTGGGTGCGGGCCTCAACGCCGTGGAGTTGCGTCATCTTCGCCCTGGGGACGTCAGCCGACGCGACGGGGCGGTGGTGGTACGGGCAGGTTCGGGTGATGACCGCCGGGATGTTCCCGTCCTGGCTTCCCATGCGGAGCCGCTGTGGAACGTGGCCTGCCGTGCCCGACAGCTGGACTGGCCGTATCTGGTGACCGGCAACGGCTCTCCGGAAACGCGGAACGTGATCAGCGACCTCGTTGCCGACGTCAACGGGTCGTCGCAGGCGCCACGCATCGTCGCTTCGAGGCTTCGGACCACCTGGCTGGTCACCCATCTTCGGGCCGCCACCCCGCTGAAAGTGCTTCTGGCAGCAGCCAAGGTTTCCGGCGACTTTCTGACCGCCCTGACCGAGTTCGTCGAGCCGTATGACGACAAAACAGCCGCCTCACTTCTCGTCAATGCGGATTCGCGGTCGGGAGGTGGGCGGTGAGCGTCAGGGACCGCCGCACCCTCTCCCAGCTGTGCGACGAGGTTGAAGCCTGCGTGGACGCCTCGGGTGTGGTGGGGATGATCGAAGCGGTCCTTCCCGCCACAGGGAGGCCCCGGGAGCTTCCGGTCCGCACGTTCCTGGTGGGGATGCTGCTGGCGGTCCGCTACGGGTTCGTGCCTCAACTCGAGAAGGCCCGCCTGGTCCTCACAGAGCTTCCCCGCCACACCAAAGAACGTCTGGGTGTGATCCGAGACGACGGCACCGAGATCACCTACAAGCAGATGGCGGACATGTTCGACCGGATCGCCCGCGCCTTGGACACGTCCCCGCATTTCTATGGCGCCGATCTGTCCGTCGAAGAGAAGGCGTTCCGTGACGACCTGCTGGTCGAGCTCACCGACAAGCTGCTTGCCGCCTCCATACCTGCCGACGTCCCCCACAAAGGCTCCTATTCGATCGACGGAACCAACATCGACTCGTTCGCACACCCCACGATCCGTGTCATCAACCATGAGGAAGGCTGCGTAGCCATCAGCCACCTCCCCGACGACGACCCCCGCAAGGTCAAATGGCTCGCCGCCCAGCAGAGCCGCCGCCAGAGCAGAAGCCAGTCCTGGCCCGACCCTGCCGCTGTTCGCCCCCACGGCGCCCAGCCGCCGCAACGCAAGACCCGCATCTCCACCACCCACATCCCCAAACCCAACCCGCGGCGACGCCGCTTCGGTGTCGCCGACCCGGACTCGTCACGCTACGAGCGGGACGGCTGGAAACGGGACGGCAAATACGGGTTCGGGATGGAAATGCACAGCTTCGTGATGGTCGCCGAAGAAGGCGATCCGTCCATCCCGCCGTTCACCCGCCACTTCCGGCTCACCCCACACCAGCCATCCCACCGCAAGATCGTCGTCGAGATGGCCGAACGTATCACCGACCTCGGCGGGTCGGCTTCCGACATCGTCTACGACGCCGGCTACGCCCAATACACCGAAATCAACGCCGGGCTGCGGCGAGCCGGCTTCAACCCCGTCTTCGACCTGTCCCCCAACCATCGTGGCGTCACCGGCGCTGTGGCCGGGGCGATCGTCGTCGACGGCGGCCTCTACTCACCCGGCCTCCCCCAGGCCCTCCGCAACCTCAACCCCCCACCCGTCGGCGCATCCGTCCAAGACATCGACCACTACCAGCAGCTGATCGCCGAACGGCAACGCTACGCCCTCCGCCGCCTCGGAGCCGCACCGGGTCCGGATGGCACCGTCCGCTACCAGTGCCCCGCCTCCGCCCGCCGGGTCGCCTGCCCCCTCAAACCCGCCTCGCTGCGTATCGCCACCCAGAAAGGAATCATCGTCCCCACCAACGTCCCCGCCCCCGGCGCCCAAGGCGACATCTGCCGCCAATCCACCGTCACCATCGACCTCCACCACCCAGACGCCCTCACCCGCGCAATGGGCTATGTGGGTGGCCTCTACCAGAAACACCCTGTCGGATCCGACGCCTGGTACGAGTCGATGCGCCGCCGCTCCTATGCCGAGTCGGCTTTCGCCAACATCAAATCCGAAGCCAACCAGAACCTGCGCCGCCCATCCATCCGCGTCATGGGCCGCACCAAAATGACCCTCATCGCCGCGTTCGTCACCGCAGCCGCCAACCTGCGGATGGGCCGGCTGTGGACCCTCCGCCAACACCGAGCCCGCCAGGCGAACAACCCACCCCTCTCCCCAGCGATGCGGGAAGCCGCCAAAGCCCGCCGACGAGCCGAAGGCCGGCGCCGCCGGCAGGAACGACAACAGGCCGAACGCAAAGCACGCCCACCCGGCTAGCACCCAGCCTCTCCTCACCATCCCCACCGGCCACCTCACTCGAGGTGGCTCAGCCGCGCCCTAGTCGGCTCGCATGGGCGTTTTGTCGCCTTTAGAAAACGAACCGGCGCCCGCCTGGCACCAGCCAACAGCAGGCAGCCACCCCCCTGAACGCGAAAGACCCGCCCGAGGAGCCTCGGACGGGTGACTTTCGTGAACGTTCACCGCCAATTCGGTGAACATCTGGTGGTAGCGGGGGCGGGATTTGAACCCGCGACCTTCGGGTTATGAGCCCGACGAGCTACCAGACTGCTCCACCCCGCGTCGCTTGTGACCTCAATCTTAACGGGCGAACGAACCAATCCGAAACGGGAGCGGCGACCCTTTCACCCATCTCGTGGGCGTTGGACTGGCTCCATTGACAGGAGCAGCCGCCGAAAGTGAGGATTGCAGCCGGTCGACTGGCGGATCTCTGGTCTCGCTCCGTCGCTTCCGTCAGTCAGCAATCAACGAGACGCCGAAGACAGCTCCTCCACGAGAGCTGCCGCCCGCTTCGACCGGGTCTCGGGGCGCTTGGCGCTGTAGATCGCCCAGAGATGCTGCTTCTTGATCGAAGGGGCCAGCGCCTCGTAGGCGGCCCGGGCCGCGGGCGCCGCCGCGAACGCCTCTTCCAGTTCCGCCGGGACGATCAGATCCTCGACCGCGTCCGCCAGCGTCCACGATCCGTCGGCTTTGGCGGCATCGATCACGGCCTGTCCCCGCTCGTGCATGAGCCCTGCGGCGACGAGCCGTTCGATACGCCGTTTGTTGACCCGCGACCACTGCGCGCCCTTCCTTCGAGGGGTGTACCACTGGATCAACCGGTGTTGGTCGACTCGCTTGGTGAGGCTGTCGATCCAGCCGAAACACAGCGCCTCTTCTACCAGGTCTTCGTGTGTGGGACCGTCGACCGGCGAGGTGAGTTTGCAGTACACCACCCACACACCTTCGTTGCGGGCGGAGTTCGCCTGCAGCCAAGCTCGCCAATCGGCCCGCGTGACGGGGATGAACACTTCCTTGCCGTTGGGCGACGGCGGTTGGGGGAGGTCGGCGACGGACGGCACGTCGCCACGATACGCGACGGGCCCGCTCTGAGCAGAGGCGTAGTCTCACCCGTATGGTCACGCTCGACGACGTGCGCCGGGAGGCGCTGTCACTCCCTCGCAGTTACGAGGCGCTGGTGGCAGGCCGGGTGAAGTTCCGGGTCGGCAGGATCGTCTACCTGGCAGCATCGCGCGACGAGACCCTGTTGGGATTCGCCTTTCCGAAAGAGGAGCGGGAGGCGCTCGTCGAGGCGGAACCGCACAAGTTCATGCTGCCCAAGCCTGCCGACATGCGATACAACTGGGCGGTCGTCCGCCTCGAGGCGATCGACCTCGAAGAGCTGGCCCAGATCGTGTTCCACGCGTGGCGGATGGTGGTGCCGAAATCCCTCGCCCGACAGGTGGCCGCCGAGCGGGACATCGTCCTCGACGACGGGTAGCCGGCTGGTCGAGGCCCCGGCCGGGAGGACGGGCCGAGGCCGCATCTCGTCACCGCTCGGCGTATCAGATAGACGGCCCGTCGCTCATATGGGAGAACGTGCCGCCTCGGTTTTGCGTTTTCGGGCGGGCTGGCTGGGTATCGGGACGACGGGAGTCAGGAGGGAACCAATGATGTCCACGGACTACCAGTTCCATCGACCGATGGATTGGGAACGCCGGGTGGCAGAGATCGAGCGCATCGCAGTCGCCCGGGACGATCAACGGATGCGGACAGCCGTTTTCGTAGTCGCCGCCAACGTCGTCGGCCTGGTGCTGTTGATCCTGCTCACCGCCTGAGCAGCCGCCTTCCCCGTAGGCCGAGCCGGTTCGGCCGGTACGCTCGGGCCGTGACGAGGGAAGACAATCATCCACCAATGGATGTAGGCGTCCGACTGGCCGATCCGCGCCGTGACGCCGGGTCCTGTGCTGCCATCTACCGGCCGGTGGTCGAACAGACCCACAGCTCCTTCGAGGAGGTGGCGCCAAACCCGGCCGAGATGGCGTCGCGGATGGAACAGACGCTCCATACGCTGCCCTGGCTCGTGGCAGAAGACGCCCACGCCGTGCTCGGCTACGCCTACGCCAGCCCTCACCGTGCCCGGACCGCATACCGATGGTCCGTCGACATATCGGTGTACCTGCAGGAGGACGCCCGGGGTAGAAGGATCGGGAGCCTGCTCTACGACCGGCTGCTCCGGATCCTCGCCGCCCAGGGCTACGTGAACGTGTACGCCGGTATCGCGCTTCCCAACCCGGCGAGCGTGGCGCTCCACCGTTCGATCGGCATGGAGCTCGTCGGGATCTACCGGCAGGTGGGCTTCAAGTTCGGCCGATGGTGGGACGTGGCCTGGTACTGGTTGCGTCTGCCCCTTGCCAATGACGCGCCCGGAGAGCCGATCCCCCTCCCCGAGCTTCGTGCTCAGCGTCCCCCCGGTGAGTGACGTTAGGCCCTGGCGCCTCCGCCCCCACCGGAGCCAGGATCGGTAAACGGAACAGGAGGATCCGATGCCGATGCCCACCGCCGGGACCATGGCGGACGCCGACCGCCTCACCATGGAAGACGCCATCGTCGAGGTCCGGGTCGCATTCGCCCACGAGGGGCTTCAGATACTCGACTCGCTGATTCGTCTCGCCAGGCTGACTCGGGCCCATTCGACGCACCGGAAGGCGTCGCGCGTCCTCGAGGACATCGTCGAACAAGATCCGAGGTTGGAGGCCGAAGCCGCCCGACTGGCAGAGGATCACGAGACACTGCCCGACCAGCTCGACCAGCTCGTCCAACGGGTTCGCGCCCTGTTGGAAGACGCGGCCGCGGTCTGTGACCGCATCGTGGAACACCACCGGCTCGGCGACCACCTCGTCTACGAGGCGTTCATGTCGGATCTCGGAGGCGGCGACTAGCCCGCGCTGAAGAACTCGACGAGGACGGGAGCGACCGCCTCCGCCTTCAACATGTGGGTCTGCCCGTCGAGTGTCAGGTGACGCGCGTTCGGCAGGACCGACACCAGCGCCTGCTGGCCGTTGCGCATCCACCCAGGGCTCTTACCGCCCGCCATGACGAGGGTCTGCATCGTCACGTCGGACCAGCGGTCGGCGGGCAGCGGCATCCCGGACTGGGTGTCGCCCATCACCGCGGCGTCGTAGAGCAGCGTCGGGGCCACCGCAACGAGCTTCTTCCACACCGGCATCAGTGCCATCACGAACGTCATAGGTGCCGGCACTTCGACCGCCCGCATGAATCGACGCACCGCGGCAGAGTGCTTCCCGGCGGCCAAGTGGCGCCTCAGATCCTCGACGTAGTCGTCGCCCAGAGGCGGACGGGTGTCGTCGACGATGAAGGGCGCTTCGTACACCGCGAGCCTTTCGATCCCGTCGATCCGGTTCGCAGCATCCAACGCCAGGACCGCCCCAGACGAGATTCCGTAGAGGCAGGCGCGGCCTCCCGCCACCTCGACGAGAGCGGCGAGATCGGCGATCTCCTTGTCCACCGAGTACGGGCCGGTGTCTCCGCTGTCGCCCCTCCCCCGCCGGTCGTAGGTGTAGACGGTGAACTGCTCCTCGAGTTGGTCGGCGAGCGCAGCCGACGGGCCCTGCTCGCAGTAGCACAGGGCCCCGTCGACTTGGATCAGCGCAGGTCCGCTGCCCCGCCGGATGTAGGCGATCGGAGTGCCATCCGCCGACTCGACGAAACGCTTCTCCGTCACTGGCCCTTGCCGCCCGTGAAGGGAGGCTCCCCTTCGAGGAGCGGACGGAACCGCAGGGCCGACCATCTCTCGTCGATCGAGATCTGGGTGATGGGGCGCATCCCGTACTCCGTGAGGTAGGGCCACAGAGTGTCCCGGTTGATGTCGGATCGGTTGCCTTTCGGATAGGCGATCCACAGCATCCCCGGCGCGTGCAGCTCGTCGGCGTGCTCTCCGAGCGCCTCCCGCAGGGCATTGGAGTCCTCGACGAACAGCACAGCCGTGTCGGCTTGGGAGAACGAAGCAGTCTCCACACCGGGACCGAGGTCGCCGATCGTCTCCAGGTGCTCCGACGGGCCGACCCAGACTGTCGACTTGGGTCGGATGAACATCTTCTGGGCGGGGGTCTTGCTCATGCGCTCTCCTCTCGGAAGATGTCTTGCAGCCAGCTCTCCCACATCACCCGGGTCGCCTCAGCGTCGGCGTCCGGCGAGAAATGGTGGTGGGCGGCGATCATGGGGCCCTTGAAGCCGGCCATGAATCGGTAGAGGGCGTCGTCGGCTCGGATCCCGACGGTATCGCGGTTGCGGACGTAGACCTCTCCGGCAACCGGCGCCCGACCTTGGATCCGGATGGTGACCCGATCTCCCGGTTCGAGCGTGTCTGCTTCCAAAGCGTGCCGAAGCCGGGCCCAGGCGGCGTCGACATCGGACGGGACTGGACCGAAGACGGTCACCGGCGTCGCTCGTCGCCCTCGGAAGTGGGTGAGGGCCTCGATCATCGTCGAGAAGAAGAGCTCGCCGCCGGTGCTCATGGCCTCGAACTCGTCCTCCCAGTTGTCTCCGGGGATGAACCCGGATGTCACGACCCGGATGACCGTCGTGGAGTCGGAGCGACCTTCGACGAGGAACTCGTAGGCGATGAACCGTCCGTCCTCCCCCGGCTGGTTGGAATGGACGAGTCGATGCGGCGGATCCCAGACCTCGACCCGGGTCGGCGGTATGCCGGGAAAGTCGGTGGCCACCACGCCGCCCATCCCGGGCTCGACCCGATTGCTGCCCAAGAACCAGCTGTCTATGCCCGGCCCGGAGGCGATCGCCTCCCACACCTCTTCCGGGGTAGCCGGGACACTCGCCTCCTGAGAGCGTTCGAAGTGCTCACCCATCCTTTCTCCCTTCGGCCCGGGGGTGGACGGCTACGACCAGGCGATGGTCTCGACCCCCCTCCGAGGATTCGTCGTGGTACTCGGCGACGAGTTCCGTGACTGCCTCCACCAGCTTCTCGGTGAACGCGGCTCGGTCCGCAGCCGACGCGAAGCGAATGTCGGCGTCCAGGCCGAAGGTGGCTAGGCGCTTTCCCGCTCGGTGGGCTCCGGTGACGAGTGCTCCGATGTCCCGTACGAGCTTGGCCGCCAGCGCCAACAGCCAACTCGCCGACAGGCGGTCGGGAGCTCTCCCCGGGTCGGGTTGGAGCTCGGCGAGCACGTCCGGAGAGATCACATACGAGGCGGCGGTGGCCTCCATCACCCGCTCGGTCATGTTCCCCTTGCGCCTCTCTTCTCGCAGCCGGACCAAGCCGTGGCGCTCCAGGGTGCGGAGGTGGTAGTTGACCTTCTGTCTCGGCAACCCGAGCTGGGCGGCGAGTTGGGTGGCGGAGCTGGGAGTGACGAGCCGGGAGAGGATCCCGGCACGCACCGGATCGAGCGAGACCTCGGCCACCACCGGGTCGTCGATCACCTGAACGTCACGCATGGGCGGGACGGTAGGTGTTGAGCGTCACGCCGGAGTCGAAACGGACCGAATCGACGAGTTCCAGTTCCATCGGAGCGACGAAGAGCGGCACGCCCTTGCCGAGCACGACCGGGTGGATGGCGAGCGTGTACTCGTCGATCAAACCGGCAGCCGCCAAGTGACCGGCGAGCGTGGCGCCGCCCGACACGCCGATGTCGCCTCCCTCGCCTTGCTTGAGGCGAGCAACCACCTCCTCCGGAGTCCCGTCTGCCAAACGAGAGTTCTCCCAGTCGACCTGCGCCAGGGTCCGAGAGAAGACGATCTTCTCGACCGAGTTCATGATCTCCCCGATCGGGTCGCCATGCGCATGGGGCCAGGTCGCCGCCTGCTCCTCGTAGTTGCGACGTCCCATCAGGACCGTCTCCAGGCGTGAGAGCCTTTCGTGGATCGTCCCCAGCAGCCCCGGCTCGAAGTGAGCCATCGCCCAGTCGAGCTTGCCCTCCTCGGTGGCCACGAACCCGTCGAGCGACACCTGCATTCCCAACGCGACCTTGCGCATACCCTTCTCCTTGTCGGGTGAGCCGAAGGCATGGTGTCACCGACAATTCTGTTTGTCAAGACAGTTTGTATTGTCAAGTCCGTGGACGTAGTCGTGGGAACCCCCTTCTCCCCGGCAATTCCCCGAATCCGCCTCCCCGCTCACCACTCAGGACGCACCCGGCCCCGATCGTCGAGTGGCCACTGCGGGTTGAAGGCGATCTCCCAGAGGTGACCGTTCGGGTCGGCGATGTGGCCCGAGTAGCCGCCCCACTCCTGGGTGCGGGCGGAGGAGGCGACTGTCACCCCGGCGGCCACCGCCTGCTCGAAGACGGCGTCGACCTCCTCGGGAGAACGCGTGTTGTAGGCCAGTGTCACCGCCCCCGGCGGCGGATCGAAGGCACGGCCGAGTTCCTGGGACAGGCCGGTCCAGAGGGCGAGCACGATCCCTCCCATGTCGTAGAACGCGACTTCCCCTTCGGCGACGAAGGCTGGTTCCCAGCCGAAGGCACGGCGGTAGAAGTCGACCGACGCATCGACGTCGGACACTGACAGGGTGATGACGCTCACCCTCTGGTCCAGCTTCCTACGTTCCATCCGCCCGACCCTACGCGGCTGCGCCGGCGCCAACGTCCCCCGGACCGGGAGTTCCGGGGGACGTGTGATTCAGTGCTCGGTCGGCTGACGGGTCAACGACCCGATGAGAACGGCCACTCCGACCGCCACCAGCGCCAGGGGTCCGGCGTAGCGGAGGTCGGAGAGGCGCAGCGACCAGTAGCCGAGGGCCTCGAATACGAATGCGACGCCTACGACCAGATAGATGATCCCGGCGACCAGCGTTCCTGGGTGCAGCTTCATCGTCTCACCTCGATTCGGCCCGCGGCGACATCGAGGTCGAGGGTCAGAGTGACGTCAGCCTCGTCGAATCCGGGGCTGACATAGCTCTTGACCACTGACAGTCCGTCGACGGCCTCTCCGAACAGCTCGATTTCGCCGGCACCGACGGACGCGTCGACCGACACCGGGATGTCGTCGGGCACGACGACCACCATCTCGCCCGCGCCGACAGCCACTTCGACTTCGGCCGACTCGGCCAGAGTGAGATCTCTGAGGTCGAGCCTGAGATCTCCCACCCCGAGCTCGTACCTGGCCGCCAGTTCGTCCGGGGCCTGGACGACGAACGACCTCTCGCCGACACCTCCACTGAACGCCTCCGGGGGTGTCGTCGCGATCGCTATCACGGCCAGCGTTAGGAACACGCCCACCACTACGAGGCCGGTATGCGGCCCGTCGCGAGCCCCGAGTATTAGGGCCACCCCGACGACGGCGAGGATGGTGGGCAGCACGAGGCTCGCTCTGAGTGTCAGCACTCCGGCTATGTCCAGCAGCCAGAGGATGCCGAACACGACCATCAAACCGCCGACGACCCACGCGGCGTAGTTGGGTCGCGGGGGCTTGGGCGGAGTCTCGGTCACGACCGGCTGCGGTCGGGTGTCAACGGCCATGGCGCCTCCCTGCGTAGAGCAGCCCCAGTCCGGCAGCGATGACCATCAGTGGCCACATGACACGGTCGAACCACGGGAAAAGCGTGTTGAAGAAGAACACGAGGCCGACGGCGACCAGGAGCACCCCTGCCACTACCCCTCCTTCGGTGCCGTTGCCGCCCTCTCGAACGGCCAACACCTCACCTTCCTTCTGTTCAGGGATGATCAGCCAGGCGAGGAGATAGAGGAGCACCCCGGCTCCTCCCCCGATGGCGAGCACCACGAAAGCGAGGCGGAACCAGATCGGATCCACCCCGAGATGGGCGCCTGCTCCGCCGCAGACTCCGGCTATGACCCGGTCTTCACGGCTCCGGCGGAGTCGAGACCCGGTGCCGGCCTCTTGGGCGGGAGGCGGTCGGGTTTCTAGTTCGGCCACATCGACCTCCTTTCCGTTCCATCATCCGGGAGGCCGCCGTGTGGTGACAGTGCCGAAGGTCCCGACGGGGACGAAAGGCCCTGTCGTCGGCAGCGGCCTTTCCGTAGTTTCGAATCACGGAGCCCGAGGAAAAGGAGAGACACGATGAAGCTGGCAGACCTCACCGCCGGCTACGTGGAGAAGGTCGACGCCGCCACTCCCCTGGCCGAGGCCGCCCGCTGGATGGTGTCGAGAGGCGTGGGATCCCTCCTCATCACCCGCGACGGTCGGGTCACGGGGATCTTCACGGAACACGACCTCACCCGGGCAGCCGCCCATCGCATCGACCTCGAAGAGGCGACCGTCGGCGATTGGATGTCCGACTATCCCCATGTCGCCACCCCCGACTGGACGATCGAACGGGCCGCCGACGTGATGGTCGAGTACGACATCCGCCACCTGCCGCTCGTCGACGACGACGGCAACGTGGCCGGAGTGGTCTCGATCAAAGACGTCCTCTGGGCTCTGCGCGGCCCAACGGTCACCTGAAGGATCCGAATCGGAAGGAGGGACGGATCATGAAGGCCGTGGTATTCCATGGACCCGGAGAGAAGGCTTGGGAGGAGGTTCCCGAGCCCAAGATCGTCGAACCCGGTGACGCCATCGTCAGGGTCGACACCACCACCATCTGCGGGACCGACCTGCACATCCTGAAGGGGGACGTTCCCGCCGTG
>DATGOV010000004.1:0-28872 GCA_035305585.1 Acidimicrobiia bacterium | reverse complement strand
CGACTTCCGAGCTTCGCTCGGTGGGGGGACGACC
The DNA here is from genome assembly GCA_035305585.1 of Acidimicrobiia bacterium. Lineage (GTDB taxonomy): Bacteria > Actinomycetota > Acidimicrobiia > Spongiisociales > ZC4RG35 > ZC4RG17. The sequence goes on along the minus strand of DATGOV010000004.1, from coordinate 28,838 downwards.
CCCCATACCCCCCGAGTGTCGGCGTACCCGCGTACTGATCGGGTCGCGTGAGTCGAAGCACCGGAACGGTCCGCGGGTCGCGTCGGCTTCCGTCGCGACCTACCACCTACCACTCACCACCTATTCCCCCCCCAACCTTCCGACTCAAGGCCCTTGAGTGGTGGCGCCAGTTCCGCGACGTTATCCTCCGAGCGCCATGTCCGGAGGCTTCCGCTGAGACTCGAACTGAGGGGCATCACAAAACGGTTCCCCGGGGTCGTCGCCAACGATGCGGTCGACCTGACGGTCGAGTCGGGAGAGATCCTCGGCCTCCTCGGCGAGAACGGCGCCGGCAAGACGACCCTCATGAACATCCTCTACGGGTTGTACTCCGCCGACGAAGGCCATGTCCTCATCGACGGGGAAGAAGTCCACTTCGACGGTCCCGGTGACGCCATCGCCGCGGGGATCGGCATGGTGCACCAGCACTTCATGCTCGTTCCGGTGTTCACCGTTACCGAGAACGTGGTCTTGGGCAACGAGCCCACCGACGCCCTGGGTCGCATCGACGTCCAAGAAGCTCGGCGCGAAGTGGCCGAGATCTCTTCACGCTATGGGCTGGAGGTGGATCCCACGGCGATCATCGAGGGCCTTCCGGTGGGCCTACAGCAGCGGGTCGAGATCATCAAGGTCCTCTTCCGCGAGGCGGAGATCATCGTCTTCGACGAGCCCACGTCGGTGCTCACCCCCCAGGAGGTGGAGGAGTTCTTTGAGATCGCCCGAGGGCTCAAGGAGGCCGGCAAAGGCATCGTCTTCATCACCCACAAGCTGGGGGAGATGCTCGAGATCGCCGACCGGATCTCGGTTCTGCGGCGGGGCAAGATCGTCGGGGAGGCGAAACCGGACGAGGTCACACCGGAGCAACTGGCCGAGATGATGGTCGGCCGACCGGTCGACCTCGTGGTGGACAAGACTGCCGCCGAACCCGGCGACCCGGTCCTCGAAGTCTCCGACCTGGTCGTCACCGATGCCCGCGGCCACCGCGCCGTCGACGGAGTGTCGTTCACGGTCCGTGCCGGGGAGATCGTCGGGATCGCCGGCGTCCAGGGCAACGGCCAAACCGAGCTCGTCGAAGCGATCACCGGCCTCGTCGTCCCGCTCGCCGGCCACATCGTGCTGGACGGCCGGGACATCACCCGGGCGACGCCCAGAGAACGCCACCGTCTCGGTATGTCCCACGTCCCCGAGGACCGCCAGCGAGACGGCCTCGTGCTCGATTTCGACCTGACCGAGAACATCGTCCTCAACGCCTACTACGACCGCCCTTACAGCCGGGGCATCGTGATGGACTGGGACGCAGCGCGTGAGCACGCCGAGGAGCTGGTGACCCAGTACGACGTCCGTACTCCCTCCGTGGACGTGCTCGCTTCCCATCTTTCCGGTGGCAACCAGCAGAAACTCATCGTGGCGCGGGAGTTCGCACGCGACACGGCGCTGATCGTCGCCTCGCAACCGACCAGAGGCGTCGACGTCGGGTCGATCGAGTACATCCATCGGCGAATCGTGGAAGAACGCGACGAAGGGTCGGCGGTTCTGATCGTCTCCTCCGAGCTCGACGAGATCCTGGCATTGTCTGACCGGATCCTCGTCATGTACCGGGGGAGGATCGTCGCCGAGACCACACCAGCCGAGACCACACCAGCCGAACTCGGCTTGTACATGGCAGGACAGGTGGCATGACCCAGGAAGAACAGCTCACCACCGCCGACGATGTCGACATCGCCGGCCGCGGCCCACGGCCTCGCGGCCCGCTGCTCGAGCGGATCGCCCCCTCCCACATCGACTGGCGATCGATCGTCCTCGTGCCGCTCCTCGCCGTGTTCACGGCGCTCGTCATCGGTGCCCTGATAATCGTCTTCACAGAAGGGCCCGACGATGTCCTCCCCGCCTACCTGGCACTCTTCAGGGGCGCCTTCGTAGGGATCAACGCCATCTCTGAGACGCTGACCGCGGCGGCCCCCCTGATCATCGCCGGTCTGTCGGTGGCACTCGGGTTCCGGGCCGGCCTGTTCAACATCGGCGTGGAAGGCCAGATGACCATCGGCGGCATGACGGCCGTCCTGGTCGGGTTCATGCTCACCGGGCTGCCGCTCGTCGTGCACCTGCCTCTGGCGATCCTGGCGGGCTTCATCGGCGGCGCCATCTGGGGCGGCATCCCCGGCTGGCTGCGTGCCCAGACCGGCGCCCACGAGGTGATCACGACGATCATGCTCAACTTCATCGCCTATCGCCTGGTCGACTACCTGCTCAAGCAGCCGGCCATCATCCGGGAAGGACGGTTCGATCCGATCAGCCGCGACGCCCTTCCCTCGGCCCGCCTGCCGCAGCTGCTGGACTGGATCAACCCGTCTCTGCGTCTCCACGGAGGGTTCATCCTCGCCCTGCTCCTGGCATGGGGGATCTGGTGGCTCCTCTTCCGGTCCACCGTCGGCTTCGAGTTCCGAGCGGTCGGCTCCAATCCAAACGCCGCCGCCTATGCCGGGATGAGCGTCACTCTCACGACCGTGCTGGTCATGGCGATCGCCGGCGGCCTCGGCGGCCTTGCCGGCGCCAACCAGACTCTCGGCGTCCTTTACAGCGTGTCGCCGGGCTTCACCGCCGGAATCGGCTTCGACGCCATCGCCTTGGCACTCCTCGGTCGATCGCATCCCGGGGGAGTCGTCCTGGCCGGGTTGCTCTTCGGCGCCCTCCGCGCCGGCGGACAGGTCATGCAAGTCCGAAGCGGCGTCGGCATCGACCTCATCGTCGTGGTGCAGGCCCTGATCATCGTGTTCATCGCCGCTCCGGCACTCGTGCGGGCCATCTACCGGGTTCGAGCCGGAGAAGGCACGGGCCAGCTCACGAGAGGGTGGTCGGCGTGACGACGGTCGAGACACCCGCCGAACTGGTTCGGGTCCCAGCCGAGGTCAAGCGGGAACGCATCCTCGGCGTCGTCTACCTGATCCTCGCCGCGCTGGTGGCGTTCTTCTTCGCGATGGGATCCGAGGGCGACGCCACCTTCCGGCTCGGCGAGGCCGGCCAGGACATCGACCTCACCTTCTCGGCGCCAGGATTCGCCTGGGTGACGGCGGCCGTCTTCGCGTTCTTGGCGGTGATCCACCTGACGCGGGGGATCGGCAAGAGATCCAATCTGGTGCTCTCCATCGCCTTGGTGCTGTTCGCGTTCGCTTTTCTGGCGTGGGCGGCGGCGGGATCGTCGTTCAGCCTGCTCGGGATGCTTCGCACGACGGTGTCGGCGGCGACGCCGATCGCCTTCGGGGCTCTGTCCGGGGTGCTGTGCGAGCGGGTGGCCGTGATCAACATCGGAATCGAGGGAATGCTCCTCACCGGGGCGTTCGTCTCGGCATTGGTGGGAACCCTGACCAATCCCTGGGTCGGACTCCTCGCCGCCACGCTCTCCGGCGGGATCCTCGCTCTGGGTCTAGCCGTGCTGGCGATCCGCTATCGGGTCGACCAAATCATCGCCGGCGTCGTGATCAACATCTTCGCCCTGGGGCTGACGTCGTTCCTCAGTTCCCAGATCCTCGTGGAGAATCCCGACCGTTTCAATCGCCCGGGGGTGCTCCAAGCGATCCGGATCCCACTCCTGGCCGAAATCCCGGTCATCGGGCCCGTCTTCTTCAACCAGAACATCTTCGTGTATGCCCTGTGGATCAGTGTCGCCTTGACCGCCTACGGTCTGTTCCGCACCCGATGGGGCCTCCGTGCCCGGGCAGTGGGCGAACATCCCAAGGCCGCCGACACTCTCGGTATCGACGTGTACCGAATGCGCTATTTCAACGTGCTGCTGGGAGGTCTGATCGCCGGGTTCGGCGGCGCCTACTTCACCCTCGGGTCGGTGGGGGCGTTCAACGAGAACATGACCGCCGGGCGGGGCTTCATCGGCCTGGCAGCGATGATCTTCGGCCGGTGGCACCCGGTGGGGGCTCTGGCAGCCGCACTCGTGTTCGGATTCGCCGACTCCCTCCAGGTCCGCCTCGGCATTCTCGACGTCGGCATCCCGTCCGACTTCCTCCTCATGGCCCCCTACCTGGTGACGATCATCGTCGTCGCCGGAGTGGTGGGACGGGCTCGCCCGCCTGCCGCCGACGGCCAGCCGTATGTGAAAGAGTGAGGCTCCGCCTTTCAGTCGCGAGTGGTAGGTCGCGGGTGGTAGGTGAGGGGTGTACTCACCACCTACCACCTACCACCTAGTACCCGATCAACCCTCGCCGGTCGTCGTGGTCTCTTCGTCGACCGTGGTGCCGGTTGTGTCCGTGGTGTCGCCGGGTGCGGTTGTCCCGGTCGTACCCGTCGTCGCGGGGCGGCCGATCACCTCTATCTCGTCGATCGCCAGTTCCTGGAAGACCTGGCCGTCGACCACCTCAGCCGGCCACGCCGTGTTGATGGTGATCGTCACCTGATGGGTGGAGAGCGAGCTGAAGTCGATCTGCTGGGTGCCGGGGATGTTCTGCAACTCGATCTGGGCGTCGGCGAGGCTGTCGTCGGATGAGATCGTCAACGACCTCGCCCGGTAGTTCCTCCGAAACCGGGTGTCGTCGTTGGAGATGTTCCTCCAGGTGATCCGGTTGATCGCCACCGCCGAGCGGAACTCGATCGTGATCGTCAGTGACTCGCCCCGCTCCTCCAGTTCCGACCAGTTCACCTGGTAGAGGGCGTCCGAGCCCGATATCAGGTTCTCGCAGATGAACGAGCCGAGCCCGGGGACCGAGCACTCGACGTCCAGGGGATCCAGCACGTCGGGTTCGACGATCTCGAGCGTGGTGGTCGTGGACTCTCCGGCGACGACGCTCGTCGACGGCGTTTCGTCGTCGCCGCTGAACAATTGGAACAGGAGGGCGATGATGATCACGCCGAGGAGCAGTCCGCCGATGGCGATGACTGCCCGTACCCCGGCCGTGGCTTGGACCGCCGGCCGGGGAGCGGCAGGAAGTGGTCCCTGCGACAGCCGAGCGCCGCACTCTTCGCAGTGGCGGTTGGTCGCCGCGTTCTCGGCCCCACAGGAAGGGCAGATGACCGGCTCACGGTACGAGGGCGGGGGCGGGGAACCGAGATCGAAGCGCTCGTAGTCTTCCTCGTATCCTGGCTCGTCCTCGTACGCCATGTAGGCGCCACAGGTGGGACAAAACTGCTCGTCGCCGGTCACGGTGGCCCCGCAATTGGGGCACACGTGTCTTGCCACGGTACTCCTTCCGAAACTCCGCGGAGGAACGATCAGTGAAGTGACTGCCGCTCCGCCCGGTATTCTGCCACGTCGTGGGGCAATCCCAGATCATCACGGCCGAGCAGTGGACCGTCGGATCGGTCATCGCGGGGGTTCTCCTCCTCGTGGCGGTGATCGCCGCCATCGTCTGGGCCGTCCTTCGCTACGGGGGCCGGGGAAGCTGACAGCCCTCAGGTGAGACGTCTACGGACGTAGATCTGTCACATGTCGAGCCTACGATCGACCCACATGGCGTTCGTCTGCGAGCACTGCGGCAATCGGTCGGCGAAATGGATGGGCTTCTGCCCGCAATGTCACGTCCAGGAGCCCTTGATAGAGGAGGTCCCTGCTCCGTCGCAGCGGAACGCCCGCAAGGTCCCGGCAGCGACTGCGATCCCGCTCAAAGACGTTCGATCCGACGAGGCGGCGCGCACCGCGGTCGGCATCGGCGAGCTCGACCGGGTGCTCGGAGGTGGACTGGTCAGTGGTTCGGTCACGCTGCTCGGCGGCGAGCCCGGTGTCGGCAAGTCCACCCTCCTCCTCCAAGCTGCCGGTGAGCTGGGAAGCCAGATGCGACGGGTCCTCGTCGTGTCGGCCGAGGAATCGGCCCAACAGGTCGCCATGCGGGCCGATCGACTGGGACTCGACGGCGATGGAGTCGAGTTGGTCGCCGACGACGACGTCGACCGGGTCCTGGCGGCGGCCGCCGACCAGCCGCCCGATCTGATGATCATCGACTCGATCCAGACCGTCCTCACCCAGGATGCTTCCGGATCGCCGGGTGGTGTGACCCAGATCCGCGAGAGTGCCTCCCACCTGATCCGCTTCGCCAAGGATCGAGGCGTGGCCACCATCCTCGTCGGGCACGTGACGAAGGACGGTGGGATCGCCGGGCCCAAGCTGCTCGAGCACATGGTCGACGTGGTGCTCTACCTGGAAGGCGATCCCGACCGGGGGCTGAGAGCCTTGCGCTGCCTCAAGAACCGGTTCGGGGCCACCCACGTGGTGGGCGTGTTCGAGATGACCGCCGACGGCCTCGTCGAAGTCGCCGACCCGTCGAAGGCGTTCCTGTCCGAATGGGAGTCCAGCGTCCCCGGGACCATCGCCTTCCCGGCGGTCGAGGGGAGGCGGTCGGTGCTCGTCGAGATCCAGGCCCTTACGAACTCCACCCAGAACCCCCAGCCCCGCCGCTCGGTGCGTGGCGTCGAGGTGGCCCGCGTCCACCAGATCCTCGCTGTTCTCGCCCGCCACGGCGGCGTGTCGGCTGCCTCTCACGACGTGTACGTGAACGTCGTCGGCGGATGGAAGGTGACCGAGCCGGGCTGTGACCTCCCTGTCGCTCTGGCGATCGCTTCCTCCCTCCTCGACGAGCCCCTGGGACCTCTGGCGGCGTGGGGAGAAGTGGGCCTGGCGGGAGAGGTGCGCCAGGTCCCCTACGACTCGCGCCGCCGCGAGGAAGCCGAACGGGTGGGCCTGGAGCGGATCATCGCTCCCAACGGACGTGGGAACCTCCGTTTGCGGGGGGCCCTCTACGACGCCGGCCTCCTCAAGGGTCCACATCCCATTTGACCTGATAGCCTGCGGTTCGTGGCTGAGGCGCCTTCGATCTACGAGATTCTCGAGCGGCTCGCACCCGGGACGCCGATGCGACAGGCATTGGAACGGGTCATCCAGGGCAACAAGGGTGCCTTGATCGTCCTCGGGTGGAGCCCGGAGGTGGAGGAGGCGAGCTCCGGGGGCTTCAAGCTCGAGGGTGCGCTCTTCACGCCGGCCCGTCTCGCCGAACTGGCGAAGATGGACGGGGGAATCATCCTGGACGACGACCTCAACCGCATCCTCTACGCCAATGTGCATTTCGTACCCGACGGGACGATCCCGACCGACGAGACCGGCGCCCGCCACCGCACCGCCGACCGCATGGCCATCCAGACGAAGAAGCCGGTGGTGGCGGTCAGCGAGGGGCGTAAGGTCGTCACTCTCTACTACGACGGCCAAAAGGTCCAGTTGGACCGGCCCACAGAGGTGGCCGCCCGCGTCAACCAGGAGCTGCAGACTCTCGACCGTCTGCGTCGGCGACTCGACGACGCCGAGAATCGCCTGACGATGCTCGAAGTCACCGGTTTGGCGACATTCCGGCCGGTCATCACCCTGCTGCAGCGCGCCGAATTGGTCCGCCGAGTCGGGATTTCGATCGAGCAGGAGGCGGTCAGTCTCGGCGATGAGGGCGGTCTGATGTGGGTGCAGCTCGCCGACATGGTGCGAGGGGTGGAGCACATCCGCGAAGTCACGTTGATGGACTACATCAAGCCGCGGCGAGAATCGGCGGTCGAGAAGGCGATCAATGCGCTCGAACAGCTCAACGGGTCGGACCTCGACGATCCGGTCAAGGTCGGCCGAGCCGTCGGGATCCAAGAGCTCGATGACACCGCCACCCCCCGCGGGTACCGGCTGTTGTCGAAGGTCGGACGTCTCCCCGACAACGTGCGCGAGGGACTCGTCAACCACTTCCGCAGTTTCGACGATCTCCTCCACGCCTCGGTGCCCCAGCTCGAGGAGGTGGAAGGGATCGGCTCGGCCCGGGCCCATCAACTCCGCACTTTCTTCGATCGGTTGCTCTCCGCAGCCGAATCCTGGGACCCGGATCTCGATTGACGAGACGGCCCGGTTAGACTCCGTCACCCCGAGAAGCCCCGAAAGACCTCTCAGTTCTCCATGGCAGCCAAAAAATCGAAGTTCTCCGTAGGTGACAAGGTCGTCCATCCCCAGCACGGGGCTGCCACCATCATCAAAAAGGTCAAGCAGGAGTTCAATGGCGAGAAGCGCGACTACTACGTGCTCGACATCGCCACCGAACAGCTGACGGTGATGGTGCCGATCGACTCCATGGAGGACCTGATCCGTCCGGTCATCTCCAAGACGGCAGCCCGCAACGTCCTCAAGTCCTTGAAGGAGGAGCCCGAGGAAGCCGGCTCCAACTGGAGCCGCTGGTACAAGGTTCTCAACGAGAAGATGACTTCCGGAGACATCTTCCAGGTGGCGGAGGTCGTCCGAGACCTCACCTACGCCCAGCAGACGAAGGGCATCAGCCCTGCCCTCAAGCGGATGCTGTCGAAGGCCCGGATGACATTGATATCCGAGCTGGCATTCTCCCTCCAGATCGACGAGGAGGAGGCTGCCAAGCGTCTCGACCGAGCCCTGCCGGTCGTCGAGCCCGCCGGGGACTGAGCCTCCGTCCGTGTACCTCGGCACAGACGTACGGGTCGGCTGGGGGTACGACGCCCACCGGTTTGCTCCCACCCCGCCGCTGCGTCTCGCCGGTGTCGTGGTCGACGAGACCCGGGGCGTCCATGCCACCTCCGACGGTGACCTCGTTGCCCACGCCGTGGTGGATGCCGTCTTGGGCGCGGCCGGACTGGGAGACATCGGCGAGCATTTTCCCTCGGACGACCCCCGTTGGACGGGCGCCGACTCGATGCAGATGGTCCGTCAGGCGGCGATGGCTGCCCATGGAGCCGGCTGGTACGTCGCCGGCTGTGACGTCACGATCGTCGCCGAGAGCGTCCGCATCGCCCCGCACCGCAAGGCGATGATCGTCAACCTGGCCGACCGCCTCGGCGTCACCGAGATCGAGTCGGTATCCGTGAAGGCGACGAGCACCGACGGCCTGGGCTTCATCGGCAGGGAAGAGGGAATCGCGGCAACCGCCGTCTGTGTGCTTCGTTCTCTGGACTGATCGGGCCGCCGTACAATCATCCCCATGATCCGGCTCCAGAACACGCTCGGACGCGCCCTCGTCGATCTCGAACCGCGTGATGAAGGCAAGATCGGCTTCTACGTCTGCGGTCCGACCGTGCAGAGCCCGCCCCACATCGGCCACGGTCGGTCGGCGGTGGCGTTCGACGCCATCCGTCGTTACTTGATGTGGCGGGGTTACGACGTGACTTTCGTCCGCAACGTCACCGACATCGAGGACAAGATCATCGAAAAGGCCGCCGAGGCAGGCGAGGACGTCCCCGCCTACGCCCGGAAGATGGAACAGCGCTTCTCGGACGCCTATCGCCGCCTGGGTGTCCTGGAGCCGGACGTGGAGCCGCGTGCCACAGAGCACATCCCCGAGATGCACGAGCTCATCACCACACTGATCGAAAAAGGGGCAGCGTACGTGGCGGGCGACGACGTCTACTTCTCGGTGCGGGCCGACGAGGACTACGGCAAGCTCTCCGGTCGTGACATCGAAGAGATGCGAGCCGGTACCCGCATCGAACCCAACGAGGCCAAGCACGATCCGCTCGACTTCGCCCTGTGGAAGGGTGCCAAACCCGGCGAGCCGTATTGGGACTCTCCCTGGGGACCGGGCCGGCCCGGCTGGCACATCGAGTGCTCAGCGATGGCCCGCCGCTACCTGGGTGACGACTTCGACATCCATGCCGGGGGCACCGACCTGATCTTCCCCCATCATGAGAACGAGATCGCCCAGTCCGAGACTGCCACCGGCAAGCGATTCGCTCGCTATTGGCTCCACAACGGGATGGTGAACCTCGATGGGGCGAAGATGGCGAAATCGACCGGCAACGTGGTCGATCTGGCGACCGCCCTCGACACCTACGGTGGAATGCCGCTGCGTCTGCTGTTCCTCCGTGCGCACTATCGGGCGCCGATCGAGTACTCGGCGGACCTCGTCGAGGAGGCGGCGGAGGCCTACCGCAGGATCGGGAGGCTCCTCGAGCGCGTGCCACCCGCGGACGTCCAGCCCGACGCCGGTGTCCTCGACGCCTTCCGAGAGGCGATGGACGACGATTTCGGGACGCCGGAGGCCGTTGCAGTCCTGTTCGACACCATCCGCGACGCCAACCGCCGCCTCGACGATGGCGGCGAAGCCGATGGCTTGGTGGCGGCGGTCCGGGAGATCGTGACGGTGCTCGGGCTCGACGCTGGCGATTCCTCCGGCGGTCTCGACGAGGAAGCGATCAGGGCGGTGGCCGCCGAGTTCGGCGTCGAGGTCGACGGCGACATCGAAGCCGCCATCGACGAGCTGCTCTCTGTCCGCGCCGAGGCTCGGAAAGCCCGTGACTTTGCCACCGCCGACGCGGTGCGAGAGAGCCTCTCACAAGTCGGCGTGGTGGTGGAGGACACGCCCGATGGGGCGCGCTGGCTTCGGGCGTAGGGTCGAAGGCTTCCACGCCGTCGTCGCCGCTGCCGAGCGAGGCCGAGTCGAGGTCCTCCACGTCGAATCCAGCCGCCTGAAACGTGCCGACGTGGCCGAGCTGGTCGCTCGAGTAGAGGAGACGGGGGGACGGGTCGAGTCCGTCGCCGACGTCCGTGGTCTGGCCGAGACGTCGGCACCCCAAGGGGTCGTGGCCGAGTGCCGACCGATCCCCGCCGCCACCCTGGAGGACGTCACCGCCACCTCGGACCCGGCCGCAGTGATGGTGCTGGACCGGCTGGTGGATCCTCACAATGTGGGGGCAGTCGTTCGCTCGGCCGTGGCGGCGGGTATCACCGGTTTCGTGCTCTCCGACCGCCGGGCCGCTCCACTCAGCGGAGTGGCGTTCAAGGCGGCAGCAGGAGCGATGGAGCACGCCTCTGTGGCCATCGTCGGATCGGTCGCCGAAGCGGTGGCGGCGCTCTCCCGGCTGGGGCTGTGGACCGTGGGGCTCGATGCCTCCGCCGAGCAGCCGCTCTGGGGCCTGGAGTTGCTGACCGAGCCCGTGGCGATCGTCGTCGGAGGGGAGGGAGGTGGTTTGAGTCGTCTCGTGGCCGAGCGGGTCGACATCACCGTGTCGATCCCCATGCTCGGGCCGACGGAGTCGCTCAACGCCTCCGTCGCGTCGGCCCTCGCCGCCTTCGAGGTGGCCCGTGTCCGTTCTGTGAGTCGGAACGGGCCGTGATACGCCCCGTTTCGGACCACAGAAGGGACAGCCGGTACTCTGGAGGGGCACGGCGCCGGGTTAGCTCAGTTGGTAGAGCAACCGCCTTGTAAGCGGTAGGTCGTCGGTTCGACCCCGACACCCGGCTCCACCCGTTCTGTTGATCGAAACGGGGCGCCAGGCGCCCCGTTTCGGTCGCAAAAACCCAGAACGGAGCCGCCTGGGGGATACGCTGGCGGCGGTATGTGGGTCACCAGGGAAGCCGAACACGGAGACGAATAGATGAGCACGCGCGGACGGCATGCCCGTCGCTCGTCGATCAGCTTCTACCGAGACGCCCTCCTCCTCTTCGGAGGCATCGTGATCGTCGGTGCCCTCGTGTTCGGAGGCCTGTCGCTGTGGGCGAGCCGGGCAGGCGGCGACGACCTGAACGCCGCCCCTGACCCGTCGGCCACGGTGCCACCGGCTACCGAGACGACCACCACGACGACTACGAGCCCGCCGACCACAACGGAGGCGACCGCCCCGTTCACGACCTCGACCGATACGGTCCCGGCCACTCCGGAGACGACGCTGCGCGAGGCGCGGCCCCCGTCGGAGGTGCGAGCGATCGTGCTGAACTCGATCGGGGTGACGGGACTGGCCGGCAGCGTGTCCCAGGAGCTGGCCGACCTCGGCTACCAGATGGCCCAGGCCGACAACTACAGCCCGGAGCTGTCCGACACGATGATCTTCCACGCCGATGGCTACTCGATTGAGGCTCTCGAGCTTCGTGAGGCGTTGGGCACCGGCACGGTCGCAGACGACGCCGATCTCACCTCCGAGTGGGATGTGGATATCGTGGTGGTCCTCGGCCGCTCATTCCAGGAATGAACTCACGCTCGGGTGGTCACCCTTTCACGGTGGCCGCTTGGATTCTCGTCGTCGCCCTGGTGATCGCTGGCGCGTTCGGCGTCGCCACGGGCATCCTCTCGAGGTCGCTGGTGGTCGACCTGGCCGCCATGTGGCCTCTGCTCGTCGTCGCCCTGATCGTCGGACTGGGCGCTCGCCTCCTCCGCAAGTCGCGTCGCGCTGGAGCGATCCTGCCGCTCTCGCTGTTCACGGCGCTGCTTCTCGCGGGGGCTGTTCACCTCGAGGGATGGGACCAGCTGCCCTCCGCCTCGGCCCGTCTGGTCGGCCCGGAACCGTCGGAGCTGAGCGACCCCACCGAACTCGTCGTCCAGATCTCCGGCGACCTCACCATCACGGCCGCCGACACTGCCGCCTACGAAGTCGAGCCGATCGTCCGGGGAGGGTCGGTGGGCATACCCCAGGCGACCGAGACGGCCGTCGACGACGCCCTCTCCATCCGGATCGAGGCCGACCCGGAGGCACCCTCCTGGTACACGTTCGCGGGCTGGCAGATCGGCATCAATCCCGCCGTCGCCTGGCGACTGGTCCTCAACGGGCACATCGACGCCGACTTGACCGCCATCACCCTGTCTTCGGCGGCGATCGCCGGCTCCGGTGTCATCCGTCTCGGCTTGCCGCCCACGGATGGAGCGAGTGTGATCATCGCCGGCGATTTCGACGTGATCGTCCCGGCCAGTGTGGCCGTGACCGTCACGGGCGACGCCGACCTGCCGCGCGACTGGGAGAGCGACGGCGAACGAGCCCGCGCCCCCGTCGACGGAGCGGGGTGGAGCATCTCGATCCAAGGAGACGCAGTACCGACGATCAGGGAGGGCTGAGTCACAGATGACCGATACACTCTCGGCCGATGGCTGCTGATTCCCCCCGATCCGAGCGTCTCCGCCGGATGGCACTGATGGTGTGGACGACGCTGGGGGCGTTGGCCCTGGTGTGGGTCTTCATTCGGGTGGCCGACTCGGTGCGCATCATCTGGCTTCCCCTCGCCTTCGCCGGCGGCTTCACCCTCCTCCTGAACCCGCTCGTCAACTCGCTCGAGCGGGTCCACGTTCCCCGGCTGGTGGGCACCGTGTTCGCCTTCCTGGTCGCCGGGAGTGTCATCTCCGCCATCGTCGTACTGCTGGTGCCCACGATCCGTGAGCAGGGCTCGGACCTGGCGACCACCCTCCCCAACCTCTACGGCACGGTCGTCGACTGGCTCGAGTCCCTCTCGGAGAGCCTGGGCGTCGACTTCGGGACGGTGTGGACGTCGACGACGATCCAGGAGTGGGTCTCCAATCCCCAGAACCAACAGACGATCCAGGAGCTCCTCGGGGGGTTCGGGTCGGGTGCGGGCCGGATCCTGCGAGGTGTCACCGAGACGTTCGCCGTGGTGCTCCTCGCGCCCGTCCTGGCCTTCTACATGCTGATGGACTCGACCAAGTTCAAGCAGCGGGCCCGTGAGCTGACCCCTCCCCAGCATCGGGAAGAGGTCATGTACGTGGGCAACCAGTTGGCCACCGCCCTCGGTTCGTTCGTCAGGGGCCAGCTCTTGGTGGCACTGATCGTCGGCGCCCTCTCGAGCATCGCCCTCTACTTCCTGGACCTCCCGTTCTGGCTGCTTATCGGCATCACTGCCGGCATCCTGAACCTCGTCCCGTTCGTCGGGCCCTTCGTCGGCGGGGCGCTGGCTGCCCTCGTCGCCCTCGTCATCGACGAGTCGGTTTCCCAAGCCCTGTGGGCCGTGGGTCTGTTCACTGCCATCCAGCAGTTCGACAACCACGTGGTGACGCCCGTCGTCCAACGGGCCCGTGTCAACCTCTCACCGATGGTGATCGTGCTGGCTCTGATCGCCGGGGGGACCCTCGCCGGCCTGCTGGGAGTGCTCGTCGCCGTGCCCACCGTGACCGCGGTGAGGATCGTCGCCGGTCACCTGTGGCGAACCCGGGTGCTGGGGGAGTCGTGGCAGCAGGCCAGCGACGCGATGATCGAGTACACCGAACTGCCCGAGCGGATCGCCCGCCGGCGCCGGCCGCAAGGGGATCAGCAGCGGCTGTTCGATACCGGCGAGCATCCCGAGATCCGGATCACGCCGGAGAGCGGGCCGACCTAGATCAGGTCTCGCCGAGGTACGCCTTGCGCATCTGCGGGTTGGCGAGCAGCGCCTCGGCGGTGTCGTCGAGGACGACCTGGCCGGTCTGCAGGACGTAGCCCCGGTCGGCGATCGACAGCGCCATGTTGGCGTTCTGCTCGACCATGAAGACAGTGGTCCCGGCCTTGTTGATCTGTTCGATGATCTCGAAATTCTGGGCCACCAGCACCGGGGCCAGTCCCATGGACGGCTCATCCATGAGCAGCACCTTGGGGCGAGCCATCATTGCCCGGCCCATGGCCACCATCTGCTGCTCGCCACCCGAGAGGGTGCCGGCCTTCTGGTTCAAGCGCTCTTTGACGCGGGGAAAGATCTCGAAGATGCGCTCCATGTCCTCTTCGAGGTTCTCCCGGTCCTCGCGCAGGTAGGCGCCGATCTCCAGGTTCTCCTTCACCGTCATCCGCTTGAAGAGGCGACGGTTCTCCGGGACCATCGACACGCCCGCTTTGACCCGCTCGGCAGTGCTCCACCCCGTGACGTTCTGCCCGTCTATGAACACCGCTCCGCTGGTCGGCTCGACGATGCCGAGGATCGTCTTCAACGTGGTGGTCTTTCCCGAGGCGTTGCCTCCGAGGAGACACACCATCTCGCCTTCGTTGATGACGAGGTCGACGTCCTTCAGGATGTGGGCGGCTCCGTAGTGGGTGTTCACACCCTTGAATTCGAGAATCGGCGTTCTTCCGTTGTCGCTCACGCCTTCTGCTCCTCGGTGGTCGTCGTGCGATCCTCTGCCGGACGTCCCAGGTACGCCTCGATGACGTCTTCGTTGGTCGACACCTCGTGGTAGGAGCCTTCGGCGATCTTCACGCCGTGGTCGAGCACCACGACCCGGTCCGAGACCTCGCCGACCACCCGCATGTCGTGTTCGATCATCACGACGGTGAAGCCTTTGTCGCTACGGAGTTTCCCGATCAGCTCGGTCAACTCGGCCGATTCCCGCGGGTTCATGCCCGCGGTCGGCTCGTCCAGCAGCAGCAGCACCGGCTCGGTAGCCATCGCCCGGGCGATCTCCAGCCGCCGGCGGTTGGCGTAGGACAGCACGAACGCCGGCTGGTCGAAGCGGTAGCCGACCAGCCGGGTGCCGAAGAACGACAGGATGTCCTTGGCGCGCTCCTCGATGAGTCGCTCCTCCTCCTTGAACGCCCGGGTCTGGAAGATGGCGCCCCAGATGCCCCGGTGGGTGCGGCAGTGCTGGCCCACCTTCACGTTCTCGAGCACCGTCAAGTTCGGGAACAGACGCACGTTCTGGAATGTGCGGGCGATGCCGGCCTTGGTGATCTCCGAAGGGGAGTGCCCGGCGATGTTGACGCCGTTGAAGATGATCTCGCCTTCGTCGGGCGGGAAGATGCCCGAGATCACGTTGAACAGGGACGTCTTCCCGGCGCCGTTGGGGCCGATGATCGAGACGATCTCGCCCTTCTCCACGGCGAGGTCGACACCTCCGATGGCCTTGACGCCACCGAAGGCCTTCTTGAGATTCTTGATCTCGAGGAGTGGCATCAGGCCTCCTGTTCCGAGCCGACGAATTGGCCGCCCTTGTCCAGCCAGGCGTCCTGGAGGTACTCCTCCTGATGGAGCTCTCGGGCCCGCCGCGCCGATGGGAGGAGTCCTTCCGGTTTCTGCAACATCATAAAGACCAGGAGCGCGCCGTACACGAGGAGCTTGTACTCGCCGAACTCCTGGAGGAGGCCCGGCTGGTTGGGGCCGCCGAGCACTCCGACGAGCACCAAGGCGCCGACCGCTACCCCGGCGATGTTGCCCATGCCGCCCACGATCACCACCACGAGGATGATGATCGACACGATGATCTCGAACGAGTGAGCGAACACCGTGCCCACCTTGGCGGCGAACAACGCCCCGGCGAAGGAGGCGAGCACGGCGCCGGTGACGAAGGCGAGGAGCTTCGCCTTGACGGTGTCGATGCCGACCGCCTCGGCGATGTCTTCGTCTTCACGCATCGCCGCCCAGGCCCGGCCGATCCGGGAGTCCTGGAGGCGCCAGGAGACGTAGGCGGCGATGGCGACGAAGAACAGCGTGAAGTACACGAACACCGTGATGTCGCTTCCTCCCACCAGGTTGCTGCCCAAGGGAATGCCCGGCACGCGCCGCACACCCTGGGCTCCGCCGAAGTAGGGGGAGAGCCAGTCCGACAGGAACAGGTATCGAATGATCTCTCCGAACCCGAGGGTGACGATCGCCAGGTAGTCGCCCCGCATCCGGATGACGGGAGTCCCGATGAAGAGGCCGGCGAGGGCGGCCATCACCAGGACGATGGGGAAGGCCTGCCACCAGTTCAACTGGAACGGCACCGACGACAGGGGGGAGGTGAGGAGGGCCATCGTGTAGGCGCCGACGGCGAAGAAGGCCACGTACCCCAGGTCGAGGAGGCCGGCGTAGCCGACGACGATGTTGAGTCCCAGGCCCATGAGCATGAAGAGGCCCACGTTGGTCAGCAGCTCGTTCAGGACGCCGCCGAGGAGCATCGGCACCACGATCGTCAGGGCTAGGACGAGCACGGCTGCGATCAGCGACGACCGCCGCCTCTCGGTGGCGTCCTGGGAGGTGAGGCCGGCGAACCCCGGCATCTTCCGGCCTTGGAGGAAGAACGAGGCGACGCCGGCCACGATGAAGAGGACGATCGCCGAGACGACTTTCAGGCCGCCACCTGGGTGATAGAGGAAACGGGGGAGGGTGGCGAACCACTCGAAGAAGTCCTTCACCACCGACTCGAACACGGCTGCCACCACCACGACGAGGGCGGCTACGGACACGGCCTTCCGGAGCCGGTCCGACAGCCAATGCATACCCACTCCGACTGCGCCGACGACCGCGGCGACCCCCGGCAGCAGCAGGAACCCGGTTCCGACTCCGAACCCGAAGGTCAGAACGGAGACCATCGCTGGGCTGAAGCGGGGGAACGTGCCCCGCAATCCAGGGAATGCGTTCACGATCGCAGCGAACAGCGCGGCGATGAGGCCGGCGAGCAGGCCCGCCACCACCGCCATCACGACGTCGGCTGCCGTGCGGGGCGCAGTCTCCACGCCCTCGACCTCGACTCGCCGCCCGATGAGGAATCCCATGACGAACGGGATCGCCAGGAACAGCAGGTAACCCATGCTGAGGATGGGGCGGATCAGGAGGCGGTTGTTGAACGTCTCGAGCATCCCGTTGGCGGCGATGAACGTCATGGCCAGGCCGGTCAACCCGCCCATGCGCAGCAGGCGGCGCACATCGAGGCGGGAAGCCTTCGGGGTGACGGCGTCGATCGTCGCGGCGGTCATACCCGGTCCTCCGATCCGAGCCGCTCACCGAAGAGGCCGCTGGGCCGGAAAACGAGCACCAGTACCAGCGCGGTGAAGGCGACGACGTCTTTCAACTGGGAAACACCAGGTATGCCGAGGCCGCCCAGGATCAGCAGCGGGCCCACGCCCTCGAACAGGCCGAGGAGCACTCCACCGCCCATCGCCCCGACGAGGTTGCCGATCCCGCCCAACACGGCCGAGGTGAAGGCCTTGATGCCGGGTAGGAAACCAGTGAAGAAGTTGACACCCCGGAAGAGGATCGCCCACATCAGAGCCGCGACTCCCGCCATCGCTCCGCCGACGGCGAAGACGGTCACGATCGTGCGGTCGACGTCGATCCCCATCAGGGCGGCGATCTCCTTGTCTTCCGCCACCGCCCGCATCGCCTGGCCGGACTTGGTCCGGGTCACGAAGTACCAGAGACCGATCATCGACAGGATGGCCACGACGATGACGAGGAGGCTCGCTTTGCCGATGCGGAACCCACCGATGCTCAAAGCCCCTGCGAACATCTCCGGGGCCTGCGGGTAGGTGCGGACGCCGACGCCGAAAAGCGTGGCGAACGTGTACTGCAGGAAGAACGACACCCCGATCGAGGTGATCAGAGGAATCAGCCGGGGAGCTCCCCGCAGTTTCCGGTACGCGACCCGCTCGACGAGTATCGCCACCAGGGTCGAGGTGAGCATCGCCACCGCCAGCACGATCAACAGCGAGAGGATCGGGTTGGCGGCCCAGATCCCGGCGTCGAACAGCCAGTTGGCGGCGATGAAACCCACCATCGCGCCGGACATGAAGACTTCGCCGTGGGCGAAATTGATGAAGCCCAGGACGCCATAGACCATCGAGTAGCCGAGGGCGAGCAGGCCGTACATCGCTCCTTGCGACAAGCCTGCGATTATCAGGTCACGCCATTGGGAAGCGGATAGACCCCTTCCGGCGGCGAAGTTCTGGATCGATCCGATCAACCCCCAAGCGATGACCAAGATCGCTCCGATACGGATAGCCCACAGGAACGTGTCCACCCAAGTCGGTCGGAAGACCTTCCGGACTCGGGCTGTCGTCTCAGCGGTAGTCGCCGTCATGATCTCCTTTGCGGCTTGCTCAGGGGGTGCGCTTTATACCAGCCCGGAAGCCTAGAACGAAGCAGTGGGGCCCGGTCGACCCGGGCCCCACTTTTCTCACGACGAAGTCGTCGGTTCCTCAGCTGGCTTCTTTGCCGCTGTAGGTGAAGACGACATCGAGCTGGGTGGCGTCGGTGATCGACGAGTCCTGGTGATGGACGATCTGGATCTCCTGAGATCCGCAGTCGCCGAACTCGTCGCACGCGATCTGGCCAATCAGACCCTGGAACGAGGTCTGGTTGAGGGCGTCACGGAGCGCCTGGCGATCGATCGTGAGAGAACCGTCGCCATTGTCCACGGCCACCTCGTCGATGGCCATGAGCAGCATGATCGTGGCGTCGTAGGAGTGAGCCCAGAACGCAGCCGACGGAGCTTCGCCGTAGGTCTCCTGGTAGTTGGCGAGGAAGTCCTCGGCGGAGATGCCGGTGACCTCGTTCTGGTTGCCCTCGAATTGGAGGCTCGGGCCGGAGAAGTACACGCCCTCCGACTCGGGGATCTCCATGAAGTTGGCGACCATCATGCCGTCGGCGGCCAAGAGGACGGTCTCCTCGAGTCCCTGCACCTCGCCGATCTGCTGGGCGATGAAGTTGCCCTCGGGCGGGAAGATCGGGAAGTACAGAGCCTCCGGCGAACCACTCGCCACCTCGGACAGAGCCGGGGTCATGTCGGTGTCGCCCTTGTTCACAGCCGTGAAGCCGGTGACTTCACCACCCAACTCGGTGAAGGCGTCGGCGAAGGCCTGCGCCAGACCTTGGGTGTAGGGGTCACCGTCGTGGATGGCAGCCGCCGTCGTCAGGCCCAGCTCGTTGTAGACGAACTCGGCCACGGCCCGACCCTGGAAGAGGTCGTTGTGGGCGGTCCGGTAGTAGCCGGGGAAGTAGTCGCTTCCGGCCGTGCCGGCCAGGTCCGACGTCAGCGAAGGCGACGTGTTGGACGGGGAGATCATCACCATCCCGGCATCGCTGATGAGCGGCGAAGCCGCCACCCCGGCGCCCGAGCAGGAGGTTCCGATCACGCCCAGCACCTGCTGGTCGGAGACGATCGTCTGAGCGGCGGACTGGCCACCCTCAGCCGAGCACAGGTCGTCGAGGCCGGTACCCATGCTGACCTCGTGGTCGTGGATGGGCCCGTAGTCGGCGATCGCCAGCTCGACGGCCCGCTGGTTCGGGATGCCGAGTGAGGCGGTGTCGCCGGAGATCGCGTTCAGGGAACGGATCTGGATGGCCTCGCCGGAGGCGACCGTCACGGTCCCGAGCTCGCCGGCGGGCGCTTCGTCGCCCGTGTCGTCGCTCGGGGCTTCCGTGTCGTCGGTGGCGTCGTCGCTCGGGGCCTGCGTGTCGGCCGTCGTGTCGGCGGGTGCCGTGTCTCCCGTCGCCGCGGTGTCGCCTCCCCCGTCACCGCCACAGGCAGCGAGAACCAGGGAGAGGACAGCCAGAAGCGATAGGAATCGTATGAGTCGTTTGCTCATTTGTTCCTTCCTTCGGTGTCAGGAAAACGCGTCCGGGAGGGCGCGTCGGGCGGCCAATATACCGACTTTCGCCTTATGGTGACGGGATCCAGCGCCGACTCTCGCAGGAGGGAAATCCGTGGAGATCGAAGAACTCGCCAGCCGGGACAGCTACCTGGACAGGGCGGAGGGGAACGTCGTCGAGGTCGGCGACGGGGCGGTGGTGCTCGACCGCACCGTCTTCTATGCCCGGGGAGGCGGCCAGCCGGGAGATACCGGCATCATCCGCTGGGATGGCGGCGAGGTACGGGTCACCGACACCATTCGGCGCGACGGCAAGATCGTCCACATCGTCGAATCCGGGGAGTTCCCCGACCCGGGGACGCCGGTGGAGGGAGTGATCGACTGGGATCGCCGCTACACGATCATGCGCACCCACACCGCCCTCCATGCCCTTTCGGGTGTGGTGTGGAGGGACTTCGGGGCGAAGGTCACCGGGGGCAACATGGAGGAGGGGACTGCCCGGATGGACTTCGAGCTCGATTCCATCAGCGTCGATTTCGGAAAGGAAGTCGAACGCCGGCTCAACGCCGAACTGGTCAAGGGTTATCCCACCGAGATCGTGTACATGGCCCGAGAGGTCGCTCTCCAGGATCCCGACTTGATCAGGACGAAGGTGAACCTGATCCCCGAGTGGGTCCAGGAGATCCGCGTAGTCGACATCGTCGGCCTCGACCGCCAAGCCGACGGTGGAACCCACGTCCGGACGACGCTCGAGGTGGGGGAAGTCGAGGTCGTGAAGACCGAGTCGAAAGGCCGGGCGAACAAGCGGATGAAGATCCGAATCAAATAGAGCGTCCCCATCACCTGGTAGAACCAGGCAGCGATGCTCGATTTCATCCTCGGTCTCTACATCGCTGCGCTGGCCGTGCGCGGCTGGTTGCGGGGCTTCGTGCGCGAGCTGATGGACCTGATCGGCCTGATAGTCGGAGCGGTAGTGGCGTTTCGTCTCTCCGAGCCGTTCGGCGGGTTCCTCACCGACCGGTTCGGCGTCTCCCCGGAGTGGGGGAGGATCGGCGCCGGAATCGTCCTCTTCGTCCTCTTCGGCGTGAGCATGACGATCATCGCTCACTTCCTCTCGAAAGTCGCCAGGCTCCCGGGGTTGACCCTCGCCAACCGGCTCTTGGGGTGTCTCGTGGCGGGGGCGTGGGGTGTGGTCCTCGTCCTCGTCGTGGTGACGATCGTGAGTGTCCTCCCCTTCCCCCAGTCGGTGCATCGGGCGATCGACGAGTCGGCCGTGGCTCGGACGATCGCTGGGCCCGCAGCTCTTCCCCGCCGACTGCTCGCCCCGCTGGTCGGTGACCGGACGATGACCGCGTTGGCGACGATCCAGGACCTGAGCGGAGGACGGCGAATCGTCCCGGCCGAAGGAGAGAGGATCGACACCCGTCCCGTGGACAGGACCGAGATCGTCGTCGAAAGGGACCGGCTCGATTTCATCGCCGACAAGATCAACGCCGACCGAACCGCTGCAGGGGTCGATCCGTTGGCTCGGTCCCAGGCCCTCGACGCACTGGCGGAGGATCGGGCCGTCTCCATGTATCGCGAGGGATTCGTCGCCCGGCAGCGGGACGACCGAGTGTTGGAGCAGACGCGTCAGACTCCCCTGCGACTCGAGGTCGCGGCCGAGATGGCTGCATTGGCGGCGTCGGATCGGGCCGCCCAGGCAGCGATCGCCCAGGCGGACGGAACCGCACTGAAAGGCAAAGACTTCGACCGTATCGGGGTGGCAGTCGTGTCCGGTCCTCTCGGCATCCTGGTGGTGGAGGTGTTCGGCGGATGACGATGCCTGAGGAGTCCCGCCGCCTCCTCGAGGCGCTGGTCGCGTCCTATCCGGAGTACGTGCGCCGCCGAGTGGGTGATCGCCACGTGCCGGGGCTCGATGAGGCGATCGATGCCGGTCGGCGATGGCTGCGGGACGCCCTCGACGAGTTGCTGACGCGGCCGTTCACCGAGCAGCGGCGCGGCCCTCTCGAGTTGTTCCAGGCGGCGATGTCGTTCCCCACGGAGCGCCTGGCAGAGGCGGGCGCGGAGCCGGCGGCACGCGACCCGATCGCCGAGGCCGCCCTCCCCGGGGACGTCTACGACCTGGCCCCCGCTTCCACGCGGGATCTGGGGGACGAGGTGTGGGCACTCCATCTGGCGTGGGGGGCAGCCAAAGCCGCAGCGTTCAAACGCCGGCCGGCTCCTCCACCGGGCGACGACGGGCAGTGAAAGTGGCCACGGCTCCGACACCGACCAGGACCAGGATCGCACCCGCCAGCTGCGTCGGTGAGGGGCGCTCGGCGAAGATCAACGCTCCCCACACCATGGTCAGCACCGGCTGCAGCAGGATGAAAGTCGAGGTCTCGGCGGCAGGGAGCCGGGGCAGGGCGTAGGTGATCGCCAGCCAGCCGAGCACCTGCGGGCCCAAGGCGAGGAGGAGCAGCCAGCCGTGGGCGGGCCACGACGGGACGAGGTCGAAGCCACCCGACAGCGGGCCGGCCACGAGACAGGTGAGGGCCGCCCCCAATGTGGCGTCGAACAGCGACCCGGCGGCGGGGGCGTGGGCCCGATTGGAGCGGCGGAGGGCGAGCAGGTACCCGGAGTACATCAGAGCAGCGACCAGTCCGAAGACGGTCCCGAGCAGCGGGTTCTCGCCATACGAGTCATCTCGGCCGAGACCCGACACCAATGCCACGCCGACCAAGAGCAGTGGGATTGCCGCCGCCACGATCCGGGAAGGCTTCTCGCCGAATATCAGCCAGGCGAGCAGTGCCACGAGCACCACCTGACTGTTCGCGAGCAACGTGGCGAGCCCGGCTCCGATGTGGTCGATGGAGAGGTGCCACGTGATGAAGTCGGCGCCCAGCATCACTCCCGCCGCCCGGGCCAGCCAACGAGCACGAGGGCTGCGCGTGTCCTGGCTCCGTGTGCGCCACCAGATCGCGCCGAGGACCGGGACGGCATAGGCGGCCCGAAAGAAGGCGCCCGTCGCGGGGGCGACGTCGGCCGCTGCGAAGAGAATGGCCGAGAACGAGATGATGGTGGCACCGCCGAGAGCGGCGATCAGTGGCATCGGCGTGATGCTAAGTCACCGGGCGAGCGGTGAGGAACCTCACCGCGAGGGGGCGGCCGCTGCCTCCAACAACTCGTCGACGGATTGGTGGATGCACTCCACGAACACGTCGCTGTCGGGCAACGTGTCGTAGTCGGCGTGCACACCCCAGTGCATCCATCCGTTGTAGCTGAACAGGGCGATACCGACCCCGTGCTGCGCCCACAACGGCACCATCGGATAATTCGCCAACATCTCCGCTTCCAAGAGGTACATCGGGAATTGTGGCCCCGGCACGTTGGTGACGGTCATGTTGAAGGGACGCATGTGCTGGCCGGCGATGCGGCTCGCCAGCGACAGGAGCGTCACCGGAGTGCCCCGGGAGATCTCCACGAGAGTGGCGGCACCGAGCGCCTGATTGGACTTGCGGTTGCGGAGCGTCTGCTCTCGGATCCTTTCTAGCCGTGACCTAGGGTCCGGTTCGTCCAGCGGTAGGTCGATCAACCACATCGCCACCTGGTTGCCGAGCGCCCCGCGCTGGTCTGCCCGGCGAGTCGACACGGGGTTCATCACCCGGAACGGCCGGCCGGTCACGTCGAAGTCGCGATGTTCGATCAAGAAACGGCGGACGGTCCCGGCGACGACGGCCAGGACCGCGTCGTTCACCGTCCCGCCCAACGAGTCCTTGATCCGCTTCATGTCCTCGAGAGCGGTGCGCGTCCAATCGAACCGGCGGTTCGGCCCGATTTCGGGGTTGAGCGGTGTCGCCGCCGCGGTCGACAGCCATCCCGATCGGAGCGAGTTGACGGCGGCGATCGCCCGACCCGCCACGGTTTCGAGGGTCTGGCGGCCCTCGGTGATCATCGTCGGAAGCGATTCCAGGCGTTCGAGGTTGCGGCGGGTCGTCCGGGCGGCCATCGCCACGGCCAGTTCGGTGGGGGTGGGAGCGCGGCGCGGTCGCCACTCCGGCGTCTCTTCGATGTCGGTGTTGGGGACGACGTCTAGGAGGATCGTGGTGAGATCGACACCGGAGAGACCGTCGATCATGCAGTGGTGGATCTTGGCGATCAAGGCGAACCGCCCCTCCGACAGCCCCTCCGCCACGCACAGCTCCCACAAGGGTTTGGAACGATCGAGCTGCTGGGAGACGATCCGTCCGGCGAGGTTCTTCAGTTGGTCGTCGGTCCCGGGTCGAGGAAGACTCGTGTGCCGTACGTGGTAGTCGAGGCTGAAGTCGTCGTCGTCGACCCACACCGGTGCGCCCGTGTAGGGGACGTATGCCAGCCGTTGGCGGTAGCGGGGGATGTATTGCAGCTTCGATTCGATGTGCCGGCGGATCCGCTCGAAGTCGATGCTGCCGTCTTCACTCCCGAGTTCGTTGGCGCGGAATATGGCGACGCCGGTCACGTGCATGTGCGTTGTGCGCGACTCCAGCGCCAGGAAAGACCGGTCGAGGTACGAGAGCGGCTCGAAGTGAAAATCGGGCACGCCACGAGCATAAGTCGGGCGTCGCGCAGACCGCGGGGAGGGAATGATCGCAGGAACCGAGATCCGGGCGGGTTCGTCCAATCGGCATGAAGCGTTCTCCCGCCCTCGTTGTCGTAGTCGCCGTCATCCTGGCGGCGTGCACGTCTCCCTCCTCTTCACCGAGCTCGTTCACCGTCGACGAGCCCTCGGCCACGTCGCCCGAGGAAGTGACCGGCGTGCTGGCGGCGCTCGAGCCCGCCGGCAGCTGCGACGCCCTGTTGGAGTACTTCATCGAGCAGGCGTTGGCGCAGGTCGGCCCATACGGCCTCGATCGATGGGGCGGCCCCATCATCGCCGAGGCAGTCGCGGAAACGACGGCTGCTGACAGCGCCGGCGACGGCGGGCAGACACCAGGTGACGCGGACCCGACGTCGACGAACGTGCAGGTGGAGGGCGTCGACGAGGGCGACATGGTCAAAGCCTCCGGCGACCATCTCTACGTCCTGGCGAACCAGCGGCTGGTCACCTTCTCGACGGCGGGAGGCGGGATCGAGGAGCTCGGCAGCATCCACCTGGGGTCCGACTTCGGCGGCGGCGAGATGCTCCTCCATGGCGACCGGCTGGCGATCGTCAACATGGGATGGGACGTGAGGCCTCTCGCCGACACGGCGATCGACATCGCACCGATGGGGTCGGGTTTCACGCGGGTGACTCTCATCGACGTTTCCGACCCGGGAGATCCCTCGATGATCGGCCGGCTGACCTTCGACGGCTCGGTTGTCACGACCCGAATGGTCGAAGGGCACCTGCGAGTGGTCGTCGAGGCGCATCCGGTCGGGCTCGCATGGTCCTACCCCGAGGGGTCGGGCCTGCGGGCCGAACGAGAGGCTACGGAGAGGAACCGGGAGATCGTCCGCAATTCCACTATCGAGAACTGGCTGCCCTACTACGTGTCGGACGGAGAGGACGAGGGTCTGCTGCTCGCCTGCGAGGACGTGCTGGTCCCGCCCGAGCCGTCGGGAGTCGGGACCTTGTCGATCCTCGACTTCGACCTCGAATCGGGCATCGAGACGTGGGAAGCGGCGTCGGTGGTTGCCTCCGGCTCCACCGTGTACGCCAACATCGAGCGCACCTACGTCGCCACCCAGCGGTGGATCGATCCGGTTGCGGTCGACTCCCGGGAGGAGTTCCGGGGTCACGTGACCCGAATCCACAGGTTCGACACTCCCGTCGACCGCGAGATGACGTATGTGGCGTCCGGTGACGTGGACGGGTTCCTCCTGAACCAGTTCGCGATGGACGAGTACGAGGACCACCTGCGAGTCGCTTCCACCACCGCCCCCGAGTGGTGGGGAGGCGGCGGTCCATCGGAGTCCCGAGTCACGGTCCTCGCCACCCGCGGGAACCGCCTCGAACGCGTGGGCGAGGTCGGTGGCCTGGGGAAGACCGAGACGATCCGCGCCGTCCGCTTCATGGGGCCTGTCGGTTACGTCGTCACGTTTCGCCAGACCGATCCGCTGTACGTGATAGACCTCTCCGATCCGGCGTCCCCGGTGGCGGCTGGTGAGCTGGAGATTCCGGGTTTCTCGGCCTACCTGCATCCTGTGGCCGATGGGCGGCTGCTGGGCGTCGGCCAGGACGCCGACCCCGAGACGGGGGCGACCGAGGGGCTGCAGGTCTCCCTCTTCGACGTGTCCGACCCCACCGCTCCCACCCGCCTCGACACCTTCTCGCCCCGGCCTGTGGACGAAGGAGAGGACTTCCACATCGGCTCGCCCGTCGAGTGGGACCACAGGGCGTTCACCCGAGCCGGCGATACGGCTTTCGTGCCGTTCGAGGGTTGGTCGTGGGCCGAACGGGGTGGCGAGTCTTTCACGTCGGGCGTGATCGCCGTCGAATGGGAGGGCGATACCCTCGACGCCTCGCGGGTGCTGTCGATCAGCGACGGCAAGCCGAGAAACGACCGGTGGGGACTCAGCCCCCAGCGCGTAGTCGTGAGGGGCGACGTCCTCTACGCCGTGGGATACAACGGCATCAGCGTCATCGATCTCGAGTCCGGCGAGGTCACTGACTCGGTCAGGTACTGACATTCGACGGGCGGCCGGCCATCTGGTCGGCCGCCCACTCGTGGATCCGTTGCAGGACCTCCGCCTGGCTGGTGGCACGGTCGGCGAGCTCAGCGAAGTCGAAGTCCGCCAAGGCAGCATGTCGATGCTGGAGTCGTTCGAGGGTTCGCCACATCTGGCGCTTCAGCGCTGCGGCGGCTGCCAAGCCTTCGGCTTCGAACACGCGACTGAGAGGCGAGTAGGTCAGGATGTGACCGTTGAGCTTCAGGCGGCCCATCCGCTCCCCGGCGAGGGCGAGGAGCCGCTTGGCCTTGCCGCCTTCGACTGCACACGCTTCGGCGACCGAATCGAGCACCGCGGCGTCGGCTTCGATGTCATCGGCGAGTCGACTCAATTCCAACTCCCATGGTGTCGCCCGATTGCTGCGGGCGAAACGGTGAGCGACGCGCACGATCGCCGCTTGGCCGGCCCGGTGATCCGTCAGATAGGTGCGAAGGTAGTCGGCGAGATCCATGGCGAGTCCTTTCCCCGACGGTGCCTCCGGAAACCCTGGGCTCGGGACTCCCCCCTCGCTCTGAGTGCTCTCCGGGTCCAGGCCAAGGACCCCACGACGGCCATCTCGAGGTTCTGGCGTATGAAGGAGATCTCCTCTGCTGTGGCATCGGCGAGACCGGCGTCCCCGAAGACGGCCGCTTTGTCGACCCAGCGGGTGCAAGCAGTAGAGGGTGCGCCCGCGGCAGGATTCGAACCTGCGACCTACCGCTTAGGAGGCGGTTGCTCTATCCCCTGAGCTACGCGGGCCGGATCGGTTGAACCGAAAGGGATATCTCGAGGCGCATGCCCTTGTGG
The DNA here is from genome assembly GCA_035305585.1 of Acidimicrobiia bacterium. Lineage (GTDB taxonomy): Bacteria > Actinomycetota > Acidimicrobiia > Spongiisociales > ZC4RG35 > ZC4RG17. The sequence goes on along the minus strand of DATGOV010000004.1, from coordinate 1,340 downwards.
GCTAAGGGTAGAGCACGGGTGGCGGCCCCTCGTCGTTGGCCGTCGCCCGACGGATCCTGGGGCCACCGCTCCCGGAGTGTTGGAGGGAACGCGCCGGGCTCCATGGTCGACTGCGAACCGTGAGACCCGCAGACATGCCCGGACCTCATCGCTTTGCTCGATTCTGCAGATCGTCGGCCATCGGCGCGATGACCACATCGAGATTGGCGATCACCTGTTCGATGGGCTTTCCGGCTTCGAGGGCGCGGGCGGAAGCGTGCACGACCGCGTTGATCAGGTCACTCACACCTTCCGGATCGGGAACCCCCAGTTCCGCCAGGACCTCGACCAGGGGCTCCGTGACGGCGCGGTGCATCTGGGCGGCCTGTTCGTCGGCCACCTCCCCCGGCGAGAGGCTCGCCAGCGCAGTGGCGACAGCATGCGCTCCCTCGTTCACGAGGTGGACGTTGGCGAGCGCATAAGCGAGGATCTTCCTGCCGGCTTCGACCTCGCCCTCCATCGCGGTCGTGACCCGCTCCGTCCATTTCGGGAAGACGTCCCGGACGAGAGCGTTGAGCAGGTCCTCGCGCGAGCCGAAGTAGTGGTACACGCTCGACCTCGCCAGGCCGGCGCGCCGGCCCACTTCTCGCAGGCTCGGCACGTCCCCGGTGTCTCTGAGGATCTCGTGAGCGGCGTCGAGCAGACGTCGCTCTTGATTCCTCCGGTGTTCCGCAACCGTCGCCGCACTGATACGGGGCACGGGACTCGCCTCTCCCTTTCGACTCGAGCGTGGTGCCAAAATACACGGGGCAGGCGAGCCGACCGGCCTCCGGCAATCGAGCGCCCCTCAGACGTCGTCGACGGGGACCAGCTTCCCGTCGGTCATCTGGAGCACCCTGTCACAGTGGTGGAGCACGTCTCGGTCGTGGGTGACCATGACGGTGGCGACTCCGTGCTTGTGGGCTTCTCGGGCCAAGAGGGCGACGACTTCCTGACTGCGTTTGCTGTCCAACGCGGCGGTGGGCTCGTCGACGAGCAGCAGACGCGGTCGCGTCATCAGGGCGCGTGCGATGCCCACGCGCTGGCGTTCTCCACCGGAGAGCTGATGGGGGCGGCGGTCCGCACGGTCGGCCATACCCACTTCTTCGAGCATCTGCATGGGGTCCCGCGGCTCCGCGACCCGTCCGAGAGTGAGCGGCAGCCGGAGCTGGTCGATGGCAGTCAGGGCCGGCAGCAGGTTGGCGCTCTGGAACACGAAGCCGATCTGCGTGCGTCGGATGGTGGCCAGATCACGCTTCGACGCGGTGACGAGGTCGGCGTCGCCGACCTGGACTCGCCCTGCGTCGGGTTTGATGAGACCT
>DATGOV010000003.1:0-82104 GCA_035305585.1 Acidimicrobiia bacterium | reverse complement strand
GGCGTCGGCGAGAGTCGCCTCCCCGCGGTCGGGGTCGAGCAGGTGCTCGGCGACCGCGAAGAGGAGTGCCCGCTTGTCGGGGAAGACGCGGAACAGGGTGCCTTCGGCGACGCCGGCCGCTTCGGCGATCTGGCGGGTCGTTGCGGTCGGTCCGTGCTCGATGAGCAAGGGCACGACCGCCTCGATGATCGCCTGGCGGCGGTCTTCCGGCGGAAGCGGGGTGGCTCTCTCTCGTTTCGATGGCGTTTGCACAGACGCGCCATGATAGCGGAGTGAGCGCTCACTCAGTCCGATCTTTTCGCCGGTGACTTCTCCCCCAGCCCTCGCCTACGCTTTCAGCCGCGTGGCCTACTCGATCCATCCCGACGATCTCGGATCGCTGCTCCCGTCGGAGCCGCCCTATCGGGCATCCCAGCTCCGGCGATGGCTGTACGTGACGCCGGTCCTCGATCCCGAGGACATGACCAACCTGCCGGCGGCGGTCCGCCGAGAGATCCGTCTGTGGCCGTTCACGGTCGTCGCCGATCAGGTGGGCGACGGTGGCACGACCCGCAAGTGGCTGTTCGAGGCCGACGATGGCGCCCAGTACGAGGCGGTGCTGATGGGCTATCCCCGGCGCACCACCTTGTGCATCTCTTCGCAGGCCGGGTGCGCCCTGGGGTGCACCTTCTGCGCCACCGGACAGTTCGGGTTCGAGCGGCATCTCGACGCGGGCGAGATCGTCGCCCAGGTGGCGCACGCCCAGGCCTTCCTCCGCCAGATCGGCCTGCCCGGGTCGCCGGACCGCCTCACGAACATCGTCTTCATGGGGATGGGCGAGCCTCTCGCCAACTACAACCGGGTGCGGGAGGCGATCCGGCGGATGATCGACGAGATGGAGATGTCACCCCGGTCGATCACGGTGTCGACGGTGGGAATGGTCCCCGGCATCCGCCGGCTCTCGGATGAAGGGTGGCCGGTGAACCTCGCCATCAGCCTCCACGCCGCCGACGACGAACTCCGTTCCCGCCTCGTGCCGATCAACCGCCGCTACCCGATCTCACTCTTGGAGGAAGCGGCCAAGGAGTACGCGGCGAAGACGGGGCGTCGAGTGTCCATCGAGTGGACGGTGATGGACGGCGTAAACGACACCGCCGAGCAAGCCCGGCTCCTGGCCGACATCGCCCGTCGCATCCGGGCCCATGTGAACCTGATCGCCCTCAACCCAACCCCGCTCTCCACCGAGAAAGCACCGACCAAACGGGCGATGGATCGCTTCGTTCGGATCCTGCGAGACCTCGACGTCAACGTGACGGTGAGGGACACCCGCGGCCGGGACATCGACGCCGCCTGCGGCCAACTCCGAGCCGGAAGAGGACGACCCCAGCCGGTGTCCATCGGCTGACGCCGAAATCAGGATCTGGATTTCGCGCACTACCCCTATTACGCTGACTTCCCTCTCGGGCGGTCAGGGGCCGGAGAGGTCCCAACATGCTGACGTCGACCTTCTTGGTGTCGACCAACAAACGTCTCCGTGCCTACCTCATAGGTGGGCTCATCGCGTTGATGGTGGTGGCCGGCTCCCTCGCCTACGAGGTGAAGCCGGGTGACACGTTGTCCGGCATCGCCGCCAAGCACGGCGTCTCCGTGAAGACGCTCTTGGAGAACAACGACATCGCCAACCCGGACCTCATCCTCCCCGGTCAGAAGATCGACATCCCGGGTTCAGGTGACGGCGGAGGCGGCGGTGGCGCCAATGTCCACGTGGTGGCATCCGGGGAGACACTCGGAGTGATCGCCAACCGTTACAAGGCCACCGTGGCGGCCATCGCCAAAGCGAACAACCTCGACAACCCCAATCTCATCCGGGTCGGCCAGAAGTTGACGATCCCCTCGGGTGGCGGCAGTGGCGGGAGCTCGGCGTCCGGCTTCCACATCGTCAAGTCGGGCGAAACGCTCGGCTCGATCGCCAAGAAGTACGGACTCTCCGTCTCGGCTCTGGCTGAAGCCAACGGCATAACGAACCCCAACCTCATCTTCATCGGGACGCGGCTGTCGCTGTCCGGTAAGAGCTTCGTCCCCGAGAACCTGCCGGGCGAAGGAGGCGGTGGCTCCAGCACGACCAGCCACACGGTGGCGTCCGGTGAGACCCTCGACATCATCGCCCGCAAGTACGGGACCACGGCGAACGCCATCGCGAAGGCCAACAGCCTGAAGAACCCCAACCTGATCCGGGTGGGACAGGTCCTGTCGATCCCGGGTGCGGCGTGGGTGTGCCCCGTGAAGGGCGGCACGTTCGTCAACGACTGGGGAGTCGGCAAGCCCGACGGCCGCTGGCACCAGGGGATCGACATCTTCGCTCCCCGCGGCACCGAGGTGCAGGCCCCGGTATCCGGGAAGATCGAGCTGGTGACCGGCACCATCGGCGGGCTCCAGTTCTATCTCTACGGCGACGACGGCGTCACCTACATCGGCACCCATCTCGAGGCCTTCGGCCGCTCGGGGCGTGTGCAAGCCGGCCACGTCATCGGCTACGTGGGCGATACCGGCAACGCCCGGGGCGGACCGACCCATCTCCACTTCGAGATGCATCCAGGCGACGGCGACCCCGTCAACCCCTACCCCACTCTGAAGGAAGCAGGGTGCTGAGGCCGTGAGGCCCCCTCGAGGGGCTTCACGGCCTCATCGACCTCAGCTCTCTCCGAGGATCCGCTGGCGCAGGTAGTCCAGCCGCACCTCGCCACCCTCGAGGACCTGGCGATGGAACTCCTTCAGGTCGAACGACGGGTCGGATTGGAGTCGTGAGCGGATGTCGAGGATCTCCCGCTCGCCGAGTTTGTAAGAGATCGCCTGGCCGGGCCAGCCGAGATATCGCTTGACCTCGCTCTCGGCTATGTCCCGTGGCTGGAGGCCGATCTGGTCCATGTAGGCGACGGCGATGTCGTAGTTCCAAGTCTCGCCGGCGTGGAGCGGCGCATCGTCGGGGATGCGGTAGCCGAGATGGACACCTATGTCGACCACGACCCGAGTGGCCCGGAAAACGTGCGAGGCGAGCATCCCCAGCCGGTACTCGGGCTTCTCGAAGAACCCGAGCTCGTCCATGAGCCGCTCGGCGTACAGCGCCCAACCCTCCCCGTAGCCCGAGTACCAGACCAGGAGACGCTGGGCCTTCGACAACCGGTCCTTCTGCCACATCGAGACACCGATCTGGAGATGGTGGCCGGGAAACCCCTCGTGGTAGGCGGTGGTCACCTCCTGCCAGGTGGGGATGCGTTCCCGCTCGCCCAGGGCGTACCACACCGATCCCGGCCGCTCCCAGTCCTCGGAAGGGTTGATGTACCACGCGCCCAGCGCCCCGCCCGGGGGCGCCAGGTTGACCGTGATTCGCTCGACCGGCTCCGGTACGTCGAAATGCGTTCCGTCGAGCGCGGCGACGGCCTCGTCGAGGCGGCGCTGCACGAAGTCGGTGAACTGGTCCTTGGGTACCGAGCGCGCGGGGTCCGTCTCGAGCAGTTCGATGACCTCGTCGACCGTGAGGCTCGGGTCGACTTCCTTGGCGACCTCGACCATCTGCGCCCGCAACCGAGCGAGCTCCTCCCAACCCCACTCGTAGACCTGGGCGGGGTCGATCGTCATTCCCAGGAACTCTTCGGCCGAACGGAGATAGCGCTCCTCGCCCACCCCGTCCTCGGGGTCGGCGTGCGGCAGATACTCCTGCTCCAGCCAGTCCGCCAATCGGGCGGCTTCCGTCCGGGCGGTGTCCACGGCCTCGCGGAGACGGTCGTCGGCGAAGCCGCGCCTCTCGGCATCGGCGACGAGACCCACGAACATCGACTCGTCGCTCGCCAGGTGCCGCGCCTGTTCGATCACAGACAGCACTTGACGCCGCGACGAGACCTGCTCGGAAGCGATTCCCGCGGCGAGTAGGCGGCACCACCCCCGGAAGGGCTCGCCGATCCCCTCCAACCGGGCGGCGATGTTGCCCCATTGCTCGGCCGTGTCGCGGGGCATGATGTCGAAGATGTCCCGGACGCGGGAGAACCCGCAATAGATGTGGCTCACATCGCGCAGGTAATCGCCGCTCTCGTACTGGTTCACCCCGACGTCGAGGAAGCCCGCGACGACTCGAGCGGCGTGACGCTGATCTGCGTCCGGGTGCTCGAAGTGCTCGCGAGCCGCGGCGCGGTACTTGCGGGCCACCTCGTAGACGGCGGCCGCACCGTCGGGCGAGAGGTCGTCCCACCGATGATCCGACCCGGGGATGCCGAGGCCCGTCGCCAACATCGGGCTCAGCTCGACGAGCTCGTCGACCAATGCTTCCGAGATCTCAAAGGGGGTGATGGTGACCTCCTCTTGAAAGGGGAGACGCAGCCTAACCGACGCCAGATCCAGATCGCCGCGGGCATTTCCGAGTCGGGCCGGGATCGGAAGGCCCGACTAGCTTCTAGGTCCCCATGCCCGACGTCATCGAAGTCCGCCCCGAAGAGAGGTTCGACGAAGACCGGCTCCATGCCTACCTCCAGGGTCGGCTAGAGGGAGCAGAGTCCCGCCTGGTGGTGAGGCAGTTCGGAGGGGGACGGGCGAACCTCACATACCTGCTCGAGTTCGCATCGGGACACGAGTACGTGCTGCGACGGCCTCCCCTTGGCCCCGTTGCTCCCGGCGCCCACGACATGGGCCGGGAGTATCGGGTCCTGTCACGGCTGTGGGAGGCGTTCGACAAGGCACCCCGCGCCCTCGTCTTCTGCGACGACTCGTCGGTGATCGGGGCTCCTTTCTTCGTGATGGAGCGCAAGGACGGCGTGGTGGTCCGAGAACAGGTGCCCGACGTCTTCGGGGCCGGCGGGGACACGAAGGCGAATGCCGCCCTGTCACGGGTCGTCGTCGAGACGTTGGCGGAGTTCCACGCCGTCGATCCCGCGGCGTGCGGCCTCGACGATTTGGGTCGGCCGGAGGGATACCTCGAGCGTCAGGTCAACGGCTGGCTGGAGCGTTGGGCGCGGGCCCGCCACGAGGACGATCCGCTCGCCGAAGAAGTCGGGAGATGGCTCGCCGACACGATGCCCGCGTCGCCTCCCCCCACTTTGGTCCACAACGACTGGCGCCTCGACAACATGGCGGTTTCACCGGAGGACCCGTCGGTCTGCGTGGCCGTCTACGACTGGGACATGGCGACGCGGGGCGATCCCCTCACCGATCTGGGAACGCTCTTGGGATCGTGGCATCACCCCGAAGAGATCGATGAACGGACCCATTCGCTGATGCCGGTGACCGTTCCGGGGTGGATGAGGCGGGAGGAAGCGGTGGCGGTGTACGCCGATGCCTCCGACATCGACGTGTCGGACATCGACTGGTACATCGTGTTCGGGACGTGGAAGCTAGGGGTGATCCTGCAGCAGATCTACATCCGCTATCTGCGCGGCCAGACCTCCGACGAGCGGTTCGCTTCGATGGGCGAGGGAGCGGCGAGGCTGATCGAGTTGGCGGTGGCCCGACGCCCCGGGTGAGCGACGGGCCGCATCGTCCAGCCGGGTCAGTCCGCTGAACCGAGAGTCACGTCGAGCCGCATGGGCTGTCCGTCGCGGATCAGCTCGACCTCCACGGTGTCGCCCGGGCGATGGGTTCCCACCTGGGCGACCAGGTCACCGATGTTCGTCACCCTGACCCCCTCGATGGCCGTGATGACGTCCCCGCGTTCGATACCCGCCTCTGCGGCCCCGGACCCTGGTTGCACGGCGATGACGAGCGCACCCGGCTGGCCGCTCTCGGCGGTCGTCCCCTGGATGCCGAGAATGGCCCGTTCGATGGGCTCGCCGGCGACGATGTCCTGGGCGAGGTCGTAGGCGACTTCGATCGGGACGGCGAAACCGACACCGACGTTGCCTCCGGTCGTGGAGTAGATCGAGACGTTGATTCCGATCACCTCCCCGTCCCGGTTCGCCAGCGCCCCACCCGAGTTGCCGGGGTTGATGGGAGCGTCGGTCTGGATGAGCGACTGGAACGTGCCGCGCCCGACAACGGTCTGGTTGACGGCCGACACCACCCCGGCGGTCACTGTCTGGTCGAGCCCGAATGGACTCCCGATCGCCACCGCCAGTTGGCCGACCTGGACCTCTCGGTCGAGCGCGAGTGGCGCGGCGGGAAGGCCGGAAGCATCGACTTCGACCACGGCGACATCGGCGTCGAGGTCGCCTCCCAGCACGCGGCCCTCGTATTGGGTTCCGTCGCTCAGGCGGACCTGGACCGTTTCGGTGCCGGCCACGACGTGGGCGGCGGTGAGGATCAGCCCTTCGGAGTCGTAGATGACTCCGCTCCCTCCTCCCCGGGGAGTGTCGATCCTGACCACGGCGGGCAGCAGCGACTCGGCGACTGCCGCCACCGGTTCTTCGGAGGCCAACGACTCCGAAGGCGGCTCGACCTGATCGGCCACGGCAGGGGGTTGCCCAGCGTCGATTGCGGCCGATTCGGGGCCAGCCGGAGCATTCGGGGACGCGAACAGGAGCCAGCCGATGCCCACACCGACCGCGAGCACGGCCAGATACGTGAGAAGCGTCGCCCAGGGGCGCCTCGGCCCGGGCGGGGCGGGGTCCTCAGGCAGGGTCGAGGGTCGCGGATCGATCTCGGTGAACATGCATACCTCCTTGGGCGAACATGCGTGCCTCCTTGGGCGAACATGCGTGCCTCCTTGGGTGCGACCGTACGAACTCAGGTCTAAACCACTCGTAAAGAACATCGACTACGACCGACTCCGACGCCAGGGCATTCGGTCACGAACATCCCGGACGTCAGGATGAGCCGTCGGAACCCACCATCGGGAGCCACATGATCAACGTGGAGCCGCGCTCGACGCTGCGGTGGGCGGCGAGACGGCCGCCGTGGGACTCCACGATCTGGCGGACGATCGTCAGACCCAAACCCCGCTTCGACCCCTTCTCGACGACGGACGGGTCGATTCCCTTCCCTTCGTCGGCCACCGCCACCCACGCCCAGCCGTCGTGGTTCTTGCCGGAGGCCAGCACCACCCGGGATCCCGCGGGTGATGCTTTCAAGGCGTTGTCGGTGAGGTTGTTGATCGCCCGGCGGAGCGTCTCGGGCACTCCCTCGATCTCGGCGGGCGTCGGGTTGGCCTCCACCTCGACCCCCTGTTCGGCGCCCCGCGGCCGGAACTCCGTCGCCGCCTCCGAGACCAGATCGGCAAGATCCACCCGGACGCGAGCGGCGGCCCGTGCCTCGAGGCGGGCAGTCGCCAGGAGGTCGTCGATCATCGAGCCCATCCGCTCGGCATTCCGCTGGATGATGGCGGCGGTCTCCTTCCAGTCTTCGACGGTGGCGTCTGGGTCCTCCATCAGGACGTCCACGTTGGAGCGGATCACCGCCAGCGGGGTGCGCAGATCGTGGGACGTGTCGGCGAGGAACCGGCGCTGTGACCGGAAGGCGGCGTCGAGTCGTTCCAGCATCTGGTCGAACGTGGCGGCGAGACGGCCCAGTTCGTCGTCGGGCCCCCGGTACCCGATGCGCCGGGAGAGGTCGGAGGCCTGGATCTCGCGGGCGACGGCGGTCATGGCATCGACCGGCCGCAGGGCACGGCCGGCGATCACCCATCCCACGATCAACGAGAGGAGGAACAACGCCACGAGGCCGATCCACAGGTAGTCGGAGAGGATCGACAGGGCGCGTTGGGTTATCGCCTGCTCGACGAGCTCGGCGGTGTCGAGATCGATGTTCTGGATGACGATGGGACGCCCGTTGACGATCGCCAACCGGCTGTCGAAGACGAGAGGCAGCCGTCGAAGGCCGCGACGGACGAAGTAGTAGGTGATGCCGAGGACCGCCGCCCCGAGCCCGAAGACGACGGACGAGTACATGACCGACAGGCGGAACCGGATGGAGCGGACGAACGACGACAGCCCGCTCATGGCGTCACCAGGCGGTAACCACGCCCGGGAATCGTCTCGATCACGCTCGGATCGGCCAGCTTCCGACGCAGGTTCGAGATGGTCACCCGGACGACGTTCGTGAACGGATCCACCATCTCGTCCCAGACGTGCTCCAGCAGCGTCTCCTGGGAGAGCACCACGCCCGGGTGGGCCATGAAATAGTGCAGGAGCGAGAACTCCTTGGCCGTGAGATCGAGCACCTCGCCGTTCTGTTTAGCTTCGAACCGAGACGGGTCGAGCTCGAGCGACCCGACACGGAGGACCGGCGCGCCGGCGTCGTCCCTCCGCAGCAGGGCGCGGACCCGAGCCGCCAACTCGGCGAAGGCGAACGGCTTCACCAGGTAGTCGTCGGCACCCGAGTCCAGGCCGAGCACTCGGTCGTCGATCTCGTCCCGCGCCGTGAGCATCAAGACCCGGGGGCGTTCGTCGCCGAACAACTCCATCTCGCCGGACGCCACCCGACGGCAGATGTCGACTCCCGCTCCGTCGGGGAGGTTCCAGTCGAGAAGCAGGAGGTCGTACTCGGTCGAAGCGAGCTTGAGCTCCGACTCGGCCACCGTGGCCGCGACGTCCACGGCGTGGCCCTCCCGACGCAACCCGCGGGCGATGGCCGACGCCAGCTCTATTTCGTCTTCGACCAGCAGCAGTCTCATCACTGGAAACGGTATCGCAACCCCGATAAGACCGGCCTAAACGGAGCTACGGCGACATTCGGGTCGGGCGACCCCTCTCGAGGTCCTTCGATTCGCAGCACGCTCGTGGCACGATGCTCCTGACGCGGGGAAGTCCTCACATGATCTCCACCCTCACACACCGACGCCCGACCTCCCGCGGCCGACGTGTCTTCCCTGTCGGGAACACGTGTACCGTTCCCGCTCTCGTCGGCCTCGACGGCCCTCCCGGCCGCCCCACCGGCCACGACCCGACCCTCCGCGGCGGAGACACGTGATGTCGTTCGACTGGTCCAAATACGAAGCGGTGCTGTTCGACCTGGATGGTGTCCTGACTTCCACCGCCGCCGTGCACGCGGCAGCGTGGAAGCGCACGTTCGACATCGTCTTGGACGAGCTGCGCGGCCCGGATGAGAAGCCATTCGATGTCGACGCCGACTACCGGGTGTACGTCGACGGGCGTCCCCGGTACGACGGGGTGGCGGCGTTCCTGGCCTCTCGGGAGATCGAGCTTCCGTGGGGCGACCCGAGCGACGAACCGGGAACCGGAACCGTCTGTGCGATCGGCAACAAGAAGAACGAGTTGTTCAACGCCATCCTCGCCGAGGACGGCGTCGAGGTGTTCTCCGGCTCGCTGGCACTGCTCGACCACCTCGACCAACTGGGAGTCCGCTGCGGAGTCGTCTCCTCGTCGAAGAACGCCGGCCCGGTCTTGGAAGCGGCCGGGATTCGCGACCGCTTCGAAGTGCTCGTCGACGGGCTCGTGGCCGCGGACCAGGGCTTGTCCGGGAAGCCAGCCCCCGACGCCTTCCTGGAGGCGGCTCGCCGCATGGGTGTCCATCCGGAGAGGTGCGTGGTCGTGGAGGACGCCGTCGCCGGGGTCGAAGCCGGAGTCAGCGGGTACTTCGGGGCGGTGGTGGGCGTCGATCGCCACGGGGACCCCGAGGCGTTGCGTGGGGCGGGGGCCGATGTGGTCGTTTCCGACCTGGGAGAGCTCGTTCCATGAGATGGCGCCAGGAGATCGTCCCCGAGCTCCCCCACGACGTCTACCCCATCGACCCGTGGGCGCTGGTGGAGACCGAATACCGACCCGAGCTCATTCCCCTCCTGGAGACGGTCTTCGCCTTGGGCAACGGGAGGATCGGGGTGCGGGGGTCGCTCCACCCGGCGGTCCCGAGCCACCAGCCGGGAGTCTTGATAAACGGGTTCTACGAGTCGTGGCCGATCCAGTATCCGGAGGCGGCGTACGGGTTCGCCACAGCCGGCCAGACGATCGTCTACGCCCCCGACCCCACGCCGCTGCGCCTCGCGGTGAACGCCGAGACCATCGACTTCGACGACGCCGACGTATCGGACTGGGAGCGGCGCCTCGACTTCCGGAGCGGCCTGCTGACCCACCGGTACCACTGGGACACACGAGGCGAAGTGGGGGTCGACGTGGAGGCGAGCCGGCTGGTGTCGATCACCCACCCCGACCTCGTGGCCTGCCGTCTCCGGGTCAAGGTCGACTCGCCGGCCACCGTCGTCATCGTCTCCGAGCTGATCAACCGCCAGGACACGGACTACCTGGAGCCTTCGGCCACCGAGTTCGACCCGCGGCGCGCCAAGAACTTCGGGCGGCGGGTGCTGGAACCGACCGGTATCCGTCTCAGCCCCGAAACGGTGTCGGTTGCCTACGAAACCGTCCAGTCCCGGCTCCCGCTCGCGGTGTCGATGACGCATCGGCTGGATCGTCCCCACGAGGTGACGCTCCACGAACATCCCGACCGCCCGAACGCCACGTTCTCCCTGGATCTGGAAGCGGGCGAAGAGGTCACGCTCGACGTCTTCACCGTGTTCGACACCGACCGCGACAGGGGTCTCGACAGCGCAGAAGACAAGGCGGCGATGGTGGCTGTCGCCGGGTTCGAGGCCGCCGTCGCAGCCCAGAACGCGGCGTGGGAGGCGTTCTGGGAGAGGGCCGACGTCCGGATCGGCGCCGACGAATCCGTACAGCAGGCGGTCCGCTGGGTGCTCTTCCAACTCAACCAAGCCACCGCCCACGTCGAGGGCACGGGAGTGCCGGCCAAGGGAGTCACGGGCCAGGCCTACGACGGACACCACTTCTGGGACGCCGAGATCTTCGTCCTGCCGTTCCTCGTCTACACGAACCCTCAGCTGGCCGCCCATCTCCTCCAGTACCGCTATTCGATGCTCGACAAGGCCCGCCAGCGCGCCCGGGAGCTGTCACTTCGGGGGGCCCTGTTCCCGTGGAGGACGATCAACGGCGAGGAGGCGAGCGCCTACTGGGCGGCCGGCACCGCCCAGTACCACATCAACGCCGCCATCGCCTACGCCCTCCGGAAGTACGTCCAGGTCACGGGCGACGAGGAGCTCCTGTGGGAGATCGGGGTCGAGATCCTCATCGAGACCGCCCGCATGTGGGCCGACCTCGGGTTCCACCGCGACGGCGCCTTCCACATCTACGGCGTCACCGGCCCCGACGAGTACACGGCTCTCGTGGACGACAACGCCTACACGAACCTCATGGCCCAGATGAACCTCGAGTACGCCGTCGAGTGCGTCCAGCGGATGCGGGTCGAGCACCCCGACCGGTGGCAGGAGCTGCGGACCCGGCTCGGCGTGGTCGACTCCGAGGTCGAGGAATGGCGGGCGGCGGCGGCCGAGATGTACGTCGGCTACGACGAGGGTTACGGGATCACGAAACAGGACGAGAGCTTCCTCGCCAAGGAGAAATGGGATTTCGACGCCGTCGGCCCCGACCGCCATCCCCTCCTCCTCCACTTCCACCCGCTGGTCATCTACCGATATCAGGTGATCAAGCAGGCGGATGTCGTGATGGCGATGTTCCTCTTGCCCGAGAAGTTCTCCCCGGAGCTGGTCCGCCGGAACTTCTACTACTACGACCCGTTGACCACCGGCGACTCGTCGCTCTCCGCCTGCGTCCAGGCGATCGTGGCCGCCCAGATCGGCGAGCACGAGCTGGCGATGCACTACTTCCGAACCGCTCTCTTCATGGACCTCGGCGACCTCCACGGCAACACCACCGACGGTGTCCACCTGGCGTCGGCGGGCGGGGTGTGGATGGCGCTGGTCTACGGCTTCGCCGGGATGTGCGACGTGGGGGGAGAGATCAGCTTCGACCCCCGCCTTCCTGCCGAGTGGAAGTCGATCTCGTTCAAGCTGATGGTCCGGGGCACGACGCTGTCGGTGGACCTCGACCACTCTCGACTGGCGCTCGAGACCGACGGAGGGAAGATGGAGGTGAGGGTGCGGGGCGAGCCGGTGACGGTCAGCCCCGATGGGGTGGAGATCCCTCTTTGACGTATCGGAGGAACAACATCTCCTCCCCCACCATCAGCCGCTCGAGACGGAACGGCCGCAGCTCTTCGGAGGCTCCGTCGAGCAAGCGGGCAGATCCGCCGCCGACGAAAGCCGGGGACAGGGTCAGGTCGATCTCGTCGACGAGGTCGAGTTCGATCAGTGCTGCGTTCAAGGTGGGGCCTCCCTCACACAGCACCACCCCGTAACCCCGGTCGGCCAGGGCGTCCAGGGCGTGACTCGGATCGGCGCCGATCTCACCGGTGACGAGCACTTCCGCCTTGCCCCTCAACGCCCGACGTCTCTCAGCGGGAGCGTCGGCGCCGGTCACGACGATCGGCATGCGCTCGGGATCCTCGAACACCCGCGCCTCGGGGTCGAAGTAGAGGCTGCGGGAGACGATCACGAGACGTGGCAGAGGCGGCAATCCCATCTGGCGCCGGTGGTCCTGGGCGGGCGCGTCGAGCCGGACGGGGCCGTAGTTCTCGGCCCGCACGGTCCCCGCCCCCACCAGCACCGCGTCGCAGGCGGCGCGCAGTGCCATGAACATGGCTCGATCGTCGCCATCCGCCAGCGGTGTGGACTCGCCTCCCACCGTGGTTGCGCCGTCGACCGAGGAGACCATGTTGAGGAAGAGCCAGCGTTCCTGTGGTCGATGGGTTGCGAGCGCCAAAGGGACCAGTTCGTCTCGAGAAACGGGCTCTCCTCGTTCGACCGACCACAGCACGGGCCGAGCGTAAACCGCCGGACGCCCCTGTGGGCTCTGTGCCAACCTGGAGCCATGGGAGACCCCACCGCCTTCATCCACGATTCGATGCCGTTGACGCGCACCCTCGGTGTCACCGCCGAGAAGCTCGACCCCGCCGAAGTGGTGCTGCGACTCGAATGGGCCGAGGAGCTGTGCACCGCCGGGGGCGTCCTGCATGGCGGCGCCTTGATGACCTTGGCCGACTCCGCCGGGGCGGCGTGCGCCTTCTTGAACCTGCCCGAAGGAGCGGCCGGGACCAGCACGATCGAGTCGAAGACCAACTTCATGGCCGCGGTTCGAGACGGGCCAGCCACGGCCCGGGCGACCCTGCTGCACGCCGGGAAGAGGACGGTCGTCGTGGAGACGACGATCACGGACCGAGACGGGCGGCTGGTCTCCAAGACTCTCCAGACACAGGCGGTGCTGGGCGCTCCCTGATCCGTCGGAGAACGGGAGGGAGCCGCCCCGTATCCGAGGCGGCTCCCTGCCTGATCCCATCCGGGGCGGGTCAGCCTTCGACGATCACCTTCGCTCGCATCCACGGGTGAGGCGAGCAGAAGTACTCGAACTCTCCGGGTTGGTCGAAGGTGTAGGACCAGCTCTCTCCGGCATCGAGCAGGCCGGAGTCGAACGATCCGTCGGCGGCGGTGACACTGTGCATCATCTGGTCGTCGTTGGTCCAGGTGACGGTGGTACCCACAGGCACCCGGAGCACGTTGACCGAGTAGTCGCCGGGGGTCTCGCCTTCTTCGAATTCGTCGGGCGAGTCCATGTCCTGGAACTCGGAGCTCCCGGGCAGGATCGACACCTGCTCGCCACCGGCGGCCGGCTGCTCGTGCTCGGCACCTCCGGTGCCTTCGTGCTCGGCAGCGGGTGTCTCATCGGCAGGTGCCGCACCGCCGACGGCCTCGTAGATCTCGGGCTGCTCCTCGCCGGTGATGACGATGTGGCCGATCGCGCCCTTGTCGAATGCCCGAGCGAGAGCGTGGTCGACCAGCACGATGGTCGACGGGACCTGCCCGACCATCTCGACCACCGTTCCACCACCGGCCGGGACCAACGTGGTCTGCGAGCCCCGGATCGGCGTCGCCAGCAGCGCCGCCTCGGGGTACACCCGGTCCCAGTGGGAGCCAATCGGGTGGAGGTTCGAGTCGAGGTTCAGCCCGGCGTTGATGAAGTAGATGCGGGCCCGTTCACCCACCTCCATCCGGAGGGCGTTGTCGTCGGTGAGCGAACCGACGGCGCCGTTGAACACCACATAGCTCGGGTTCTCGTCGGTGACGGCCCGGCGGTCGAAGGCGGCGAAGCCGTCCTCCGGCTCCGAGGTGTAGAACTCGGACTGGACGACGTACCACTCGTGGTCCACCTCAGGCAGCGGGGTCTCGGGGTCGACGAGGATTCCGCCGTACATACCGTGGGAGATGTGAGCCGGCACGTCGTCGTAGGCGCAGTGGTACATGAAGAAGCCCGGATACAGCAGACGGACCTCGATGGTCTTCGTCTCGCCGGGGGCAACGGTCGTGTCGCCGGCTCCACCGTGCGGTCCGGTGACGGCGTGGAAGTCGACGTTGTGGGGGTGGGTGTTGCCTTCCGGGTTCGTGATCGTGAAACGCAACACATCGCCGACCCGGGCTCGAATCACCGGGCCGGGTGTGCCCGCCACCACGCCGTCGGGGCCGTCGACGAGGCGGTAGCCCCACGTCTCGGTCTCGACGCCGCTCGCGGGGTCGATCACATTGACGCCTTCGACGACCTCGAACTCGACTTCGACGATCGCCGGGGTCGAACGCTGCGGTGCCGGAGGCATCTCCGGGGCAACGGCCACCGCCGGGTCGGTGGCCACCGGGAGATCGGCTTTGGGCACGATTGCCGGGATGACATCGCCGGTGCTGGCCGTCGCGCCCGCCTCGGCGAGGTAGGCATCGACCCGCTCGGACACGATGGCATCGTCCACCGAATTGCGGCTCGCCGTGACGGTCAATGCGATCACGGCCACCACAACGGCGGCCAGGGTGCCCAGGATCCCGAGCGCGATGAGCGTTCCCAGCGCATAGTGAGGATGTGGCGGGACGCTCTTGGGACTGGGTCCGGTCTGGTCGGTGACCGGCCGATTCAGGGTCTGAGTCATGGGCCTCTCCGTCGCTCGATTTTTTCCCAGAGTGGCCGGAGAAACCCGCGGCGGTGAGGGCCTAAAGTCCCGGGATCAGGGTCTGAAGGTCCCCTACGTCAACGACGGGCCACCTGCTGGGCCGGCGGGACCAACTCGTCGACCGTCGCCAATGCCATCTCCAACATCCGCAGGATGGCGGTCGGCGTTGGATCGTCCCAGCGGTTACGGGGCATGCGCCGGACCCACCAGTCACGAGCATCTCGGAGCTCATCGGCCCCGAACCTCCCGGCGAGGCGCTCCGCCCCCTCTGCGGCTCGCACACCTTCCGCTTGGAGACGGCGAGCTTCCTGCACGGCGGGTGGAGGAAGCAGCTTCGCCGCCACCGTGCCCGGTGGTGGAGCAGTAGTGACCATTCCATCACTCCTTTCTGTCACGCGCGACGCCAGGCGAAATAGCCCTCGTCGTAGTCGAACGACCCGGCTTCGGGATCCCAATCGACGATCTTCGGCACGCTGAGCACCCGGTCGGACGGACAACTCCGCCCCAAGTGGTCGATGACCTCGTCGGCGAAGAACCGCATCACCCCGGCGGCCAGAGCGCGTTGGCCCGCTCCCAGGCCGCAGCGGTTGGCGTCGGTGACCCGTTCGATCCAGGCGGTGATCTCGTCGAGAGTGAACCGGTCGCCTCTTCCCGAATCTATGGCGAAGAACCTCTCCGCCAAGGCGTCGGTCCCGAGCTTGCAGGGTGGGCACTGACCGCAGGACTCGACGGCCAAGAACCGGGAAAGCACCGCGGCCGCGGCCACGATGCACGCCGACTCGTCGTAGACCACCATCCCACCCGAGCCGAGGCCGGACCCGATGGCGCGCATCGATCCGAAGTCCATCGGCGTGTCGAGCAGCGAGTCCGGGATCGGAGCGTTGGATACGCCCGGGGAGACGGCCTTCACCCTGCGCCCGCCGGGCGGCCCCTCTCCCACCCCGTGGACGAGGACGGCCAGCGGAGTCCCGAGCGGCAGTTCGGCCACCCCTTCCCGGGCCACGTCACCACACACGGTGAACAGCATGTTGCCCGGCGAGTCGGGCGTGCCCAGGCCGAGGAACCACTCCTCGCCGCGGGCCAGGATGTGGGGCACGTTGGAGAGCGTCTCGACGTTGTTGACCACCGCGGGATTCACTTGCTCGCTCCACCCGGCCGACGCCGCTCCGACCCCTGCCGACATGTCCGTGAACAGGCCCACGAGGTACGGCGGATACCAACGAGGAAAGGGCGGCCGGCCCTCTATCGCTTCCAGGAGACCCTTCTCCTCACCCAGGAGGTAGTCGTCGGGACCGGTGACGACGCGGATGGGGACCTCGCCGAGCATGTCCTCCGCCTGCATCTCCGTCGCCGCGCGCTCCAGGGCGGCCAGCTCTGCCGTGTAGCGCTCCTTGAGCCCGATATAGGCCTCGTCGGCCCCGATGGCGAAGGCGGCGATGGCGATCCCTTCCAGCAGCTGGTACGGGTTCCAACGCATCAGCGCCCGGTCCTTGAACGTCCCGGGCTCGCCTTCGGCGGCGTTGCAGACCAGGAAGCGCCTCTGGCCGGGGTCGGCGGCCGCCACGCCTCGCCATTTGACCCCGGTCGGAAAGCCCGCACCTCCGCGACCCCGCAAACGCGCTCTCTCGATCGTGGCGATCGTGTCGTCGGGTCCCAGGGCTCTCGCCTTCGCCAGGCCCTCTCCGCCGCCGGCTGCCCGGTAGTCGCCGATCGAATCGATCGGCGAGTCGCTCAACAGGTAACTGGTCACGTCGGCCTCCACCCTATCTGTCCAGGGGCGCTGGAATTGTTCCTATCCTGACCGGAAATATGGCACATCCGCGGACACGAGGTGTGACGGCAGCGGTGGCCGTGTACCTGGCGGCGACCGGTATCGGCCTTCTCCTCCGCCTCCTCCTGGCGGGATGGGCCGTCCCCATCCCGTTCGACCACCTGCTCCACGCCCACTCCCATGCGTTGTACTTCGGCTGGGCGGCGGCGCCGATCCTGATCTCCGCCCTCCCGCCCGGCCGGGCGAGCGCATGGGGTCGCTGGGCGCTCACCTCGGTCGTTCCGATGACCATCGCCTTCCTGGCCCAGGGTTACGGCCCGGTGTCGATCGCCGCCTCGGCACTGGTGATGGCGGTGTGGTACGTGGGCATCGCCATGTGGTGGAGGGGCACAGGGGGGCGGGAATTCACGGCCAGCCTGGCGTACGTTCTCGTCTCCAGCCTCGGAGTGTGGGTATTGGCAGCGTTACAGGCGGCCGGCAGTGGCGAAGGGCTGGCAGGGCGCCTCGCCGTCCACGCCTTCTTGTCCACGTTCGCCTGGTCGCTGGTCCTCGGAACGGTGGCGCTGCTGATGCGCGCCGAGATGGTCCACCCGTCGGTCGCCCGCCGGGCCACTCGGTGGTGGACGGCGCTGGCCTGGTTGTTCTTTCCGCTGGGAGTCGTCTCGGGTCCCGAGGTTCCGATCCTCGGATGGGCGGCACGGATCGCAGGGGTGTTGGCCCTGGTACCAGCGGTCTGGTGGGCGACGGCCCTGTGGAAGACCCGGGAGTCGGTGTTGCGGGCGGCTGCGGGCTGGATCGTCGCCGCCACGGCGGGCCTCGCCGGGGCGGGCTTCGCCGGATCGTCGCTGTTGACGCTGGTGGGGAGGCCCGGGGTGGTCTTCTACCTCCACGCGCTGCTGCTCGGATACGTGACGACGGTGCTCGCCTGGTGTCTCGCCCGCGGCCGCGCGGTCGACATCGACCGCCCTCTGTGGTGGCATCACGTCGGCGTGGCGACGATGCTGGCGGGGGTCCTGGCCCCGCTCGTCGGCGTCGGCCGGCCGGGGCTGTGGCTGGCTGCCGTCGGGGCGTTGGGCGTGTGGCTCGCCGGATGGTGGT
Source organism: Acidimicrobiia bacterium (assembly GCA_035305585.1). Classification (GTDB taxonomy): domain Bacteria; phylum Actinomycetota; class Acidimicrobiia; order Spongiisociales; family ZC4RG35; genus ZC4RG17. Next base: position 64,430 of record DATGOV010000003.1, on the reverse strand, counting down.
GGGCAGCTCGGATCTTTGCTCCGAGGGAGGAGATGGTCTCGGCATGAGATTCGACCTGTGGAGCCTGGTGCGTTTCCTCCACGTCGCCGGTGCCGTGGTGTGGGTGGGAGGACAACTCACTCTCACCTTGATCGTGCGCCCGGTGACAGCTCGGCTCCTCTCGCCCGAGGACCGGCGCCACTTGGTGGGCGCGTTCGGTTCCCGATTCGGGCGGCTCACCTCGTGGGTGCTGATACCTCTGCTCCTCGCCACCGGCTTGGCGCTCACCTATCACCGGGGGGTCGCCCTCAGTGCCCTCACGGTGCCCGGCTATGGCGCCACCCTGGGAGTGAAGATCACCTTGGCACTCATCTCCTTCGCTCTCGCCATCGCCCATGGGGTCGTAGCGGTCAATGCGTCGACGAAAGTGGTCCGCGTGCTGGGGATCGTCGGGACGGTGGTCTCGTTGACGGTCGTGGCTCTCGCCGCTTCGCTGGTCCCATGACCGAGAGCGACACCGGCCGGCGGGTGGTCGCCTCGCACGGCATCGCCCGCCGCGCCTTCCGCCTGGCGGGGATGTTTGCCGCCGTCGCCGCCGTGTGGGCTCTCGTGGTTCTAGTCCGAGGAGGTTCGTGGTGGGGCCCGCTCCACTCCTTCCTCGCCGGGACCGTGCTCGCGGCGATCGCCGGCGCCAGCCAGATGTTCACGATCACATGGTCGGCCTCGCCCGCCCCGCCCTCGACGCTCGCCACGGCTCAGCGCCTCACGCTGGCCGCGGGTACCATCGCCGCCTTGGTCGGCGTGGGCGCTCGACTCCCGGTGGCGGCGTGGCTGGGAGGGGGCCTGCTCGTCGTGTCGTTGACGCTCTTGGCGTGGTCGATCCGCCGGACGATCGCCAGGAGCCTGCTCCGGCGTTTCGACTTCTCCTCACGGTTCTATCTGACTGCCTTCGCCTGTGGGGCGGTGGGAGTGACGCTCGGGGCGATCTTGGGCGGGGGCGAGGCCGGGGCCGCCTTCTTCCGGCTACGACTCGTCCATTCCCATCTCAATCTGGTGGGTCTGGTCGGCTTCACGATCATCGGAACGCTCCCCACGTTCCTGCCCACCATGGCCCACCATCGGGCCGTGAGCGGCTGGGAAGCGAAGGTCGGGTGGTGGCTCGTGGTGGCGTCGGCGGCAGCCATGGCCTCCGGCCTGTGGCTCGGCCAGCGTGCCGTCGGCGCGGGAACGGTCCTCGCCGGGATCGCGGCGCTGGCGGTGGCCGCTGGGATCGTGGTGCGCCTGTGGGAAAAGGGTCGTAGGAAGCTGTCGTTCGTCCAGGTCGCGGTGGGGGTCGGGTGGCTGGCGGGATGGGCGTTCGTGGACGGCGTCGCCCTCGTGATCGGCGGAACGCCTGAGCCCTTCGGTCGAGGAACCCTCGTAGCAGTGACCGCGGGCATCGGCCAAGTCCTCCTCGGTTCTCTCGCTTACCTCCTCCCTGTCGTGGCGGGCCCGCCCCTCGATGCGAACCTCCGTCGGATGACTCGGCGCCCCGCGATCCCTCTAGTCGCCGCCAACCTCGCCGGCGCCGCCGGGGTCGCCGGGTTCCATGAGGCCTCGGCCGCGCTGGTGGCGATCTGGGTGGCCGACTTCGCATTGCGGGTCGTCGGGCTCCGCCGCAACCGCCTGTGAGGGGCCACGGGTGGTCAGGGCTTTGGTCCCGGGCGCGGAAGGGTCCTTGTCCCGGGCGGCCGTGACATTGGACTCTCGTCGGCGGCCGGTGGTTGCCCGATAGTCATCGCCATAGGCAGTTGGCCGAAGAAAGAGAGGACGCGATGACTGCCACAGTCACCGAGAGAGTGACCACCACCCCTACCGATGTTTCACCCCTGAAGAAGAGCGGACTGCTCCTGACCGCCGCCATCGTCGCCCTGGTCGTGGGCTTCGGCGCCGTCGCCGGCGGTGCCTTCGGAGCCTGGTACACCTGGGATCAGGCGGTCGCCCAGGGAGTCGTCACCCCCGACGACGCCGTCATCCCCGGAGCCGACGTCCGTGGCCCTCTGACGATGTGGGCGCAGGCCGACATCATCACGAAGCACCAGCTGGATCGCACCGGCGGCCTCTACTACTCCGAGATGCCCCGGGAAGTCCCAGCGGTGGACGAAGCCGGCCAGCCGGTCCTCGACGAGAGCGGTGAGCAGGTGATGGTGCCCAACGAGGCTCGAGCCTCCTGGATCGACGCCACTGCACTCACCACGGCTCTGAGCCTGGGGATCATCTCCTACGCATTGTCGGCGATGGCGATCGCCGTCGGAGCGGCACTGATCCTCACCGGATTCGTGTTCCTGAGGATCCGCAACAAGGCCGTCCTCGTCTGACGCTACGGCCACTGACGAGCGAAAGAGCCGGGCCCCACGGGCCCGGCTCTTCGCGTGCCCGGGCTACCGGCTCGCTAGGCGATCGGCTGCGGAGTCTCTTCCCTCACGTGCGGTTTCACGATCCTTGGAAGAGTGAACCGATGGACAGCCGATCCCTCCTCCGCCTCCCGGACGAGCGGAAGGGTGAAGATGAGGTGGCTCTCCCCTCTGACCCGCCGATACGACACCGGCGAGCCCATCCGCTCCGCGAGGGCTTGTGCCACCGCCAGGCCGAGCCCGATCCCGTCGGGAGCGGCGCTCACCGACAGCTCGTCCGTGAGGGCCGACTCGGTGCCCGGAGACAGTCCGGGCCCGGAATCGACCACCTGACAGACATAGCGGTCACCGAAGCTGTGCCCTCTGACCGCGACTGGGGCTCGCCCGTGGCTGTGTGCATTGACCAGCAGGTTGCGAAGGAGGTGCCGGAACGCCTCCGGGTCGGCCAGCACCGTGGCGTCCCGGCATTCGACAGACACTTCGAGGCCCATGAGTTCGACATAGGCCGCGGCGGCCTCCACCTCGGCGCGAACCGACACCTTCTCCGGCGAGAGCTCGAGCGACCCGCCTTCGAGGTGGGCAGCGACGGAGATGTCGTCGACCACCCGGGAGAGCTCGACCGATTGCGAGATGACCGTGTTGATGGCTTCGGCGTTGTCGTCTCCCACCACCGAGGGGTCGATCATCTGGGCGAATCCCACGATGCCGGTGAGCGAGCTCCGCAGATCACGGTTCAGGCGGGTCACGAAATCGCCCTTGTAGGCGGCCAGGCTGGCGTTGGCTTCCTCCCGGCTGCGCCGCCACACCCTGTCCATCGTCCAGCTGTAGCCGACGGAGACCGCCAAAAAGATCCCGAACGTCACACACAGGAAGGCGACTCGGAGGTCGATCCCCCCGGGGAGGGAGTCACCGACCAGCCAGAAGAGAACGGCCGAGCCGAGGGCGGCCACCGCCACGGCCGAGATGCTGCGCGCTGGCCCGCGGGCGGCCTCTTCCCCACTCGCCTGGAACATGTCCGATGGATCGGCCAAAGTCCCACTCGGTCTGGATGGCCATACCGATTGCCCTCGCTCGGACTAGTCCTTTCGGAACGTCACTGGCCCGCCCCGTACTCGCGCTCCTGACGGGCAGCTTCGTCTGTCTCCTGCTGGTGCTGGAGGCAGTAGCGCACTGAGGGACGTGCCTCGAGGCGCTCGGGCTCGATGGGGCGCCCGCAGATCTCGCACTCGCCGTAGGTGCCTTCCCCGATGCGCTGCAGGGCGCGGTCGATGTCGGCGAGACGCTCGTCGATCTGCTCTCGCACGGCCAGGTCTTTCGTCCGCTCGAAAGTCTCGGTCCCCTGGTCGCCAGGATGCTGGTCGTAGTCGGCTAGTGACCCCGACGAGTCGGCCTGCTCCTCATCGAGGGAGCCGTCTTCTCCCTGACTCTCGCGCAGGGCGACCAGCCGATCTCGTTCCGCTTCGAGCCTGTGTCGGGCTTCGGTGATCTCCATCCACCTCCTCTACCCGCCCGGAAGCGCCCGAACCGTCTAGCCGCCCGCCCCCTTCTGCAGATCCCGGTAGGCGGCAACGATTCCGCCCAGCCCCACTCCGGCCGCCACCGCGGTCGCGGTGCGTTCCAGGCCGGCGGGGAGCGAGGACGGCAGTGAGGGCATCCACAACGCCGGGAACCGGGAGACGGCCCAGGCGAGGACGACGACCGCGCCCACCCCGATCGTCAGGTGGCGGTGCTCCCGGAACGCCGCCCACACCACGAGCCCCAGAGCCACCGAGGGCGGGATCCAGGCCATCGACTCGTCGACCGGCCCGAGGGGAGACCCGGCGACTTGGGCGACGCCGACAACGATGGCGGCTACCGCTCCGACCAGGAGCGCCGTCAGCGGGCGCACGAACGCGACGGCGACCGCGACCGCCGACAGGGCGAGCCACGGGATCGGGTCGATGCTCGGCACCCACTCGAGCTGTCCGTGGATCTCGACGGGATCTCCGTCGACCGACACAGGGACCACCCACTCGAAGATCTCCGACACAGACGAGCTTTCTACTACCGGTGGTGGGTCGGGCGACATCCAGTGGATCCGATGATCGTGCCAGCCGTAGGTGCCATCGGCCCCCACCGTCAGCCAGGCCGGGTCGGCGTCCACCGAAGCCTCCGGTGGCACGGCGCGAGCACCGAAGCGGTCCTCGTTGACCCAGTAGCTGGGGGAATTCCGGTTCACCTCGACGGTGCCGTCGGCTCCGATCCGGACATATGGCTCGCCTTCGTAGCCTGGCACCTCCACGGTCACTCCTGGAGCCGCCTCGATGCGGAGGAAGGCATCGCCACCGACCACGTCGGCGGACACACCTCCATTCGGCGGCTCGATCGAGGTCACCTCCGACCGGTAGTTCGTAGGGCGGGCCGAGTCGGCCGCCGCCGGCAGCGGCGCGCCGAGAGCGGCGGCGGCCAGCGCCACCGCCGCCAGGTGTGTCACCGGGAGCCGCGGACCAGAGCTACTGCGCCCACCACGGTCCCCACGAGTCCCAAGCTCAATGCGGTGATGCTCCATGCGTCGGGGCCACCCGACGAGCCGTCGGCGCCGCCGACCTCCACTGTCGACGCCGGGGTGTCCGCGTCCGGCGGGCCCGTCCATTCCACCACCTCGCCGTCGTCATAGGTCTGGAGGGCGGGAAAGGCGAGCTCACCGGGAGCGTCGGGATTACGCGCTTGGAAGCGGAATTCGACGAACTCCCCCGGCGCGATCGCCCCACCCTCGGCGACGAGGACGCCCTCCTCGAGGCTCAGCGACCAGCCGGCGAGCGGTTCGTAACGCGACGCCGCCAGCCCCTCCGGGATCTGCACCTCCACCCTGATCGTGGAGGCGGTGTCCGACTCATTGGGCACCCGCACCGTGTAGACGGCGAAACCTCCCGGCTCGGGGTTGTCGGTGGAGACGGTCACGTGTGCCCCCACCGGACTCGCCAAGACGAACAGCAACGCGAACGCCCCCGCCCCGGCCAGCCACTTCTTCATGTCGTATCTCCTTTTCAGCCCGTCACCCGCACGACGGCAGTCGCCATCGCGGCCTCGAACCCGTCGCCGAGCCGGAACGTCACATGCCATTCGCCGGCCACGGCCAACTCCGGCCCAGTATGGATCCAATGGCCGGGACCCACGAACACGGCTCGCCGGACGATCGGTCCGACGTCCTGGGCCGGATAGTGGAACTCGAAGCGCGCTTCACCCTCCACGTCCGCCGGGGTCCCCGCGGCCGTGAGTACGTAGGCGTGGACCTGGTTGGTTCCGACTCGGCCGGGATCGACCACCAAGTTCAACTCGCCTTCTCCGAGATCCACATACGTCGAGTACGGGCCGTCGAGACCCTCGGCCGCCGGAGGGAGGTCGACGAGCACCGCGGTGAGGCCCACCACGAGAGCCAGGCCCACGACCTCCGCCCGGACCGTCGCCCGCAGCCGCTCCCACGCCGGGCGGCGCTCCTCCTGTTCGTCCGACACGATCCGGGAGACGAGGACGCGTTTGTTGTAGGCGGCCACTCCGAGCACGGCCGCCGCGACCGCCGACTTGGCGACGAGCGTCCACCCGTACGCCGTCGAGACGAGCGCCGCCCACTCCCCGACTTCGATCCACGCCAGCACGAGGCCGGCGGCGGCGAGCCCCAAGACGAACCGGACTGCCAGAGTCGAGAAACGCCCTACCACCTCCGCCGCACCCGGGGCGTCCCCGGCCATGTGCCTCCAGGTGAGCAGGAGCGCCACGAGCCCGCCGATCCAGAAGGCCGCTCCCAGAACGTGGACAGCATCGGCGGCCATGACCAGGAGGCGAGGCTCGGAGGTACGGGTGTGGCCCGTGACCAGCTCGGCCGCGGCGAGCACGGCGACACCGGCGATCACGGGAAGCGGCGTCGGTCGCCGCGACGCCATCGCCAAGACGACCATGGCAGCCATTCGGATCGATGCCGCCACGCCCACCGATGACGTCACGGCCTCGCCCCAGGTCGCCTGGGCTTCGGCGACGAACGCCGGAATCGCAAGAGCCGAGGCGACGGCACACGACACCGCCGCCCGACGCATGACCGAGGCGAGCCTCGGCACCGACCGGGACCGCCCGAGGACGAAGCCGGCGAAGATGCCGACTCCTGCTGCCACCAGCCCGGAGAGGTACGTGACCCAGCGGACGGCCGAGCCGGCGATACGCGCCGCCGGAGAGCGGCCGGGACCCAGCAAGTCCTCGATGAGCCCTTCGTCGACCGCGGCCTCTCCTTCTCCCACTCCGAAGACGAACGCACCCCGGATCGGGTGGCCGTCGAGCGACACGACCCGCCAGGCGACCACGTAGCTGCCGTCCGCGAGGCCCGTGAGCCCCGCTTCCAAGGACTCGCCGGAGCCGACCGAACGCACCTCGCCGGTGTCGATCCTCCTCCCGGAGGCGTCGAAGATCCGCAGGGCGCCGTCGGGGAGGTCGACGGGCTCGCTGAACCGCAGCGTCACTCGGTTCGGAGGCTCCTCGTGACGGGCGCCGTCGGCCGGGTCGGTCTCCACGAGAACGGCATGCGCGGAGGCCCCCAGTGCCGGCCCCAAGACGAGAAACGCGGCAATCAGTCCGCGGGTCCACCTGCGCATCGGTCGGCCGGAGCCTACCGACGGCCCCATTGGTACCGTCCGCGGAACCCCGGAGGAGGTCGGATGGACGCACTGTGGCAGCAAATCGCCCTCATCGTGGCTCTCGTTCTGCTCAACGCCCTGTTCGCGGGCGCAGAGCTGGCTCTGGTGTCCCTACGAGAGAGCCAGCTCAGGCGGTTCGCGGCTCGGGGAGGTGCGGGGAAGACCTTGGCGGAGTTGGCCCGCGACCCGAACCGGTTCCTCGCCACGATCCAGATCGTCATCACCCTCTCCGGCTTCTTTGCATCCGCCTCCGGCGCCGTCACGCTCGCCGGGCCCCTGGCCGACGCCCTGGGCTTCCTGGGAAACGCCGCTTACCCGGTCGCGGTAGTGGTCGTCACGTTGCTCATCGCCTACTTCACGCTCGTCGTGGGCGAGCTCGCCCCGAAGCGCCTCGCCATGCAGCGTGCCGAGAGGTGGGGGCTGCTGGTCGCCCGGCCGCTGGCGTTCATTTCGCGGGTGACCCGTCCCGTCGTGTGGCTCCTCTCCGAGTCGGCCGACCTCGTGGTGCGCCTCCTCGGCGGCGACCCGAGGAAGCGAGGCCAGGAGATGACCGAGGAGGAGGTGCGGGACATCGTCGCCAACCTCCAGAGCTTCAGTCCCGAGCAGCGCCTCATCATCTCCGGGGCTTTCGACATCTCCGAGCGCAGCCTCCGCCAGATCCTCACCCCTCGCCGCGACGTGTTCGTCCTCGACGAGGACGAGGCAGTCGACGAGGCGCTGGCACGGCTGATCGAGGCGGGGTTCTCACGGGCTCCCACCGCGCCCGAGGCCGACCTGGACCGCGTCACCGGCGTCGTCCACATCCGCGACCTGATCGCGGGTCGGGGCCGGGTCGCCGACGTGGCCCATCCCCCGCTCGTGTTCCCCGAGAGCGTCGAAGCTCTCGATGCCCTCCGGGAGATGCGCCAGCGGCGGGAGCACCTGGCGGTCGTCGTCAACGAGCACGGGAGCAGCGAGGGGATCGTCACCATCGAGGACCTGCTCGAGGAGTTGGTCGGCGAGATCTACGACGAATCCGATCGCGATGTCGTCCGGGTCGTACGGCGACCCGACGGCTCGCTCGACGTGCCCGGCAGCTTCCCGATCCACGACCTGGTCGACATCGGCGTCGACCTGCCGGAGGGCGACTACACGACGGTCGCCGGCCTCATCCTCGACGCCTTGGGCCGAGTCCCCGACGAGCCGGGAGACGTGGTGACGATCGACCGGTGGGAGGCCACGGTGCTCGCCGTCGCCGACCGCGCCATCACGTTGGTCCGTCTCCGCCGCGTGGACGACCACTGACGATCAGCGCCGGATGAGTCGGGAGATGAGCTTCTTCAGCTCGTCTCCCCACAGCACCGCCGACGCCAGAGCGGTACAGATCCCCCAGTCCGCCGGCGTCAGAGGGGTGGTCCCGAATGCGGCGTTGAGAAAGGGGAGCTCGACCACTGCGACCTGGAGCAGGATCGACAGAGTGATCGCCCCCCACAGAAGCGGGTTGGTGAACAGGTGGGAGAAGGCACTCAGCCGGTCCGAACGGGCGTTGAAAGTGTTGAAGAGCTGGGCGATCACGAGCGTCGTGAACGCCATCGTCCGCCCGTAGACGACGTCGCCCGACCCGTCGAACAACCCGCCCGGGGTCTTCAGGTCGAGTGCCGCCAGCGTGACGGCGGCCATGATCAATCCCACCCAGACGATCCCCCACCACATCTCGGCGTCGATGACCCGGTCGGTCAGGCGGCGGGGCGGCTGGCGCATGACGTCCTCGGGGGGCGGGTCGATTCCCATGGCCAGGGCCGGGCCCGTGTCGGTGAGGAGGTTGATCCACAGGATCTGGGTGGCGAGCAGCGGGACGGCGATGCCGTCGGTCCCCTCCCTGAGGCCGAGATAGCCGGCGAGCAGGACGCCGAAGAACATCGTGAACACCTCGCCGATGTTCGAGGAGAGCAGGAACCGGAGGAACTTGCGGATGTTGGCGAAGATCCCCCGGCCCTCCCGCACTGCGGCGACGATGGTGGCGAAGTTGTCGTCGGCCAGGATCATGTCGGCCGCCTCTTTGCTCACGTCGGTTCCGGTGACGCCCATGGCGACTCCGATGTCGGCGGACTTGAGGGCGGGGGCGTCGTTGACGCCGTCCCCCGTCATCGCCACGATCCTCCCCTCCGCCTGGAGGGCGTCGACGATGCGTAGCTTGTGGACCGGCGCCACCCGGGCGAACACGTCGACCGTCGTCACCTCCTGGCGCAATGCCTCTTCGTCGAGAGCCTCGAGTTGGGTGCCGGTGAGGGCGCGGGCGTCGTTGTTGGCGATGCCGAGGTCGGAGGCGATGCGGACCGCGGTCCTCGGATGGTCTCCCGTGATCATGATCACGCGAATTCCCGCCGTCTTCGCTTCGGCGATGGCCGCTTTCACCTCCTCGCGGGGAGGGTCGATGATCCCCACCATTCCGACGTAGACCAGATCCTGCTCGATCGACTCGTCGGGCTCCGGCGGCTCGAGGTCGGGCAGCGGGCGATAGGCCACGGCGAGGGTCCGCAACGCCAGATCGGCGAGCCGCTCGACGTCTTCGAGGATCCGCTGGCGCCACTGCTCGGTGAGAGGATGCACCTCCCCGGCCACTCGCACGTGGCTGCATCTCCCGAGCAGCACATCGGGCGCACCTTTGACCACCACGTCGATGCGGCCTTCCCGTTCGGAGTCGGCTTCGAGAGTCGACATGAGCTTGCGCTCCGGAGTGAACGGCACCTCGCCGACCCTCCGGAAGCGGTCGCGACGTTCCTCGGCGATGCCGATCTTCCGCTCCGCCACCAGGAACGCCGCCTCCGTCGGGTCACCCCTCGCCTTCCAGACACCGTCCTCTTCATAGATGGAGGCGTCGCTCGCCAGGCTCCCGCCCCCGACCACGTACGCCACCTCTTCGAGCAGCACCGGGTCGTCGATAGGCTGGCCGTCGACGAGGGCCTCTCCGGCGGGGTCGTAGCCGACTCCGGTGATGTCGACGGTCACCGACGGCGTGACCACCTTCTCGATCGTCATCTCGCTCTTCGTCAAGGTCCCGGTCTTGTCCGAGCAGATGACCGACGCCGATCCCAACGTCTCGACCGAAGACAGCTTCTTCACGATCGCGTTCTTCCTCGCCATCCTCTGGACACCCAGGGCGAGGACCACCGACAGGATCGCGGGGAGGCCCTCGGGGACAGCCGCCACCGCCAGGGAAACGCCGACGAGGAACACCGAGACCAAGTCGGAGGGCGACTCGATCGGATCAGCGACGAGGATCGCACCGACCACGACGGCGGCGATCGCTATGACGGCGATACCGAGGGCCCGTCCGACGCGCCCCACCTCCCTCTGGAGAGGCGTCGGCTCGTCTTCCGTCTCGCCGAGCAGGCGGGCGATCTGGCCCATCTCGGTGGCCATGCCAGTGGCGGTGACCACCGCCACTCCCCGGCCCCGGGTCACCGCCGTCCCCTTGAACACCATGTTGGTGCGGTCTCCGAGCTCGACGTCGGCTTCGAGGCGCCCGACGTGTTTGGACACGGCCTCGCTTTCCCCCGTCAGCGAAGCCTCCGCCACCATGAGGGCAGCCGATTCGACCAGCCGGGCATCCGCCCCGACAGCGTCCCCCTCGGCGACGACCAGCACGTCACCGGGGACCAGGTCTTCCGTGGGTACCTCGGCCTCCACTCCGTCGCGGATCACAGTCGCCGTGGGCGACGCCATCCGTTGCAACGCCTCCACCGCGGCCTCCGCCCGGGCTTCTTGGACGTAGCCGAGAACGGCGTTGGCCACGACGATGACCGCGATCACCACCGCCTCGAAGGGGAAACCCTCCGCTCCCTCCAGCACCCAGGCCCCCACGGAGATCGCCACCGCCGCCAGTAGCAGGTAGATGAGCGGGTCGGCGAATTGGGCCAGGAACTTCTTCCACGCCGGGGTCCGGGCAGCCTCGTCCAGCCGATTGGGTCCGAATCTCTCCAACCGAGCTCTCGCATCGTCGCTCGTCAGACCCGCCTCGACATCGGTCGCCAATCGTTCCGAGATGTCGGCGACCTCGAGCGACCACGGCGCGTCCAAGAAGGTCACCTCGTCGCTGGCCCTCCGACCCAGCTCAGAGGATGTCATGCCGGAGGTCACGCAACCTGAAGCCGACGACGATGAGAAGCACCCCGAAGAGGACGGCGTAGGCGCCGACGAGCCAGACCAACGAGATCGCCCCTGCTCCTGGGAAGATGGCCAGCACGAGCCCCACCAGGATCGAGAGCGCCCCCGAGACGATGAGGACCCACTCGTTGCGCAATTCCCTCCGCCACGCGATGGCGACGGCGATCTCCAGCGCTCCGGACAGCACGGCCCAGACGGCGATGAGGTAGACGAGGATCGTGGCGGTGATGTCGGGCCAGAGGAACACGGCCACCCCGGCCGCCACCGATACCAAACCCCACAGCGCCGTCCACCACCTGATGTTTCCCCGCCCTCCCAGGCTGAAGATGACTGCCACGATCCCGTCCACGAGTACGTACGCACCGAAGACCGCGACCAGGGCGATGAGAGTGATCTCGGGCCAGACGAGGGCGGCGAGACCGAAGAGGACGGCCAGGAACCCTCGGAGGACGAACGTCCACCAGTCACCGGCGATGGCGACTCGCAGGCTCATTCGAACAGGGGAAGGATCGACCTGGTCCTCGCCCGCTTCGGCGCTGGTGTCGGTGCCGGTGGCCGATTCACCGGTGTCTCCGACGGTCATGGCTGCCTCCTTCCGGTAGCCGTCGCCTTGACGGTATCACCGCGAGGAAACGTAGACAGTGGGAAACGCTCGGCGGCGATTCGGGATGTGCACCGGATCCCCCCTCACCGCCGACCCCGGAACTAGCGTGCTCTGCTATGACCGAGCCTGGACCGCCGGCTGAACAGGAACGCCGCCCGCCCTGGCCTCTGATCGCCGCGGCGGTGATCGTCGTGATGGCCGTCGCCGCGGTGGTCATCGCCCAAATGGGCGATGAGGAGGAGCCGGCACCGTCTTCGACCACACCTGTGGAGACGACGGCGTCGGCGCCGACGACGACGGAGGCACCGACGACCACACCTCCGGTGGAAACCACCGTCACTTCCGTTGCCCCGACGACGACCACGCCCGCCACCACCACGGCGACGACCGAGGCTCCAGCGGCCGGGTACCCGCCGGAGGCGATCGCCGTGGAGGGTGCCGACCTGGTGAGAGTGGACACCGCCACCGGCGCCAGCGAGGTCCTGCACGCCTTCTTGTTCGAAGCGGCGAGCGGCCAGAAGCTGGCGTTGGGCTCCGAAGGTACTGCCTACCTGCACTTCCTGGAAGAGGACTACTGGTTCACTTGCGAGTCCGCGGCAGGGCGGGTCGAGGTCGTCGACGTCGAGTCCGGAGCCACCCGCACGCTGGCGGCCGGACGTCCGGCCCTCTCGCCCAACGGATCCACTCTGGCGTATCTGACCAACGAGGAGTGCTACCCGGACCCCGACGAGCCGGAGTTCTTCCTCTCCGTCTACGACACCCTGGTGCTGGCGGACCCGGCCGGAGACGAGATCTCCCGGATCCCCCTGTCGGCGGAACCAGTGGAATCGGACGACGCGCTCGTCGACCTCGTCTGGGAGGACGACACGACTCTCCTCGTGTGGACCGGAAGCCACACGTTCTATCGGGTGTCGACGTCCGCCACGGAACCGATCGACACCCGAGAGACCGTCGATCTCCCTGCGGTCGACATCTTCGCGATCCACGACGGAAGGGCGCTGGCGGCTGCGGTGCAGGAGACCACATACGGCCCAATCCAACTGGTATCCCTAGCCGATGGCACCGCTACGGGTCTCGACACGGGCGCCGGAGGTGTCTACTCCGTGGGCATGTCGGCGGCTGGTCTGGCAATCGTCAGCGCCTCAGATCCCTCCACGCTCTTGATCGGTATCGATCTCGTCACGGGCGAGATCGCCTCCACTCTGGAGGCGCCGTGGTTCGCAGCGATCGACTGGTGACTCAGCCGGCGTCGCGCCTCGCCAGCGCGCCGACGATCACGGCGACCCCGGCCACCACCAAGGCCAGCGGGCCGAGGTAGCGCAAGTCGCCGAACGTCAGATCCCAGACTCCCAGCGCCTCCAGCACGAAGACGACACCGACTGTCAGGAAGACGATTCCGGCGAACAGCGTTCCCGGATGCGCTCTCATCGTCTGACCTCGATCTGACCGGCCGACACCCCGATGTCGAGGGTCAGCGTGGGACCGCCGGCGCCGAAATCCGGGGACGTGAAGTCCCGGGCCACGTTGACGCCGTCCGCTCGCTCCCCCAGCACGTCGATCTCGCCGGCGCCCGCTGCCGCCTCGACGCGAACCGGCAGATCCGGCGGGAGGATCACGGTGACCTCGCCGGCCCCCACGTTGATGTCGACGTCCGCCGCCTCGGTGAGCTCGAGTTCGCTCAGGTCCAGTGTCAGCTCCCCCAACCCGACGCCGTAGCTCGCTTGGAGCTCGGACTGGGAAGTGACCCGGTGGTGGCGCTCTCCGATCCCGCCCCTGAACGGATTGCCCGGAAAGGCGGCGGCGAGGACGACCAAGATCGTCAAGAACACTCCTAGACCGACGAGGCCGGAGTGGCGGCCCGTGAACGAGCCGGCGATGAGAGCCGCCCCCAGGACGGTGAGGAGCCCGGGGAGGACGATCGACGGCTCGACCTCCACGACGTCCAAGGCGTCGAGGAGCCAGACGAGACCGACCGCCAGCAGCAACACGCCACCGACTATCGGCCCGAAAGCCGACCGTCGGTTCGATACCGTCGGGCCGGTGGGGACGTCAGGAGCGGTCACGGCGCGTTCCCGTGTAGAGCAGGGCCAGCCCGGCGACGATCACTACGAGCGGCCACATGACCCGGTCGAACCACGGCACGAGTGTGTTGACGAGCAGCATGAGGCCTATCGCCACCAATGCCACGCCGACGATGATGGATCCGTCCTGGGAACTGCTTCCCCGGCCGAGTGTTTCCCCGGGGCGCTGTTCGGGGATGAGCAGCCAGGCGAGGAAATAGATGAGGAGCCCCGACCCGCCGCCGAAAGTCAACACGACGAAGGCGATGCGGAACCAGATCGGGTCGACGCCGAAGTAGCGTCCCAGGCCGCCGCAGACGCCGGCGACGACTTTGTCCTCGGTGCTGCGCCGGAGCGGAGCGGTGGGCTCGGGTCCGGCGGGCTCCGTCTGGTCGGCCGGGGTCGTCGCTTCTCTGTCGTCCACACGAGGCTCCTCGCCGCTGACTGACCCCGTTTCGGAGCTTACTCGTCGACCCCGGCGCGCACGCCGGGTTATTTCAGGGGAAGAACCAGGCCGCGTCCCGCAGGCGTTCGGGGTCCAACTGGCGGGGAGGCTGGGATACCTCCTCCAACGACACCGGCACGATGCTCTCCCCCTTGACCGCCACCATCACCCCGGTCTCGCCTGCCAGGGCCAGTTCGCCGGCCGCCAACCCGAGGCGAGTGGCGAGGATCCGGTCGTAGGCGGTCGGGGTGCCGCCCCGCTGCAGGTAGCCGAGGATCATCGCCCGGCACTCGAAACCCGTGAGACGCTCCAGTTCGGCCGCTATCACGTTTCCCACTCCTCCCAGTCGCGCGAAACCGAATGCGTCCACACCCCGGGTCTCCTGGCCCCCGTCGGGAGCGGGAGTCCCCTCGGCGACAACGACGATCGAGTAGTCGTGGCCGGATTTGTGCCGCGTGCGGAGCCGCTCGGCGAGGGCCTCGAGGTCGTAGTCGACCTCGGGGACGAGGATCGCCTCCGCCCCTCCTGCCAGTCCGGCGTAGGCGGCGATCCATCCGGCGGTGCGGCCCATCACCTCCACCACCATCACCCGGTTGTGCGACTCGGCGGTGGTCGTGAGCCGATCGATGGCGTCGGTGACGATCTGCACCGCCGTGTGGAAGCCGAACGTGACGTCGGTGCCGGGGATGTCGTTGTCGATCGTCTTCGGCACCCCCACGACCGGCAGTCCTTCGGCCTCCAACCGAGCCGCCGTCCGCAACGACCCGTCCCCGCCGATCACGACGAGGGACTCGATGCCCGTCGACTCTACGGTCGCCCGGACCGACTCGTAGCCTTCGCCGTGGACGAAAGGGTCCATGCGGGACGTCCCGAGGATGGTGCCGCCCTGGTAGAGGATCCCCCTGACGTCGTCCCGGGTGAGGGGACGGACGAGGCCTTCCATCAGCCCTCGCCACCCCTTCATGATGCCCACGCATTCGCCGCCGTCACCTACGACTCGGGCGACGACGCCACGGATCGCGGCATTCAGGCCCGGACAGTCACCTCCTGCAGTGAGCACCCCCACCTTCATCGCTTCCCCCTCATACCTCGGCGGCGTCGACCGACGCCGGGTCTTCCTTCAGGCGCCACGGCGCGGGGATCACGAGAACGGGAACCGTTGCTGCTCGCACCACCCGCTCGGCGACACTCCCCAGGCGCCATCGGGACAGCCCGGTTCGGCCGTGGGTGGCCATCACGATCATGTCGACATCCGGCCTGTGAGCCCGGTCCACGATCGCGGCGGCGGGATCGTCGCCCGGCAGCAAGTCCGTCTCGGCGGGGACGCCCACCGAGCGGGCCCGACTGCGCAGATTGAGCTCCAGGACGTCGATCGGGTCCTTGCCCTCGATCCGGGCGAGCTCCTCGATCGCCCGAATGGTGTCTTCGTCGGCCACGGTCACGAGGAGCAACGGCTGGCCGAGGGCTCTGGCGACCTCTTCCGCTCTGGGGAGCGCCGACCTCCCCACCTCCGACGTGTCCAACGGCACCATGATGCTCATCTGTTCTCTCCTCCTTGCCGCCGTTTCTCGACGCGCACGCCACCTTGGTGCAGCCGCCGACGCTGTTCGAACTCGGGGTCGGTACCCATCGACGGTCGTGACGATGCCATTCCAGGCGGGATCACCGGCAGCCGACCGATCGTGAACGCTACCTCAGCCGACCGGCTGACGCTGC
Source organism: Acidimicrobiia bacterium (assembly GCA_035305585.1). Classification (GTDB taxonomy): domain Bacteria; phylum Actinomycetota; class Acidimicrobiia; order Spongiisociales; family ZC4RG35; genus ZC4RG17. Next base: position 48,426 of record DATGOV010000003.1, on the reverse strand, counting down.
TGTTCCTTGGCCGCCCACCGGAACCAGATCACCCCGATCGTGGACCAGATGATGGGGATCGACCCGATCTTCATCACGATCCCCGCCAGCTGCTGGTCGGCGCGGGCGGTCAGCGATCCGATGCGAGGCGCCAGCTCGTAGATCGAGTAGATGGGCATCGTGGTGAACGTGAGGAAGCTGGCGGGGATCACCGCCACGAGGCTCGTCGTGGCGAAGAGGTAGAGCATCCGCCCGATGTCGGACTGGTTGCGGATCGACCTGATCGGGGAGATCACCGGCAGCCACAGCACGAACCCGGCGATCATCCAGACGACGTCCATGAAGAACGAACCCCATTGGCTGGTCCGCAGCGCCGACACGACACCGGGAGCGTGGGTCAGGGCGAGCAACACGTTGTAGGTCACTCCGGCGAGGACGAGGGAGGACCCGAGGCGAGCGGCCAGACCGCGCAGCCTGAGGCGACCGAGGACTCGCTCGGCCATCCACTCCGGCGTGCCGAGCAGCAGGAGCGGCACCGAAACGAGTGTGTAGAGCAGGAACTGGGCCATGTGGGCCGAAGCCAGGTACCCGGCCCCAAGGGTTCCCAGGGGCCAGTCCGAAGCGAGCCAGAAGACGATCATCCCGGCGATGAACTGGGCTCTCTGACGCGGCGTGGTGGTCTCGCCGCTGCGGGCGGTGGCGCGCAGGTACACGATGATCGGCAGGATCGATACGACCCAGATCCCCGGATAGGGGATCCATTCCCATGTCCAGGGTTCTTCGAGGGCTACGCACCACCACGAGATCATTCGCCGAGCCCCCGGATGTATTCGACGAGGAGATCGACCTCCTCGTCGCTGAGCGAGAACTGAGGCATCGTCGCCCGGTAGCCGGCGACGATCTCGGCGTGCGGATCGACTATCGACCGGCGGATGTAGTCCTCGTCTGCGACGACGGTGGAGCCGTCGTCGAGTTCGACGGTGGAACCGAACAAACCGCTCCACGTGGGAGCGATCGAGGTGTCCCGGTCCGTGTGGCAACCCTGGCAGCCCACGTCAGCCGCCACCTCCGCCCCGGTCCTCGGCCCGCCGGCGTCCCCGCCACAGGCGACGAGCAGGAGGGCCAACGCGACGAGGAGTGACCGCCGGTCAATGGTCATGGTGGTCGTGGTCGCCCGTGGTCTCGGCAGGATCGACGACCGTCGCCTCGACCTCGATCTCCCCCGCCTCTTCGAACACGAGTGTCACCGCCACCGTCTCACCCACCGCCAGCTCGTCGACGTCGATCAGCATGACGTGGGCTCCACCCGGTTCCAGCACCAGGTCCTGACCGGGACCGACAGGGAACGCTTCGACGGGGCGCATGCCCATCGTGCCGTCGTCGCCGTGGACAGTCTCGTGCAGTTCGGCGCGGGAGGCGACCTCCGTGCGTGCTCCTGTCAAGCGGTCCTCGGCGGAGCTCTGCACGGTGAAGTACATGGCGGCATTGGCGCCGGCAGGCGCTCCGATCCTCGGGTCGTCGATGGTGAGCTCTGTGGCGGAGAGCTCGGATGTGCAGGCGGCGAGGAGAACAGCCCCCGCCACCATCAGCCAGCGTCGCATCTCAGGCCTCCTCTGGGGGGATCTGGGAGAGAAGGCGGAGGTCGTTGACCCAGGTGCTCTGGCGAGTGCCGAACGGGTACTGGGCATAGAGGAGCCCATCCGGCGCCCAGGCGAGCACCTGGCCGGCGTGTTGGACGGTGTAGTCGTCGCCTTCGCCTTCCTTGAACGCCACCGGGACCCCGACAGCCATCTGGGCGGCTTCGAGCTCCTCGGGAGCCCCGGTCAGACCTATGAAGCGAGAGTCGAACTTGTCCAGGAATTGGCGCAGGACCTCGGGTGTGTCGCGCTCGGGGTCGACGGTCACGAAGATCATCACCGCCGACTCGGCGACCTGGGGAAGCTGATCGAAGGTCTCGGCGACCTGGGCGAGATGCACAGGGCAGATGTCGGGGCAGTGCGTGTAGCCGAAGTACAGGAGGGTGAGCTTGCCGCGGGTCGCCTCGGCGAAATGGAACGGGTTCCCGTCGGTGTCGGTGAGGGTGAAGTCCGGCTTCGGCGTGGGCTCTGCCAACGCCACGCCTTGCAGGTCGTCGCTCGACACGCCGCCCCCGCAAGCGGCGGCGAGCACGGTCACCAAGACCAACAGCGGAAGGAGGCGTGAGCGCCGCATGCCGAGGTCAAGGCTATGAGCCGCAGCCGGACATCCCAAACCCGAAAGGCGCCTGCCTCAGGCGAGCGGTACGTCAGCTCCGGCGCGACGCCGCGAGCAGAGCGCGAACCTCTTCATCCGTGGTCTGGGAGAAGTCGCGGTAGAAGGTCCCGATCGCGCCGAAGTCCTCGGGCGTCCCCAGGCACACGACCTCATCGGCATGGGCGCGGAGTGTCTCGGCCGCCCGCCGGGAGGCGACGGGCGCAGCCACCACGATGCGTCTCGCCCCGCGGGCACGGGCGACGTCGACGGCCGCGAGGGCGGTGGACCCGGTGGCGATGCCATCGTCGACTATCACCGCGGTGCGACCCGTCAGATCGGAGCCCGGTTCTCCCTCCCGGTAGGCGTCGACCCTCCGCTGCAACTCGACTCGCTCCTGCGCCTCCACTTCGCGGATCGTCCCTTCACCGATGCCGTAGACGGCAACCACCTCACGGTTGAGCACGCGGACGTCGCCCTCGCCGATGGCACCCATCGCCAACTCGGGTTGCCAGGGCACACCGAGCTTGCGCACGACGAGGACGTCGAGCGGGGCGTCGATGGACTCAGCCACTTCGGCCGCGACGGGCACTCCCCCACGCGGCAAGCCCAACACCACCAAGTCCTCGCCTCTCAGGTGGGAGAGGCGAGACGCCAAGCGGCGCCCGGCTTCCCGACGGTCGGCGAAGTAGAGCACTCCGCCGTCCTCTGCTCGCGTCAGGCGACTCCGCCAGCTCATCCTTCCTCCGAGATCGAGGCTAGGGAGGCGCCGACCCCCCGTCGTCGGTCGGCCGGCGTCAGGAGACCCCTTCCCAGCGGACTACCGCGATCGGCGGCGCCGGTTCGATGACCACCCCGTCGGCGCCACAGTACGGGCACGTCTCCATCACCTCAGCCGTGTACTCGTGGCCGCCGAGGTCGCAGACCAGGCGGTCGTACGCCCGCTCCCACGTCACCCGGGCTTCGCCGAGCGGGGTGCCGTCAGTCAGTGCCTTCCAGGCCATCTCCGCTTCGTGGGGGTCCACTCCGGGGCCGAGGGCTATCTCGACACTGGCGATCGGCCCGTCACACAACCTGCGCAGGGTGGCGATGGCGCTCGCCACCAACTCCTTCTCGTGCATGTCGCTCCTCGATGCCTACACCTAGATGTGTAGGCGAGCTGGCCCGGCCGGGGAAGGGCCGAACTCCCCTGTTGCCACCGCCGAACGCCCATACCCCAAGCGACGCGAGGGGCCTACGATCCGAAGGAGGTGGTGAACTGATGGCGTATCAGGTGCTTTCGCATGCGGCCGACGCCGGCATAGAAGCGACCGCCGAGTCGCTTCCCGACTTGTTCGACGAGCTGCTCCTCGCCACCTTCGAGTTGATGTCGCCGAACGAGGCCGGCACCCAAGCCGACACGACCAGGACGGTCGAGATACGAGCGGAGACGCTGGAGGATCTGGTGGTCGACACGCTCTCGGAGTTCCTGTTCATCGCCGAGACAGAAGACCAGCACTTCTCGTGGTTCCGCTCCGAGGTCGACCCCGAAGCGCTCGTGGCCCGCATCCAGGCCGGCTCCCGGCCGCTGCGCCGTGACCGCGCATCCGGGGCGGCGATCAAGGCCGTCACGTATCACCAGCTGGTCGTGGAACAACGCGACGGGGAATGGTTCGCCCGGGTCTATTTCGACGTGTGATTCGAGATGACGGATTTGAAGAGAGTCGGAGAAGTCGTTTGGGAGATCCCCCCTTCGGGAGGGATGCGAGTGCCGGGGCGGATCTTCGCCTCGGACGCGCTGATGGAGGTGGTGGCGCTGGGCGAGGCCGCCCAGCAAGTGGCCAACGTGGCGCATCTGCCGGGGATCGTCGATGCCTCGTTCGCCATGCCGGACATCCATCAGGGCTACGGCTTTCCGATCGGCGGGGTGGCGGCGACCGACGTCGAGAACGACGGTGTCGTCTCCCCGGGCGGGGTGGGCTTCGACATCTGCTGTGGGGTGCGTCTCCTCGGGTCCGAGCTGACGGTCGAAGAGTTCTCACGCCACCGGGATGCGATCATGGCCAACCTCGACGCCCGGATCCCCCGCGGCCCGGGCACCGGCGCGATCGCTCCGGCGTCGCTAGTCCCGAGGGTGCTCTCGGAGGGGGCAGCTGCAGCCGTCGAAGCGGGCTATGGCTGGCCGGAGGATCTGGAACGATGTGAAGAGCGGGGCGCATCGGCGGGCGCCGATCGCTCGGCTCTCAGCGAGAGGGCAATGGCCCGAGGCCGGGGTCAGCTGGGCAGCCTCGGGGCGGGGAACCACTTCCTCGAGGTGCAGTACGTGGACGAGGTCGTCGACCCGAAAGCCGCCGAGGTCTACGGCCTGCGGGAGGGAACGGTGACGGTGATGATCCACACCGGCTCCCGGGGGTTGGGGCACCAGACCTGCACGGACCACCTGCGTCGGATGGGATCGGCGATGGCGAGACACGGGATCTCGGTTCCTGACCGCCAGCTGGCCTGCGTTCCCGTCCGCTCCGCGGAGGGCTCCGCCTACATGACGGCACTGGCGACGGCTTCGAACTTCGCATGGTCGAACCGCCACATCCTCGCCCACGCCGCCCGCGAAGCCTTCGCCGACGCCCTCGGCATTTCGGTGCGTGATACGGGCATGCACCTCGTGTTCGACGTGGCCCACAACCTCGCCAAGATCGAGCGGCATTCGGTGGGCGGCGTGGAGCTGGAGCTCTGTGTCCATCGGAAGGGCGCCACGCGGGCGTTCGGGCCCGGGCACCCGGCTCTCCCGGAGGATCTGCGTGCAGTGGGCCAGCCGGTCCTGATCCCCGGCTCGATGGGCACCAGCTCGTGGGTGCTGCGCGGTGTCGTCGACAACCCGGCGTTCGACTCGGCCGCCCACGGGGCGGGCCGGGTGATGAGCCGGCGGCAAGCGAAGCGGGAGCGTTCCGGCCGGGACGTGGCAGAGGACCTGCGTTTGGAGGGAGTCGATGTCCGGCCCGGTTCGGTGGCTCTCCTGTCGGAGGAGGCACCGTACGCCTACAAGGACGTCGACGAGGTCGTGAGGGTCTGCGACATCGCCCGCCTCGCGGCACCTGTCGCCCGGGTCCGGCCGCTCGGGGTGGTCAAGGGCTGACGACGGGCTCCGCCAGCGCCTGGAGCTGGCGGAGCACCACCATGAGGGCGACTGCTTCGATCTCCGGTTCGGAGAGGAGCTGCCGGGCGAGTTCGACCACCCGCCGGCCGTCTTCGCCGCACACCTTGAGGAACTGGTCGACGGCCACATCGACCGATTCGGCGCCCGATCCGATCAGGGCGTGCTCGGCGAGGCGGCGGCGCACTGCCAACAGGTCGTCCTCGACCGTCTGGCGAGCCCAGCGGTGCCACTTGCGGGATACCCGCAGCCGCCGCGTCGCCTGCATCAGGGCATCCAGTTCCATGGCGCGGCCCACCCGGTGGAAGACGGCGCCGACATCGGCCAGCGAGCGCCCCGTCATCTCGGAAACCTCGATGATGTCGGGGGCGTGGAGCAGATCCTCGGCCGCCGCCGCACGCTGGGCCAGAAGGGACGGGACACCCGCCTGCTCGAACCGGGTCCTTTGGGCGGTGCGTTCGGCGCGCCGCTGGAGAGAACCCCACTCCTGGGCGTCCTCCACGAGGTGGACGAACGCCTCGGCGGTCTTCTTCAACTCGGCGTCGGACACGGGAGGACGGTGCAGGTACCAACGGGTGAGCGTGGACACCAGCCGGGTCTCGGCGGCGATGAGGTCCCGCCACACCGAAGGATCGACTTTCCCGAAGAGCGCTTCGAGCTCCTCCCGGGCTTGGCGTCCCGTGATGGCGTCCGCCGCCCGGTAGGCGCGCACCACCTCGCTCGACTGCGCTCCCGTCCGCCGCACCAGCCGAAAGACGAACGTGGGGCCCTGGAAGTCGATGACGTCGTTGGTGACGATCGTCGCCAGCAACTCTCGACGGAGCGGATGCTCCCAGAGCAGGTTGCGGAATCGGGTGGACACCGCCTCGGGAAAGTACCGGGCGAGCTCATCGACCAGCCGGGGGTCGTCGGGAAGCGGTGAGTCGAGCACCTCCTCGACGAGGGCCCGTTTGGAGTGCGCCAGCACCGCTGCCAGCTCCGGGCGCGTCAGCCCCCGGCCCGCCCGCGCTCTCTCCCCGAGCTCGTCGGCGGACGGCAGGAAGTCGAGGCGGCGGTCGAGGTGGCCGGATGCTTCCAGCGAGGCGATCAGGTCGCCGTAGTCGTCCATCCGCTCCTTCGATTCGATCTCGTCGAGCGCCAGACGGTTCGCCTGGGCGAGATTGTCGGTGAGGATCTTCTGGACGACTTCGTCGGCGCAGGCGGCGAGCAAACGGTCCCGCTCCTCCCGGGACAGCTCTCCCCTCTGCTCGGCCAGCCCGAGCAGGATCTTCAGGTTGACCTCCCGATCCGAGCAGTTGACGCCCGCCGAGTTGTCTATGTAGTCGGCGTTTATGTGACCCCCGGACGAGGCGTACTCGATGCGGGCCCGGGGGGTGAAGCCGAGGTTGCCTCCCTCGACCACGACCCGGGCGCGCAGCTGTGAGGCGTCGATGCGGACGGCGTCGTTGTTGCGATCGCCCACCTCGTCGTGGGTCTCGTCGGTGGCCTTCACGTAGGTGCCGATCCCGCCGTTCCACAAGAGGTCCACCGGCGCCGCGAGAACGATCCGGATCAGTTCGGCGGGCGTGACGACCGTCTCCTCGGTGCCGAGGGCGGCTCGAGCCTCGGGTGACAGCTCGACCTTCTTGGCATCGCGGGGATAGACGCCTCCGCCCGGTGATATCGCGTCGGGGTCGTAGTCGGCCCAGCTGGATACGGGCATGGCGAAGAGACGAGCCCGCTCTTCGTAGGCGGCCGCGGGGTCCGGGTCGGGGTCGATGAAGATGTGCCGGTGGTCGAAGGCAGCGATCAGTCGCATGGTCCGGCTGCGGAGCATGCCGTTGCCGAAGACGTCGCCGGACATGTCGCCGATCCCGACCGCGGTGAACCCGTCCGTGGCCGGGTCGATACCCAACTCGGCGAAGTGCCGTTCGAGCGATTTCCACGCACCGCGGGCGGTGATCCCCAACTTCTTGTGGTCGTATCCGGTGGCGCCTCCCGAGGCGAAGGCGTCGTCGAGCCAGAAGCCGTACTCGGCCGAGATCCGGTTGGCCACGTCCGACATCCGGGCGGTGCCCCGGTCGGCGGCGACGACCAGGTAGGGGTCGGGACCGTCGTGAGCGCGGACTCCGGGAGGGGTGACAGGCTCTCCGTCGACGAGGTTGTCGGTCACGTCCAGGAGCCCTCGGATGTACGTCTCGTACGCTCGCTGCACCGCCTCGGGTCCGGAGTCGCGGCCGCGCAGCACGAATCCGCCCTTGGCGCCGGTGGGGACGATCACCGCGTTCTTCGTCACCTGCGCCTTCATCAACCCGAGCACCTCGTTGCGGTAGTCCTGGCGACGCTCCGACCACCGGATCCCGCCCCTGGCCCGGAGCCCGGCGCGCAAGTGGATGCCTTCCACGTGGTCGGCGAGGACGAAGATCTCCACGGCCGGCACCGGGTGGGGCACATCCGGCACCTGGGAGGAGACCAGCTTGATCGTGAACGACTCGCGATCGGGCCGGTAGGCGTTGGTCCGCACCGTCGCCTCGATCAGGCGCATGAGACTGCGCAGGATCCGGTCCTCATCGAGCGAAGGCACGGCTTCGAGGGCGTCGAGGATCCACCGGCGCACGTCCTGGTAGCCGCCCTCCTCCGCATCCGGATCGAAGCGCAATTCGAACAGGCGGACCAGAGCGGCGGTGATCTCGGGGTGGGCGACGAGCGTGTCGTTCACGTAGTCGACCGTGAAGACCGGGCTGACCCGGCGCCAGTAGGTGAGGTAGGCGCGGAGGACGGCGATCTGTTCGTGGGTGAGCGAGGTCTGGAGGATCAGTCGGTTGAGGGTGTCGCTGGGAGCGTGGCCTTCCCAGATGTCTTCCAGGGCGGCGGCGACGCGGTCGGCGCATCGGTCCAGGTCGAGGAGCTCCCCGCGGTCGTCGACGACGCCGAAGTCGTGGATGAACAGCGTCTCGCTTCCTCCGACGCGGGTGGGGACTTCTTCGACGACCGTCAAGCCCATGTCCTCGAGAGCGGGGGCGAGCTCGGACAGGGGGCGCTTGCCACCCCGCTCGTAGAGCGCCACCCGGGTCAAGACGTCGGGGCCCTCTTCAGTCTCGTTCTGGAGTCCGACGACGGCGCGGACATCGCTCGTCGACAGCCTCTCCAGGTTCTCGATGTCCCCCGCGGCCACACCGATCTGCGTCGACGTCTTGTAGTAGTCGGGCAGGCGGCTCTCCCAGCGTTCAGCCAGGTCGCGGGCCTCCTGGCGAGGCATGCGCTCGGCGAGGACTTCTGCGACCTTCTCCGCCCACGAGCGAGTCAGCGCCAGGACTTCGGCGTCGAGCTCGTCGAACGCCACGTCCGGCACATGGCCCTCCGGCACCCAGACGGTGAAGTGCAGCCGGGCCATGAAGTCCTTCTCGAGGCTCAGGTGGTAGTCGGCACTCGAGCCGCCGAACCTCTCGATGAAGAGGCGCTGCAGCCGCCTCCGGAGATCGGCCGAGTAGCGGTCCCGAGGCATCGCCACGAGGATCCGCACCCCCCGGTCGAGCAGGTCCCGGCGCACGAACAGCCGCACCCGGGCGCGATCTTGGAGGCTGAGGAGTCCCATGACCACGCGCCGCAGGTCCTCGGTGGGCAAGCCGAACAGCTCGTCCTTCGGGAAGCTCTCGATCAGCGAGACGACCGCCTTGTAGTCGTGCGATCCGGCGATGAGGTCCTCGGCGGCGGTGACGTCGGCCAGCTTCCGCCGAAGCACGGGGATGTGGGTAACACTCTCCATGTACGCCTTCGATGTGAAGAGGCCGAGGAGCCGCATCTCTCCCACCGTCTCGCCGTTCGGTCCCACCCGACGGATCCCGATGTAGTCCATGCGAGCCCGGCGGTGGACCGTCGACAGGCTGTTGGTCTTCGAGATGACCAACAGGCCCCCTTGCCGGTACCGGGCAACGACCTCATCGGGTAGCGAGGAGAACGGCACGGGCTCCCTGGTCTTCGATTTGGCCGGATCGGAGAGGATTCCGAGCCCGCTCTCAGGGACTACGACGAGGCCGGGCCCGTCCGGGGTGTCGACCACCTCGTATTCCCGATAGCCGAGGAAGACGAAGTTGTCCTCGGTGAGCCATTGGAGGAACGCCACCGCTTCGGCGACTTCGTCGTCCGGATAGGCGGTCTTTCCCGCCTCCGCGACCTCGATCATCCGCGAGGTGGCGTCGACCATCGCCCGGAAGTCCCCCACAGCCGCCAGCACGTCGCCCACCACCGCCTGGATGCGGGCTTGGAGATGGGGGTGATCGACCGGGTCGAGGCGGCGATCGAGCTCGTACAACTGGACCGATTCCCGCCGGTCGGTCTCGACGGGACGGACGACCTCCCGCAGCGAGCCGTCCTCGCCGCGGACGACCCCTATGACCGGATGCAGGACTCGTGACACCTCGAGGCCGTGGGCCTGGATCTCTCCGATCACCGAATCGATCAGGAACGGGACGTCCTCAACTCGGATCTGGATGACGGTGCCGGCGTTCTCGGCTTCCGGGTTGAAGAGACGGATGTCGACCGTGTCGTGTCTCTGGCGGATGAACTCGAAGAGGTCGCGGATCTCCTCGGCGGCCGACTCCGGCGACATGTCGGCTTCGTAGGGGATGCGACGCAGGTAAGCCTGGGCGAAATCGATCAGCGCCTGCGGTTCTCCGCGGATCCGCTCGAGTACTTGGGCGAGGAGGGGATGGGGACCTTCGTCCACGGTGCTCACGCTAGTACCGCCAGCGAGAAGCACCAGATCATGCCGGACTGGTCCCGGCGGGCCGGCTCACCTCGCCGCTACGGCCTCGCTGACGATCTCCGGCTCGACCACCACCTCGGCGGAAAGGGACCGACTGATGAGGCATGCCCGCTCGGCCTTCTCGATGAGCCGGGCGGCTCGGTCGGCGGCTTCGGAACCGGCGACGACGATGCGGGGGCGCAATGTGACCGACTCCATCCGGAAGAGCCGGTTCTCGTCCCGCACCAGCCGTCCCGTCGCCGCATCGGAGTAGCCGAGGACCTCCAGTCCTGACATCTCGGCGATGGCCCCGAAGGTCGTCATGAGACACGCCGAGACGGAGGCCACGAAGAGGTGCTCGGGCGACCACACGCCGCCGGGGCCGCCGAACTCGGGCGGCGAGGCGACACTGAGGTGAGGCACCTCGTCACCGGTGAATCGGCCGGTCTTGTACCCGGTGGCGGTCAGTTCGAGTCGGTAGTCGAAAGGTCCCACAGCCCGATGGTGACCGAGATGCCGCCACCGGTCACGGGCACTTCCTCCCGATTCCGCAGGTACCTTGGTCCTCGATGACGGATCAACTGCAATCGAAGGTCTTCTCCAACCTGCTGACCGAAGTCGAGGTGCCCGAGAGCGGCACGCTGAGCCGGGTCCTGCATCAAGACGACAGGTTCCGACTGGTGCTGTTCGCATTCGACACGGGCCAAGAGCTGACCGAGCACAGCTCGGGCTCGGCGGCGATAGTGCAAGTGCTGAGAGGGCACATCCGGTTCCGGGTAGGCGACGAGAGCCACGACCTCGAGCCCTCCTCCTGGCTCTACATGGAGGCGAAGACGCCCCACTCCCTCCAGGCACTCGAGCCGTCGGTGATGCTGCTCACCCTTCTGCGCGGGTGATCGGCCTCCTCGGCCATGGTTCGGTCCGGGGAAGCCGCGACAAGCGCATGAGGAAGGCGCTCACTTCGGCCGTACCGGCGAGCGAGTAGCGGGCGGCGGTGGACCGGTCGCCTCCGCCGACCACGACGCCTATCCCGGGGCCCTCTCCGAACTCGCGAAAAACGTCTTCGTCGGTCTCGTCGTCGCCGACGTAGATCGGCACGACGTCGTCGCTGCGCAATCCCAGCACCTCGAGTAGCCAGACGACGGCCTTTCCTTTGTCCCAGTCGATGTCGGGTCGCAGCTCGAAGATCTTCTTCCCGCCCGCCATCCGCAGGTCGGGGTGGCGACTGGCGACGGCCCTCACGGCCTCCTCTACCTCCTCTTCGGCACCGGCCGGTGCCTGGCGGTAGTGGACAGCGAGGGCGAACCTCTTGCGCTCCACCCACGAGCCAGAAACCGCCCGCAGGCCAATTTCGAGCTCCGAGGCGGCCTCTTCCAAGCTGGGACGGAACTCGCTGCCCTTCTCTTCCCGGAACTCGCCGGGACCAGAGATGTCGAATCCATGACTGCCGGCGTAGTACACGTCGTCCAGTGCCACCCGCCCGGCGACGTCCAGCCTGTCGCGCCCGCTGACGATCGCTACCGGGAAACGATCGGCGACGCGTCGCACCGCCTGGCGAGTCTCGTTGTCGAGGACCGCTTGCTCGGGATGAGTGACGATCGGCGACAGCGTGCCGTCGAAGTCGAGGAACACCGCCAGACGGCGCTCCCCGACCTCCGATACGAAGCCCTGACTCAGCGCCGACGGAAGCTCGGCGATCTTGGCCACGATTACCGGTCAGGACCCTTCGTTGGTTGGGGCGACCCGCTCGACGGTGATCGAGCATTCGGTCACGAGCGCCGCGATGGCCCCGACGGCAGCCAAAGCCGGCAGGAGGACCGCTCCGGCCACGCCGAGTGTCAGCGGGATCTCGATGAGCGTCTCCCCCTCGTTGTTCTTGACGATGATGCGGCGGACGTTCCCCTCGTGGATCAGTTCCTTGACCTTCGACAAGAGCTGTTCGCCTTCCACGCGCAGGTCCTCGAAGGTCGAGTCCCGGGCGGTGCCGGTGTCGCCGTTGGGCGTCTCCTGGGTCATGGTCTTCTCCCTAGCGTGCGTGCTCCCCAACCTATCCCGGTCGGCCGGCAATGGACAGTCGTAGCGGCGGGGGTGTCCCTAGCGTGGACCCGAGGGAAGAGAGGAAGAGGAATGCAGCGCACCCGCATCGCCCGATCACTGGTCGTGGCCCTCACCGCATTGACGATGGTCTCGAGCCTCGTCGCCTCCGCTCAAGAACTCGATCCGGGGGGCACGTTCATCGACGACGACGGCAACATCCACGAGGGCAACATCGAGGCCATCGCTGCCGAGGGCGTCACCCGCGGCTGCAACCCTCCCGACAACACTTGGTTCTGCCCGGGCGAGGCGGTGACCCGCGGCCAGATGGCGGCGTTCCTCACCCGCGCCCTGGACCTCGAGCCCGCCTCCGATGACCGTTTTGCAGACGACGAGGAATCGATCTTCGAGGAGGACATCAACACCCTGGCCGCCGCCGGGATAACCCGAGGCTGCAACCCTCCGGACAACGACGAGTTCTGCCCCGACGACTTCGTCACCCGCGGCCAGATGGCGGCGTTTTTGGTGAGGGCGTTCGGATACACCGATCCGGGAAGGGGGAACCTCTTCCAAGACGACGACAACTCGATCTTCGAGGACGACATCGACCGGCTCGGTACGGCCGGGGTCACCAAGGGCTGCAACCCTCCGGACAACGACTGGTTCTGCCCGTCGGCCCTGGTGATGCGCGACCAGATGGCGTCGTTCCTGTCCCGGGCGCTGGATCTGACCGAGCAGCGGCCGTCGCCGGTGATGGTCGTCGCTCCCTACTTCTTCATCGACGAGGACGGTCACCGCAACCGGACGGGCCCGTTCGTGGCGCCGTTCGCACGACGAGTCCCGGAGACCGCCGCAACGGCGAGAGCGTCGCTCGAGGCGCTACTCGCCGGCCCGACCTCCGACGAGACGAACTCGATCCCCGGCATCTCGACCGAGGTCCCTGCCGGCGTGTCGCTCAACTCGGTGACGATCTCGCACGGAGTGGCGACAGTGGATGTCAGCTCGAGTTTCGGAGCCGACCAGCCGTCGGCGGCGGGCAGGAACGCCCAGGTGGTGTTCACCCTCACCCGGTTCCCGTCCGTCGACGAGGTGCGGTTCCTCCAGGACGGCTCTCCGGTGCAGGTCAGGACCGACAACGGGGCGACGGTCGGCCGGGCCGTCAGCCGCGACGACTACCTCGACTACCAGGCGGCGATCGCCGTCGAGACGCCGGCGTACGGCGCCCTGGTGGGCGACCCCTTGCGGGTCACAGGCGAAGCCCTCGTCTTCGAGGCGACCTTCCAGTACGCGCTGACCGACTGGGACGGCCGCATCATCGAAGAGGGAGTGGCGATGTCGAGCTCCGGCGTCGATTGGGGCAGCTTCGACTTCACCATCGACTACGAGATCGCCAAGACCCAACGGGGGGCATTGATCGTCTGGGCGTCGTCGGCCGAGGACGGGCGCCGCATCGACGTGCGGGAGTACCCGCTGGTTCTGCAGCCGTAGACGAGGCCCCGCGGGGCGGCTCGCGGCGTTGTCGCTGGTAGTTTGGCCCGATGGAAGGCGGAGCCTCCACGCGCCATACCTACGCCCGTGCCGGTTTGGGCGGCAGCGTCCTCCGCGGTTCCCGGCCCGCCGTGCTGGTCGTCGACTTCTCGGTCGGCTTCACCGACCCGAGGTCGCGACTCGGCTCGGATCTCACCTCCGAGGTGACCGCGACCCGCCGCCTCCTCGACGCCGCCCGGGAGTCGGACGTCCCGGTCCTCTTCACGACGATCGCCTTCGAGGGGACCGCCGACGCCGGCATCTGGCCGCAGAAGATCCCGTCGGTGCTGGAGCTCCAGGTCGGGTCGCCCTGGGTGGAAGTCGATCCTCGCCTGGGGCGCCGCCCCGGGGAGACGGTCATCGTGAAGAAGGGGGCGTCCGCGTTCTTCGGGACGAATCTGTCGGCGATCCTCACCGCGCTCGGAGTCGACACGGTGATCCTGTGCGGGGCAACGACCAGTGGATGTGTCCGGGCGACGGCCATCGACCTGCTCCAGTACGGATTTCCCGCGCTCGTTCCCCGGGAGTGTGTCGGTGACAGAGCGGCGGAGCCCCACGCTGCCAACCTCGTCGATATCGCCGCCAAGTACGCCGACGTGGTGTCGCTCGAGACCGTCCTGGAGTACCTAGAGACCCTGCGCGTCGGGTGAGATCCCTTCTGATCGGCGTCATGTGCGTCCTCCTGGCTTCAGCTGGGGAACCCGTCGGCGACGGGCCCGTCTACGTGGCGGTGGGTGATTCGCTGGCGGTCGGGATGGGCGCTTCCCCGTCGGGCGACGGGGGATTCGTGTCCGTCCTCGCGGCACAGAACCCGGTCTGCGAGGACGAGACATGCCCCGCGCTGGAGGTGGCGAACTTCGGATCGCCGGGGGCCACCTCCGACACGGTGGCCGCCACCCAGCTGGGCCCGGCGGTCGAACTGATCTCGCAGCGGCGGAGAGACGGCTCGAACGGAAACGGCGTGGCTCTGGTGACCGTCACCGTCGGCGGGAACGACCTCTTCGGATCCGTCTTCGCCGCCTGCCGGCGAGGGCCGACGGATGGATGCCGGGCGGCCGCTTCGGAGGCATTCACCGCCTATCTGCAGAATCTCGACGCCATCCTCGGCGAGTTGCGCGCCGCCGCCGGACCCGACACACCGATCGTGACTATGACCCTCTACAACCCGTTCCCTGCCTGCCTCCTCACCGATCTCGCCCCCGCCGCCGAAACCGTCCTCGAAGGAGGCATGGCGGGGCTCGGAGGGTTCAACGACATCATCCGGGTCGTAGCCGGAGCTCACGGAGTGGAGGTGGTCGAGACCGCGCGACTGTTCTCCAATGCCGATTACGTCGGTGGCGTGGACTGCATCCATCCCAACGCCTCCGGCCATGCGAAGCTGGCGGCCGCCTTCGCCGCCGTAGCCGACGGAACTCAATCGGCCGGGTAGCCGACCTCCTGCAAGACCCACACGTTTCCGTCGGGATCCCGGAAGTCGGCGAAAGAGTTGTAGTTCGCGTGCTCGGGATCGACGCCTGTCATCCACCCGCGAGGCGTCATGTGGCGGATCTCGCTGACCTCCATTCCCCTGCCGACCAGCTCGGCGCGGGCGGCCTCGATGTCTGTCACCACCAAGTGCAATCCCACGACCGATCCTGGTTCGGCGTCGGTGATACCGATGCCGAATGCCACCGAGCAGGCTGACCCCGGAGGAGTGCACTGCACCACCCGAAAGGCGTCGCCGACGGCATGATCGACGTCGAGGAAGAACCCTGCCTTCTCGGTGTAGAACGCCTTCGCCGCATCGACATCGGAAACAGGTAGCAGCACGAGTTGCAGTTCGAAGTTCATCGCCATTCCCCTTCGTCGATGCCGCCGATGACGCCGCGGCCCGGGCTCACAGTACGCCACGGTGTCCGCCTCACTGGAGGGAATTTCCGGCCGCGGGCGGTGTCGCGCCGAACCTGGGTGGTTGAATTGAGAGGATGGCACCGTCTCTCCCCTCCGGAACGGTCACGTTCCTCCTGACCGACATCGAGGGATCGACGCGCCTCGTCCAGGACCTGCCCGCCGATGAATGGCGGAAGGTGCTGGAGGACCACAACCGCATCCTCCGCGCCGCCGTCGACGTGAACGGCGGCATCACGGTCAAGACCGAAGGCGATGCCTTCTTCACGGTCTTCGAGTCGGCTCCGCAGGCGGTGCAGGCGGCGATCGCCATGCAGGAAGCGCTCCAGGGACACGAATGGCCCGCGGGCTCTCCTGTCAAGGTCAGGATCGGCATCCACACCGGCGAGGGGACCCTCGGAGGCGACGACTACGTCGGGCTGGACGTGCACCGGGCGGCGCGGATCGCCGCGGCCGGCCATGGCAACCAGATCGTCCTGTCGGAGACGACGGCGGCTCTCGTGGAGCGTCATATCCCCGAGGGAGCATCGCTGCGCGACATGGGCAAGCATCGACTGAAGGACCTCTCCCACCACGAGACCCTCTTCCAGTTGACCGTCGCCGGCCTGCAGAGCGAGTTCCCTCCACTTCGCACACTCGACGCAGTGCCCAACAACCTCCCTCTCCTCGTCACGAGCTTCGTGGGCCGCCGCCGCGAGCTCGACGAGGTCGAGTCGCTCTTGGAGACGGCACATCTGATCACGCTCACCGGCCCGGGAGGCACCGGGAAGACCCGCCTCGCCCTCCAGGTCGGGGCCGAGGCCGTGGCCGACTTCCCCGACGGCGTCTTCTTCGTGGACCTGGCGCCGATCTCGGAAGCGGAGCTGCTCGCATCAGAGATACTCACGGCACTGGGATTGGAAGCCACCCAACGAACCGATCCGCGGGCGACGCTACTCGATACGCTCCGCAACCGCCGGGTGCTGTTGATCCTCGACAATTTCGAGCAGATCCTCGGCGCGGCTCCCCTCGTCGGCGAGATCGTCACCACCTCCCCTGGTTCGCGAATCGTCGTCACCTCGCGGGCACCGCTCCGTCTCGCCGCCGAGCGGGAGTTGCCGCTGTCTCCCATGCCCCTCCCTCCAGCCGACGAGGATCCCGAAAGCCTCTCGAAGTCGGATGCTGCCCGTCTCTTCGTGGAGCGGGCGATGGCGGTGCGGCCCGACTTCCGTCTCGATGAGAACAACGCCTCCGCCGTGGCCCAGCTCCTGACCCTCCTCGACGGACTGCCTCTCGCCATCGAGCTCGTCGCTTCCCGCGTCAGGCTCCTACCCGTCCAGGCGATCCTGGATCGTCTCGACTCGATGATGCTGTCGGGAGGGGCGGTCGATCTCCCCGAACGGCAACGAACGATCGAAGCGGCGATCCGGTGGAGCTACGACCTCCTCTCGGAGCCGGAACGCCTCCTGTTCGCTCGGCTGTCGGTGTTCGCCGGCGGAGGGCGCCTCGAGGAGATCGAGGAGGTGTGCGCAACCGGCCTGCCGATATCCGTTCTCGACGGCTTGGCCACGCTCGTCGACCAGAGCCTCGTCATGTCGATGGACGGAGCCGGCGACTCGAGGTTCCGGATGCTGCACGTGATTCGCCAGTTCGCCGCCGCACGCCTCTCCGATTTCGGCGAGGAGGAGACCATCCGTCGGCGTCACCTCCTCGCCTACATCGGTCTGACAGAAGAGGCATCGCACCACTTCAAATGCGGTCACAGGAACCTGTGGCTCGACCGGGTCGCCCGGGACCACGACAACGTCCGCGCGGCGTTGGATTGGGCGATCGGGGCCACGGAGACCGACCTGGCCCGGCGGCTGTCTTTCGCCACCTGGCGATTCTGGCAGGCCCGAGGCCACCTCCACGAGGGTCGCCGGAGAGCGGCGGCCGTGCTGTCGCTGCCCGACGGCGAGCCCCACTGGAGGGCGAAAGCTCTCGAAGCGATGGCGGGGATCAGCTGGTGGGCGGGTATCCCGGGGACGGCGGAGACGTACGGGGAGGCACTCGAGATCCACCGTGCCGGAGACGACGACTGGGAGCTGGCCAACGCCCTCTACAACCACGCCCTCGCCCTCGTCTTCGACGCCGACCAGCCCGACGCCGCCTGGGCGGAACTGGAGGAAGCGGAGCGCCTCTTCGAGGAGGTGGGCGACACGAGCGGGCTCGGCGATGTCGAATGGGGGCGGGGGAACGTGCTGGGCCTGTTCCAGGGCGACCGGGAGTCGGCCCTCCACCACTGGGAACGGAGCCTCGCCTACTACCGGAAGGCAGGGAACAACTTCGGGACTGGCTGGGCCCTCTTCGAGCTCGGCGGCACCGCCCTGCGGATCGGCGACGCCGACACCGCATGGCGATATCTCCGCGAAGGGCTCGAGCTCCTGTCGAGCGACGAGGACGTGTCGGCGGCTGTGCTCTTCATCGCCCTGATCGGCGGTGTTGCGCTCCTCCTCGGCGACGAGATGCGGGCGTACCGCCTGGGAGGAGCCTTCCACAGCCTCCGGGAGACCTCCGGCACCGACATCGTGTCACACGAGACGAACCGGGTCGACGACCTCGACCTGGACCGCCTCGAGGCCCTGACCGGCGACGCGAGAGAAGCCTATCTCGAGGGCCGGAACATGGACTTCGCCGCGGCTGTGGCCTACGCCTTGGCGGGCCCCGACTGATTGATCCACGCCACCCGGACCCCACCCACCACCCATGTCGTTTGTCGGGGCCGGGACCGGGTACTGGCCGACGATGCGAGTCGTCGTCACCGGCGCCAGCGGCAACGTCGGCACGAGCCTCCTCGAAGTGCTCGTGGCGGATCCGGCGATCTCGTCGGTGGCCGGGCTCGCCCGAAGAGTCGGTCGAGCGATGCCCTTCCCGCAGGTCGAATGGGTGGCGGGAGACGTCGCCACCCATCCCCTCACCGAGTTGTTCTCCAACGCCGACGCCGTCGTGCATCTCGCCTGGGCCATCCAGCCTTCCCACGACGAGGCACGGCTCTGGCGGACCAACGTCATGGGAACCCGCCGCGTCGTGGAAGCGGCGGCCGCCGCCGGGGTGCCCCGCCTGGTGTACGCCTCGTCGGTCGGCGCCTACTCCCCCGCCCCGTACGAGCCGCGGGTTGACGAGACCCACCCGACCGACGGAGTCGCCACCTCCTTCTACTCCCGGCACAAGGCGACCGTCGAGTGGTACATCGATCGCTTCGAGGAAGCGAACCGCGACATGGCGGTGGCCAGGGTGCGGCCGGCTCTGATCTTCAAACGCGAAGCGGCGAGTGGGATCCGCCGGCTCTTCCTGGGGCGGTTCTTTCCGGGCGGTGTCTTCCGCCGGGGCGCCCTGCCGGCACTCCCCCTGCCCCGCGAGTTGCGGTTCCAGGCCGTCCACAGCTCCGACGTCGCCCGCGCCTGCCGGGCCCTCCTCCCCACCGCCCAGCGAGGGGCGTTCAACCTCGCTGCCGAGCCGACGCTCGACAGCGCCCGCGTCGCCGAGATGCTCGGGACGAGGTTGGCTGCGGTTCCGACGGGCCTCGTCCGGTCGCTGGTGGCGGCGACCTGGCGGCTCCACAGCCAGCCGACGCCGGAAGGATGGCTGGACATGGCGACTTCCGTTCCGCTGATGGACTCCTCCCGCGCCCGGCGGGAGCTCGGGTGGGCACCCCGGGTCGATGCGGTGACGGCCCTCGAGCATCTGTTCGAAGGCCTGGTGGAGAAGGCGTCGCTTCCGACCCCGTCTCTCGGCACATGGGGCTCTCCGGTCCCGCGGTCCATGACATAAGTCCCTAGCTGCCGGCCGGTTCACCCGGCACGGTTGGGGGTGCTCGCCCCGTGAAAGGAGCCTTGTGAAAGCACTTCGTCTGCAGGCGTGGAAGACGCCGCCCGAGCTCGTCGACGTTCCCGATCCCGAACCAGGACCGGGTGAAGTCGTAGTCGCAGTCGGCGGAGCCGGAGCCTGCCACTCCGACGTCCACCTCATGGACGAATTCGAGGAAGGGGTGGTGCCGTGGAACCCTCCGTTCACCCTCGGCCACGAGAACGCCGGATGGGTACACGCCCTCGGAGAAGGTGTCACCGACCTCGAGGTGGGCCAGCCGGTCGCCGTCTACGGGCCCTGGGGATGCGGGACCTGCGCCCGGTGCCGGCTCGGGATCGAGATCTACTGTGAGAACCTGGAAGCCGCTCCCATCCCCGGCGGTGGTGGCGGCCTCGGCCTCGATGGCGGCATGGCCGAGTACATGCTGGTGCCGGACAGTCGGTTGCTCCTCCCTCTCCCCGAAGGTCTCGAGCCGAGGCAGGCGGCGCCACTGACCGATGCCGGTCTGACTCCCTATCACGCCATTCGCCGTTCCCTGCCCAAGCTCACGCCAGAGGCGACCGCCGTGGTCATCGGCGTCGGAGGACTGGGACACATGGGTGTCCAGATCCTGAGAGCCGTCACCGGTGCCCGCATCATCGCGGTCGACACCCGCGAGTCCGCTCTGGAGCTGGCGGAGTCTCATGGAGCCGACCTGACCTTCCTGTCGGACGAGTCGACGGCCGAAGAGATCCGCAAGGCCACCGGCGGTCGCGGCGCCGACGTGATCCTCGACTTCGTCGGGGTCGACGCCACCCTCGCCATGGGGGCAGCCGCGGCCCGCCAGATGGGCGACCTCACGATCGTGGGGATCGGCGGCGGGACCCTCCCGGTGTCGTTCTTCTCGGTTCCCTACGAGGTGAGCATCCAGACCACCTATTGGGGAACGCGCCCCGAACTGGCCGAGGTCCTCACCTTGGCCGCACGCGGGCTCATCTCCTCGAAGACCACCGAGTTCCCACTCAGCCGGGCGGTCGAGGCGTACGACGCACTCAAGGCCGGAGAGGTCGAAGGACGGGCCGTCGTCGTCCCCGACGCCCGCATCTGACCTACGGGCGCGGGACCCGACTCCGGGTCCCGCGCCTACCGCAGAAGCGGGTCGGCGGTAGCGGCGAAGTACAGAGCGACCGCCACCAGCGCCAGGCCGGTGAAGAAGACGGCGCTCATCATGGCCGACAGCGGCCAGCGGCGCCGGAGGAAGCCGACCACGTCGCCACTCGCCACCATCTCGTGCAGCCAGTCCCGCTTCCAGTACGCCAATGCCACGATCACGGCGACGACGCCGCCGATCACGACGATCGGGTCGAGGTCGTCGTAGGCGAGCCCGTTCCCGCCGACGCTCAACAGGACGTATCCCGGCAGCCGACCGGCGAGGGAGACGAGGACGAGACTCCGGATCGGGATGGGCGTCAGGCCGGCCACGAACGAGATTATGTCGTCGGGGAAGGCCGGCAGCAGGTAGACGAGGAACAGAGCCAGCGTTCCCCGCGTCCCCGCCAGATGGTCGAAGCGCTCCAGGTGCTCGCGGCTGACGAACTTCTCGACGAACGGCCTCCCCCATCTCCGGGCGAGGAAGAAGACCAACGTGAATCCGATCGTGGCTCCGATGGTCGTGTAGACCACTCCGAGGACGGGACCGAACAGGTACCCGCCCACCAGGCCGGTGATCTGGCCGGGTATCGGCGCGACGACGACCTGGACGACCTGCATGCCGATGAGGACGAGCGGCCCCCACGCTCCGGCATCCTCGACCAGGCGGCGAGCCTGCTCGGCATCCAGGAAGCGGGAGATGTAGGGCCACCCCCACCACGTGAGCAGAGCCACCGCGGCGAGTGCCGCGCCGGCGACCGCGTACGCGCGGGCTCGGGACCGCTTCCCTTCGGGACTCGGCGCATCGGGCCGCATGTCAGCCGGCGGTGGGGTGGCTCCGGTCACGTCTCCAACCTACGTACCGTGCCACTCCCATGGAATGGGGGAGATCCCTGGGGTCCTCCCCATCCCGACCCGATGAGGATCCGGGGATCCTCCACCGGGACGCTGCAGAGCGACCGCCGAGCGGATACGGTTCCGAGGAGAGAGGAGGCGGTGACCATGGCCCTGATCTACGAATGGGGTTTCTTCGTCCGACCGGGAGCCTTCGACGAGCTCAGGGAATGGCTCCACGAGCACGAGAGCGAGTTGGCCGACTCTGCCCCGCAGGGCCTCGAGTACCTAGGGACATACCTTCCGGTGTGGGCACCCGAGCAGCGCTGCGAGCTCTACCAGGTGTGGCGGTGGCGGCGGTCGGGTGAGTTCAACCTGAGGGCGGCGGCCGGTGCCGACAGGGGCGCTTTCGCAGAGTTGGCTTCCCAGTTCCTCTCGTTCGTCGACGACAGCCGAACCGACGAGGAGACCTTCCGGCTCCACCGCTCGATCACCGACCTCGCCTCGCAGGAAACCGCGTCCGATTAGCCGGTGATCTCGATGACCGAGAGGATGTTGCCGGCCGGGTCGGCGAACCAGGCGATCGCCGGGCCGTGCGGATTCCGGGAGATTCCCCGGTCGTCCTGGTCGAAGCCTTCGTAGCGGAGGAACTCGACACCTCGCGATTTGAGGGCATCGACCGCTTGCTCGATGTCGTCCACCGGGAAGTTCAGGATCGTGTATGTCGCCGGTGCGAAATCGGGCTTGGGATAGACGAGGACGTCCTCTCCTCCCCCGACGTGCAGGGCCAACAATCCGTCTCGTTCAGTGACCGGGAGCCCGAGCGTCTCACCGTAGAACCGGCGAGCCGTGTCGATGTCGGGCACCGCGAAGCCGCTGAAGGCTCGGCGGGGTTCGAAGAGTTCCATGGCGCCTCCAGGTCGTTGTGATGGCGATGGTCCCCACAGGGACTACCCGTACCGACGTCGGTGACACGCCCTACTCATCGGAGGTGCCGACTCGCCGCGCAACCGGCAGCCGCAACCGGAACACGCTCCGATCCGAGTAGCGGTAGTCGAGGCTGCCGCCCATGAGGGTGGCCAGCTGACGAGAAATGGCGAGGCCGACTCCCACCGAATCCGGTTGGCCGGGGGCGTCGTGGGCTCGCTGATAAGGCTCGAAGATGCGGTCCCAGTCCCGACGCGGGATCCCGGCACCGTCGTCGACGACATCGACGACCACGAAGTCGCCTTCGACGTCCACGAAGATGGCGACATTGGGACCGCCGTAGCGTTCGGCATTGGTGAGCAGATTGCGCAGCACCTGCCGGAGCCGGGCAGGGTCACACGTCGCCACCGCCTCCGTGGACTGCGGTTCGAACTTCACTCCCCGAGTGAAGCTTCCGCCGGATGCGAGCAACTGGGTGATCTGGGCGACCACGTCGTGCGGCTCGCTCACCACTTGGACCTGGCCGAGCTCGACTCTGGCCGCCACCAGCAGGTCTTCAATCAGATCCGACATCTCCTGGGCGTGGTCGGCGATAGAGCCGATCATCATCCTCTGGTCGTCCTCGGGGATGTCGGGCTCCTGCTCGAGGAGCCGGGCGAAGCCGAGGATCGCCGTGAGCGGCGTGCGCACTTCGTGACTCACCGATGCCAGGAACCGGTCCTTCGCCTCGATCGTCTCCTGCATCCGCCTTTCCTCTTCCCGGTGCGGAGTCACGTCGATGATCGTGAACACGGCCCGGGAGAAGTCCGGCTGGCCGTCGATGAGCGGAGCGGCGAGGACCGACTCGGCGTCGTAGAGGATCCCGTCTGCGGTCTCGGCCTTGAAAGCGGCATGAGCGACCGGCTCCCCTTCCCAGACAGCTCGCAGCTGGGTCATCCAGCCGACCTCGGAGCCGGGGTTGACGATCCGGGGGTCGATCGGGCCCAGCATCTCGTCGACAGGCAGCCCGACGGCACGTTGGGCGGCGGGATTGGCTGCCGTCATCTCGATCATCGGCACCACGGCGCGGATGCGCTCGAGCTCTGCCCCGCCGAGCGCCTCGACCAAGTCGTTGGCGCCCTCCTGCCGACGCCTCTCCATCCAGCGCTCCAGCCGGCTGTAGTCCTGCTGCATGGTCGGGACCGGTGAGTGGTGGAACAGATGCTCGAAGCTCGAGCGATCGAGGACGGCGTCGCGGTGGAGAGCACGGAGCTCTTCCACCTCCCGGTACAGGCTTCCCACCCACTCGACGAACTGCCGCCACGCCGGGCTCGCCGGCGGATCTTCCCCCGTCACCCCCAACTCGGCGAGTTTCGCCGTCACGAGGGGGTGAGAGAAACGGAGACCGGCGGCGCTCATCCCGGAGCCTCGCCGGCTCTCGTTCGCAGCGTCGTCGAAGTACACGGGGATCTTTCGGCCGAATCAACCGACTTGTTTAGCGGGACGGTCCAAAGCGGCCCGGTCGTCGACGCTGAGGAGAGCGCCGAGATATTCGTGGGTCCCTCGTTCGAGGAGCTCCCGGGCGGCAGCGACGGCGGCTCCATAGGCGGCGAAGGCGAGCGCGCCACCCGTGGAGATGCGTCTGATCCCTATGCGCTTCATCTCGGCGACGGTGGGGCTGGGACCCTGGACCAAGGCGTTGACGGGCCCACCGGTCTCCGCCACCAGCCTCTCCAAGTCCGGGACCGAGGTGACGCCGGGGGCGTAGAGGACATCGGCACCGACGTGGCGGAAGGCGCGCAACCGGGCGACCGTGTCGTCGAGGTCGTCGACCCCGTAGAGGTGGTTCTCGGCCCGGGCGGTGAGCACGATCCCCGTCTCGGCCGCGGCTGCCGCGGCCGCCTCCACTCGTTCCACCGCGAGGTCGAGGGGAAGCAGACCTCGCTGGGGGTCGTAGTCCTCTATCGAGACGCCAGCCGCCCCAGTGGCGGCCAACCGCCGCACGTTGTCGGCCACCCCCTCCGGTTCGATGGCGTGGCCGTGCTCGGCGTCGATGCTCACAGGGATGTCGACCGCGGCGACCAACTCCTCGCTGTGTGCCACGAGCTCGTCGAGTGTCGTCTGCTGGTCGGCTCTCCCCAAGGACGCGGCGAATCCGGAGCTCGTCGAAGCGATGGCCGGAAACCCCAGTGATTCGAGGAGCCGTGCCGACCCGACGTCCCAGGCGTTCGGCATCAGGAAGGTGCCGTCCTCGTGCAGGATCCGGAATCGCTCGTGGGCACGGGTGGGCTCGTCGGTCATCGTGTCTCCTCTTCGGGTCTCGTCGTCACGATTGCCTGCTCCGCCATGCACGGCGCGGCGCCGGGCGAACACTTCGGGACTTTCGGCCCTCGAAGCGGGACGAAGGACCCGTGCGCATTCCCCCGGTGTCGGCGCACGCTACGTCGGTGCCTGGTTCGAATGCGAGCCGTTTCCGGGCGACTTCGCTGGCTCTCGCCCTGATGGTCGTGATCGCCGCCTGCGGCGACACGCCGTCCCTCAAGGGAGCGGTACGCAACCCTCCCCTTCAGGTCGCACAAGTGTCCCTCCCCGGCCCCGACGGACAGGACGTGGCGATGCGAGCCGCCCCGGGCGGCCTCCTCCTCGCGTACTTCGGATACACCAGTTGTCCCGACGTCTGTCCCACGACCATGGCCGACATCAGCCGAGCCCTGACCGACCTGGAGCCCGGGCTTGCCGAAAGGGTCACAGTGGCGATGGTCACGGTCGACCCCGAACGGGACACCCTCGAGCGCCTCGACGACTACCTGAGCCACTTCTTCTCGCGGCGGATACCGCTGCGCACCGACGACTCCGCTCGACTCGCCGATGCGGCGGCCGCATTCGGCGTTCAATGGGAGATCGAGGACCACCAGCCCGGTGAGGCCTATGCGGTGGCTCACACCGCTCTCACGTACGTCATCGACGACACGGGGACCGTCCGCGTGGAGTGGCCGTTCGGCTTCTCGTCCGAAGACATGGCCGCCGACATGGAATCCCTATTGGAGGAAGCACAGTCATGAAGAGCACGTCCCCTGGCCGCCGAATCGCCTTCGCGTTGCTCGCCGCGGTCGCCGTCGCCGTGACCGCATGCCGCGGGGGTGGCGGCGAACTCGAGGTGTCGGACGCTTGGGCGAGAACCTCCCCTTCGATGGCGGAGGCGGGGGCGGCCTACATGCAGATCACGAACGGCACCGCCACTGCCGACGCCCTGGTCGCCGTGTCCGTCGACCCGGCGGTGGCGGGGTTGGCCGAGATCCACGAGACCGTGGCGGTGGAGCCCGAGATGGACTCAGACGAGCACTCGGCGACGGCCGATACGGGTGGTCACATGATGGAGATGCGTGCCATAGACCGGCTAGAGATCGCCTCCGGAGAGACCGCCTCGCTCGAGCCCGGCGGGTATCACATCATGCTCCTCGACCTCGCCAGGCCGCTGGAGACGGGATCGACGATCGAGCTCACCCTGACCTTCGAGAACGCCGGCGAGATCGTCGTCACGGCCGAGGTCCGCGATTCGGCGCCGTGAGAAAGAGTCTCGTCCTCCTCTTGCTGGCGCTGTGGGTGACGGCCTGCGCGGGCGGCGGCTACGCCTACGAGTTGGTGATCCCCGAGGGCACCGCGGCCCGGATCTCCTCCGGGGAGAAGGTCGACTTGATGCCCTCTCGTCTCCACTTCGAGGTCGGTGACACCATCCGGGTCGAGAACCAGGACGTAGTCGACCAGCCGGTGGGGCCGTACATGGTCGGCGCCGGCCAGGAGTTCGAGGTCACCTTCGGTGCGCCGGGTGTCTACGAAGGAATGTGTCCCCTTTCGGCTGACGGCCGCTACGTGATCGTGGTCGAGGGCTGACCTCAGGGACGGCGCAGGAGGCCGGAGGCCACGGCGGACTCCTGATCGTGCCAGATCGCCATCGCCGTGTTCATCGGGTAGAAGCCCAACCGCACGTAGAACCCTTCGGTCCCGGGGTTGGCGTAGAGGATGATCTTCTTGTGACCGGCGGAGAGGTCCACGAGGCGCTGGATGATCTGCTGCCCCAGACCCTGACCTTGGTGGTCCGGGTGGACGGCGACGTCGGCGATGTAGGAGACGTCCCGGCCGTCGGCTACGGCCCGACCCGCCCCGACCACTCTTCCGTCGGCGTATACGAAGCACTTGTACCTCGAATTGTCGAAGACGAACTGGAGATGATCTGGCGGCTTGTGCCCGAGCGGGGCGAGCCAGTACATCTCGGACAGCTCCCCCCAGTCGACGTCGTCGTCGGAGTCAGCCCAGGAATACATTCCGCCTCCTGTCGAAGCTCGGCATTCTCTACGGTGGCACACGTACACCGCCCGTGACACGATGGTGTCATGCGCGACACGACGCGCCCAGTCGTTTTCGTGGCGTTCCTATTCGTTGTGACGCTGGCCGCTTGCGGCGACGAACCCGAGCTACCGGAGGCGTCCATGACCATGGGACTGACGTCCGCTTTCACCGAAGGCGAACCGATCCCCGCCGTCTACACGTGCGACGGCGACGACATCTCCCCTCCGCTCACCATCGACGGCATCCCCGAAGGCACCGAATCTCTCGTTCTCGTGGTGGACGACCCCGACGCCCCATCCGGGACATTCGACCACTGGATCGTCTACGACATCCCACCGACCGACCACATACCCGAAGGCGCCTCCGGGCTCGGCGTGTCGGGGAGGAACTCGGCGGGCGGGCTGGCGTATGTCGGGCCTTGCCCGCCGTCGGGCACCCATCGCTACTTCTTCCGTGTCTACGCCCTCGACACGCGGCTGGGCCTACCCGAAGGGGCCACGAAAGGCGAGGTGCTCGACGCTGCCTCGGACCACGTCTTGGCCGAGGCGACATCGATGGGCACGTATTTCCGGGGCTCCGGATGGTCGCCGAAAGGGCCGGTTCGGCAGTGGTCACTACTCCCCAGCAACCCTAGGGTGGTCGTTGACCGACCCAAGGAGGAGCACGATGCTCCAACTCTCTGAGAATGCTGCTGCCGCCCTCGAAACGATCCGGGCGAGCGAAGGCATCCCCGCATCCCACGACACCCGCCTCACCGCCGAGCGCGGTCCCAACGGCGATCTCGCCGTGCGTCTGGAGTTCGTCGAGAACGCCACCCCCGAGGACGGTGTGGCCGAACAAGGCGCAACGCAGGTGTACGTGGACCCCCTGATAGTCGACGCCCTCTCCGAATCGGTGATGGATGTCCACGACGGAGGCGACGGTCTGGCGTTCGTGTTCCGGCCCCAGGCGATGTGACGCTCCTCGGCCGACCCCGCTCTTCCCGGCTGGGGGATCCACAATGGGGTCATGCTCGAGGACACAGTTAGAGAGCAGTTCGCCGCCGGCCGCGGCTATCTGAACACGGCATCGCTGGGTCTTCCACCTCGATCGACGGTCGAGGCGCTGAAGTCAGCGGCGGAGAATTGGCTCCACGGCCGGTGGGACGCTTCAGACTTCGACATCCACGTCGACGCCGCCCGCCGAGCTCACGCCCGCGTCGTCGGCGCGGATGTTTCGCGTGTGGGCATCCTGAGTCAGGTGTCGACCGTGAGCGGCCTGGTGGCGGCGTCGCTCCCCGAGGGCTCCCGGGTCCTCGTCGCCGAAGAGGAGTTCAGCTCCCTCCTCTACCCGTTCGCCAACGACGGGCGTCTGGACGTTCGCATCGTCCCCCTCGACGAGTTGCTCGAGCGGATCGACGAACAGGTGGATCTCGTGGCGGTGAGCGCCGTCCAGTCCGCCGACGGACGGGTCACCGACCTCGACGCCCTCGAGTCTGCCGCTCGCGCCTACGGAGTGCGCACCTATGTCGACGTGAGCCAGGCGGCGGGATGGCTGCCGATCCGCGCCGACCGCTTCGACGTGACGGCATGCGGTGCCTACAAGTGGCTGTTGTCACCCCGCGGCTCCGGGTTCGTCACCGTCGCCGAGTCGGCGGATTGGCTCGAGCCGATCTACGCCAACTGGTACGCGGGCGACGATCCCTGGCAGAGCCTGTATGGGACGCCGGTTCGCCTGGCGAGCGACGGACGCCGGTTCAACGTGTCACCGGCGTGGTTCGACTTCATCGGCGCCGCCATCTCCGTCTCTTTGATCGCCGAGGTGGGCGTGGAAGCCGCCAACCAGCACAGCGTCGGCCTCGCCAACCGACTCCGCGACGCTCTGGGGATGGAGCCGTCGAACAGTGCCGTCGTGGCCCTCGACACGCCCCACGGCGACCGTTTGCGCGACGCCGGCGTGAAGGCGGCGGTACGGGCAGGGAGGGTGCGCCTGTCGTTCTACATCTACAACACGGTCGACGACGTCGACCAGGTCGCCGACCTGTTGGCCTGAGACGTGACGTTCGCCCTTCGTCCGCGCCTAGAGGACCGCCGCCATCACCATCCACAGCGCGATCGTCGAGACGATCACGCCGACGAGGCGCAACTCCCCCCAGATCGGATTGCGAGTCGGCTGAAAGCAGACCAGGGCGTTCACGAGGACGTGAACCCACATTCCGACGGTGATGATCATCTCGCCCACTCCTCCTCAGCGCTCGACTACCCCGAGTTCTGATTCCCAAAATAGTCGGGCGCCGCTATCAAACCGCGGAGGCGAGACTCGCCGCAGGAGGAGGCGATCTCAGGCAGACGGGACCGTCAGGAGGCCTCGGCCGACTCGGAGGCGGCCCGGTTCAGAGTCTCGATGAACACCTCGGGCCGCTGTGCGCCCGAGATGCCGAACCGTCCGTCGATCACGAAGAACGGGACTCCCCGGATGCCGATCCGAGCCGCGAGCTGTTGGTCGGCGCGCACAGCCTCGACGTACTCCTGCCTTTCGAGGGCAGACACCACCTCTTCGGCGGGGATGCCCACCTCTGCGCCGATCGTCGCCAACTCGTCGATGTCCCCGATGTGCCGCCCCTCCACGAAGTGGGCCCGCATCAGCGATTCCTTGACTTCGACCTGACGGCCGTGCGCCTTGGCGAGATGGAGGAGCTGATGGGCCTTGAGCGTGTTGGCCGGTTTGAGCCCCTCGAAGTCGTAATCGAGGCCGACGGCGGCAGCCACCCGGGCGACCTGGCGCTGCATCTGGCGGGCGGTCTCGGGATCGACGCCTCGGTGGCGGGCCAGGTAGTCGACCGACGAACCGTCGAAGTCCTCAGGGGCGGAAGGATCGAGCTCGAAACTGTGGAACTCGACGACGACCGGCACTCCGCCGTCCGCTCCCGTGAAGTCACGGATGGCGGCGTCCATGTTGCGCTTCCCGATGTAGCACCAGGGGCAGACGACATCGGACCACACGTCGACTCGGAGGGGTTCGCTCATGCTTCCAGTCTGGTCGGGTCCGGAGCGAACCGAACCGAGAGCCGACTCACTCGTCGGCCTCCGCCTGCCCGTTCTCCTCCATGGAGAGCAGGCGGTCCCCTGGCCGGAGGACCACGTCAGTGGTGATGATTCGACCTCCCCGAATGACGGCGACGGCCTTGTCGGGTACAGGGCCGCCGACCATGTCGTCGGTCACGTCGGTTTCCACGAGGTCCACTCCCTCTCCGATGAGCAGCAGATCCTCGATGAGCGCTGCCTGGTGAGGGTTGTCGATCGCCAGCCCCAGCAGGCGACCGGTCGCCTCGTCCGAGGTGACGACGACGGAAGCTCCCCCTCTTCTCAGGATCTTGAAGTTCTCCGCTTCCTTCACGGCGGCCACCAGCCGGGCGGTCGGGTTCAGGATGCGAATCGTCAGCGTGGTGAGCACCGCGGTGGAGTCGAGATTGACGGCGACGACGATGCCCTTGGCGTTGGCGACGTTGGCCCGGCTGAGCACGGACTCCCGTGTGCAATCGCCGACGACGACCGTGAAACCGTCGGCGGTCGCTTCCCCCGCCGTAGTAGCGTCCCATTCGACGACAACCACCTTTTCCGGGTCGATGCCCTTCGAAACCAACGTCGCGGCCGCCGATCGCCCCTTGGTGCCGTAGCCGCAGATGACGTAGTGGTCGCGCATCACGCTCCTCCATCGTTGCACACGGAGCAAGTACCGCGTGGTAGCTGCCAGCACCTCCACGGTGGTCGAGACGACGAGGATGAGGAAGGCGACTCGGATCGGGGTCAGGACCACGACGGTGACCAGCCGGGCGCCCTGGCTCACAGGGACGATGTCGCCGTACCCGGTGGTCGTCACGGCGACGGTCGAGTAGTAGAGAGCGTCGAGGGCGGTGAGGTCACCGTCGACGTCCCGGTAGCCGTCCCGGCCCAGGAACACGATCGCCGCGACGAGAAAGATGAGACCGGTCGCGGTCAGGAATCGAACGATGACGAGCCGCAATGCATGCGGCGGGGCGTCGGGGAACCGGATGACACCGGGAGGCGGAGCGGAGTCTCGGGTGACGATCCACCCGATGTTAGGAAGGCGGCTCCCGGCAGCACCGGATTCCATGGTTCGCTGACCTGAGTCTGGCGCGAGTCGTGGTCGGCCTTCTCCCCACCGTGGGGCGGTGCTGAAGGCGGCCAATCCCCGTGGGGTTGGCGGTCATCGGCGATGGTGCGTCAGGGAGGGGTCCCCAACACAAACCCTCCCTGACGCGTCGCCTCCCACTCCGATGGGAGACCTCCGCTGGTCTTCCCACCGCCCCCAATCGGTGGGGCCCACCGAACGGCCCAGTTCGGATCCCACCGACAAACCAGATCTCCTGATCTGGTGGCTGATACGCGCTCTTCAGCCGAGGTTCACCACCGTCCCCAGCTCGGGGACACGGAAGAGCGCCCGGTCGAACACGACCCGATGGGCGGCAACGTCCGCATCGATCCCGGAGACGACCATCTCTCGGGCGATGGCGGCGGCGACCTTCGGGGCGGCGAAAGAGGTGCCTGACCAACTCGCCCATCCGTCGTAGCGGTCGGGGTCGGCTCCGCACGCCTCGCCGGCCGGCCCGTCGTGGAACACGAACGTGCTCACCACCCCGACTCCGGGGGCGCAGGCGTCGACCCAAGGGCCGTGGTTCGTGAACCATGCCGGTCCGTGGCAGTCGAGTGCTCCGACCGCGATGACCTCGGGGTGGGCTGCGGGGAAGGCGGGACGACACGTGGCGTCGTTGCCGGCGGATGCGACCACCACTGCCCCCTTCTCCCGAAGCAGACGCACCGCCTCCCCCATCGCCAGCGGGCAGGTGTCGTCCTCCGTGTAGGTGCCGAACGACATGTTCACGACATTCGGAGTCGTCCGCCCGAGCAGCTCGGTCACGATCTGTGCCAGGTGCCAGTCGTCGCCGTCACCGAAACTAGACAGCACGCCCTCCACTTCGATGTCGGCGTCCGGGGCGTGCTTTCGAACGATGCCGGTGATGAATGTGCCATGGCCCGCCACTCGCTCGAGCAGGCCGTCGCCGTCGACGTCGAGCATGTCCTCGTCCACCGCCTCCGTGAGATCCGGTCCCGTCGTCCACGGACTGTGCACGATCGCGTGCCCTTTGAGGACGGGATGACGAGGCTCCTTTCCGTCCACGGTTTCGAGGCCGGTGTCGAGCACCGCCACCACCGGCCGCTGCTTTCTCTCGGTGCGCTCCGGCCATGCCGGGATCGGTTCAGCCCCGGGGGTGGCAGTGTTGACCTGAGGATTCCCGACATACGACGGGTTGCCGAAGAACGACGGGTTGCCGAAGAACGACGGATTGCCGAAGAACGACGGATTGCCGAAGAACGAAGGATTGCCGAAAAAGGACGGGTTGCCGAAGAACGAGGGATTGCCGAAAAAGGACGGTCCGGCGAAGTACACGTAGTTCGGACGGGCTTCGACTCCCACTTCCCGCAGGCGGGCGAGCGCATCCATGGGCCTCTGGACGCGGACCCGGGCGACACCCAGTTTCGTGTTCTCGTCGACGGCGAACTCCTCGCCTCGTAGTGCCTGCTCGAGTCGCTCCCGGACGCTCTCGTCGAGTCGGACGATCACGGAATCCGTCCTGAAAGCGGCACCTTCGCCGGTCCAGCCGATGCGAGCTTCCTCGACGCGCCTCCGGAAGCGCTCAGCGTGCTTCTGCAGCACGTCGAAGATGCCTGAATTGTCAGAACTGACCATCTCTTCTCCTTGTCTCTCTCTGAACCGAGCGAAAGGCGGTGCGCGGTGATACCTAGCATTGCCGGAGATGACGCGGCGGACGAGGAACCTGGCGCGAGAAGCCCTCGATCTCGCCCAGGGCGAACCTGCGCGAGCGATCGAGCTCGCCACCGAGGCATTGAACGGCTCTCTCGAACCCGGTGATGCCGCCGTCGCTCGGTGGGCGCTGGGCTTGGCGAGGAGGGAGCTCGACGATCTGGAAGGTGCGGTGGAAGCCCTGCGCACCGCGATTTCGACGGCGGAGGGCACAGGGGACGCCGCGCTCGGAGCCGAGATCACTTCCAGTCTGGCGTGGACCGTCGCCCGTATGGGCGAACTGCAGGAAGCGCTCCAACTGACCGACGTCGCCGCCCGGAGCCTGTCAGGAGCCGCCGCGGCCCGCAACGACATGCAGCGGGCGCTCATCCACCAGCGCCTCGGGGACAACCGGCAGGCGCTCCACAGCTACGCCGCCGCCCTCGAAGGGTTGGAAGCAGCTGGCGACCGCGTCGGCGCCGCCCGGCTCCGGATCAACCGGTCGATCATCCACGTCTACTCCGGGGACGTGGACGCAGCCGTCGAAGACCTCGAGCAGGCTCATCGGATCGCGGTCGAGGAAGGCCAGACGTTGCTCGAGGCCGCCTGTGCCCACAACCTCGGGTTCAGCCATGGACGACGGCGAGACGTCCCCCAGGCCCTCGTGTGGTTCGATCGCGCCGAACAGATCTTCACCCGCCTGCGTGCCGGTCAGCGCATGGCCGCGCTCTTGTCCGATCGGGCCGAGGTCTATGCCGATGTCGGTCTGATGCACGACGCCCTCGCCGACGCCAGGGCCGCCGTCGACCATCTGCGGTCCGAGGGCGAGGGACCGGCGCTGGCCGACGCCCTCCTCGTCTTGGCCGGTATCGCCGACGTCGCGGGTGAGATCGGGACCGCGCGGGAATGCGCCGCCGAGGCGCGTCGGCTGTTCGCCTCCCAGGGACGGCGCCAGTGGGAGCTCAAGGCCGCCCAAACCGAGACGCTCGCCGCCCTGCGCGCTTCCCCGAATCGGCGCCAACTCGGGCGGATGCTCTCGCTCGTGGCACGCCTCGATTCCGCCGGCTGGGAGTGGGAGGCGACCCGGGCGCGTATCGAAGCGGGCCGCGTGGCATTCGACCTCGGAGACATGGAGGCCACGGTCGAGGTGCTCAGCCAGCTCGAAGGCACGACCGGACCCGATTCCCATCTCGACCAGGTGGCCCGGGCGGAAGCCCGGTACATGCTGGCCACCGCCCGGAACATGGAGCGCGAAGCGAGACGAGCCATCGAGTCTGGCCTCCGGCTACTCGACCGATTCCGGGCCGGCCTGGGATCCCCCGAGATGCGGGCTGGCATAGCCCGCCATGGCGTCCGTCTCGTCACAGCCGCGATCGAAGACGCTCTGCGCGCCGGGCGACCGTGGCGCGTGCTCCAGGCCGTGGAGACGTGGCGGGCTCGCAGCATCGACTTTCCGCCGGTCCTCCCTCCCGAGAGCGCCGAGCTGACCGCCGCCCTCGGTGCTCTGCGCGACGCCGACACGGCGTTGCGCCAGGCAGGAGCCGAGGGCCGCCCAACCGACGAACTGAGGGCGCAGGTGCGTCGATTGGAGTCACAGATCCGGCGCCTGATCCGGCAATCGGAAGGCGATGGCCAGGGCGCGGCCGTGTCCAGCCTCGACCGGACCGAGCTGACGTCGGCCTTGGAGGACCGTGCTCTGGTCTCGTATTTCGCGCTCAGGGACGTAGTTCATGCCGTCTGGTTCGACGGACGCCGGTGGCACGTGCGTCGCCTGGTGGCACGACAGCAAGTTGCTTCCGACGTCGACTCGATCGTCTTCTCATTGACGCGGCTCGCCACGGCCCATGGTTCGGAGGCGTCGCAAGAGGCGGCCGTTGCGGCTCTCGACGACGCCGCCGACCGGCTCTCCCAGAACCTGTTACAGCCTCTCGGGGTGGACGATCGGGCCATGGTTGTCATTCCCACCGGTGTGCTCCACCGGCTCCCCTGGCACGTGCTCCGAGGCATGAACGGCAGGACCGTGTCGCTCGCTCCTTCGGCCCGAGCGTGGCTGCGGGCGATTGAGCGTCGTAAGCGGATCGGCCCGGCATCGCCCGCGGCACTGGTGGCCGGGCCGGATCTCCAGAGCGCGTCGATCGAGGTCGACCGGCTCTCCAGGCTCTATCGGACGCGGCGACGACTCAGCGGCAGGAACGCCAAGGTCGGCGCTGTGCTGTCGGCCCTCGACGGTGTCGACGTCGCCCACCTCGCCGCCCACGGCACGTTCCGGGCCGACAACCCCCAGTTCTCTTCGCTGCGGCTCGCCGACGGGCCGCTGACGGTGTACGACCTCGATCTCGTCTCCTCGGTCCCTGCGGTGATGGTCATGCCGTCGTGCGATTCGGCGGTGTCGGACGTCGGCGTGGGCGACGAACTGCTCGGTTTGTCGGCTGCCCTGTTGCGGATGGGGGTGGCCGGTCTCGTCGCACCCGTCGTCCCGATCCCGGACCGGGAGACGACGCCTCTGATGGTGGAGCTCCACCGGCGAATGGTGTCGGGCGAGGACACTGCGGCGGCGCTGGCGTATGTGGCGTCGACCGAGGCACGGACGTTCGCCGAGCGAGCGGCGAGGGGGGCGTTCGTGGCCCTGGGCGCCTGAATCCCGTATCAGCGCCGCCGCCCCCGCATCTGCTTCGGTGTGACCGCCCTCTCGACTGAAGTGTTCATGGGCGCCTCTTTCGCCCGCGTAGAGTACTCGGCGATGAACGACGCCCCTGTCGCCGAGCTGTTGGCGGGGGCGGCCGACGGCGACCAATCCGCTTGGAACGCCCTCGTCGAGAAGTACAACCGGCTCGTCTGGTACGTGGTGCGGGGGTTTCGTCTGGACGACGCCGCGGCCGCCGATGTCACGCAGACTGTCTGGCTGAAGCTGGTGGAGCACTGTGGCCGGATCCGTGACCCGGAACGCCTCGCCGGGTGGCTGGCGGTCACGGCGCGCAACGAGGCGCTTCGAGTGCTCAAGCAGCAAGGCAAGCAGACGCCTTCCAACTTCGAGTTCGACATCGGCGACCCCACGGCGGTCGATCTGGACGAACGGCTCGTCGACGACGAGATCGAGCGGGCGGCGCTACGGGCATTCTCGCGGCTGTCAGAAGACGATCAGCGCTTGCTGCGCCTGCTCTGTGTCGACCCCCCACTCGACTACTCGACGATCTCCCAGATGATCGGGAGACCCATCGGCTCGATCGGCCCGACTCGCCAACGGGCTTTGGAGCGCCTCCGCAAGTTCATGACGGCCGAACTCGGCGAGGACCCAGGAGGGTTGGTATGAGCGCCTACGAAGACGACAGGATCCTCGAGCTGCTCTCTCGGGCGGTGGATCGAGCCGATCCCGTGCCCGAGCACGTCACCGAGGCGGCCCGGGAGTCGTTCACGTGGAGGACCATCGACGCCGAGTTGGCCGAGCTGGTGTACGACTCGTCCGGCCAGGACCTGACGGGTGTCCGCAGCGTCGAGGTGACCCGGCAGGTGACATTCCGCGCTCCCGGCATCGAGATCGAGGTGATGGTGATGTCGGACGGCGTGCGTCGCCTGGTTGGCCAACTGGTTCCGCCACAGCGAGCGACTGTCGAACTGCGGTGTGGCGGATCGGTCCGGGACTCGGCCACCGACAGCCTCGGCCGGTTCACTTTCTCCGATGTGGGAACAGGCCCCGCCCAGATCACCGTCGTGACGGCCGACGGCGCCAAGGTCGTCACGGATTGGGTTCTGGTCTGATACCGCCAGCAGCTTCGAAACCCTGATCAGCGGCGCCGGTATCGCAGATACACGATCTCATCGAAACGTCTCGTCTCGATCAGATCGAGGTCGAGGCGTCGACCATCGGAGGGAAAGAACGCCAGCCCGCCACCGAGAACTGCCGGCCCGACGAACACTTCGAACTCGTCCACCAGATCGTGAGCCATGCAGGCAGCGGCGAGCGTCGCTCCTCCCACTCCGATCGTGGCGTGCCGCCGCTTCAGCCTTCCGACCTCGGCTTCCAGGTCGCCGTGGACGAGAAACGTGTTGGTCCCTTCGACCGCATCGAGTGTGCGGGAGAAGACGTACTTGGGAAGCGCCTCCCAGATCGCGGCGAACTCCCGCATGAACTCCGGGACATCGGAGCTCTCGTCGATCCCCTCCCAATAGCGCATCACCTCGTATAGGCGCCGGCCGAGCAACTGGGCGTCCTGTCGGCCGACGCGTTCGTTGTGGAATCGGTGGAGGTCCGGACTCGGCTCGGTCCAGCCGATGTCGCCCTCTGCAGTGGCGACGTAACCGTCGACCGACATCGTCATGGAGTAGATGAGATCGCTCAGGCGAAGCCCCTTCCCGAGCTCGAGTCTCACTGCACGGAAGCATTGGCGCCAGTGGATTTCGCGAGCGAAGGCTCAAGCACCCGGTCGAGGTCCTCGATGATGTCTTCCGGCTCCTCCAGGCCCACCGAAAGCCGAAAAACGCCATCACCGGCGTAGCTCCGATACCGTTCCAGCGCCGTCCCCTGCAAGTGGAAGCTCGAAGCCACGAGGTCGTCGGTGGCGAACCCCAGGGACACGAACCAGAGACTGGCGCTATCGGGGGCGGTCGAGACGCAGTATCTCGTGGAGGGAGTCGTCGATCGGGTTGTCGGGTTCGAGATCACCCCTGCCGACCCGCACGAACCCGGCTCCCAGCAACGCTCGCCACGAGGCTTCGTTGGCCGAGTTGACAGCCACGATCAGACAACTCAGGTCAGGATCCCTCTCCCAGACGAGGTCGGCGAACGCGGCGATCATCGCCTTCCCCACTCCGCGCCCGACGAAGTCGAGTTCCCCGATGAAGTAGTCCACGGTGGCGGCACCTTCGGGAACTTCCACGATCCTTTCGATTTCCCGCCGATACGAGGGATAGTCGGAGAAGCGGGAACACTGGATGAACCCGATCGGACGAGCCTCGAGCAACACGAGTTGCATGTGGGTCGGGTCGGTGCCGTCGACCGCCGGACCGAAGTCGCGTTCGACCGCCTCCGGGCTGTATTCGTGGTTCCACCAGCGCGCCACGTGCGGCTGGGCCAGCCACCCCGTCAGCGTCGGGAAGTCGTCTCGGGTGAGGGGCCGGAACCGCAACCGGAGCGGAGAGTCGTCCATCATCCAAGAGTGTGGTATCGGATCAGGGGCGACATGACCACCTTTATCGTTCCCTGCTCCTTCTTCTGGAACTTCTCGTAGGCGACCGGTGCCTGGTCCAACGGCACGCGGTGCGTGGCGAGATCCATCGTTCCAAGAGGGTCGTCGTCCCCGGACACCAGCGGGAGGAGGTCGTCGATCCATCGCTTCACATGGGCTTGGCCCATCCGGAGGGTCAGGCCCTTGTCGAACATCTCCATCATGGGCATGGGGTCGATCGCCCCGCCATACACACCCGACACGGAAACGGTTCCGCTTCTCCTGACCGAACTGATGGCGGCGTGGAGTACCGACAGGCGATCGACGCCCACCCTCTCCGTCAGCTCGGCGGCGAGTGGATCGGGCAGATATCCCGTCGCTTTCTGGAGCGTCTCGGCGGCAGGCGACCCGTGGGCTTCCATGCCGACGGCGTCGATGACCGAATCGGGGCCGCGCCCGTCGGTACGATCCCGCAGAACCGCGGACACGTTCTCCTCGCAACGAGCGTCTATCACCTCCACGCCGTGCCGCTGGGCCATCGCCAGCCGCTCGGGCACCCTGTCGATGCCGATCACCCGGCCGGCTCCGCGGTGGCGGGCGATCCGGGCGCAGAACTGGCCCACCGGCCCGAGCCCGAAAACGGCCACCGATCCATCCACGGGAACGTCGGCGTACTCGACGGCTTGCCAGGCAGTGGGAAGGATGTCCGACAGGTACAGGAATCGCTCGTCGGGGAGCTCGTCGGGAACCGGTATCGGCCCGAACTGTGCCTGGGGCACCCGCAGGTACTCGGCCTGCCCGCCCGGCACTCGACCGTAGAGGCGCGTGTATCCGAAGAGGGCGGCCCCCTTGTTTTCGGCGCGGACTTGCGTGGTCTCGCACTGTGCGAACAGTCCCCGCTGGCACATGAAGCAGGAACCGCATGAGATGTTGAAAGGGACGACGACCCGATCTCCGGGCGCGATGTGCTCGACACGCGAGCCGACTTCCTCGACGATCCCCATGGCTTCGTGACCGAGGATGTCGCCGGCGTCGAGGTACATGCCGAGCACGTCGTAGAGATGGAGATCCGATCCGCATATGGCGGTAGAGCTGACTCGGATGATGGCGTCGGTCGGCTCTTGGATCTCGGGATCGGGCACTTCCGTGACGCGGACGTCGCGCTTGCCGTGGTAGGTGACGGCTTTCATGGCTCTCCCCTGTGATGGAACCGCGCCGTACCCGTCGTGTCAGGGCGCAAACCCTCCGGGTCACGCCCGGACGAGCATCAGCTCGACGGGTTGCCGCTCGAGATCGATGTGGGTGGCCGCCTCCCACATGACGTGGCCGTCGGGTGCTTCGACTCGGGCCCGGATCTGATAGGGGGGATTCTCCAGAGGCTCCCCGGCGTCGAGTTCGAATTCAATGGGAGAACCGACTGCATCGTCGATGATCTGGACGGCGACCACCTCGGTGGAAGGACCAAGGAGTTCGACCACGACGCTGCTACCCGGCGGAAGTGCCATGCGCTCCCTGTACCAGACCGAGCCCCGGACACGAGACGGCGCGGTGTACGACAGTTCTATGCGGCCGAGCCGCATCGTCTCGCCGACCGCAACAGGGAGACGCCCGGCAAAGGCGGCGTGGAACCGATCCTCGAGTTCCATCATCTCCGGCGCTCCCGCCATCAGCGTGCGGGCCAACCGACCGATGACGACGGTGTCGCCTTCGATCGAATACTCGCCGGTGAAGCGGTTCACACCCACCTGGCCGCTCACGCGTCCATTCCAGAACTCGACGGCCCGCGGCGCAACGGGATCCACATCGCTCTCACCGACACGCACCACTCTCCAGCGGGTGCGGTCGAGGAAGTCGCCCGGTTGGTCCATCCACCCTCCTTCGCGACCCGGGCCAGTCGATCGAGTCGAGACTACGCCCCGTTCGGGGCAAGTGGAAGGTTCAGAGCCCGGCGAGACGAGAGACCAGGTCGCGTTCCTCCTCCCCGAACCAGGGCGGCTTCCCGGCAGCGACGTTCTCGCCGATCCGCATCGGCCGCGAGGTGGCGGGGATCGTCACGTGGCAGCGTCGGTCGCTCAAGCCCCATTTGAGCAGGGCTTGCGGCCAGGTCTCGACACCGAACGGGCGCAGCGGCTCCAGCTCTTCGAGCCGGGGCGGTGACTGCACCAGCCGCCCCTCCCCCAATGGCCGCATGACCAGCACCCCCAAACCGAGCTCTTCGGCGAGCGGGAGGATGCGCCGTTCCACTCGCCGCTCGCCCGGGTTGTAGGGGATCTGGATCTGGTCTATGCGGCCGGTGCGCATCACCTCCTCGAGCTCCTCGAACGCCGACGGCGAGTAGTGCGTAGCCCCGATCATTCCGATGCGACCGGCTGCCTTCTCCTCTTCGAGCATCGGCAGATGCTCCCGCCAAGCGACGAGGTTGTGGATCTGCATCAGGTCGATGTAGCCCCCGAACCATTCGAGTACCCGGCGAACCTGGGCGCGCCCTTCCTCCGGTGACGGTGTCCACACCTTGGTCGCCACGAACGCCCGATCGCGCACATCGGCGAGCGCGTCGGCGAGGATAATCTCAGCTCTCCCGTACATCGGCGACGAGTCGAACACTCGGATGCCGGCGTCGAGCGACGCAGTCACGAGTCTCTTCGCTTCGCCCCGCTGGTCGGCCGCTTCCAATCGCTGCCAGGTCCCCAAGCCGACGACAGGCACTTCCGCTCCGTTCACTCCCAGACGGCGCCGTTCCATGTCCATTCGGCCACGTTAGGCAGCGAGTGAAGGGGAGAATCCCATCCCCACCGGCGCCCAGCTCGATGCTGGCACCATTCGGCCCCGACCACACGGCTGCTCCGCAGTTAGGTTGGTCGCGTGCCCTTCAGACCTGGTGAGCACGGCTACGGGACCGTCACGAAGGTGCTCCATTGGCTCACCTTCGTCGCCCTCGTCGTCCAGTTCGTGGTCGGCTATGCCATCGACCGCTTCGACGACCTGTTGGAACCGGTCGCCAATCGTTTCTTCGCCGGCGAGGCGGAGGGACTGGTCCTCGTCCACGCCGGCTTGGGCGTCGTGATCCTCGCACTGGCGATCATCCGTTTGGTATGGAGGCGGGTGGCGGGCCTACCTCCATGGGCACCGACCCTTTCAGAGGGCGAACGGCGACTCGCTCACGCCACCGAGACGATCCTCTACGGACTGCTGTTCCTGGTCCCTCTGTCGGGCCTGGGGCTGTTCTTTCTCTCGGGTGAGGAGTGGGACGTCGGAAGCAGCACATGGCGAGCACCGTGGGAGTGGTTCGACGACGATGCGTTGCTCTCCGTCCACATCGTCGGCCATGTGCTCGTCTTCGTCGCCTTCGCCGTCCACGTGGGACTCGTTTCGAAGCACCAGTTCGTGGATCGCGACGGACTACTCCGGAGGATGCTGTGACGGACGCATCGGCGAAAGGCCGATGAAGTGGTCGACGACGACGACGATGAGAACGCCGATGCACAGAGACGCCACCACGTCGCTCGGGAAGTGCTCGCCCAGATAGAGGCGACTGAACGCCATCGAGAAAGAGCCGAGGATCCCGACGGTGAGGACCAGCCGGTGCCAACGCGTTCCCCGGAGCACCCCAGCGAGGAGACCGAACAACACCGTCACGAACAGCGTATGGCCGCTCGGGTACGACCCGATCGATTCGACTTCCACCGCCCAGAGGTCGGGCCGGGGGCGGCCGACCAGTGCCTTGACGACGACGTTGGTGACCAACGTCGCAGCGGCCGCGGCCAGGACCGCGCCTCCCGCGCGATGGCGTCCAGTGAGGACGAGGGCGGCGGCGAGAGCGACGAACGCCGGGCTCATGACCGACGCCCTCCCGACATCGTCGAGAAAGGACATCGGCCCGTCGATCGCTCCAGCGAGCGCACCGTCGATCCATGTCAAGACCGAGACCTCTATTGGAAGGGGCGGGCGGAGGAACGCCAGCACCGCGGTCGGCACCAAGACGACGAACGACGTCGCAACGAGAAGCCGACGGGAAGGACGTCCCTCGGTCGCCTCCGGCGGTTCCAGCACTGAGTCTGGCGCGGCCACGAGGCGGGAGGCTACTGCTGCTCGTCGATTCGAGATTCGGCCGGCTACCGACATGGAGCATCCGCCCCGAGGCCTGAGGCGCCAGAGGCCGACGTATAGAGCCGAGTCGTTGGAACCACTGCCGGGGTATGTGGGCGAACCGCCTCGTTCGGAGCGTTCAGGCCGTCGGCCCCGGCGACAAGGGGCAATGAGGCCCTGGCCACCTCCAACTCCGATGGGGTACAAAGCGCAGAGATCCAGGCGTCGCCGCGAAAGGAGTGATCATGAAACTGCAGGACAAGGTCGTCGTCGTAACCGGCGGAGGAAGCGGCATCGGCCGCCAGATCGTTCTGCAACTCCTTCGTCGGGGTGCCCGCGTCGCAGCCATCGACATCCGTCAAGAGAACCTGGACGAGACCGCGAGGAGAGGTGCCGCGGGCGACGCTCTCGCCACCTTCGTCGTCGATGTCGCCGACCGGGACGCGACATCTGCGTTGCCACAGAAGGTGATCGACACTTTCGGGTCGGTGGACGCTTTGATCCACTGCGCGGGCATCATCCAGCCTTTCGTGGAGCTGAAGGACCTGGAGTATGAGACGATCGAGCGGGTCGTCGACGTGAATCTCTACGGCACTGTCCACATGGTGAAGGCGTTCCTCCCGGCACTGCTCGAGCGGCCGG
Source organism: Acidimicrobiia bacterium (assembly GCA_035305585.1). Classification (GTDB taxonomy): domain Bacteria; phylum Actinomycetota; class Acidimicrobiia; order Spongiisociales; family ZC4RG35; genus ZC4RG17. Next base: position 6,185 of record DATGOV010000003.1, on the reverse strand, counting down.
AGGCCCACATCGCCAACGTGTCGAGCATGGGCGGGTTCCTTCCCGTCCCCGGCCAGACGATCTATGGAGCCACCAAGGCGGCCGTGAAGCTGATGACGGAAGGCCTCTACGCCGAACTGCTCGACACGAACGTCGGCGTATCGGTAGTGATGCCGGGTGCGGTGGCCACCGACATCACGGCTCATTCGGGGGTCGAGGCTCCCCGGGCTGGCGGGAACGGCAAGGCTCCGCGGATGACGTCTGCCGAGCGAGCGGCCGAGATCATCCTCGACGGGATCGAAGACGGCACGCTCCACATCTACGTGGGACGCGACTCCCGGATGATGAACATCGTCAACCGACTGGCTCCTAGGCGGTCGACACACCTCATCCAGCGTCAGATGAAGGGCTTGCTCTCCTCCTGACCATCTCCGCCTAGACGAAGACGAACACAGCAGTACCCCTCTTCGGGAGCGAGCACGGGTTCGAGGTCGCTGCCCGCCGCCTCGACTATTCCTTCGACGAGCGCCAGGTTCATGCCGCAGGTCACGCGGCGATCCTGATCCGCCAAGACGTGGAACGGGCAGTTGCGGAAGCGGATCTCGCCGTTCTCCCTCGCCGGCTCGTAGCCGCTGGCGATCAAGGCCTGTTCCAGCCCGCGTCGGCCGATCTCCTTGCCGGCCTCCCGAGCGACCTGCGCCACCGAGTCCGGGTCCAGTTCCTGGCGGCGTACAGCGTCCAGGAGGATCCGGGCAGCCAGTTCGTATCGACGAGGTGGGATCGTGACCTCGACCACCCGATCCGAGCGGCGGTACAGCTTCGAGGGACGCCCTGCTCCGGGCCCTTGCCGGCCGGTGAGGCGGCGGAACTCGACGTCGAGAAGCCCGTCGTCGGCGAGGCGGTCGAGGTGATAGGCGGCAACTTGACGTGAAATGCCGAGCGCCTCGGCTGCCCGATCGCGGCTGACAGGCTCGGATGCCGCGACCACGAAGTCGTAGAGGTCGCGACGGAGCGGGTCGGCCAGGGACGCGGCGGCGTCCAGGTCGCTCGTGTGGCTCACGAGCCGGCGCTTCTAAAGGACATCGCTGCTGACTTTAGACGCCCGGAGCGGCCACGTCACTCCCCCTCGGGCTCGACCTTCGAGCCCACGCCGAGATCACCGACGATTCGGAGGAGCGAGGTGACTCCGTCTTCTCCGAGACGATCTAAGCGCTCGACCTGTCGGCCTTCGGCATCGGCCACCACCGCCCACGGCTGATCCGACTGGACCCCGTACGCCGTGGCCATCTCGCCGCCGGCGTCGGCGAGGATCGGCATCACCACGTCGTTGGCTTCGGCGAAAGCTCGGACGTCGTCGGCAGAGGCGGGTGCCACCGCCAGGATCTGAGCACGTTCGGATCCGAAGCGAGGCAGAGCTTCGTTCATCGTGTCGATCAGATCTCGGTTCTCGTCGAGGCCGGCGAGGAACACGATGGCGACGGGCACTTTGCCCCGGAAGGAGTCCTGGGAGAGGGTCTGGCCGGTGCTGGCGGGAAGACTGAAATCGGGCAGGGGTGCTCGGGATGATCGTGCGTCCATACCGGGTTCTGCCCAGCAGCGCCGACTCGGAAACCCGGGTGTCCGCTTCCTCGTATGTCGGCATCGCTACCCGCTGATGCGTTAGATGATCCGATCCAGCACCGGTCTCGCCTCGGGGATGGGCATCAAGAAGAACAGGTGAGGAAGACCCTCTCTCTCGATGAACTCCACGTCGTTGCCGGCCGCTCGAGCCCGCTCCCCGAAGACGACCGAATCCGGGTGGAGCAGGTCGTGCGTTCCGCTCACCACCAGCACCGGGCCGATCCGCGACATGTCCCCGTTGATGGGGCTGATCGTCGGCGACGAAAGATCGGCGCCGCCCGCCCACCAGCGCGCCGCCACCTCCAAGCCAGCTCTCGCGAGAAGCGGGTCGGCCTGATCGCGCTCCCGGATGGCCGGATCGGCCAGGGTGAGGTCGAGCCACGGCGACAGCAGCATCGTCTGTCTCGGATGGGGCAGCCCGCGGGCGACCGCCTGCTGGACCAACGACAGGGCAAGCCCTCCTCCAGCCGAGTCCCCGATGACGGTGAGGTCGTTCGCCCCCACCTCTTCGACCAGCCGCCGATATAGATCGATCAGCCAGGGATAGGTGTCGTGGTGGGTGTGTTCGGGGGCGAGCGGATAGAGAGGGACCGTGGCGGTGGCACCGCAACGATCGGCCAGATCGGCGACGAAGCGCCAACGCCGCCGACTCATGCCCTCGAAATAGCCGCCGCCATGCAGGTACAGGATGTGTCCCTTCGGGTCTGCCCGATGGGGATGGGCCGTGTAGATCGGCACCTCCGAGTACGGCAGTTCCTCGAAACGGACGATGCGTTGGACCGAGGGCGGGCGGTCCTCGCCCCTCGATCGGAGTCGCAGCATGTGGCTCCGCAAGGACCTCTCCGATGCGTAGATCGGTTTTCGCGTCGCGCGCAGGACCCCTTTGAGGAGCTCGTTTCGGATGCTCATCTTCGGCGCCCGCTCAGGCGGCTCGTGCCGCTTCGGCGCTCGCCGGCCGGGCACTGCCCTTCAGGTACCTGTCGCCGATTCGCTCCGTGAGCGCGATGGCGCCGGCACCCACCAGCAGGTGGGCGACCCGGACGATCCAGTGGTTGCCGCCCACGAGGATGGTCATCTGGGTCATGCCGAAGATGGGCACGACCGGAGCGAAGACGACGGCCAGAGCACCGATGAGTCGGGTGTCCCTCCTGGTCATGGCGACGACTCCTGCCACGAGGAGCGATGCGGTCACCACGGACCCGAACAGGATGTGGAGCCCGATGAAGCTGACGCCGAAGAACCAGTGCAAGAGCCCCAGCACCAGAGCGCCGATGCCTGAATACGGCCCCGCCAGGGTGGCGAGACGGATCAGAGTGGACATGGAACCTCCGTTCTCGATCTGTTCGACAGAGAACGACTACTGGACGGTCGCCGTGAGGACTTGAACGGAACGGCTGTCCTTGAAGATTCGGGAGGGCGGTATCCCGAAGGTGGCGCGAAAGACCCGAGTCAGATGGGCCGAGTCGGAGAAGCCGGCGCCGTGAGCGGCTTCGGTCAGCGAGGCGCCACGCGCCGTGTTCTGCATGGCGGTGAGGAGACGCTGCCAGCGTAGATAACTCTGGATCGACATCCCCATCTCCTGGCGCCACAGGTGACGGAATCGGCTCGTCGATAGATGCACCCGGTCGGCGAGCTCGTCGATGGGGCGGTCGTGGTCGACCAAGAATTGGGCGGTCACCAGAGACCGAGCGGCGGCGACCCGTGGGTCCGCCGCCGTGTCTTCTTGCGTCGACTGGAGGACACGGTCGACCAACGTGACCAGGAGCGGGTTGTCGACTTCCCCGTGGGCGAGCTTCTCGGTGGCTCCCAGCAGATGCGGCCAGAGCTCGGTCACCAGTGCGGCGGGCAGTTCGGGTGTTTCCGAGCCCGATTCGAGGCGTAGCCGCTCGGCGAAGTCGGCCAAGGCCCGGGCTTCGCTGAAGATCTCGAGGATCGGCGTCGCGGCTGCCTCGATGCCGTGGGCGACGTTCGGCCCGACCACGAAGCTGTGCTGTTGGAGGAGGTCACCGGTGGCTGTGCGCACCAGCACGGGTCTGCCGAGACCGATGGTGATCTGGGTGGCGTAGTGGCGGTGCACATCGAGCGACAGGCCCCTGCCGATGTATACCGCCTGTGCGGGCGGCCCCGCCCAGAAGGCCACCTTGGCCGGCTCGGCGAGGAGTCGGGCGCCGATCTCAGAAGGCTGGGGCTCGGTCACTGAGTCCGCTTCCAGTCACGGTGCCATACAAGACGCTCGTGCCGACCCGGGGCCAGCACATTTCGGTCCTACGGCGCGGAATCACCGTGATCCGATTCCGTCAGCCCCGCCGCCGCCACCAGCCCGTCGAGGAGCAATTCGAGCCCTACCCGGAGGCTGGCGCGAGCTTGCCGGTCGACGTAGCCGTCACCGGCCTCGTCGCCGCCGGCCGCTTCGTCGTCGGTGAGAAGCCACACCGTGTGAGGAAACCGGTCGGCGAAATCGGGGACTGCCGCGGCGAGCGCACCCGCCACCTCCTCCCACCACTCTTCCTCGGACACGCCGCTCGTGCGGGCCGATTCCCTCGCCTCGGCGATGGTTCGGGCCGTCCCCCTGACCGCGTGGAGCAGCATGCCGACCGCACGGCGCAGCAGGCCGGGCGGTATCGCCTCCGACCGGAGGTGGGCGACGAGTCGCTCGAGCATCACCTGCTCGTGAGGACCGAGGACCGGCCGCGCGTAGGAGACCTGGAGGGCCCACGGGTGGGAGACGTACAGGTCGACGAGCTCTTCCGCCCAGGTCACGACGGCTCGGCGCCAGTCTGCGCCGACTCGCTGCGGGTCGGAGACGTCGGCGTGGATGGAGTCGTACATCAACGCCAGCAAGGTCTCCTTGTCGGGGACGTAGCTGTAGAGGGCCATCGGCGTGACTCCCAGGCGCTCGGCCACCGCCCGCATGGATACGTCCCCGTTCTCGTCGGCGACCGAGATCGATGCCGTGACGATCTGGTCCACCGTCAGCCGTCGTTTGGGGCCCGGTCTTCGGCGGTCCCGATCGTCGGGAGACCGCCACAACAGGCGCATGAGAGAATCGGCTCGCCGGGACACTGTACATCGTATACTATTACTTCGTACACTGTATAGAAAGGATGGGGATGACGTCGGCGGGCCTCCACGACGGCAGCGAGCTACCGCTCACGATCCGAGGGCAGGGCCCATGGTGGCTCTTGCCCGTGAATCCCGAGCCGATCGAGGGGACGGCGGCTGAGGAGATGCGTCGATGGGGCGCCGACCCGGCGCTGGGCGCGAAGCTGATCGAAGGGCTCGAGGACCTCGTCACCGTCGTGGCGTTCGACTACGAGGGCCACCTGCTCGTTTCCCCGAAACCCGACACCCTCACCGCCGACAACATCGCGGCCGATTTCCTGGCAGTCGCCGACTCAGTCGGGGCCGACACTTTCGGTTACTACGGCTACTCCTGGCTCGCAGCGGCGGGCCTGCAGCTGGCCGTCCGCACCGAACGGCTCATCGGCCTGGCGATGGGCGGCTTCCCTCCCCTCGACGGGCCTTACGCCGAGATGCGAGCAGTGACCGCGGCGGCCCATGCCGCGGCGTCCAACCCGAAACCGGCGCCGGCGGCTGAAGTCGAGCCGGGCGATTGGTCCAACGCCGAGATGACCTTGTCCGAGGCACAGACCCGCCAGTTCGTGACTCTGTACGAGAGCCTCCGCTCCTTCGACGACCGGGCCGTCCTGACCGAGGTCACCTGCCCCCGGCTGTGCTTCGCCGGAGCCGAGGACGTGATCGACTACGACGAGCGCTGGGGCGGCGTGAGAGTCGACATGGCCAACCCGTTACGGGAGCACCGGCCGGCTCTCGAGAAGGCCGGCTGGACCGTGCACGTGCTCGAAGGACTCGATCACCTGGGGGCGATGCAGGCGTCGGTGGTTCTGTCTCTCCTCCGGCCCTGGATCACCGCGTCGGTCAGGTGAACACCACGGTCTTGGCGCCGATGAGTATCACCCGGTCCTCGGCGTGGTAGCGAACGGCACGGGACAGGACGATCCGCTCGACATCCCGGCCGAGCCTCACCATGTCCTCGACACTGTGCGTGTGGTCGACGCGGACCACGTCCTGTTCGATGATCGGCCCTTCGTCGAGGTCGGGCGTCACGTAGTGGGCGGTGGCCCCGATCAACTTGACCCCCCTGGCGTGGGCCTGGTGATAGGGGCGCGCTCCCTTGAAACCGGGCAGGAACGAGTGGTGGATGTTGATGATCCGTCCCGGCATCGCCGAGCACACCTCGTCGGAGAGGATCTGCATGTAGCGGGCGAGGACCACGAAGTCGATGTCCAGTTCCTCGATCCGGCTCATCAAGACGGCTTCCGCTTCGCGCTTCGTCTCGGGGCTGACCGGGACGTGCTCGAAAGGGATCCCGTATCGCTCGGCGAGCGGGGCGCAGTCGGTGTGGTTGGAGATGATCAGTGGGATGTCGATATCGAGCTCGCCGTTCCGGTGCCGGAACAGGAGGTCGAGGAGGCAGTGCTCGACTTTCGAGACCATGATCAGCGCCCGCCGGCGAGCCGCCGCCGGCCGCAAGGTGTAGTCGGCTGCGAGGGAGGCGGCCACCG
>DATGOV010000002.1:0-73409 GCA_035305585.1 Acidimicrobiia bacterium | reverse complement strand
AACCAGATCGAGAAATGAAGAATCCCCATCGCCGTCGGCTGCGAGAACCGGACGTGGGGACCAGGAAAGACAGGCAAGCAGTGCCATTGTCACCACGCCTGCGGCTTTGCGGCGGTACGGGCGGGTGAAACGCGGAGCAGTGCTCGTGAGCATGCGGTTCATTGTCGGCAGCTCGCTCGGCAGCTTGAAGGGGAGGTTCCACTCGGCGAGCTAGACCACGGTTGCCCCGGCCCTCAGAACGCGAGCACGAACGTATCGAGCGGCGGAGGCCCCAGTGGGGTGAGCGATTCCGCCGGAACCGCCTGTTCTGCGCCGAGGAAGCGCTCTACCCCGCAAAGGACCCGTTCGGGTGGAGGCGACGCCCGGAATTGAACCGGGGTAACAGGTTTTGCAGACCCGTGCCTAACCACTCGGCCACGTCGCCGGCGCTCGCCGTTCACCGACGAACCGCGACCCACCGTCGACGGCGGTAGGTCGTGGAGCGGAAGACGGGATTCGAACCCGCGACCTCAACCTTGGCAAGGTTGCGCTCTAGCCAACTGAGCTACTTCCGCGAGGAGCCATCAGTCTAATCGGAGGAGCGGCCGATCAAAACGTGTCAACGACCACTCGAACCGAATCCTCCGACCCCCCGTGTCGTGTCGTCGAGCTCGTCCGTCTCCACCCACTCGACGTCGGGTACCGGGACGACCACGAGTTGGGCGATCCGGTCGCCCGGCTCGAAGGACACCGGATCGTGGCCGTGGTTGATCAACAGGACGGTGATCTCTCCCCGGTATCCCGAGTCGATCAGGCCGGGGCCGTTGACGACTCCCACGCCGTGCCTCCGTGCATGGCCGCTCCTCGGCAGTACGAGGCCCGCGAAGCCGGGGGGGATCGCCAGGGCGATCCCGGTCGGCACGGCGGCCCTCTCCCCCGGCTGCAGCCGCACGCGGACCGAGCTCGTGAGGTCCCAGCCGGCATCGCCCGGATGCGCCTGAGAAGGCACGGGTGCTTCAGGATGCAGTCGGCGAAAACTAATCTTCATAGGGATATCGACGTGGGGCATCGACGGGCGGTCCGCACCACGGAGACGATGTGATCAACTCTACAACTCGCCGACGGGGGCGTCACGCCGCGGTTCCGCGCTCGGTGCCCGTTTCCGTCCCACCTCGGCCCGCCCCGCGGAGGCGCTCCGCTGACGACACCGTCCGTCTCCCTGGCATGGAAGTCCTCGGTTTCTACGACGAGCCCTACGTGGTACGGGTGGCTCCTCAGCGTCGTCCCATCGGCCGGCCGGTGGTCACCGCCGAAGCGCCCAGGGCACCATCGGCAGACGCCACATCCCGCGTCGCCGGTCTGTGGGAGACGACCCAGATCGAGGAGAATGCCCTCGAATGGTGGAGGCCACAGGTGATCTCACGGCGCCGCCTCGGGGGCAGGCGGGTCCGGCTGTCGTCACTGGTGATGACCGTGGCTGCGATCGTGATGGTTGTCGTCGGCGTGTCGCGTGCCACTTCGGACCGCGCCGAGCAGGCCCAGCGGACGAGAGAGGTCATCACCGTCGAAGCCGCCAGCCTCCGGGAGGTCGTGCCTCGCCTGTCGGACGTCATCCGGTCCCTCGACGACCCGGCCGGACCCGACTTGGCAACGAGCACCGAGGTCGTGCTCTCCGCCGAATCGGCCGCCCGCACCCTGTTCTCGGCGGCAGGAGGTCTGGGCGAGGACGATGCCGACGTTCGGGCGGCATCGATCAGCGTGGCGAGTGATGTACTCGAGGTCACGTCCACCGTCAACCGCCTGCTCGCCTACCGGCTCGCCGTCGAAGGAGTCCTCCAGCCTCCGCCTCTCCCCGACACTCCGACCAGTCAGGATCTGGCAGCCGTCACGGAAGCGGTCACCGGGTGGCGGGTCGAGGTGGAGTTGGCTCTCGAGGAGATCGCGTCGTCCGCCCTGCCCGGTCATCACGAGCATCTGCAGGGCTGGGTGGCCGGGCTCGACAGGTGGCAGGCGGCTTACCTCGATTCGGTGCGTCAGGACGACGCCGACGCCGTAGGAGCGGCGCGGGCCGACCTGGAATCGCAGTTGGCTTCACTAGGTGACGACATGCGGAGCGAGCTGGGTGTCGCCGGCGGCGAGCTCCTCTCCCAGTTGGGCGATGCGACCGCGGTGATCGACCGGTTACTCGGTGACTGACTCGAGCGCCGTCAGTTCCCGTTCGAAGTCCTCGGCGCCCTGGAATTCCTTGTACACCGAAGCGAAGCGCAAATAGGCGACCTCGTCTATCTCCCGCAGGCGCTCCAGCACGGCGCGGCCGATGTCCTCCGAGTCGACGGTGCCTCCCTTGGCAGTCATCTCCCGCTCGATGTCCCTCACCAGCGACGACACCTGGGTGGCGGACGCCGGACGGTCGGCGAGCGCGGCTCCTACGCCAGCGGTGAGCTTGGCGGGATCGAAGGGCTCGATCGCTCCGGAGCGCTTGCGGACCATCAGTGCCCGTTCACAGCGCTCGTAGGTCGTGAAGCGGACGCCACACGACTCGCAGACCCGGCGGCGGCGGATCGCGGCCCCATCGTCTGCAGGGCGGCTGTCGATCACGCGGGTCTCGTCGGCCTGGCACTCTGGGCAACGCATTTGCCCAGCCAGCCTACCCCTGAAATCCCTTTGGGGCGTAGGCGAAGCCGCTCATTCGGCCGGTTCCACCTCGAAGACCAGGAGCAGGGAATCCTGGTCGAATCGGAGCGAATACCGCTTGTCCAGGTACTCGAGTGAGTCGTTGAGATCGGCCAGCACCGGACGGTCGACGTCCAATCCGAGAGCGGACACGAGCTCGCGCCGCCCCGAGGGGGGCAACCGGGGCTCGACCACTCCCACGGTGATCCCCAACGCGGTGAGGACCTCTCGATCGTCGGCAACCGTGCCTGATGGATCACCCTGGAAGACCAGTCTCCTGACATGGCCGCCGGAGGTCTCACCCCGGATCCGCACGAACAGCCCGGCGTCGAATGAGAACCTCCCGTCGCCCACCGAGAGGCTGCTCGAGGTGAGAGTCGAACTCAGAGGACGCGACACGGCGTCCCACCGCTCCGCCAACTGTTCCGGGGTCATCTCCCACACTGACGTCGCCAAGTCAGCCGTCGGGGAGGCCGGTGCCTCGGTCGTGGGAGGTTGAGTGGTCGGCGGTGGCGCCTCCGTTGTCGGAGGGGATGGCTGAGTCGTGTCGACCGACGACACCGTCGTAGCGGGTGTCGTCGACGGTGGAGTGTCGACCGGCGCCGTCGTAGGCACGGTCGGCTCCGGAGCGGTGACCGTGACTCCGGCTACCTCCGGGACCTGGACGAAGGTGCTTTCGGATCCTCGCCCTTCCGGAGTTTTCGCGCCCGCTCGGGCGTCCTCGTCGAACCAGAACGACAGCGCGATGGCGAAGAAGGTGACGACGACCAAGGCACCCAAGCCGAAGACCACGGAGCGCAACTTGGGATTCGCCTGGCGGAGGAACGAGAACCGCCTCTGTTTGCGTCCGGCCGCCTTGACGCGGTCTGCGATCGAGTTGTCGCCGTTCGACGCCGCTGACGCAGGCGGGACGGGCGGGCCGAATACGGGCGGCGGATCCTCGTCGAAATCGCCCTCGGGATCGGCGGAGAATCGCCGGCGGAGTGAGATCTCTTCTCCCAGCCCGTCGTCGACATTGGGTTCGAAGACGAAACTCTCCTCGCCGTACCGGAGCTCATAGATGCCGCGGCTCTGGGCAGCTACCTCGAGAGACAGGATCGGCCATTGGAGGATCTCGTGGTCGGCTCCGAGGGCGAGCCGAATCGAGTCCGAGTTGAGGTGCAACTCGGCAGGCATGCGTTCACCGTCGATGACGGCGTCGCCGCGGTATTTCGTCGGCAGCATCACTCCCCAGCCCTCGCCCAAATCCTTGCCCTAGGGTGCGGGCATTATCGCGCGGATTTGCGGTTGAGGAACCGGGCCGGTCGCCCTAACTGGCAGGCAGGAGGATGCGCTGGCCCGGGTAGATGGTGGCGTCGTCCAGGTCGTTGAGCTCGACGATCTCGGCCACCACCCGACGCAGATCCGTCCCGTCAGGTGCCACCGAACCGGCCAAGTTCCACAGCGACTCGCCGGCAGCCACCACGTGGGTGGTCGGCGGGGGTGCCGGTTCTTCGGCGTCGGCCGAGGTGAGAAGGAGAAAGACCGCCATGACCGCTCCCGCCAGAACGAGCATCCTGCGGACGAGCAAACCGATGAGATCGGGCGGGTTGTGGGTCATCGATCCTCTCCTTCGTCACCTCGGGTCTCGGGCCCACCGAGACCGTTCCCTCCCGGAAGGATCCCAATGGCCTGCCGAGTCTGGGGAACACGTGTTCGCATGTTATCGAACGTGCGTTCGAGCTGTCAAGTCGAACATATGTTTGAAGCGCTTTATTCCTGGGGCTAGAGTGGGAACGTCCGTTCGATGGACAACGGACGAGGCAGCCGAGGAGGAGACGGTGACACAATTGAGCGAACGACAGCAACAGGTCCTGGACTACGTCCGGACCGTCGTCGCCGATCGGGGCTATCCCCCTTCGGTGCGCGAGATCGGTGAGGCGCTCGGGCTGTCGTCACCGTCGACCGTCCACAGCCACCTCTCGGCTCTGGTGAAGGCGGGGGTGATCCGCCGCGATCCCTCCAAGCCTCGGGCGATCGAGATCCTCGACGGAGCCGAGGTTCCGAAACCGGTTCGGGACGACGACCTGCGCGAAGTCCCTCTCGTCGGCCGGATCGCTGCCGGCAGCCCCGTCCTCGCCACCGAGGACATCGAAGACGTCTTCTCTCTGCCAACGTCCCTCGTTGGCTCGGGTCCCGTGTTCATGCTGCGGGTCAGGGGCGACTCGATGGTCGACGCCGGCATCCTCGACGGCGATCTGGTCGTCGTGCGGCGCCAACCCGACGCCAACGACGGCGACATCGTGGCGGCGATGATCGAAGGCGAGGAGGCGACGGTGAAGCGTCTCTACCGGCGCGACGGGCAGATCGTCCTCCATGCCGAGAATCCGGCCTACCCCGATATGGTGTTCGATGGCGACGTCGCCATCCTCGGCAAGGTGGTGAGTGTGCTCAGGAGGCTGCGCTGAGTTCGGGCCATTGGCCCCAGAAGACACTCACGGCCGGGCCAACGAGGTAGGCGTCTCCCTGGTCGAAGAAGACCTGGCCCACTCCCCCGGGCACGACGACAGTGACCGGCTCACTGGTGGCCCCGACGGCCACAGCCGTCGCCGCCACCATTCCGCTGCCGCACGCCAGCGTCTCGCCCACTCCCCTCTCCCACACCCGCATCCGCAGACGGTGCTCGTCCTCCACGGCGACGAACTCCACATTGGTACCTTCGGGGAACGCGGGATCGGACGAAACGGCGGGGCCCTCCTCCTCCACAGCGACTTCGTACGGGTCATCGACCAGCGTCACGGCGTGGGGATTCCCCACGCTGGCCTCGTGGTAGACGCGGTCGCCGATGCGGAGCATCCCTCCGATCGTCACCTTTCCGACCTCCACGGTGATCAGCTCGCCATCCACCAACGCCCGGCGCTCTCCCACGGGTGTGACGATGGAGAACCACTCCTTCTCCTTCTCCCAACCCCGGTCCACGGCGTAGCGGGCCACACATCGCAAGCCGTTGCCGCACATCTGAGCCGGCGATCCGTCAGCGTTCCAGTAGCGCATCGAAGGGAAGTCGTCGACCACCAAAACGCCGTCGGCTCCTATCCCGCGTCTACGGTCGCAGAGGTGGCGAACGAGGTCGGGATCAGGACTGATGCCCTCGACGACGACGAAATCGTTGCCGAGGGCCTCCATCTTGGTGAAGTTCATAGTCGGGCCTCTCTCAGAACGGTCTCGACGACCGATTCGTCGTTACCGTCCAACCACTGGAGTCGGGGGTCTCGCCGAAAGAAGGTGCGCTGTCGCTTGACCAGACGCAGCGTCGCCCGGGCGGCGTCCTCGAAGCCTGCCTCGACGTCGAGCTCCCCCCTGACAACGGGTAGGAGCTGACGGTACCCGACCGCCTGTACGGCGGTCGGACCGAGCCGGGGCGCGAGACGCTCGACCTCTTCGAGGAAGCCGGCGCCCCGCATCGCAGCCAGGCGGTCCACGACGCGCTGATCGATGTCTTCGGTGTCGATGCCGAAGCCGACGAAGGGCAGCTCGGGGCGGTACTCCTCGAACCGGCGGTGCTCTTCGGTCACCGCCAGAGCGGACGGCGTCACCCCGCCCACCCGGAGGGCTTCCACTGCCCGCCGGACCCGTCGAGGATTGGAGAAGTCGATGTAGCGGGAAGCGTCTGGGTCGGCGGCTTCCAGCTCCCCGATGAGGTCTTCGACCGTTCGCTGCTCGATGGCGGCTCGCACCTGCGGGTCGAACGGGCGGAAGACCATCGGGTCGACGACGGAGCGAAAATGGAGTCCGGAGCCGCCGACGATCAAGATCACATCGGCGGAAGACTGCTCGATCGCCTGGCGGGCGACACGTCGGAACCTGGCGACTGTGAACGGCTCTTCCGGTTCGGCGATGTCGATCATGTGGTGTCTGACCAGCTCCCTGTCGGAGAGAGTCGCCTTGGCCGTGCCTATGTCCATTCCCCGGTACACCTGCATCGAGTCCACCGAGAGGATCTCCGCACCGACGCGCTGGGCCAGGGCCATGGCGACACGAGACTTGCCCGCAGCCGTGGGACCGACGAGAGCGATGAGGCGGGTCAGACCGGTCTCCCGACTAGATGGTGCTGGTACGCCTCCGTTAGTTCGACGTCGAGGAACGTGCCAGGGGCGTACTCGCCCGGTACGTGGACGACCTTGCCGCCGCGGGTGCGAGTCGTCGCCATCGAGATGTCCTTCTTCGACGGTCCTTCGCTGAGCACCTCCACCGTGCGCCCGACCCATTCGGCGTTGCGCTCCCCTGAGATCCGGTTCTGGGTCTCGACGAGCCGCTGGAATCGCTCCTGGACGACCTCGGGATCGACGAACTGGTCAGTCATCTCGGCGGCGGCCGTCCCTGGACGGGGCGAAAAGATGAACATGAAGGCCGAGTCGAACCGGGCCTCTTCGATCACCTCCATCGTCGCCTCGAAGTCGTCGTCGGTCTCGCCTGGGAACCCCACTATCACGTCGGTGGTGACCGTGAGGTCGGGGATCGTCTCCCTCGCCATCGCCAACCGGTCCATGAAGCGCTGGCGGTTGTAACCGCGGTGCATCCGGGCGAGGATCCGGTCGGAGCCACTCTGGAGCGGCAGGTGCAGCTGCTCGCACACCGCTTCTGTCTCGGCCATCGCCTGCGCGACGTCATGACGGAAGTCGGCTGGATGAGGGCTCGTGAAACGTATGCGGCGTACACCGTCGACCGCACCGACCTGGCGCAGGAGATCGGCGAAGATCGGCCTTCGTCGTCCGTCGATCGCCAGGTCCCGCCCGTAGGTGTCGACGTTCTGGCCGAGGAGAGTCACCTCGACCACACCTTCGGAGGCGAGTCGTTCGACCTCCGCGATGATGTCGCCGGGACGACGCGACACTTCGGGACCCCGCACCGCCGGCACGATGCAGAAGGTGCACGTGTTGTTACAGCCGATCTGGATCGTCACCCAAGCCGTGTGCGCTTGCTCGCGACGCACGGGGAGCATGGACGGCATCGCCTCGAGCTCGTCGACGACCTCGGTGATGCCTCCCCATTCCTCGGCGTGATCCATCAGGTCTAGGACGCGATCGAGGTTGTGAGTGCCCATCACGACGTCGACCCACGGCGCTCGCTCCCGAACCAGGTCACGGTCCTTCTGGGCGGCGCAACCGCCGACGACGAGCATCGCCTCCGGCCGCGCATCCTTCAGCTGCTTCAGATGGCCCAGCGTCCCGTAGAGACGGTTGTCGGCGTTCTCCCGGATCGTGCAGGTGTTGATGAAGATCACGTCCGCGTCGTCGAGCGATTCGGTGCGGACCATGCCGTCGAGCTCGAACAGCCCGGCGATTCGCTCCGAGTCGTGCTCGTTCATCTGGCAGCCAAAAGTGCGGATCAGATAGCGCTTCCCGGACCTCGTCGGCTTGCGACGCGATGGGTAGCGCCTGGTCGGCGTCGGGAGAGCGGTCGTGGTCATCGTTCAGCGAGCGAAATCGGTGGCGCGGAATTCGCGGATCACCGTCACCTGGATCGTGCCCGGGTATTGGAGATCCTCCTCCAGTTTACGGGCGATCCGGCGTGCCAGATCATTCGCCTCCAGATCGGTCACTCGACCGGGGTCCACCATGACCCGCACCTCGCGCCCTGCCTGGAGGGCGAAGACCCGCTCGACGCCCTCGAACTCCCGAGCCAGGTTCTCGAGGCGCTCGAGACGACGCACGTAGGACTCGAGCGTTTCCCGTCTCGCTCCGGGGCGTGCCGCCGAGACAGCGTCCGCCGCCTGCACCAGCACGGCCAGGATCGTCCGCGGCTCGACCTCGTTGTGGTGGGCTTCGATGCCATGGACGACGGCCGGTTCCTCGTCGAAGCGGCGAGCGATCTCGGCGCCTATCAGAGCGTGGGAACCTTCCACCTCGTGCGTCACCGCCTTCCCGATGTCGTGGAGGAGGGCCGCCCTTCTCACCGGTGCGGGGTCCACCCCGAGCTCGGTGGCGAGCATCGAAGCGAGGTGGGCCGACTCCACGAGATGGTTCAGGACGTTCTGGCCGTACGAGGTGCGGAACTTGAGCCGGCCCAGGAGGGTGACCAGTTCGGGGTGCATCCGGGTGAGGCCCACCTCGAGCAGCGCCCACTCCCCGGCGTCCCGCACGCTCTGCTCCACCTCGGCCCGCGCCTTCTCGAAGGCCTCCTCGATCGACGCCGGGTGGATACGACCGTCCGCCACGAGCTTCTCGAGGGTGATTCTCGCCACCTCCCGGCGAACGGGGTCGAAGGAGCTGACCGAGACGGCTTCGGGGGTGTCGTCGACGATGAGGTTGACGCCGGTGATCTGCTCCAGATGGCGGATGTTGCGCCCTTCCCGGCCGATGATGCGCCCCTTCATGTCGTCGCTGGGCAGCGACACCGTCGAGAGGGTGGTTTCGGTGACCACCTCTGCCGCCAGGCGCTGGACCGCTGTCGCCAGGATGCGGCGGGCTCGTTTGTCGGCTTCCTCTCGGGCCTTTATCTCGAGGTCACGGACGAGGATCATCGCCTCCCGGCGTGCCTCTTCCTCCACCTGGGCGAGCAATTCCTCCTTGGCGGCCCGGGAGTCGATCCCGGCGAGACGCTCCAAGTCGGCTCGGGCGGACTCACGCATCCTCTCCGCCGACTGACGCGCCTCCGCCAGTTCCTCCTCTCGCTGGATGAGCATACGCTCCCGGTTGGCGAGGTTGGCGGCCCGCTGCTCCAACGTCTGCTCGCGCTGATGCAGCCGGTTCTCCAGGGCCCCGACCTCGATCCGTCGCTGCTCGAGGTTGGCGTCCTCTCGCTCGCGGTAGGCTTCTGCCCGGGCCCTGGCCTCCTCCTCGGCCTTGGCCAGGATCCGCTGGGCCTCCAGGCGGGCCTGGCCGAGCGTCTCGTCGGCGAGCTGCTTCTCCCGTTGTCTTCGCTTGGAGGCGACGACGTTGGCGAGGGCGTAGCCGACCACGGCGGCCGCGACGGCCACCACTGCCGTCAGTATCACCACCTGGGTCTCGGTCATGGTCGACTCCTCTCACACCGTCTCGGTGTCGGCGAGGGTCGGAAGAAACGTATGCCGAGCCCTCAGGGACCCGGCACACGACTCGACTGTCGCCTCGAATGTCGATCACGCAGATGGTGATCTCCCCACACGATCACAGAACCGAACGAAGCCTGGCGGCACGGCCGCCCCAGCAGTTCAGCCTGTATCGGAGGTCAATCCTGACACCTGGAGACGGCCTTTCTTGTGTTTCAATCGTTCGCGTACTGGGAGAACAAGCCTAGCCCGGGCGTGTGCCCTAGGGAATGACCGCCTGATCAGTCCTCGAGCTTCTCGGACGCATCGGCGGTCTCCTCAGAAGCCGTCTCCTCGTCGTTCCCGACGAGGCCGACCGCTTCGTAGACCCGGGCCTGGAGTTGCATCGCCAGTTCGGGGTTCTCCCGCAGGAAACGCTTGGCGTTCTCCCGGCCCTGGCCGAGCTGCTCGTCCTCATACGTGTACCAAGCGCCACTCTTCTTGACCACACCCTCCTCTACTGCAACGTCGAGCAGGCTTCCCTCCCGGGAGATCCCCTCGCCGAACATGAGGTCGAACTCGGCCTGGCGGAATGGCGGGGCCATCTTGTTCTTCACGACCTTGACGCGAACCCGGTTGCCGACCTGGTCGGCGCCGTCCTTGATCGATTCGATGCGGCGCACGTCGAGACGAACGCTCGAGTAGAACTTGAGGGCCCGCCCTCCGGGCGTGGTCTCGGGAGAGCCGAACATCACACCGATCTTCTCCCGGAGCTGGTTGATGAAGATGGCCGTGGTCCGTGACTTGTTGAGTGTCCCCGCCAGCTTCCGCAGGGCCTGAGACATCAGCCGCGCCTGGAGACCGACGTGGGAATCGCCCATCTCGCCTTCGATCTCGGCGCGGGGCACGAGCGCTGCCACCGAGTCGATGACCAGCACGTCGAGGGCGCCTGACCGGACCAGCATGTCGGCGATTTCCAGCGCCTGCTCCCCGGTGTCGGGCTGGGAGATCAAGAGCTCGTCGACATCGACGCCGATCGCCCGTGCGTACGAAGGGTCGAGCGCGTGCTCGGCGTCGATGAACGCCGCGATCCCTCCGTTGCGCTGTGCCTCGGCCACGATGTGGAGGGCGAGGCTGGTCTTGCCCGACGCCTCCGGACCGTAGATCTCGACGATACGTCCGCGGGGGACACCGCCGGTGCCGAGTGCCAGATCCAGTGCCAGCGCCCCCGTGGAAATCACTTCCACTTTGCGCAGGGCCGCATCCCCCATCTTCATGATGGCACCCCGCCCGTACTGGCGCTCGATCTGGGAGACGGCCATTTCGAGTGACTTGTGGCGTTCCATGTTGTTCTCCTTGTCGCTCATGCCGTCCCCTTCTCCGATCCCTTCTGTCTCCGTGTGCCGAACGGTGCTTCCGTGTCGACCAGTGCATCTGTGTCGACCAGTGCATCTGTGTCGACCAGTGCATTTGTGTCGACCAGTGTCTCTAGCCCGCCTTTCGAGCCTTCGAAACCGTCGAACTGTCGAACTGTCGAAGCGAACCTATCGAATGCCGGTGACAAATCCTACAGCGAACAAGTGTTCGGGCCAAGGATCTACAGGCGGAAGCTCTCGTAGACCTGATAGCGGCTCCCGACCGCAGCCATGATGTGGAACTCGGAGACGGCGAACCTCAGCCGCCAGCCGTCCTGGCCGTAGATGAGCCGCCGCACGTCCTCGGGCGGGCGCACCCGGGCGATCGTCAGATGCGGGACGAAGGGCCGTTCTTCCCGTCCCAGACCGGCCCGGTCGGCAGCCGCGTCGACGACATGGGCGAGATCGTCGAGTGCCGGGTCGCTTTCCACTCCCACCCACAACACGGTGGCCCGCGCTGCCCGGGGAAACGCTCCCAGTCCCCGAAGAGTGATCGAGAACGGGCCTGGCAAGTCCGATTCGTCCAATGCACCGAGCCACCTCTCGTAGGCGACCTCCTCCACGGGTCCAACGAATCGCAGCGTCACGTGCCAGTTGGGAGGGGGGACGCGTTTTCCGGGAATCGCCAGACCCGCCAGGCGCTCGGCGAGGGCGACCACCACCTCCGCAGGAGGCACGACCGCGGCGAAGACCCTGCCTTTGGGGATCAGCCTCTCCGCCACCAGACCCCCGAGATCGCCAGACGAGCGAGCTGCAGAGCGGCTGTGGTCGAGTAGGTACGCACCCGCTCGCGGTCGCCGGCGAACGTGAGCATCCGGGCGGCAGCGTCCTCGGGCGTGGCCACTCCTATGACCACCGTCCCCGGGGGCTGTTCCATGGGCTCGGGGCCTGCCGAGCCGGTCACCGAAATCGCCACGTCGACCTTCAGCCGTGAACGGGCGCCTTCGGCCATCTCCACCGCCACCGACTCGGTGACGACGCCCCGGGTGATGTCTGCGACGTCCAAGAGCTCCTGTTTCAGGTCGTCGGAGTAGGCGACGATCCCTCCCCGGAAATACCGCGACGATCCCGGCAGCGCGGTCAGCCGCGCCGCCACCAAGCCGGCGGTCATCGATTCGGCGCTCCCGATCGTCCACCCTCTCGCCTCGAGGAGCGAGAAGAGCACCGACTCGATCGTCTCCGAGTCGACGGCGAAGACCGCCTGCCCCAAGCGCTCCCTCACCTCCTCCTCGAAGGGGGCGATGGCGGCGATGGCTTCCGCTTCGGTGGCGGCCTTGGCGGTGATCCTCACCTTGATCTCTCCCCCCGACGCCAGGAAGGCGATGGACGGGTTGGCCGACTCGAAGAGATCGTCGAGCCGCTCCCCCACCCACGACTCCGGACGACCCCATGTTCGGAGGAGCCGGCTGACGAGCACCTCCTCGAGGCCGGCGGCGTGGCGGAGACGGGGAAGCACCTCTTCGACGAGCAGGTACTCCATCTCCTCGGGGACTCCGGGCACCGCGAAGATCCACTTACCGTCGTGGTCGAGTGCGATCCCGGGAGCCGTCCCCTTCGGATTCGGCAGCATCTCGGCCCCGTCGGGGAAGTCCGCCTGCCGGAAGTTCGAGGCGGGGATGTCCCTTCCGAGCCGCACGAAGCGTTCCCTGAGCGCGTCCTCGTAGGCGTCGGAGTGACGCATCTCCCGACCGGTGGCGGCACAGATCGCCTCCCGGGTCAGATCGTCGCGGGTCGGCCCCAGCCCGCCGGTGATGATGACCGCGTCCGCCCGGGACAGCGCCGTGCGGATCGCCTCCTCCACCCTTCCGAGGTTGTCGCCGACGACCTGCTGGTGATGGGCGTCGAATCCGTTCTCGGCGAGCGCGGCACCGATGAAGGCGGCGTTGCCGTTCACGATCTGACCGAGGAGCAGCTCCGTGCCGACCGCGATGACCTCGACGATCATGTCACCACTCGGCCCTCTAGATCGGTTCCCAGCGCTCCCGTGATCTCGACGGTGAGCCAGTCACCCGGCTCCCCTCCGTCCAGGAGGATCACGCCGTCGATCTCCGGGGCCTGCCGATACGATCGGGCGATCGGCGTTCCCTCCTCTACTTCGTCGACCAGAACATCGACACTGCGGCCGACCTGTGCCTGGTTGGCGAGATGGGTGATCTCGTCCTGCAAGGACTGGAGGTAACGCTGCCTCTCGGCAACGTCCTCGGGATCGACCCGTCCGGGCAGGTCCCGGGCAGGTGTCCCTTCTTCGGGCGAGTAGGGGAAGAAGCCCGCCCAGTCCAACTCCACGTCGCGGAGGAAGTCGGCGAGCTCCTCCACGTCGTCGTCGGTCTCTCCGGGGAACCCAACGATGAAGCTGGAGCGGAGGGCGGCGTCCGGGTCGGCCGTGCGGATGGCTTCGATCAGAGCGCGGTAGGTGTCTGGTCCCCCAGGCCGCTTCATGTCCCGCAGGAGGCGGCGGGTGGCGTGCTGGAGAGACAGGTCGAAGTAGGAAGCGACTTTGGGATTGGCTGCCATCTCCTCGATGAGCCGCCGCTTGATTTCCCGGGGATAGAGGTACAGGAGGCGGATGGTGCGAATCCCCTCGACTTCGGACACCGAGGTGAGCAGGTCGACGATGTCAGGGCGCCTCGGGCCGTCTTCGAGGTCGCGTCCGTAGGCCGCCAGGTCCTGGGCGACGAGCACCACCTCGCTCACTCCCACCTCAGCCAGCGATTCGACCTCGGCGCGGATCTCGATCGGCCTTCGCGATCTCTGCTTGCCGCGAATCAGGGGGATGGCACAGAAGGTGCACGGCTTGTCGCAGCCTTCGGCGACCTTCACGTATGCGTAGGGCGTCGTCGGCGCGGGCCGGGCGATCTGGTGGAGGATGTCCATCGCGGGCCGGCGCCGGATCTGGACCGGCTGCCATCCGGTCAGTCGGTCCAGCGTCGGCACGAGGCCGCCGTATCCGCTCAAGCCGACGACGGCGTCGACTTCGGGCAGCGCCGTTTCCACCTCCACCCCGAACCGCTGTGCCATGCAACCGAGAACGACCGTGCGCGCTCCCGGCTTGCTGGCGTCCTTGGCGGCGAGGATCGTCTCCACCGACTCTCGGCGGGCTTCTTCGATGAAGGCGCACGTGTTGACCATCACGACATCCGCGTCCTCGACGGAGAGCGCCGGCGCATAGCCCGCCTCGGCCAGCATCGCCTCGAGCTTCTCGGAGTCGACCTGGTTCTTGGCACAGCCCAGGGTGGTCAGGTGGTAGGTCGGGCTCACGGCTTCAGACGGCGGTAGCGACCGCGGAAGTAGACGAGGGGATCGCTCAACTCGCTGACCTCCAGCGACTCGATGATCCCTACCAGGAGCAGCTGGTCGCCCAGAGGGCGCAGCTCCTCAGTTCGGCACCCGGCCCAGTTGGCGAGACGCGTGATGCGAGGACCCCATCGAGTCTGCTCGGTCTCCACCGTGGCGAACATCCCTCCCGGCGAGGGACGCAACCCGGCGAACACGTCGGCCAGGTTGGCTTCGTCCCCGTCGAGGACGTGGGCGACGAACCCGCCGGTCTCCTCGGCCGCCTCCACGAAGTCAGACCCGGGGCCCACCAGAGCCGCGGCCCGCGGCTCTTCGCCTTCTACGACGACGAACGACGACACGGTGATCCCGACGGGAGGCTGCTGTCCGGAGGTGAGGATCGTCACCGGTGAGGCCAGCCTCCCGCGCAAGCGGCGCACCGGGTCGCGCAACTCGATCGGTACGGAGAACGGATGCTCCGAGTGGATGCTCACGCTTGGAATGGTAGAAGCCGCCGATGTGGTTGCTCCCGCGAACTCAGAGCGGCACCTCGACGCGCTGCCGCCTCTCGAACCGGAGTCGCGTCGTGTACCCCGCCGCCTTGGCCGCCGCCACGACCTCTTCGTGGCCCCACGCCGCTTCGTCGGGGGTATGGGCATCGCTCGCCAGGGTGATCGGCACCCCTGCCGCATGGAATCGCTTCAGGAAGGCCGGGGCGGGGTACACCTCGCGGGCCGGCTTCCGCAGGCCTTGACTCGAGACCTCGACTGCGGTTCCGCTGGCGGCGGCGGCGGCGACCACCGAGTCGTACCAGTCACGAGGGTCGGCGTCGGGACGGAGCCCGTACTTCTTGATCACGTCGACGTGTGCCAGCACGTCCACGGCGCCGGAGGCCGCCAGTTGGGCTTCGAGCTCGAAGTACTGGCGCCACGCAGCCACGACCCCGCGCCGTTCGAACTCGTACAAGGAGTGCGAGGCGTCGATCGCCCACCCGCCGATCCAGTGCACCGACCCGATCAGGTAGTCCCACGGGTACGGCTCCAGGAGGTCCAGGACGGCGTCGATGGTCTCCGGGAAGAAGTCGACCTCGAGTCCCAGTTTCACCGGCAGGCCGGCGTCCTTGGCTGAGACGACCGCCTCCACGTACTCGTCGAGCGACAGCGTCAGATCGGCCTCGACCATCGCCCGGGACAGCTCGGCCACGTCCTCAGGTGTGCTCTCTGCCTCCCAGAAGGCGCCGAGCACCGGTGCCGCCTCCACGCAGCGGTACAGGTGCTCGGTGAACCCGAGCTCGGTCACTCCGCGGGCGGCGGCAGCTTCGACGTAGGCCTCGATGTGGCCCGGCGGGTACTCGCCCTGGGCCACACCGAAAGTCTCACCGTCGGGATCTACGTGGGGATGGAGATGGAGGTGGTAGTCGGACACTCGGCCCCATTCTCGCGCTCAGCGACGCCACGCCTCCACCACCCGCCGCAGGTCCGGCGGGCAGGCGTCGGCGAGGATGTTCCAGGCTTCAGGCGACAGTTCGCCTTCCTGCTCGAGCTCGTCGCAGGCATGGGCGACGGCGTCCGCCACCGCGTTGAGCCTGGGGTCGAGCGCCACGGCGTGGGTGATCGCTACCCGGGCGCCGTCCACGTCTCCGCTCGCCAGTGCCGCGATCGCTGCCTCGACCTCGCTCCGGGCCTCCGCCATTCCGCCCTCAGACCTCCCGCAGGATGTAACGACGGAGGATGTCGAGCTTCGTGTCGACCGATTCCGGGTCGAGGTACCAGAGCATGGCGGCAACGGTGGAGAGGAGCGGGTTCCCGTCCTGGGGTGTGAAGCAGAACCCGACCAGCTCGTTGCCGTTGCGAACGGCCAGCGTGTCCAACGCCACGACAGTCTGGGAGAGGATCCGGCCGTAGTAACCGTGGTCCCGCCCGAAGGAGAACACCTGGTTGGCGGACCGCTTGTGGGTGACGGCCACGCGGGCGTTCGACATCAGTCGCTCTTTCACCTCGTCGAGGGTCATCTCCTCGTCCAGTGTCAAGGAGAAGTGGATCGAGTGCATGTACTGAGTGTTGAGCTTGAGCGATGAGGAATAGAGGTTCAGGTCGTAGCCCAGGGTGGCGAACAGGGCGTTGGCGTCCCGGGCGTGGTGCGTCCCGAAGCGGTCGTCCTTGTGCTTGTCCACGGTGGGCGAGGCGACGAAGCCCTCGTCCTGGGAGATGTCGTTGGCCCGCCGGATGCACAGGAACCGCCCGTCGACTAGGTGGTTGGTGCCGTCGGGATCCATCGCCAACGTCTTGATCAGCACGGAGATGTTGTGCGTGTTGCACGACACGATGTGGAGGTACCGGTCGTCACCCGGGACGAGCGCGGTGTCGTTGATCCCCCGGGCATACATCTTGCCGAAGCCGAACTCCGAGCCCTGGGCCATGAAGCCAACGGGGTTCTCCAGCCTCTGATAGAGCTCCTCTTTGTTCTTGTTGCCGACCGGCGTGCAGTCGATCACGACCGAGGCGCGTTCGAGGGCCTCGATCGCCTCGTACTTGGGGCTGTGCCCCAGTTCCTCGAAGGCTTGGCGCTTGTCGGCGTCGACCGCCAGGGCGGCACCCCGGCCGACGAGGTCGTTGACCTTCGAGCGCTCGGTGATGAGGGGGGTCCGCTTGTGGAACGTCACCTCGTCGATGCCGAAGTGCTCCCGATGGTCGGCGAGCAGGCCTATCAGTGGCTCACCGATCGTGCCGGTTCCTACGACGTGAACGATGTTGGACATGATTCAGCTTCCTTTGGAACTATCCCGGGGTCGCGCAGACGACGCTGACGACGGATCCGACGACCGTGCCGGCCGAGTTGGCCATCGCAACATACCACCGACCATTCCCTGCTCCAGAGTGCGTCAGAACTGGGCCTCTTCGGTACTACCCGCCAAAGCGAGAGTCGAAGCCT
Organism: Acidimicrobiia bacterium; assembly: GCA_035305585.1. Taxonomy (GTDB): domain Bacteria; phylum Actinomycetota; class Acidimicrobiia; order Spongiisociales; family ZC4RG35; genus ZC4RG17. The sequence goes on along the minus strand of DATGOV010000002.1, from coordinate 56,150 downwards.
CTCCCCCGCTGACGATCGTCGAGACGGCGTCGAAGTAGCCGGCCCCGACCTCCCTCTGGTGGCGGGTGGCGGTGTAGCCCCGCTCTTCCATCGAGAACTCTGCCTGCTGGAGCTCCACGTAGGCGGTCATGCCGCTCGCCGCGTATCCCTCGGCGAGTTGGAACATCGAGGCGTTCAGGGCGTGGAAGCCAGCGAGGGTGATGAACTGGAACTTGTAGCCCATCCGACCCAGCTCCTTCTGGAACGAGGCGATGGCGGCGTCGTCCAGCTTCGCCTTCCAGTTGAAAGACGGGGAGCAGTTGTATGCCAGCAGCTTCCCGGGGTAGGCCTCGTGGACGGCGGCTGCGAACCGCTCGGCCTCCTCGAGGTCCGGGGTGGCCGTCTCGCACCAGATGACGTCGGCGTGGGGGGCGTAGGCGAGTGCCCGGGCGATCGCCTGGTCGAGACCGGCCCGGACCCGGTAGAACCCCTCCGATGTGCGCTCGCCGGTGAGGAACTCCCGGTCGCGCTCGTCGATGTCCGACGTGAGCAGGTTGGCCCCGTTGGCGTCGGTGCGGGCGACGATGATCGTCGACACGCCGAGAACGTCTGCCGCCAGCCGGGCGGCGACGAGTGTCCGGATGTGCTGGGAGGTCGGCACGAGGACCTTGCCTCCCATGTGCCCGCACTTCTTCTCGGCCGCCAGCTGGTCCTCGTAGTGGACACCGGCTGCCCCGGCGGCGATGAACGCTTTCGTGAGCTCGAACACGTTCAGCGCGCCGCCGAAGCCGGCTTCGCCGTCGGCGATGATCGGGGCGAAGTAGTCGACGGAGGTGTCACCCTCCATCCACGCGATCTGGTCGGCGCGGCGGAGGGCGTTGTTGATTCGCCGGACTAGCGCCGGCGCCGATGTCGCCGGGTAGAGGGACTGATCGGGGTACACCTGCTCGGACAGGTTGGCGTCCGCAGCCACTTGCCACCCCGACAGGTAGATGGCTTGGAGGCCGGCTTTGACCATCTGGACCGCCTGGCCGCCGGTCATGGCTCCGAGAGCGTTGACGTAGTCGGTCTCCGTCATCAACTTCCACAGCTTCTGTGCCATCGCCTCGGCGAGGGTGTGCTCCTCCACGAGCGAGCCTCGCAGGCGGATGACGTCCTCGGCTCGATAAGGGCGCTCGATCCCGTCCCAGCGGGGATCTCGCTCCCAGCTCGCGGCCAGTTCGGCGGCTCGTGTCTCGATGGTCATGGTTTCCTCTCAGTCGATCAGTTCGTAGGCAGGGATGGTCAGAAACTCGACGAATTCCTCGGACAGGGCTACGTCCTCGAACAGCCGCCTCGCTTCTTCGTAGCGGCCTTCGCGCAAGCCCTCGTCGCCTACTCTCTGGGCGATCTCGGCCATCACCTCGTCGGCGACCCGCTTCACGAGATCGGCGTCGACGAGTCGGCCATCGTCGGTGCGGGCGCTGTGCTGCACCCACTGCCACAGCTGGCTGCGGGAGATCTCGGCGGTGGCGGCGTCCTCCATCAGGTCGTCGATGGCGGCGGCACCCGTGCCGGTCAGCCAACTGGAGAGGTAGCGGATCCCCACCGAGACGTTGGTGCGGATCCCATCGACGGTTATGCGGCCCCCGGGAACGTACGTGTCCAACAGGGCGGCGGCATCTGGCTCGACGTCGTCCCGGAGGCGGTGGATCTGATTCGGACTGTCGCCCAGCACGGCGTCGAACTCGGCACGGGCGACCGGGACGAGGTCGGGGTGGGCGACCCACGTGCCGTCGAAGCCCTGGCCGGCCTCCCGGCGCTTGTCTGCCGCCACCTTGGCGAGGGCTGTCTCCGTCACCTCGGGATCGCGGCGGTTGGGGATGAAAGCCGCCATCCCGCCGATGGCGTGGGCGCCGCGGCGATGGCACGTGGCGACCAGGAGATCGGTGTAGGCCATCATGAACGGGGTCTCCATCGTCACCTGGGCTCGGTCGGGCAGGACCTTGTCGCGGCGGCGGCGGAACTTCTTGATGATCGAGAAGATGTAGTCCCAGCGGCCGGCGTTGAGGCCGGCAGAGTGCGGCGCCAGCTCGTACAGGATCTCGTCCATCTCGAACGCGGCGGTGATGGTCTCGATCAGGACCGTCGCCCGGATCGTCCCCACGGGGATGTCGAGGAGTTCCTGGGCGTACACGAACAGGTCGTTCCACAGACGCGCCTCGAGATGGCTCTCGAGCTTCGGCAGATAGAAGTAGGGACCGGTCCCGGCTTCGATGGCTTCCCGACCGGCCCAGAACATGTACAAGCCGAAGTCCACGAGAGATGCCGAGGCGGGGCGGCCGTCGACGAGGAGGTGCTTCTCGGGGAGGTGCAGGCCGCGGGGGCGCACCATCAGGGTGGCCACCTCTTCGTTCAGCCGGTACTGCTTGTCGGGAGTGTCGAGGCTGAGGGTCCGGCGGTAGGCGTCGACGAGGTTGCGCTGGCCCTCCATCAGATTCGCCCACGTGGGCGAGGTGGCGTCTTCGAAGTCGGCCATGAACACTGCGGCCCCCGAGTTGAGGGCGTTGATCATCATCTTGCGGTCGACCGGGCCGGTGATCTCCACTCGGCGGTCTCGGAGATCCGCGGGCGCATCCGCCACCCGCCACAGCTCCTGGCGGATGTGTTTCGTGTCGGGCTGGAAACGAGGGAGCAGACCCACGTCGAATTCCGCCTGGCGCTCCCGACGCAGGGAGAGCAGGAACCGTCGCCGTTCGTCGAAGGCGTCGTGGAGGTCTTCGACGAACTGCAGCGCCTCGTCGGTCAGCAGTTCGGGGACCGGCCCCGGATCCAGGAGTTCGTAGCTCATTTCTGCCTCGCTCGGTTAAGTAGTGAGTATGTTCCTCTGGCGTTGTCCCGCCAAACCTGATTGTGCGAAAGATCGACTAGTCTTAACATACTGCCTATGTCGACCTTGGATGTTCTCACCTTCGGTCGCCGTCTCCGCCATCTGCGCAAGGCCGCCGGGCTGACGTTGCAGGAGCTGGGCGAGAAGGTGGGACGACCGGCGCCCTATCTCTCGATGCTCGAGAACGGGCGCCGAGAGCCCAAGCTGAGCCACATCAACGACCTCGCCGCCGCCCTGGGGGTGGACGTCTCCGAGCTCTTGGCCCCCGAGCCGCCCTCGGCGCGAGCGCAACTCGAGATCGAGTTGGAGCGGATGCAGGCGGACTCTCGCTTCCGGTCACTGGATCTCCCCTACATACGACCCTCCCCCAGCCTCAACGACGAGGTCCTCGAGCATCTGGTCGGACTGTACCGGGCACTGTCCGGCCACGGCGGGGTGGAGTTGACGGGGCGGAGCCGCCTTCGCAAGGCGAACGCCGCCACCGCCCGCTGGCTCCGTTCCCAGGACGGCTATCTCTCCGACGTGGAGGCGGTGGCATCGGGGATCCTGGACGCGGTGGGCCACAGGGGCGACGGCCCGCTCTCTTCCCGCACGCTGTTGGACATCGCATCCCACCTCGGGTTCGAAGTCCGGGCGGTGGAAGACATGGTCCCCGGCGTCCGATCGATCATCGACCATCGGTCTGGCCGCATCTACATCGCCCAGCGCAACGAGCTCCGCACACGGCAGGCTCGCAAGGCGATCCTCCAGACTCTGGCCGGAAAGCTGCTGGGCCACAGGGAGCCCGCCGACGTCGAGGAATTCCTCCGCCAGCGGGTCGAGAGCGCCTACCTGGCGGGAGCCATCCTGGTGCCCGAGGCTGCCGTCACTCGCCGCCTCCGCAAGGCGATGGAACAACGCGACATCGCCATCGAGGACATCAAGGAGGTGTTCTACGTCAGCTACGAGATGGCGGCATGGCGATTCGTCAACCTGGCCACCGAGAAGCTGGGCATGCGCAGCCACCTGATCGTGGTCGGAGCCGACGGCCGCATCGTGAAGGGATACGCCAACGACGACCTCCCCTTCACCACCGACCCCCAAGGAGGAGTCGAGGCCCAGCCGGTGTGTCGCCATTGGGGGGCACTGCAGGTGTTCGACTCCGACAGGCGATTCGACGTCCACGCCCAGTACACCGACACGCCTGCCGGCACGTACTTCTGCGTCACCCATATGGAGCCAGATCGTCCCTATTCCGTCACCGTGGGCGTGCCCTTCGAGTCGGCTCAGTGGTTTCGGGATCGGCACACGCGTCGAAGGGCGAGCTCGCAGTGCCCCGACCCCAACTGCTGCCGGCTACCCACCCGCGAGCAGGCGGCGAAGTGGGACGGCCAGTTGGAGGTGTCGGTCCGAGTCCAGGACCAGATCCTCGGGCGGCTGGCCTCCGACCCCTATCCCAGCCCTCGCGACCGCCGCATATACGACCTCGTCGAGCGTCACGGGGCCGACTGAAGAAGCGCTCAGTCGGCCAGGAACAGCCCCGGCTCCTCGAGGTTCTCGATCAGCATCGCCATGAAGCGCCTGCCCAGGGCCCCATCGATGACCCGATGGTCGTATGACAGCGACAGCGGCAGGAGGGGAGCGATCTCCACCCTGCCCCCATGGGCGACCGGCTTTTCGACTGCCTTCCCGACAGACAGGATGGCCGTGGTCCCGGGCGGCACGATGGGGGTGCCGAAGCCGCCCCCAACCGCGCCGATGTTCGATACGGTGAACGTCTGACCGGAGAGCTCCTCGACCCCGAGCCTGCGTTCCTTTGCCGCCGATCCCAGGCGGGTCACTTCTTCGGAGAGACCCAGCACCGACCGACGGTCGGCGTTGCGGATCACGGCCACCAACAGGCCGTCAGGCGTGTCCACGGCGATTCCGACGTCGTAGCGGTTGTGGACCACCAATTCGTCGCCGTCGAGGGTGGCGTTGAACTCCGGGAAGGCGGCGAGCACGGGTGTGACCGCCTTGACGACGAGAGCCTCCATCGGGATCTTCCGGTCGTGACGGCGGGCCAGCGCCTTGCGCAGGTCGATCAGCCGGGTGGCGTCGACCTCGTCGAACGTCGTGACGTGGGGGATCGTCGTCCACGACTCGGTCATGTTGGCGGCGATCGTCCGCCGCAACTTCGAGAGCGGGCGGCGTTCTGAGGGCGGACGGGCGCCGGCTGGCACCGTGCGCTCAGAGGGTTGAGGCACCGGTGGCGCGGGAGGCGGAGCCGCTTCCGGTTGGGCGCCGTCGGCGGCGGCGAGCACGTCTTCGCGGGTGATGCGACCCTCGGGGCCGGTTCCGTCGATCGAGGACAGGTCCACCCCGAGCTCGCGGGCCAGTTTCCGCACGACCGGCAGCGCCTTGACCTTGGCGGTCGGAGAGGTCGCGGTTTCGGTCCGAGAGGGCAGCACCTCGGCGTTCTCCGGCAGGGTTCCAACGATCGGCGCCGGCTCGGATGGCTCGGGATCGGATTCGTGTTCCGCCTCTTCCGGCTCCTCCTGAGCGAGAGACGCGCTCGATTCCTCCTCGGCCGGATCCGGGGGTGATTCGGCGACGAGCCCCGCGGAGCCGTCGTCGCCGGGACGCCAGGTCTCGCCCTCCTCACCGATGACGACGAGGACCTGACCGACTTCGATCACTTCGCCTTCAGCGGCGCCGTGGTGGAGCACGACTCCGGCGTACGGGGAGGGGATCTCAACGACTGCCTTGTCGGTCTCGACTTCCACCACGGTCTCGTCCATCGCCACGTATCCCCCGACGGGCACGACCCAACGGACGATCTCCGCCTCGGTCAGGCCTTCGCCGATGTCGGGAAGCCGGAACTCATGAGCCATTCACGCCTCCAGCGTCTGACGGGCGGCGGCGACGATGCGCTCCACGGAAGGCATGTACTGGTGCTCCGACCGCTTCAGCGGGAACACGCTGTCCCATCCCGTGACGCGCTCGATCGGCGCCTCCAGCGAGTACAGGCAATGCTCCGCGATCGTGGCGGCCACCTCCGCTCCGAATCCTGCCGTCCGCGGTGCCTCGTGGACGATCACGGCCCGGCCGGTCTTCTCGACCGAGGCGACGACCGTGGCCGCATCGAACGGGACCAGGCTGCGGATGTCGATCACTTCGGCCGACACGCCATCTTCCGCCAGGCGAACGGCTGCTTTCCGGGTCTCCATCATCATCGCCCCCCAACTCAGGAGCGTGAGGTCGTTCCCCTCCCGTTCCACTCGTGCCTCACCGATCGGCACCTCGTACCAACCTTCCGGCACGTCTTCTTTCACCGCACGATAGAGACGGATCGGCTCGCAGAACACGACCGGGTCGGGGTCGGCGATGGCAGCCAGCAACAGTCCCTTGGCGTCGTAAGGAGTCGACGGGACGACGACCTTCAGGCCGGGCGTGTGGGCGTAGATCGCCTCGGCCGACTCGGAATGGTGCTCGGCGGCCCCGATCCCGCCTCCGTAGGGGATGCGGATCACCATCGGGGCAGTGAAGCGGTGTTGGGAGCGATTGCGGATCCGGCTGACGTGACTGATGATCTGGTCGAAGGCCGGATACGAGAAGCCCATGAACTGCAGCTCGGCCACTGGCCGCATCCCTCCGACCGCCAGGCCGAAGGCGACCCCCACGATGCCCGACTCCGCCACGGGGGTGTCGATGACGCGATGCTCGCCGTACTTCTCGTGGAGCCCGTCAGTGATCCGGAACACGCCGCCGGTTCGCCCGACGTCTTCTCCCATGATCAGCACGTGGGAGTCCTTCTCCAGGCCGACGTCGAGGGCGTCGTTCAGCGCCTTCGCCATGGTGAGGACTCTCATGCCAGACCCTCCACCAACTGGCGTCGCTGGGCCTCCAGATGTGGCGGCAGGGTCTCGAACATGGCGTCGAGGATCGCCCCCGGCTCCAGCGGGGGCATCTGCTCGGCGAGCTCGATCGCCCGGTCGATCTCCGCCTGTGCCTCCGCTTCGATGGCGCTCTGCCAATCCTCGTCCCAGGCGTCGTTCTCCGACAGGTACAGCCTGACCCGCTCCAGCGGGTCGCGCCTCTCCCACTCCTCCACCTCGGACGCGTCGCGGTAGCGGCTCGGGTCGTCGCTCGTGGTGTGAGGCCCGCGGCGATAGGTGACGGCCTCGATCAGGGTCGGTCCGCCTCCGCTCCTGGCCCGGTCGGCGGCCTCCTTCACCGTCTCGTAGACCGCGAACAGGTCGTTGCCGTCGACTTGGACGCCGGGCATGCCGTAGGCGATCGCCTTCTCGGCGATGGTGTCCGACCTGGTCTGGCGCTCCCGCGGCAGCGAGATGGCCCATCCGTTGTTCTGGCAGAAGAAGACGCATCCCACTTCGTAGACGGCGGCGAAGTTCATCGCCTCGTGGAAGTCCCCCTCCGACGTCGCGCCGTCACCGAACGAGGTGAGGGCGATGCGGTCCGTTCCCTGCAGCTTCTCGGCCCAGGCGAGGCCGACGGCGTGGACCATGTGGCCGCCCACCGTGATCGAGGGAGGCATGACTGGCACGTGTTCCGGGGGCGAACCACCCCGCTCGTCGCCGGTCCGCCCGGCGAACAGCAGCTCCCACGGATATCCCTGGGCCCACATGAGCGCGGCGTCCCGGTAGGTGGCCACTACCCAGTCGTTCGGCTCGAGCGCCGCCGCGGCGCCGATCTGTGCCGCCTCTTGGCCCTCGAACGGGGCATAGGTGGCGAGCCGGCCCTGCTTCTGGAGCGCCATTCCCTTCCGGTCATAGGTGCGAGCGAAGACCATCGCCCGGTACAGGCGCCTCGTCAGTTGGAGATCGAAGGGCGCCTCGCCGTCGAGTCCGCCACTCGGCGTCAGCCTCTGGCGCACGGATTCACCTCGAATTCTCGGTTCCAGCCATCGGGCCGGAGAGTAGACGTCTCAAGCATCGACGGATTCGCCCGCCAGATACTCCTCGAGTTGTTCCTCGGTCATCAACACGTCGCGGGCCTTCGACCCCTGGGACGGCCCCACGATGCCGCGGTTCTCGAGGATGTCCATGATCCTCCCCGCCCGGGCGAAGCCGATCCGCAGCTTCCGCTGCAGCATCGATGTCGAGCCGAGCTGGCTTCGGACCACTTCGATCATCGCCCGCCGTACGAGTTCCTCGTCCTCGTCGTCCTCCTCGGCGGCCCGAGCAGCCGCCGCCTCGGCGGCCGCCAGCACCTCCTTGTCCCGATATTCGGCCTCACGCTGCTCCTTGACCCATTCGACGACGGAGTGGACCTCCTCCTCCGACACCCAGGCCCCTTGGATCCGCTGTGGGCGGGGCTCCTTGGCGGTGATCACCAGCATGTCGCCCATTCCGATGAGCTTTTCGGCCCCGGCACCGTCGATGATCACCCGGCTGTCGGTCTGGGATGCCACGGAGAAGGCGAGGCGGGAGGGGATGTTCGCCTTGATGACGCCGGTGATGACGTCGACGGACGGACGCTGGGTGGCGATGACCAGATGGATGCCGACCGCCCGTGCCATCTGGGCGATGCGAACGATGGCCTCCTCCACTTCCCGTCCGGCGACCATCATCAAGTCGTTGAGCTCGTCGACAATCACGACGACGTACGGGAAGCGGTCGAAAGCCTCGGGGTCCAGCTTTCCGGCGTCGAGCTTCTCCCGATATCCGATGATGTCGCGGACCTTGGCATCGGCGAGGAGGTCGTAGCGGCGATCCATCTCTGCCACCGCCCACTTCAAGGCGTCGGCGGCCTTCTTCGGGTTCGTGATCACCCGAGTCAGCAGATGGGGCACACCGTTGTACTGGCCGAGTTCGACACGCTTCGGGTCGACCATGATGAGACGGACGTCGTCGGGTGTCGTCCGCATCAGGAGCGACGTGACGATCGAGTTGATGCACGACGACTTCCCGGCCCCGGTGGCGCCGGCGATGAGGACGTGAGGCAGCTCCGCCAAGTTGAGGAGCTTGGCCCGGCCACTGATGTCCATGCCGAGGCCGACCGTCAGCGGATGCGTCTCCCGAGCCGCCTCACCGGACCGGAGAATGTCACCGAGTGTCACCATCCGGCGACTCCGGTTGGGCACCTCCACACCGATCGCCGACTTGCCGGGTATCGGCACCAGCAGCCTCACGTCGGGTGTTGCCAGGGCGTAGGCGATGTCGTGGGACAGGTTGGAGACACGGTTGACCTTGACCCCGGGCGCCAGCTCGATCTCGAAACGGGTGACGGTCGGGCCGGGGACGATCTTGGTGAGCGTCGCCTCCACTCCGTGCTGATGGAGAGTGTCCTCGAGCTGGCGAGCCGTCTCCTCGAGCACTCGCTTGTTCTGCTCGCCTCCGCCTCCCAGCTGCAGCAGGTCGAGCGGGGGCAGGCTGTAGCCCGTCGGCGTCGTCGCCGGCTTCATCGGCGGAGTCTTGGCCTTCTTCGGCTTGGGCGCCGGCTTCGGCTCCGGTTGCTCCTCGATGACCGCCCGCGGGGTCGGCGGAGGTTCCACCCGCGGTGGGCGGCGACGACGGGTGGCGTGACGGCCCGCGGGCGCAGGCTGGCGTTCGGAGCCCAACTCGGCCGCCATCCGCCGAAGGGAGCGGCCGAGATCGGCGACACCTGCAACCAGTTCCTTCACCGACGTGCGGGTCATGACGAGTACGCCGACGGCCACGAGCGAAGCGAGCACCACGAACGCTCCCCACATGCCGAGGATGCGGGCGAGCGGGAACGCCAGGAGCGCTCCCACCGCTCCTCCTCTCCGCTGCACGAGCGCCAGATCGGCGGCCAGCGAGACCCGGCCGGTGAGCAGATGGAAGAGCGCCACCGTGCCGATGAACGTCGTGGCGACACCGGCGACGAGCCGGCCCGCCCCGTCGCGAGGTCTGCCGGCGATCAGCGCCCAGCCGATGCCCGCCAGCGCCACGGGCACGAGGTAGCGCCAGACTCCGAACAGGAAGCCGGCACCAGTCTCCAGCCCCCGACCCACCGGGCCGGCCTGACCGACGAAGCCGAGGACGAAGAGGATGGCGGCCACGATGAGCACCACCCCCCAGACGTCGTCAGCCTGACGTCCGAGTAGGCGGCGCGCCCACTCACGGAGACTCGCCAGCAGTGGAGTCCGGGTCCGTGTGCGGGAGGCGCGACGCTTGTTTGCAGTTTTCTTCTTGGGTGCCACCCGTTTCCGCCCTGATGCCCCCCGGCGGGTGGATTTCCGGGATGGCATGGGGAACGCACATTAGTGACGCAGGCGACGTGCGCCAACGATGCTCGCTGACCCGCGGAGGATGCCTATTCGGCGCCGGTTCTGACCGCCACGTCGCGTATCCCGAGGCCGATGAGGATGAAGATGACCCCCATGCCGGCGGCCATCGCCGCCACCCCGAACGCGACGATCGAGGTGAACAGGGATGCCTGGAGGAACGACGAGTTCATCGCCGTCTCTCGCAGCGGGTCTTCGCGGTCGAGCTCGGCGTACGTCTTCCCGCCGGTGGCGTCGAGCGTGTGCTTCTGGATCACCCGGGCCTGGCAGTAGGCGGTGAACGGGTCGGCCACCGTGCGGCCCGGCAGGCACGCGTCATCGGGGGTGGTGATGCGTTGTTCAGCGAGCGTGTTCGAGACCATGAACCACGTTCCCGCGCCGCCGGCGATCAGGAGTATCCCCAGGACGATGGCGCCGATCGAGGCTGCCTTGCGCATACCTATCCCTTTCTCGCGGAGAGTCGACAACGCTACCCGCCCCCGTGACGGTGAGGTGGCAGCGACCTTCAGAGCTGGAAGACGACGGGGATGATCACCGGCTTGCGGGCAACCTCTTGACGGATGACGCGTGCCGTGGCTTGGCGGACCACACGCTGGATCCCCGAGATGGCGTCCTCGGCTCCATCTATGCCCTCCGCAACGGCTTGGCGAACCGCTTCCGCCGCCTTCCCGAGGACGAGCTCGGGGTCGTCCATCAACCCGTGGCTGTCGAGATCGGGCCCGTAGACGATGTTGGCATCCCGGTCGACGCCCACGGTCACGACCACGACGCCTTCATCGGCGAGGTGGCTGCGGTCCCGCAGCACCGCGTTCTTCACGTCGCCGTAGCTGGCGCCGTCGAGATAGACGTATCCCGCGGGCACGGCCTGGCGCTGCACCTTCGTGACGCGGCCGTCGAGGATCACCCGGTCCCCGTCCTCCAGGACGTCGACTTCCGGCACCGCCATCGCCCGGGCCAGCTCGGCGTGCGCCAGAAGATGACGGTATTCGCCGTGGATGGGAACGAACGCCTGCGGCCGCACCACATTCAAGAACGTCAACAGCTCCTCCCGGGCGGCGTGTCCCGACACGTGGACGGGAGCGTTGCCGCCGTGGACCACCCGCGCTCCCAGACGCAACAGGCGGCTGATGACCTTGGAGACGGCGGTTTCGTTGCCGGGAATCGGCTTGGCTGATATGAGGATCGTGTCGCCTTCCGTCACCTCCACGAACTTGTGGCGGCCCCGCGACATCAGGGACAAGGCAGCGAACGGCTCTCCCTGGGAGCCGGTCGTTATCAGCAGCTGCTTCTCGGGCGGGAGTTCGAGCAGGTCGCGGATGTCGACGACGCGCTCCTCGGGCAGCTCGAGGAACCCGTGCTCCACCGCCACCGTGGTGTAGCGATGCATCGACCGGCCGAAGAACGCGATCTGGCGACCGGCGGCGATGCCGGCGTCGACGATCTGTTGGACACGATGCACGTGGGACGAGAAGCAGGCGGCGATGACGCGGCCGGGAGCGGAAGCCACCGCGTCGGCGATCGGCTCCCGCAGCGACGACTCGGAGGGGACGAAACCGGGCACCTCGGCGTTGGTCGAGTCGGAGAGGAGGAGTCGGACACCCTGGCGGCCGAGTTCCGCGAATGAGGGGAGATCCGTTGGCTGGGAATCGATGGGCGTCGGGTCGAGCTTGAAGTCCCCGGAATGGAGGACGATCCCCTCGGGAGTGTCGAAGGCGACCGCGGTCGCATCGGGGATGGAATGGCTCACGCGGATCAGCTTGAAGCGGAACTTCCCGTGTTTGCGCCACTCCCCCAACGGCACCGGATGCAATGCCGGGGTTATGCCCATCTCCTCGATGCGGCCTCGGGCGAACTCGAGGGCGAGACGCGACCCGTACACCGGCACGTCTATGTCCCGCAGGAAGTAGGCCAGCGCCCCCATGTGGTCTTCGTGGCCGTGCGTGAGGACCACGAAGTCGACGTCGTCGCGGCGCTCGAGCAGCCACGACCAGTCGGGGAACACGAGGTCGACGCCGAGCATGTCCTCTTCGGGGAACATCAGGCCGCAGTCGATCAGGCAGATCCGACCGTCGACCTCGAGGGCGGCGCAGTTGCGCCCTATCTCGCCCAGGCCTCCGAGAAAAGTGATGGATACTGCCATCAGCCCTCGACGGTCGACCGGAGATTCGCCATGGCCTTCTCGATGGCCGCCACCGTCTCGTGCGCGGCCGGTACCAGCGGGAGACGGGGCTCCCCGACCGGCTCCCACAGAGCCGACATGGCCGCCTTGACCGGCTGGGGATTCGTCTCGATGAAGCACGCTTCGCACAACGGGAGGAGGGAGAGATGGAGCGCTCGAGCCCGGGCAACGTCGCCCGCGGCGGCGGCATCCACCATCTCGGCCACCTGGTCTCCCGCCAGATGGCTGACGACCGAGATCACGCCGATGGCGCCGACCGCCATCATCGCCAGCGTGTAGGAATCCTGGCCGGAGTACACCGCTAGCTCGGGAACCTCGGCGACGGTCTTCGAGGTGAAGTCGATGTCCATCACGGCGTCCTTGGTCGCCACGATGCGCGGGTGGCGGGCGAGCCGCCGGAGGGTGTCCACCTCGATGAGGCGACCCGTGCGGCCGGGGATGTTGTAGACGATGACCGGCACATCGGAAGCGTCGGCGATCGCTTCGAAGTGGCGGGCGAGGCCTTCCTGACCGGGTTTGGAGTAGTAGGGCGTGACCGCCATCACGGCGTCCACGCCGGCTTCCACCGCCCTCTCGGTCAGCTCGACGGATTCGGCGGTGTCGTAGGTGCCGGTGCCGGCGACGACCTTGGTCTCCTTGTTCTCCACCGCTTCCACCACGGTGCGGTAGAGCGCCACCTTCTCCTCGGAGGTGAGCGTGGGCGACTCCCCGGTGGTGCCGGTCACGACCAGCCCGTCGGAACCGTGATCGGCGAGATACCGGGCCAGCCTCCAGGCTCTCTCGTGGTCCACCTCGCCGGCGTCGGTGAACGGAGTGATCATTGCGGTGAGGACACGACCGAAAGGTGTTGAATCAGACATCGCTTCGCCCGGGTCGCGGTTCTGCGGGCGACTCCCACGTTACTCACCCTGTCCCGGATGCCCGCCTCTCTGGTTCGATCAGTGATCCCGACCCTGGCAATCTGGGGGACCGGCCGCCCGAACAGGAGGACCCGTGGCCAAACAGTACGACAGCCCGCCCGATCTGACGATCGACCTCGACACCAGCTACTCCGCACTCCTCGACACGAACCTGGGTGAAGTCGTGATCGACCTCGACGCCGTCCGAGCCCCGCTGACCGTGAACAACTTCGTCTTCCTCGCCCGGGACGGCTTCTACGACGGTGTCATCTTCCACCGTGTGGTGCCCGGTTTCGTGGTCCAGGGCGGCGATCCGACCGGCACCGGCAGGGGCGGCCCGGGCTACCGCTTCCGCGACGAGCTCGAGGGGGAGGGTCGGTATGCCCGTGGCACCGTGGCGATGGCCAATGCCGGTCCCAATACCAACGGCAGCCAGTTCTTCATCTGTCTCGAGGACGTGGGCCTGCCCCACGCCTACACGATCTTCGGCCGTGTGCGCGAGGGGATGGAGACGGTCGATGCCATCGCCGGGCTGGAGCTCGACGGCGAGCGACCGCGAGAAGACGCCGTCATCCGCTCCGTGGAGATAGTCGAAGGCTGACTCAAGCGGCGACGAACCGGTCCAGCTCGCCTTCCGAGAACGGGCCGACGGCACCGATGACCAGCGGCCCGGTCATGATCTCGGCCGCAACCGTCTGGATGTCGTCGAGGGTGACGGCGTCGATCATCGCCAGCCGCTCGTCGACCGAGTAGTGAGGTGCGCCGATGAGTTCGTCGCGTCCGAGTCGCACCATGCGACTGTTGGCGTCCTCGAGGGACAGAGCCAGGCCGCCGCGCATGGCTCCCTTGGCCCGCTCGAGCTCGTCGGCCGTGATCCCTTCCTTCACCACCTTGTCGACCTCGGCCACTATCAACTCGAGGGCGGTCTCCGCCTGAGCGGGAGTGGTGCCCACATAGACGCCCCAGGCTCCGGCATCGGCATGTGACATGCGGAAGCTGTAGACGGCGTAGGCCAGACCCCGCTGTTCGCGGATCTCGTCGAACAGCCGCGACGACATGCCTCCGCCGAGGACGTGGTGGAGGACCTGGAACGCCCAGCGGCGTTCGTCGGCGCGGTCGATCCCCTCTCCCCCGATGACGATGTGGGCTTGTTCGGTGTCACGCGCAACGAGGCGCACGTGTGGGCGAGGCGCCACCGGGGCCGCCTCGTGGCTGGTGGCGGCGCCCTCCCACTCCCCGAAGATCGAGTCCACTAGCTTCACGACCTCCTCGTGCTCGACCGAACCGGCCATCGCCACCACCGTCGAGGAAGGCGTGTAGCGGCGGTTCCAGTAGCCGGCGATGTCGTCGCGGGTCATGTTCCGGATCGAATCCCTCGTGCCGAGGACCGGGCGCTCCAGGGGATGACCCTCGAAGACGGCCTGGGTGAACTGCTCGAAGGCGACGTCGGAGGGGTCGTCCTCGTTCATGTTGATCTCCTCGACCACCACGGAGCGCTCGGCGTCGATGTCGCGGTCGCGGAAGGCGGGCCGCTGGATCATCTCGGCGAGGACCCCGAGACCGGTGGGCAGGTCCTGGTCGAGAAGCCGGGCCCAGAAGCAGGTGTAGTCCTTGGAGGTGAACGCGTTCGACTCGGCCCCCAGGGAGTCGAAGGTCTCGGCGATGTCGCGCGCCGACATCGTCTCGGAGCCCTTGAACAGCAGGTGCTCGAGGAAATGGGAGGCGCCCGCCTCACTGGGGAGCTCATCGCGGGTGCCGGTGTCCACCCAACAGCCCACCGCGACCGACCGCAGCGAGGGCATCTCCTCCGTGATCACGCGGAGACCGTTGGGGAGGACGGTGAGGTCGTAGTGCATACAGGGATTGTACGGGTGGGGCAGTGGTTCCCCTACTCCCGCTACGGCGCCGGTGTGGGAAGATGCGAGGCTGTGACTGGCGACCGCCGACCGACGATGCTCGAAGACCTCCTGCGACCCGAGGACCGCGCCGTGGAGGCCGTGGTCGCCCGCTATCAGCGGGTGGCGCCCGCCATCACCCGGTTCGCCCGTTCGCTGTCCGGCAACCAGGAGCTGCTGGTGAGGCTCGGCTCGGAGCCGGCGTCGTCGCCGACCGAGATCGTATGCGACCCCCGGGTCTTCCAGGCGGCCTACAACCGCAACGCCCCCGTCACACCGGATGAGGTCGCCCTCGCATCCGCGCTCCACGAGGTGGTGCACCTGGTGTCGACCGATCTCGACGAACGTCGCCCGATCCCCGGCGATTGGCCCCGAATCACCGAAGGGCCCTTGCCCGAGGAGGACCTCGACCTCCTCACCGCCCTCGAGCGGGCCGGAGGCCCGGTCAGCGAGACGTTCTTCTTCGCCCTCGAGGACGCCCGTCAGGAGTGCCAAGGCCTCAGCGTCTACCCGGGCGCCCGCTCGGTCCTCGCCGACCTGTACCGGGCGGCCTTTCCTGCCGCCGTCAGCAAGTCCGGCCCCCTCAGCCAGTTCGCCCTCGGGTGCTTCCTCATCGTCGGTGACTACCTCGACCGCTCCGTGCTCGAGAAGCGGTTCGAGGCCCGGGCCTCCGTGGCATTGGACGATGCCACCGAACTGCTGCGCGAAGCTTCCGATGCATCCGACCCGTGGGAAGTGGCGGGCATCGCCCTGAAGCTGACCGCGATCGCCAAGGCCCACGGACTGCTGACCGAGCCGCCTCCGCAGTCCACCCCGTCCCAGCGGCGGTCGTTGGAGAAGCACGACGCCGACCAGGCCGCCGAAGGCGTGGACTCGGTGCGGCTCCTCTCCCCCGTTCTGCAAGACAGCGAGTCCTACCAACACACCCGTCGGGCGGCACAAGCCCGGTCGGGCGAGTCCGACCGCAAGGGGGCGGCGGAGACGGCCCAGGACGAGTCGACCGACCAGCTGCTGCGGGTCAGCCAGGCCCCCCGCGTTTACCTGCCCACAGGCCAGTCTGGCCCCTTGATCGTCACCTCGGTCCCCGACACCTTCGCCGGGTTCGCGGCAGACGGACGCCAGGCCCTGACAGAGGCCGCCGCCCGCTGGGGGGTCGCTCAGCGCCACGTCTCGGGGGAGCTCTTTCCCCTCTTCGTCGCCAACCAGCGCCGCGGCCTCCGCTCGGGCTACGACCAGGGTGACATATCCCCCCACGCAGCTCTGTTCATTGGCGCCGGCCTCTACCAGCGGCTCTACGAACGGCGGGCGGCCCGAACCCGGCGGACGTACGCCGTCAGTCTCCTCGTCGACGCCTCGGCGTCGATGCTGATGTCCCGCCCCGTCTCGGGAGGCCAGGGGCGCGAGGCGGCGATCACGCGGCCATGGGGCATGTCGGCGGCGTTGCTCGGGGCGTGGACTCTGGCCCGACTCGCCGACGAGCTCCAGATAGACTTCGAGGTGGCCCTGTTCAATCGAGGGTTCGCGGCCCGGCCGGGCGACAGCGAATGGTCCTACAGCCGAAGCCGGTCGGCAGCCACCGCCGGATTGCGGCGCACCCAAGGGGCAGCCGCAGATCGGCTCACCGCCACCGTCAACCACTACTTGGTGAAGCCTTTCGATCGCCGGTGGCGAGAAGCAGAGGATGTCCTCGCCGGCTTGTTCTGGACCGCCGCCGAGCCCCGCGCCGCCGC
Organism: Acidimicrobiia bacterium; assembly: GCA_035305585.1. Classification (GTDB taxonomy): domain Bacteria; phylum Actinomycetota; class Acidimicrobiia; order Spongiisociales; family ZC4RG35; genus ZC4RG17. The sequence goes on along the minus strand of DATGOV010000002.1, from coordinate 39,371 downwards.
CGCCGCGGCTCGCCGCAACCCCCGAGAGACGGCTCCGGTTTCCATGTTCGAGAAAGCTTCCAACGTCGACGAATTCAACGTGGTCCACGCCGCCGAGAGGATGGCCCGCCTGGGCGCCGATGTTCGCGTGCTCGTCGTGCTGGCCGACGGGATGACACGCGGCTCGGTCCAGGCGCTGCGGTCCGCCGTTTCGGCGGTCGAGAGCTCGGGCACCACGGTGCTGGGCATCGGGATCGGCGACGACACCGTCGACAACGCCTATCGGCGGGCCGAGGTGGTGGAACGTCCCGAACAACTCACCAATGCCATGGTCGAGGGCACCCGGTCGGCGCTCCGCCGGAGCCTCGCACTGCAAGGCCTCGACACGTGGTGGATCAGATCTTCCCGAGCGATCAGAAAGGAGGCGTCCTGATGGGTGCCGAGACAGTCAAGTTCGAAGACCCGACGGGCGAGAACCCACCCATCGAGCTGGAGCGGTTCCCGCTCCCCGACGATCCCCAGCGCGCCGCCAAGATCCCCGAGCCCGACCCCCACTACGTCGACTTGGGGATGCTGTACCGATTCGCCCAGGTCGAGGCAGTGCGCCGGGAGGGCTATCAGGGGCTGGTGCCGCTCCACGTCGCAGTGCGCGGCCACATGGGCACCGGCAAGGACCACGACATCGAACAGTTCGCTGCTCTCCTGGGACTTCCCTACTACCGCATCCCTCTGACCGGAGAGGTACGCGACGTCACCCTGATCGGATCCACCCAGCTCCAGGGCGACGGCATGGGCGGCACCGAGTCGAGGTGGGAGGACGGCGAGATCACCCGCGCCCTGCGGGGACCGGCCCTCCTCAACCTCTCGGAGCTGAACGCCGCAGGCGCCGAGACTCTCTTCGCCCTGCACGGCCTGCTCGACCGCTACGCCGCATTGGACCTGCCCACCGGTGAGACGGTGCGTCTCAGGGACGACGTGCGCATCTTCGGCACGATGAACCCGACGGACCTGCGCGACTATGCCGGCACCCAAACCCTCAACAAGGCCTTCGCCGACCGGTGGGTCATCTGGGAGAAGGGGTTCCCGACGGAAGACCAGATCCGCCAGATGCTCCAGGTCCGCTATCCAAGCCTGCACGCCGATTTCGTCGAAGCCATCGCTCGGCTGGCGGTCGAGGTGAACGCCTCCTTCGACTCCCCCGATGCGGGCACGCGGGTGGAGACTCCATTGTCGCTCCGCTCCATCCTCGATCGGCTGCCGACGGGCCTCCGGGTGTACGCCACCGCGGCCGATCCGCTGCGCGAGGCGTGGAAGGAGTTCGTACTCCCCCACGTCGACCCCTACGACCGCGACCACTACGAGACCGTGTGGAACGCGGTCGTGCGCAACGGCCCCGCCCGTCGGCCCTTCACGGGCAGCTGAGTAAGTTGGGCCCCATGCGTTCCTACGGGATGGGAGACCCCGAACTCGACCGGCGGATCAGCGAGTTGGTCGGCGACGCCAGCGCCAACCCGAATGCCGACCTCGTGGCGGAGCTCATCACCACTGCCTTGAAGTTCCACAGAGACAACCCCTCTCGAGGGGACCTGAAATTGGTGAACACGGCGTTGAAGGAGATGCGCTACTCGATGCTCGTGTTCTCTCGCCACACCGAGCCCAAGGTCACGGTGTTCGGATCGGCCCGCACCCCCGAAGGACACCCCGACTTCGTCCTCGCCGAGGAGTTCTCCCGGGAGATGGCCCGCAGGGAGTGGGGGGTCATAACCGGAGCCGGGCCGGGGATAATGCTGGCTGGGAGCCGGGGCGCGGGCATCGAACACTCCTACGGCGTGAACATCCGCCTGCCGTTCGAGGCCGACGCCAACGACCACATCAGCCCCGATCGAACCGTCAACTTCAAATACTTCTTCACCCGCAAGCTGGCTTTCGTCAAGGAGTCCCACGCCTTCGCCATCTTCCCGGGCGGCTTCGGGACCCTCGACGAGATGTTCGAGCTGCTCACGCTCGTCCAGACCGGGAAGTCGGACCTCCATCCGATCGTGCTCATGGAGTCGGAGGACTCCGGGTACTGGGGCGAGGTGCTTCCCGTGCTGACCGAAGTACTCGTGAAGGGCGGGTACATCTCGTCGGCGGACACGAACCTCTTCTCGGTCCACAACGACCACGTCGCTGCCGCGGACGAGCTGTGCCGCTTCTACGCCAACTACCACTCGCAGCGGTATGTCAACGGCCTGCTGGTGCTGCGCCTCCGCAAGGCTCCCGACCCCGACACGCTGGAGCGGCTCAACGAGGAGTACTCCGATATCGTGGCCGGCGAGCCCATCACCGTGGTCGAGCCGACCGAAGCGGAGATCGCCGACGACGACGCATTGGACCTCGAGCGGATCAGCTTCCGGTTCGACCGGCGCGGTTTCGGGCGGCTCCGCCAGCTCGTCGACGAGCTGAACGAGCTCGTCGCCCCGCCTGCCCTCGTCCAACCCCCCGCTCCCATGGGGGAGGAGCAGGCCGAGCGACCCTGGTGATCGGAAACCGCTTTCAACCGTCTCGTCCGGCACGTTTTTCCGCTGGCGGGACTAGACTGGTCGGGTGCGTGAGATCCTTTCAGACCTGGTAGCAGAGCAGCAGTTTCTCGATCAGTCGCTCCAGCGGATTCCGATCAAGCTCTGGGACAAGGTCACTCCCGCCAAACCCTGGACCGTCCGGGACACTATCAGCCATCTGGCCGATTTCGCCGACCTCGCGGCCGACGCCCTCGCCGGAGGCGAACGCGTGGAGGAATGGAAGAACGCCACCGATCTCGACGCGCTCCGCCAGAAAGCCATCGAGAAAGGCCGCTCGATGCGCCCCCAGGACGTCATCGAGTGGTGGAGAGCCGGCCGCGCCAAGGTCGTGGAGCCGCTGTCGCACATGGCGGCCGACGACCGAGTGGAGTGGATCGCCGGCAGCATGAGTGCCAAGACCTTCGCCACCTTCCGCCTGATGGAGACCTGGGCCCACGGGCTCGACATCTACGAGGCTCTCGGCATCGAGGTGGAGGACACACCTCGTATCCGACACGTCTGCTGGCTGGGCTGGAAGACGCTCCCGTACGCCTTCAAGACCGCGGGGCTGGACTACTCGCCGATCCGCGTCGAGGTGATCGGTCCCGGTTACGCCAAGTGGGTGTACGGGCCGGAGGACGCCGAGGACCTGATCAAGGGCTCGGCATCGGACTGGGCGCGGATCGTGGTGCGGCGCCTGTCGCCGGACAAGTGCCGGCTCAAGGTCACCGGGGAGGCGGCCGCCAAGGCCCTCGAGGTCGCCCAGGCGTTCATCTGAGGTGACCGCCCGTCGGACCGTGACCGGCCGCCTGGTCGGCATGGTGCATCTCCGGCCACTCCCTGGATCGCCCGGCTACGTCGGGTCGATCGAAGACGTCGTCGCCGACGCCGTGGCCCGGGCGCGCACCCTGGCCGACGCCGGGTTCCCCGCCCTCATGGTCGAGAACTTCGGAGACGTGCCGTTCTATGCCGACCGCGTCCCGGCGGTGACGGTGGCGGCGATGACCCGCTGCGTGGAAGCGGTGAAGGAGGCAACGGGCCTCTCGGTCGGAGTGAATGTCCTCCGCAACGACGTCGAGTCGGCACTCTCCGTGGCCGCCGCCACCGGTGCCCAGTTCGTGCGGGTCAATGTCCTCACCGGCACGATGTTCACCGACCAAGGGCCGATCGTCGGCCGGGCATCGGAGGTGATCCGCCTCCGGGAGAGGCTGTGTCCCGACGTGGCCATCTGGGCGGATGTCCTGGTGAAGCATGCGGTCCCTCCTCCCGGCCTGACTCTCGAGCAAGCCGCCGCCGACACGTGGCAGCGAGGCGGCGCCGACGCCCTCATCGTCTCGGGAAGCGGCACGGGTCACGCCCCCGATCTCGACCGCTTCGAGCAGGTTCGGGCGGCGGTGCCCCATGCACCTCTGGTCGCCGGCTCCGGGGCCGACCCATCCAATCTCCCCGAGATCGCCGCCCGGTGCGACCACGTCATCGTCGGGACGTATCTGGAGCGCGAGGGCATTCCCGGAGCTCCGCTCGACCCCGAACGCCTGGAGGCGTTCATGGGCACTGCCCGCCGGGTGGGACTCCTGTGAGCGGCCAGACTCGCGTGGAGATCACCGACGGATACGGCATCCTCACCCTGGCGCGGCCCGATATCCGCAACGCCCTCACCGGTGCGGAGATGCTCGCCGAGCTCGTGACCTTCTTTCGTTCGCCCCCCACGGGGGTGGTCGTAGTCACCGGGGAAGGGCCGGCATTCTCCGCCGGCGGCAATGTCAAGGACATGGCCGAGAAGGAGGGGATCTTCGCCGGGACGCCCGCAGAGATCACCGAGGGGTACCGGAGGACGATCCAAGAGCTCACTCGGGCGGTCTACTCCACGGACGCCGTGACCATCGCCGCGGTCAACGGGCCGGCAGTGGGCGCCGGCTTCGACCTGGTCCTCGGATGCGACCTGAGGATCGGGTCGTCGAAGGCGTGGTTCGCTCACACGTTCTCGGAGCTGGGGATCATCCCGGGTGACGGCGGGGCGTGGCTCCTGCCCCGGGCGGTCGGCTGGCAACGGGCGACCGAGCTCGCCCTCACGGCCCGGCGGGTCTACGCCGCGGAGGCCGTGGACCTCGACATCCTCCTCGAGGTGACAGAGCCCGAGGCGTTGTTGGACCGGGCCAGGGCACTCGCCGAGGAGATCGCGGCCAAACCGCCTCACTCTGTCCGGCTGACGAAGCGCCTGCTACGGCTGTCTCGCACCACCGATCTGGAGGCGTTCCTGGAGCTGTCAGCGGCGCTGCAGGCCGTGAGCCATGCCGAGCCCGACCACGACGCGGCCGTCGCGAGGTACCTGGCGCGACTGACGCGCCGAGCCCGCGTGTCAGGGAGTGACTAGCGAAGTCGACTTGGCCGTGGGGAGCTGGTCCGCGTCGCGGACCTGGTTGAAAGCTTCCACGACCAGAGGGTCGAACTGCGTCCCGGAGTGGAGGTTGATCTCCTCCACGGCCACCTCGACCGGGAGCGCAGGCTGATACGACCGGTGGCTCACCATGGCGTCAAAGGCGTCGGCCACCAGGACGATACGGGCCAGGAGGGGGATCTCCATGCCGGCCAAACCGAAGGGATAGCCGCGACCGTCATAACGCTCGTGGTGGTACAGGATCGCCTCGGACACCCGGCGGTCGAACCGGTCGACGGTCATGGCGAACCCCAACTCGGGGTGCCGACGCATGTGCTCCAACTCCCACGGCTCCAGAGGACCGGGCTTGGAGAGGATCGCGGGGTCGACGTGGATCTTGCCGACGTCGTGGAGGACACCGACCAGCCCGAGACGGGCGATGTCGTCCTCGTCCACTTCGAGGGTCCGGCCGAGGGAGATGGCGAGGTCGGCGACTCGATGGACGTGCCCATGGAGATCTTCGACGATGTGCTCCATTGCCCGGAGCAGATCGTTCTTGGCTTTTTGTTGACGGGGGCTCATTTGAGGGGTTTCTGGGAATGGGAGGCGGCTTGGGAGTTCCGTATTGGTCGTAGACATCATCGTCGGCGCCGCCTTTCCGATCCATAGGGCGAGTGACCCAGCGAGTTTCAAGGATTTCGCGTAGGCCCATGGACCCAGATCGTCGGAACAGAAATCGTCGCCTCGGGTCGTGAAACGATAGCCTCGGTCTCCGTGTCCACGCCGAATCTCACCGTCCGAGCCGGCCATCCCGACTTTCTCGAGTTGCCGTGGGAGACCTCGCTCGAGGACTGGGCGATCCCCGAACTGGTCGACCTCCCGAAGGGCATCTCCCGCCACGTGGTCCGGTTCGTCAGCCTGCCGGAGGGGATCTACGCCATCAAGGAACTGAACGAGCGGGCTGCGCGCCACGAATACGCCATATTGCGGGAACTCGAAGAACTGGCGGCGCCGGCGGTGAGCGCGGTGGGACTGGTGACTGGTCGTACCGCCGACCGCCACGACGAGCGCTCGGCAGCACTGATCACCGCCTACGAGTCCTTCTCGTTCTCCTACCGCGAACTGTTGGAAGGCCCCGGTTTCGGCAAGAACCGCAGCCGGATGCTCAACGCCTTCGCTTTCCTACTGGTACGCCTCCATCTGCTGGGCGTCTTCTGGGGCGACTGTTCTTTGTCCAATGTCCTCTACAGGTGGGACGCCGACAGCTTGGAAACGATCATGGTCGACGCCGAAACCGCCTCGATCCACCCGAGCGGTTTGAGCGACGGACAGCGACGCGAGGACCTGTCGATCATGATCGAGAATGTCGCCGGCGGCGTGTCCGACGTGGCCGCCATGGCCGGAACCGAACCCGCCTCCGAGGATCTGGCGATGGGCTTGGAAATCGCCGAGAGATACGAGAGCTTGTGGAGCGAGCTGGCCGACGAGGAAACAATGGGCCCCGACGAGCGCTACAGGATCGGCGAGAAGATGGCGCGGATCAACGCTCTCGGCTTCGACGTCGAGGAAGTCGAGCTGGTGCCGGCGACCTCGGATGGCGAGGAGTTTCGGTTCAAGCTCAAGCTGGGTGGCCGCACGTTCCACTCCAACCGGCTCCGGGACCTGACCGGAGTCGAGGCCCTCGAGAACCAGGCCCGGGTGATCCTCTCTGACCTCTACTACTTCCAGGCCCGCGAGGGAATCCAGGAGACCCCGACCAAGAAGGATGTGTCCGCCATTCGGTGGCGTGTCACCGAGTTCGAGCCGATGATCGAACGCCTGCGGGCCATCGAGGGGGTGAGCGACCCCATCCAGGCATACTGCGACCTCCTCCACCATCGCTACCTGATGGCGACGGAGCTCCAGCGCGACGTCTCCACGGAGGAGGCGTTCGAGCACTGGGTGGCAGTGGGGAGGCCCGGATATCCCCCTCCGCCGTGAGTCCGTCAGTGACCGCCGCGTTTGACCCCGCCGTATTTCATGCGGGTGTCGGACATGGCGGCCGCCCTGTCGTCTTTCCGATCGGGGTCGTAGCCGGCGTCGACGATCTCACCGATGAAGAGCGTGTGGGTCCCGAGGTCGAGGGACTGCCGCACCTCGCATTCGAACCACGCCAGAGCCTCTTCGAAGATCGGGACGCCGGTCCGGCCTTCGCGGATGGGGCGGCCGTTGAGAGTCATGCCTTCCTTCTCCGCCGGCTTGGAGAACTTCACGAAGATGCGGGTGTCGTCGGCCGGCCACAGGTTGACGGAGAAGGCTCCCGATTCGCGGATCAGCTCGTAGGTCACAGCCTTGTTGTCGATGCCCACCCCCACGAGGACCGGCTCCATCGAGAGCTGGGTGATCCACGAGGCAGTCATCCCGTTCCACCGTTCGCCGGCTCGGGATCCGATGAGGGCCAGAGCATTGGGTATCTTCCACGTGACCAGATTCACTGTCTCCGGATCCACCATGGCGTCGCGACTCCTGACTGATCGGTTCCGAAGCTCACCCTAACCTGGGAGCGATTGTGAGAATTCTGATCGCCACTACCGGCGTCCTGCCACCTGTGCCGGTCGCCGAACTCTGCAAGCGGCTGGGGGGCGATGAGGGAGAGTTCACCGTCATGACAGTCGTGCAGGTGCCGCGGACGTTCCTCGACGCCCTCGACGAGGAGGAGCGCCGCTCTCTCCTCGCCGACGACGACCGTGGGGACCCGGAGGCGAAGGCGTCCGCCTACCTCGAAGAGCGGGGACGCCGGGCCGTCGACCCCATCCTGGCGGCGCTGGCCGCCCAAGGACTCGAGGCCAGTGTGCGGTTCGTGGAAGGCGACGATCCCGCCGAGGCGATAATCCGCACGGCCGAGGACTTCCAGGCCGACGTCCTCGTGATGGGTGCGACTCGGAGGCTGTTCACCGAAGAGGCGTGGCGGAGCGTCTCGGCCCGGGTCATGGAGCAGTCGCAGCGCCCCATCCTCCTCGTCCCCGGCTCCCGGATAGAAGACACCTTCGAGATCCCTCGCATCGATTTCTGACCCCTTCGGGGAATCTGTCACACCCGTTTCGTACGTTGGCGGCATGGACAGATACGAGTCGACTTCCCCCTCGTCACTGTGCCGCCACGAGGTGCGATTCCACGGCCGAGTGGGCGTGGTGGCGTGCGGAGACTGCGGGTACCTGGAGTTCCACGGTGCCCGCGGGCTGCTCGACCCCGCCGAAGGTGTGGCGGCGCTCTTCGGCAACTTCGACCTGGTGGGAAGGGTCCCGGCCGTGGCCGCACCCGCCGACCAGGTGCTGGCATATCGCCCGCCGCGCGGCAAGCGGGCCGCGCTCGATGTGCTGCCGCCCGGCGTGTGGTTGTGTATCCATGGCGATCTGTGGCTCGCCTCCGACCGGCGGGTTCTGCTCCTCGCCACCCCCAACCGGCTGATGGTGGACAACCTCACCCGGGGGGCATGATCAGACGGTCCTCCGACCGCTCCGCCGTCCCGAGGAATTGGGTGTCGTAGAGCATGCGATAGAGGCCGCTGGCGGCGATCAATTCGTCGTGGGTTCCGGACTCGACGAGGCGCCCCTCCTCGAGGACGAGGATCTGGTCGGCCATCCGCACGGTCGAGAGGCGGTGGGCGATGACGATCGACGTGCGTCCCTCCATCAACCGCTCCAACGCCTCCTGGATGAGTGCCTCGGAGCGAGAGTCGAGATGCGACGTGGCCTCGTCGAGGATCAGGATCTTTGGGTCCTTCAGGATCACTCGGGCGATCGCCAAGCGCTGCTTCTCCCCGCCCGAAAGGCGGTATCCCCTCTCCCCCACCACCGTGTCGAATCCGTCGGGCAACGCTTCGATCAGCTCCAGGATGTTGGCGGCGCTCGCCGCCGCCTCCAGATCCCCGAGGGTCGCATCCGGGCGGGCGTAGCGGAGGTTGGCGGCGATCGTGTCGTGAAAGAGGTACGTCTCCTGGGTGACGACCCCGATCGTCTCCGCCAGCGTCTCAGGGGACAGGTCTCGGACGTCGTGACCGTCGATTCGGACCGAGCCGACGGTGACGTCGTACAACCGGGGGATGAGATACGACACGGTCGTCTTCCCGGCGCCCGACGGGCCCACGAGAGCGGTGAGAGTCCCGGGCGCGACCGTGAACGACACGTCGCGGAGAGCCCAGCTTCGCGTCTGGGCGACCTTGGGAGTGTCGAGGTCGAGGCCGGCGTCACGCCACCGTTTCACCGCTTCGAGCCCTTCGGGGCCGTCACCCTGGTAGCGGAAGCTGACGTGGTCGAACGTGACCTCTCCCCGTGGGTTCTCGAGTTCCACCGGATTGGCGGGCGGCGGCACGTCGGTCTCGAGATCCAAGACCTCGAACACGCGCTCGAACGACACGAGAGACGTGGCGAACTCCACCCGGCTGTTGGCGAGGCCGGAGAGCGGACCGTACAACTGGCCGAGCAGCGTCGAGAACATCACGACGACACCGATGTCGAGCTCGCCGCGCATGACGAGCCATCCGCCCAGCCAGAAGATGCCGGCGGACCCCACGGCGCTCACCAAGCCCAAGGCCGCGAAGAACCATCGGCCGACCATGGCCCGGCGCACGCCCAGATCGCGAACGGCTACCGCCTCCCGTTCGAAGCGCTCCAGCTCGGCGTCGCTGCGGCCGAACAGCCGGACGAGCAAGGCGCCGCTCACGTTGAACGCCTCCTGGAGGATCCCCGACATGACTGCGTTTCGTTCCATCTGGTCCTCGGTCACTCGTCGCAACAGACGGGCGACGCGGCGGGCGGGAAGGACGAAGAGCGGCAGGGCCGCCAGGGCGAGGATGGTCAGCCGCCAGTCGGATCCGATCATGACCGTCAATGCGGCGACGACCGCCACCAGGTTGGAGAGGATGGTGACGAAGGTGCCAGTGATCGCCTGCTGCGCCCCCACCACGTCGCTGTTGAGGCGGTTCATCAGCTCCCCGGTCTTGGTCGCGGTGAAGAACCGCAGCGACATCGTGGACAGGTGCTGGAAGAGCTGACGCCGCAAGTCGAAGATGATCCCTTCGCCGGCTTTGGCCGACCACCAGCGCTGTAGCACCCCCACGAGGGCAGACACGACGGGTACGACCACCATCCCCGCTCCGAGGAGGGTGAGCAGGCCCACGTCCCCCTGGGGGATAGCCACGTCGATGAGGTACCGGATCAGGACGGCGGGCACGACTCCCAGGCCGCTGATCACTAAGACGGTGACGAGGATCCCGAGGAGGTAGCCGCGGTAGGGACGGGCGTAGGACCAGACGCGCCGCAGCAGGGCACGGTCTACCGCCGGCCGGTCGACTTCGGCGTCGTACTGGATGTAGCTGCGCCAGCCACTGCCGTGGAACAGGTTCGTTCTCCCGGGGAGGAAGATCTCAGCCTATAAGTGGCTTCCCCTTATCGAGGGTGTCACTCGTCGGGAAGCAGCTCGGCCAGCGGCTGGAGCGAGGCGATCACCTCGTGGACCAGATCCTCTTCCTCGTCGTCGAACCCGTCGAACTCGTACCGGAAAGGATCCGAGTACCAAACGTGGACCAGGCCGCTCGCTCCCTCGAGACGCCACACGCGCAGGTTGCCGATCGGCTCGACGCCGCACAGGGTCTCGGCGGGGGCGATGAGCAGGCACACTTCTTCGGGTTCTCCAGACGTGGCGATCTCCACGCCCTGCGGATCGCGCGACAGATTGAGCACCGCCTCTTGGCCGACGGAACGAGACCGGGTGTACGGCTCGACGGACCAGAAGCCGAACGCCACCGTCGGATCGTCGGCCAGGCTCAGCTCGCGGGCTTCGATGACCAGCTGGGACGTCACGTGCGACACGGACGCCGGCACGATGGCCGGGAATCGGGCCTCGGGCACGACAGCGGCGATCTCCGCTCGTGACGCCTGGAGGAACCGGGAATTGTCCTCGGAGCGGGCGAATGCCTCGCCGAGCACCCGGTCGGGGTCGACCTCGCTCGGAAGCGCGAACTCGTCGTTGACCCACTCCAGCGATTCGGTGGGACGGACCGGCGACGGCGGTGCCGTGGTGGCCACGGTCACCGTCGTTGCCGCCTCACCGATCCAACCGGAGGACCGGGCGCCGAGGTCCCCGAACATCTGGTCGGAGCACGCCGTCACCATCACCAGCAACGAGGCACAAACGAGAATGCGGCTCATCGGCCGCATTCTTCGAAGGCCACCCGTTCTCTCGGCCCGATACAGCATCTACCCCCTCTTGACGTCTGGCGCCGCCCTTCGGTTCCCCGACCGCCGGTCCTGACGATGTTAAGTGGGAGGCGATGGCCCTTCCAGCCGGCGGCATCCTGGCTCTAACCTCTCGTCGGTGCGCCGGGTTCTCTGTCTGAACGGACCGAATCTCGATCTGCTGGGCCGCCGCGAGCCCGGTGTCTACGGGTCCCTCAGCCTCGCCGAGTTGGAGGAACGAGTGCGAGGCTGGGGCGGCGACCTCGGCCTGGAGGTCGATTGCTTCCAGACGAACGGAGAGAGGGAACTCATCGAGGCGGTCCATGGCTCGGCCTCCCACGACGGAATCATCGTCAATCCGGGGGCTCTCACCCACACCTCGTTCGCGCTGAGGGACGCTGTCGCCGCGGTCGACATCCCGGTGGTCGAGGTGCACCTCTCCAACGTCCGCCATCGCGACCGGTGGCGCCGTCGCTCCGTTCTGGCGGGGGTCGCTGCCGCCACCATCTTCGGGCGTGGTGCCGGCGGCTACCGGGCGGCCCTGCGTCATCTGGTCGATCGGGCTGCGTGCCCGTTCGAGCCCCACCGCTACGGCCCCCATCCGGACCAGGTCTTCGACCTCCGAGCGGCCTCTGGCTCGCGGGGAGGCGTCTTGATCCATGGCGGCTTCTGGCTCGACGAATGGGGGCGCGACACCACCGAGCCCTGGGCGGTGGACCTCTGTCGCCGGGGCCTGCCCACCGCCAACCTCGAATACCGCCGCCTCGGCTCCGGCGGCGGTGTGGTGCCCACTGTCGCCGATGTCGTCGAAGGCGTCCGGGCGGCGTCGGGTGTCCTCCCCGAAGCCCCGCCGGTGGTGATCGGCCACTCGGCGGGCGCCCACCTCGCCCTCGCGGCCGCTTCGCAGGCGAACCTCGCCGGGCTGGTCCTGGTCTCCGGCGTGTACGACCCCGGGGCTCCCGGAGTCGACCGGACGGGGGCCGCCGCCGGCCGACGGTTCGACCCCGACGGGTCGACCCGACTCGACCAGCTAGTGACCCCGGACTGTCCCGTACTGCTGGTGCACGGCGCCGCCGACCGCGTCGTCCCTCCCGACCAGTCCCAGACGGCGGCGGAGGCGCTCGGCGCCGCGGCGGAGCTCGTCGTCTGCCCCGAGGTCGGCCACTTCGACGCTCTGGACCCCGCCTCTGAGGTGTGGCAGAGCGTCGTGGAATGGCTGCGCCGCCTCGACTGACTGGCAGGATCTGGCAGGAATCGAGTTGCCTCGCCTGCGGGCACCCCGGTACTCTCGCCTGGTCCTCGGGACCCATGCGTCGCGCGGGCGGAGTCGAATTTGAGACGCGCACATCCCCTCATCTACATCGCGGTCTGGGCGGTGGTGACCCTGCTGGCAGTAGCCGGCTTCGCCGCCTTCCAGACGCAGGGCCGCCCGGTCCCGGAACCGGCTGCCCAAACGCTCGGCCGCGAGGTCGGGGCGCTGGCCGGCATGGGATTCAACGCTCCCCCTATCCAGGTGGCCGTGGTGGCGGCGACTTCCACCGAGGACGAGGAAGCGGCCCCCCTCACCGCCGACCAGCTGCTGTCCGGCGAAGAGACCGAGACCGAGTCTCCGCTCGACACCGTTCCCACTCACGGTTGGCTGTCGGAGATGCAAGTACGGGCGATCGTGAGCCGCTACTTCAAGGCAGAGGACGTCAACCGGGCGATCCGGGTGGCCTGGTGCCAGTCCCGCTTCAACCCGACGTCGTCGGATCCGCGGACCGGCGGTATGGGTCTCTTCCACCATCTCCCCGACTTCTGGGAGGCACGAGCTCAGGCCGTCGACTTCGCTGGCGCTGAGCCGTCCGACCCCGAGGCGAACGTCGCCGCCGCCGCTTACGCCGTCTACGAGGAAGGCGGCTGGGCGGTCTTCCCCTGTGACTCCTGATCAGCGGAAGTCACGGGATCGGAGCGTGTAGACACCGAGCCCCTCCATCCGCTGGGCCATCACGTTCGTGACGCCGTGACGGTGCTCGATCCTCCCTTCGATCACCAGGGCGGCGGCTCTCCGAGCCACCGGGCGGTACCGCTCCCACACTTCGGGCAGAACGATCACATTGAGCTGGCCGGTCTCGTCTTCGAGGTTGAAGAAGATCACCCCGGAAGCGGTGTCGGGTCGCTGGCGGTGCGTCACCACTCCCGCCACGTTCACTCGCACGGGCCGGCGCATGTCCAGGACCTCGGCCACTGTCAGACAGCCGTCGGCTTTCAATTGGTCGCGGATGAACTCGATCGGGTGGCGGGAGGAGATGCCGGTTCCCCACAGGTCGGCCCGATGCGCCTCCTCCGGCGACATCTCGGGGAGTTCGGGGGCATCGACACCGGGAGCCAGAGGCAGCCTGGCAGGATCTATCTCCGCCAACGCTCCCGCCGCCCAGATACCCGGCCGCCGCCCCAGCCCGATCGAGTGGAGGGCGCCGGTGGCGGCCAGGCTCTGGAGGGAGTCCAGGCCGAGACCCGTTCGCCAAGCCAGGTCTTCGGGTGAGATGAAGGACCCACCCACCAAACGGGCCGTTTCGATTCGAGCGATCTCCTTCTCCCCCAGGTTGCGGACATAGCGCAGACCGAGACGCACGGCCACCGCCGGGCGGATCGGATCGTCGACCGGCCCTCTCCCCCGCCGCCAAGACCGGCCCATGTAGGTGACGATGTCGTCGGGGTCGATGTCGACCGGCTCGAGCGTGCAGTCGTGATACGAGAGATTGATGTCGGGGCCGCAGACCACCACGCCGTGCCGCTGGGCATCCTGGACGAGGCTGTTCGGGGAGTAGAACCCCATCGGCTGGGCGTTGAGGAGACCGCAGAGAAACTCCGACGGCCAGTGGTACCGCAGCCATGCCGACATGTAGACGATGTAGGCGAAGCTCACGGAGTGGGACTCCGGAAACCCGAAGCTGGCGAATCCCTGGAGCTTCTCCCAGATCTCGTCGGCTGCCGACCCGGTTATGCCGTTCCGAGCCATACCGGCGTAGACCTCGTCGCGGAGCCGGGCCATCGCCTCCTCGGAACGCTTGTGGGTCATCGCCTGGCGCAGGCGGTCCGACTGGCCGCCGTCGAAACCGGCGCAGACCCGGGCGAGCTCCATCAGCTGCTCCTGGAAGATCGGCACTCCGAGGGTCTTGGCCAGGATCGGCTCCGTCGACGGATGGGGGTAGCGGACCGGCTCCTCGCCGCGGCGGCGACGCAGATATGGGTGGACCGACTGTCCCTGGATCGGGCCGGGGCGGATCAGTGCCACCTCTATCGCCAGGTCGTAGAAGGTGCGGGGCCGCATCCGGGGCAAGGTGGCGATCTGGGCGCGTGATTCGACCTGGAACAGCCCGATCGTGTCGCCGTCTCCCAGCATGTCGTAGATGACGGGTTCCTGGTCGATCGCAGCCAGGTCGACCGCCACCCCGTGGTTCTCGTCGATCAGGTCGACGGTGAGGTGCAGGGCGTTGAGCATCCCCAGGCCCAGGAGATCGAACTTGACCATCCCCACTGCGGCGGAGTCGTCCTTGTCCCACTGGATGACGGTGCGACCCTCCATCCGCCCCCATTCGAGGGGCACCACGTGCCACAGGGGACGGTCGGAGATCACCATCCCCCCGGAGTGGATGCCGAGATGACGGGGGAACCCGTCGAGACGATGGCAGACGTCGTATACGAGTTCGGCGGTCAGGCCGGCGGGGAGCGGCACCTCGTGGCGGAGGTGTTTGGGGTTGCGGGTGTCGACGTACTTGGACAATTCGTCCACCTGGGCGGGGGTGAACCCGAACGCCTTGGCGACGTCCCGCAGCACCGACCGGGCGCGGTAGGTGATGAGGTTGGCGACCATCGCCGCTCTCTCGCGCCCGTATCGGCGGTAGCAGTACTGGATGACCTCCTCCCGGCGGTCGGCCTCGAGGTCGAGGTCGATGTCCGGTGCCCGGCCCCGTTCCTCGGACAGAAACCGCTCGAAAGGCAAACCCAGGCGGATCGGGTCGACCCGGGTGAGGCCGAGGCAGCGGCACACCGCCGAGTCGGCCCCCGACCCCCGGATCTGGCAGTAGATGTCCTGGGAGCGGGCGTAGCGGACGATGTCCCACACGACGAGGAAGTATCCGGCGAAGCCGAGACGCTCGATGATCCCCAGTTCGTGTTCGAGCCGGCGGCGCGCTGCCGGGTCGATGCCACCCTCCCCTTCGCCGGGGTACACGGTTCGGGCGCCCTCCCACGTGAGATGACGCAGGTACTCCATCTCCGAGCGGAAATGTCCGGGCATGGGAAAGTCGGGCAGTCGCGGAGCAACGAGGGCGAGGTCGAAGGCGAGCCTCTCCCCCAGTTCGACGGTGCGGGCCACGACCCCGGGGTAGCGGGCGAACAGGCGCTCCATCTCCCCCGGGTCGCGCAGGTGCCGCAGATCGGTGGCAGGGCGGAAGCCGTCGGCCTCGTCGAGGCTGCGCCGACCCCTGATCGCGGCCAGGACTTCGGCCAGGTCGGCGTCCTGACGGCGGGCATAGTGGACCTGGTTGGTTGCAACCACACCCAGCCCGAGGCGCTGAGCCACCTCCCACATCAGGTCGTTGCGGGCGTCGTCGCCGGGCATGCCGTGGTTCCACAACTCCAGGTGGAAACGGTGTCCGAACAGCTCGCGCAGACGTGATGCGGCGGCCATCGCCCCCGCCAGGTCCCCTTCCGACGCCGCTCGTGGCACCGCTCCGGCGTGGCATCCCGACAACGCCCACACCTCGCGGGTGGAGGCCACCTCGGCCAGGTCGTCCCAGGAGAAGGCCGGGGCGTCCTTCGCGCCCCGTAGCTGGCCCCGCGTGATGAACCGGCCCAATCCCCGGTATCCGTCCGGGGAGGCGGCGAGGAGGACGAGATGCTCGGTCGGCGGGAGCCGAGTCGGCTTGGCACCGTGGGCACGGACGGTCCTCCCTCGTCTCGGCCCTACAGGTCGCTGTGACTGTCGCCACTCGTCCCAAGCCTCGGCGGCAGCGACCGGATCGCTGCCCTCACCTACTCCTCCTCCGAGCGGCAGCCCCACTTCCACCCCGTAGATCACCGGGAGCCCGGTCTCCCGGGCCGCCTGCCAGAACCGCGAGACGCCGTAGAAACCGTTGTGATCGGTCAGGGCCAGCGCCCGGTACCCGA
Organism: Acidimicrobiia bacterium; assembly: GCA_035305585.1. Taxonomy (GTDB): domain Bacteria; phylum Actinomycetota; class Acidimicrobiia; order Spongiisociales; family ZC4RG35; genus ZC4RG17. Next base: position 23,106 of record DATGOV010000002.1, on the reverse strand, counting down.
GTTCGGCTGCCCGATGGACGAGATCCTCGGGAAACGAGGCGCCGTCGAGGAAGGAAAAGTTCGAGTGGCAGTGGAGTTCGGCATACGCCATCTCCCTCAGCTTATCGAACACACGTTCGGGGTGAGGCGGCGTCTCGACAGAAGCGTTGGCGGGCATCAATATCGCCCCCGACAAGGAGGCGGCATGATCGAGAAGACGATTCGGCTCACGGGCAGTTCCCCGGACTCGATGGAGGACGCCGTGCGCACGGTCCTCGCCCGGGCGGCGACGACCATCGCCGACATCACACGCTGGGACCTCGTCCGCGCCGGCGGGAAGGTCGACGCCTCGGGCGTCCCGACTGCATTCGAAGTCACCATCGATGTGACCTTCGCCATCCGGGACTCCGTGGAGCACGGGTGAACGGTCCTCTACCGGACCCGCGCTCGCTGGGCGAGGGCATCCATCTGGTCCCCGCTCCCCTTCCCTTCCCCACCCCGGCATGGGTGAACTGCTATGCGATCGAAGCCGACGACGGCATCGTCCTCATCGACTGTGGCTGTGACTGGGAACCGGGGCGGGCGGCGCTCGAGTCCGGCCTCGCCGCAGTCGGTCTGGCCGGGGCGGCGATCCACACGCTGATCGTCAGCCATCTCCATCCGGACCACGTCGGCATGGCGGGTCGTGTGGTGGCCGAGCACGGTTGCCGATTCGTCATGCACCGACGGGCGGCGGCTCGCATGGACCGCTACAACGACACCGTCGGATTCGTGGATCGCAACCGCCGCATCGCCGAGAAGCACGGAGCGCCTCCCCACTCGGCTTCCGCCCTGGCGGGCAGCAAGGAACGCCCTTCCTTCATGCCGACGCTGGAACCGCCCGACGTCCTGCTCGATGACGGCGACCGCATCGACCTCGGCGGCGGACGCCATTTGGATGTCCTCCACACACCGGGGCACGAGCCGGCACACATCTGCCTCCGCGACTCACGAACCGGCGTCGTGTTCTCCGGGGACCATGTGCTGCCCCGGATCTCGCCGGTGATCATGTACGACGAGGAGCACGAGGACGTACTCGGCGACTACCTGCGCTCCCTGCGCCGACTCCTCGAGGAGCGGATCGGCCTCACCTACCCGGCTCACGGCACGATCATCGAGCGCGGCTCCGCCCGGGTGGAGCAGTTGATCCTCCACCACGAGCGCCGGCTGAACCGGATGCTCCAAGTCGCTGAGGTCTCCCCGGTGACGGCGTGGGAGATGGTGGGGAAGGTTTTCCGCCCCCACCTCACTCCCGACGAGCAACGACTCGCGCTCCTCGAGACCGTCTCCCATCTCGAGCATCTCCGACTTCGTGAGCTGGTCCGGAGTGAAGAGCGCGAGGGTGTGATCTGGTATCGCGACTGACGGACCCTGCAGCCACTGGACCTGGTGTATGGTGCTAACCCGTCGAACGAGGGAAGGGGAACCGTGCGGAGACGCATCTCGCTGCTGACCATCGCTGCCCTCATCGCCTCGGCCATCGTCGCCACTCCCCTCGGGGCACAGACCGACGGCGACACCCGAGAACGCGGGCAACGGATGGGGGCAGTGGTCTCACCCGACTTCGAGTTGCGTCATCCCGACGAAGAGGTCCAGGTCTTCATCCAGCTCGACAGGCCTTCGGTGGCCGAGTTCGCCGCCTCGACCGGGGCGGGACGGGCTGCACAGCGCGCCCAGGCGCTGGCCGTCAAGGCCCAGCAACGGGAAGTCATGGCCGAGATCGGCGAGCTCGTGATCGAAGAGAGGTCTCGCCTCGTCGTTGGCGCCAACGGCATCCGAGCCGTGGTGCGGGCCGGTGACATCCCCCTGATCCGCTCCGCCGAAGGCGTGGAGTCCGTGGCGACCGTGACCCGCTACCACCTGCTGAACGAGACCAGTGTGCCGTGGATCCGGGCGCATGACGAGGCCGACGACCTGGAACTGACCGGCGAAGGCACCTCGATCGCCATCATCGACACGGGAATCGACTACACCCACGCCGCCTTGGGGGGTAGCGGCGATCCCGCCGACTACGCCGACAACGACCCGACCGAACTGGTGAGCGAGGACGGCTTTCCCAACGACAAGGTGGTCGGCGGCTACGACTTCGCCGGCTCGTATTACGACGCCGCGGATCCGGATCTCGCCCCGAAGCCCGATGACGATCCGCTCGATGTCGACGGCCACGGCACCCATGTCGCCGCCACGGCCGCCGGCCTCGCCACCGGCACCGTCGGCCAGGGCGTCGCTCCCGGCGCCGAGCTGTACGCCTTGAAGGTGTTCGGAGACGTGGCCGGTTCCACCGATCTCGTCGCAGACGCCATCGAGTGGGCTCTCGATCCCAACGGGGACGGGAGCATCGAGGATGCCGTCGATGTGATCAACATGAGCCTCGGGTCGGACTACGGGCACCCCAACGACCCGTCGTCGATCGCCGCGCAGAACGCGGTGGACCTCGGCGTGATCGTCGTCGCCGCCGCCGGCAACGCCGGGCCCCTTCCCTACGTGACCGGGTCTCCAGCCGTCGCCGACGGCGTCATTTCGGTCGCCGCTTCCCTCGACGGCGGAGCCGAGGTCATGGCGATGACGATCGACGAGCCGGAATCGATCAGAGGCGAATACGAAGCGGCGGGCAGCGAGTTCGGCTCGCTCGACCCGCCCACGCAGGGCGAGCTCGCCCTCGCGGCACCGTCCGACGCCTGCAACCCGCTCACGAACGACGTCACAGGGAAGATCGCATTGGTCGACCGCGGCACGTGTGAGTTCACCGAGAAGGTGCGCAATGCCGAGCAGGCCGGTGCCATCGGCGTGCTCGTGGTCAACAACGTAGAAGGACCGCCGATCACGATGGCCCACAATGGCGCCGAGCCCCGGCCTCACATCCCGGCCATGATGGTGCGCCAGGAGACCGGCGAACTCATTCGGAGGACCCACTCCGCCGAGAGCCCCGTGACGGTGACGTTGCGCGGCGACCTGACGACGTCGCTGGAGGGCCTCGCCGACACGATGGCGGACTTCTCTTCGCAGGGCCCCGGGTTCGGCAACGCCTTCGAGCCAGATGTGAGTGCCCCCGGCTTCAACATCCGCTCGGCCGACGTCGGCACCGGCGACGGGGCTGCTTTGAGCTCCGGGACGTCCATGGCCACTCCCCATGTGGCCGGCGCGGCGGCGCTGCTGCGCGAGTGGAGAGGCGACCTCACGCCCGAGGCGGCCAAGGCGTTGCTCATGAACGCCGCCAATCCGGCGAGCGACGCCGACGGCGTGGTACCGATCTCCCGTCAGGGCACCGGTACGGTGCAAATCGACCGGATCGTCGAGAACCTGTCGGCCTACACCACGCCCGGCGGGGTGGTGATGAGAGTGAACGCGCTCGAACCCACCACGCAGACCGCAGCGATCGAGGTCACGGGACTGAGTGGCGACCTGACCTACCAAGCCGAGATCGAGAAGAACCAGACGCTCGACGGTGTCGACTGGTCCGTCTCGTCCACCACGGTGGACACGGGCGAGTCGCTCGACGTGACCTTGACCGTCGATCCGGCGGCCCTCGCTCCCGACGACGGCTTCCTCAGCCAGAGGGAGGCCGACGCGTGGCTCGTCCTCAGCAACCCCGAGGACCCGGAGGACCGGTTGCGGGTCGGGCTCATAGCCGTGGTCGATCCGGCATCGACCGTGGCCGCCGCGGGAGGGGAACAGGAAGTGGCGCTGACCAACGACGGACCGTCTTTGGGTTTCGCCGACGGGTTCACCGCCGCCGGCGACGGCATCGGTTCGCTGGCGCAGGTCGGCTACCGCACCTCAGACGCCGAGCGCGAGTCCGGCGGAACCCGGACGATCGAGTTCGGCCTCGCCTTGAGCCAGCCATGGTCGGCTCCCTCAGAGACGGAGGTGAACGTGTTCATCGACGTCGACCAGGACGGCTCCGACGACTTCGTCCTGGTCGCTGCCGACCTCGGCTTGCTCACCGGCGCTCCCGAGCCCACCGGGAACGTGGTCACGGCACTGATCGATCTCGCCAGCGGCGGAGGTGTGATTCTGTACGACGCGGTCACCGACATGAACGACCAGGTGATGATCGTCCCAGCCGACCTGACCGGCACCTTCGGATTCCTCGGCGACGACGGCACCGCTTTCGACATGACCGTGATGGTGTTCGACCAACTCGGTCCGTCGGGGATCAGTGACGTGATCACTGTCGATCTCGAGGCAGAAGTCACGGCTCCCGACGGCCTGAGCCAGGTGCTCGACGGAGGCGAGAGCGTCACGGTGCCGACCGACCGCGGCGGCGACATGCTCTGGCTGTTCCCGAACAACCCGGTCGGGCAGCAGCACGCCGTAGCCGACCTCACCGCCTCGACGGAACCCCCGGGGGACGGCGACGACGACCCGCCCTCGGACGAGGCGGAGCCGCCCAGTTTCGACGACGTTCCCGAGGACCACTTGTTCCATGGCGAGATCGTCTGGCTCGCCACGCAGGGAATCACGCGGGGCTGCAACCCCCCACAGAACACCCGCTTCTGCCCCGAGGAGTCCGTGACCCGAGGTCAGATGGCGGCGTTCCTCCACCGAACGCTCGACTTGGGATCGACCGACGAGAACTTCTTCGTCGACGACGAGAAAGTGATCTTCCAGGACGAGATCAACCGGCTCGCTGCAGCCGGGATCACGAAGGGATGCAACCCGCCCACGAACGACGAGTACTGCCCCGACGAGAAACTCACCAGGGCACAGATGGCGACGTTCCTCGTCCGCAGTTTCGGGCTAGCTGCCGGAGCAGGATCCGACCGGTTCGTCGACGACGACGGAAACATCCACGAAGACGCCATCGACGCCCTCGCCGCGTCCGACATCACGCGCGGGTGCAACCCGCCGACCAACGACCGCTTCTGCCCCGACCAGCCCATCACTCGAGGGCAGATGGCCGCATTCATCTACCGGATGGCGCAACTCCCGGGCGACGATTGACGGGCATCTCCGGTGCCTAATGTGTGGCGCCGGAGGTGCACACATGGATTGGAAGATCGAGACGATCGTGGCTGGGATCGACGGCTCCGAGCAGAGCCTGTCAGCGGCGAGTCTGGCGGCGGCCATCGCCCGGCGGTTCGGAGCCCGGCTCGTGCTCGCCACGGTCGTCCGCCCACCCGAAGGATGGTGGGGCATCGGCGGGGAGCCGCCGGCACCGGAGGCATTCGCGACCGCGGTGGTCGAAGCCCGAAAGGAGATCCTCGACCGGGCGGAAGCGGCGTTGGATCTCGAAGGGATCGAGTACGACACGGTCCAAGAAGTCGGGGATCCGGCGGGACAGCTGGCCGAACTGTGCCGTTCCGAAGACGCCGACCTCCTCGTGGTCGGACGTCGGGGTGCCGGTCTCGTCGAGCGTCTCCTGGTGGGCTCGGTGGCCGACCGCGTCACGCACATCGCTCCCTGCCCGGTGCTGACCGTGCCGTGAGCCCGATCAGACGTTGAATCGGATGTGGAGGACGTCGCCGTCTTCGACGACGTAGTCCTTTCCCTCCACCCGCAGCTTCCCCGCCGCCCGCAAGGCCGCCTCGGAGCCGTGCTCGACCAGATCCTCCACTCGGTACACCTCGGCCCGGATGAAGCCCGCTTCGAAGTCGGAGTGGATCACGCCGGCAGCCTGCGGCGCCTTGGTGCCCGCGACGATGGTCCAGGCCCGGATCTCCTTCGGGCCCGCCGTGAAGAACGTACGGAGACCCAGGAGCTCGTAGGTCGCCCGCGCCAGGGTGTGCAGGCCGGGCTCTTCCAGGCCCAGGTCGGCGAGGAAGTCAGCCTGATCCTCCGGGTCGAGCTGGGCGATCTCGGCTTCGGCCTGGGCGCAGACGACCACCACCGGCTCGCCCCGTTCGGTCGCCCACTCCTCCACGGCCCGCGTGTGGTCATTGCCCCTGAGGCCGCCTTCGTCGACGTTGCACACGTAGAGGATCGGCCGGGCAGTGAGCATCTCCATCTGGTCGATGACCTCGCGCTCCCGTTCGGTCCACTGCCCGCTCCGGACGCTGTTGCCTCGTCCCAGGTGATCGACTACCCGGCGGGCCACATCCCGCGCCTCCACCAGAGTCTTGTCACCCGATTTCGCCGCCCTCTCCCAACGTTCCAGCCGTCGCTCCGCCACCTGCAGGTCGGCGAGAATCAACTCCGTCTCGATGGTGTCGATGTCGCGTACTGGATCGACCGATCCCTCTACATGGGTGATGTCGGCGTCGTCGAAGCACCGCACGACTTCGAGGATCGCGTCGACGGCCCGGATGTGACCGAGGAACTGGTTGCCGAGTCCCTCACCCTCGCTCGCACCGCGCACCAAACCGGCGATGTCGACGATCTCCACCACCGCCGGCACCACTCTCTGGGTCTCGATCACCGAAGCGATGGCGGCGAGCCGCTCGTCGGGCACCGACACGACGCCAACATTCGGCTCGATCGTGGCGAAGGGATAGTTGGCCGCTTCTACGTTCGCCGCCGTCAGCGCATTGAACAGCGTGGACTTGCCGACATTCGGCAAACCGACGATACCGGCGCGCAAGCTCACGACGCCTCCGCGAGCGCGACAGAACAGCCAGGAATCGGATGGGGCACCATGGGGAGGCCAGGATACCGGCCCGTCAGCCGGTCAAACGCCGAGCAACTGTTTGGCGAGTAGCCCCCCGGCCATTCCCAGGAGCCAGGAGGAGAGCGAGCCGATCAGCACGTACTCGGCCGACAAGTGCGGCTCGTCGCCCGTGATCTCGGGAAACCGCAGGATGGCCTTGGCGGCGACCACGAGCGCCGCCGCTCCCGCCTCGTCACCGACGACGAGGAGGAATATCAGCAGCCGCTCCAGGATCCCGATCCAGCGGCCGGCGCCGTCGGACCCACCGGTGGGCGCCGCCTTGATCCTCTCGAGCAGCGCCCGGACGAACCAGTTGGAGGGGATCGTCAGTGCGGCCGCAATGGCGACCGTGCCCAGCGCCCCGAGCGTCATCCGAACCCCGGGATGCTCGGTGCCGATACGTCGAGCAGGGTGGCCAGCCGGTGACGATGCACACGTCGGCTCACCGAGCTCTCGTGCAGCCCCAATCGGTCGGCGATGGCCCGTTGGGTGTGGCCCTCGCCCAGGGCCACCAGGATCTGGCTGTCGACGCTGTCGATGTCGTCCAAGGAGTTGTCGCGGAGGGTGAGGTAGGCGTTCAAGAGCTCGTCCCAGTCGGTGCCGGTGCGGACCAATGTACGGGAGGGGTGTGACGTCCCCGCCAGTTGCTCGATCGCGTCGCGAGCGTTCCACCATGCCGGCCCGTCCTGGCCGAATGGCTCCCGTCCCGGTGCCTCCACCAGGATCTCGCCCCATCCCAATCCGAGACGCAGGCGAGCGAAGGGCAGGCAGCGGATGTGGAGCTCCCACGAGACCGCCACCGCTTCCGCCAGGGAGCCATAGCGGCCCTGGAACTCGTCGCCGAGGGTGACCGCCAACTCGCTCGAATAGCGCTCCGACACCCCTCGGAGCACGCCCAACAGCCGATCCTGGAGAGAGGCCCGGTCGGAGCTCTCCCGGGAAGCCACCACGTCACCGATGAGAGCAGCTACTTGCATATATGACGCAAGTATACAGCTACTTGCTCGTACTGCGCAAGTACCTGGTCACTTGCGCCCCCTCACCATGTCAGCTGGCGTCGACCAGTTCGGTGTCGACGGCGAACTCCCCTTCCACGAACTCCAACTGCTGGGCCTTTGCCGCCTCGGCGAGATCGTCCGCCGCCTGGCGCAGCACCTCCAGGCGATCGGCGATGTCTGCGACGACCACCTTGCGAGCCGGGGTGCGCATCGAAACCTTGGCGTCGGACTTCGCCTTCCGCACCCTCGAGAGCACCTCGGCGGTGACATCGAGGACCGCGGGGTCACCGGCGTGAACGGTCAACTCCTCCGGCCTCGGCCAGGGAGCTCGATGGACCGAACCCTCCTGCCACCAGCTCCACACCTCTTCGGTGACGAACGGCAGCACCGGGGCGAACAGCCGCAAGAACACCGACAGCGCGAGCTGGAGAGCCGCCTGGGCTGACGCCGCGGCGGCGTCTCCACCGTAAGCGCGGCCCTTGACCAGTTCGAGGTAGTCGTCGGTCCACTCCCAGAAGGCGCTCTCGGTGACGTCGAGGGCGCGGGCGTAGTCGAACGTCTCCATGCCGGCCGTGGCCTCCTCGACCGTCGTCGCCAGCCGAGCGAGCATGGACCGGTCCAGCGGCACCGTGACCGCCTCCGGCGACACGTCGTCGGACAGGCTCAGGACGAACCGGGAGGCGTTGAGGACCTTCAGCGCCAGACGCCGCCCGATCTTCATCTGCCCTTCGTCGAACGCCGTGTCGGCACCGGGCCGAGCCGAAGCCGCCCAATATCTCACCGCGTCGGAGCCGTACTTCTCGAACAGCCCCATCGGCGTGATGACGTTGCCCTTCGACTTCGACATCTTCTTGCGGTCGGGGTCGAGGATCCACCCGTTGATCGTGGCCCGCTTCCACGGCAGTTCCCCGAACTCGTGGTAGGCGCGCAGAACGGTGGAGAACAGCCAGGTTCGGATGATCTCGTGACCCTGCGGCCGCTGGTCCATCGGATAGACGGCCTCGAACAAGGCGTCGTCCTGGCCCCACTTGCCGGCGATCAGGGGCGTGAGCGAGGAGGTGGCCCACGTGTCGAAGACGTCGTGGTCGCCGATGAAGCCACCGGGCTTCCCCCGCTGCTCTTCGGTGTAGCCGGGTGGAACATCGGTGCTCGGGTCGACCGGGAGGTCTTCGAGACGCGGCCTGAGGGGGTCCGAGTAGTCGGGCTCGCCGTCGTCGTCGAGGCGGTACCACAGTGGGATGGGCACGCCGAAGAACCGCTGTCGGCTGATCAGCCAGTCACCCGAGAGACCCTCCACCCAGTGGCGATACCGCACCTTCATGTAGTCGGGCACCCACTCGAGCCGCTCTCCCAGCTCGAGCATCTTCTCTCGGAGCTCGGGATCGCGGCCGCCGTTGCGGATGTACCACTGGCGGCTGGAGATGATCTCGAGTGGACGGTCACCCTTCTCGTAGTACTTGACGGCGTGCGTTATCGCCCGGGGCTCGCCGTCGAGGTCGCCCGACTCGGCCAGCAGCTCGACCATCCGTCTCCGGGCCTGGTTGACGTACTTGCCCGCCAACTCGGCGTATGCGGCCTTGCCCTTCCTGGTCGTGACCCAGGGGGGTGTCTCCTCCTGGAACCGGCCGTCCCGGCGGATCACCGTCCGGGTGTCCAGCGCCAGTTCCCGCCACCAGGTGACGTCGGTCGTGTCGCCGAATGTGCAGATCATGGCGATGCCGCTCCCCTTCTCAGGGTCGGCCAGCTCGTGGGCGTGGACCTCGACCTCCACGCCGAAGATCGGGGAGACGACCGTCTCGCCGAACAGGTCCTGGTACCGGCTGTCGTCGGGATGGGCCACCAGAGCCACGCACGACACGATCAGCTCCGGGCGGGTCGTCTCGATGTAGACGGGGCCGCCTCCGGGGCGGTGGAAGGCGACCCGGTGATACGCCCCGGGCCGCTCCCGGTCCTCGAGCTCGGCTTGGGCGACCGCGGTCTGGAAATCGGTGTCCCACAGGACCGGCGCCTCCGCGGCGTACGCCTCACCCCGCTCGAGGTTGGCCAGGAAGGCGCGCTGGCTGATCTCCTGCGTCGACTCCGAGATCGTGGTGTACAGGTGGTTCCAGTCGACCGACAGACCCAGGATGCGGAACGACTCCTCGAAGGCCTTCTCGTCTTCGTCGGTGAGGATGTGACAGAGCTCGATGAAGTTGCGCCGGGACACGGCTCGCGGCGGATCGAAAGGCTCCTCGGGCGGACGGAAATCGGGGTCGTACGGCAACGACGGGTCACAGGACACCCCGTAGTAGGCCTGGACGCGCCTCTCGGTCGGCAGGCCGTTGTCGTCCCAGCCCATCGGGTAGAAGACGGCCTTTCCCTTCATCCGCTGGTAGCGGGCGATCGCGTCGGCCTGGGCGTAGCCGAACACCGTCCCCATGTGCAGGGAGCCGGACACCGTGGGGGGAGGCGTGTCGATCGAGTACACGTCCTCCCGGGACACGTCGTCGGGAAATCGGTACGTGCCCTCTTCCTCCCACCGGCGGCTCCAGTGCTCTTCGAGACCGTCGATCGATGGCTTTTCGGGAACCTTTCGCATGTCGGCTCTCAGGGTAACGGGCACGCCGGAGGCTCAACCAACCTCGATGGCGATGGCTAATGTCATCGGCGATGGGTGCGAGGGCTGGAACCGTGGTAGCGGCAGTCCTCCTGACAGCGTGCGCCGGCGTGTCGGTGGAGTTGCCGTCGGAGATCGCCGAGTTCGATGTCGAGCAGGTGATGAGCGACCTGCGCGATTGCGACAAGCTCAGCGAGACGTTCGTCGGCGTCGTCCGCCAGATGGCCGAGGATCTCGACGAGTTGTCCGAAGTGTCCGGAGGCCGGATCGCGGCCGATGAGCTCGGCGATCGCGTCGACACGGTGGTGGACAGCGGCTACTTCGAGGTCGCGAAACGACTCGGATGCAATGTCGTCGCTCAACGCGTCGAGATCGTCGAGAGGCTCCGCGACGTCGACCCGGACTCCGCCGCGGGCGAGGATTTCCTCGATGAGGTGATCCGCCAGGTCGGGGCAGAGGCTCAGTCCTCGGGCAACGGCTCTCCGGCGGCGAACGCCTCCAGGACCGCCGTGGCCGCAGGTTCGTCCCGCACCACGTAGGACACCCCGCCCTCGCTGTGGCCGACCACCGGCAGGGTGATCGTTCGGGTGGCGCCGGCCGACCGGAATCCCCACGCCGTCTTGAGCAGACGCAACGGGGTCACGCTCGTGTCGCCCTTGAGGTTCGAGGTCACCTGCTGCAAGACGAGTGGGCTGCGGATGATCCCGCCCGGGCTGGAAGCCCGATCGAGGATCTCGAGAAGGACCTCGCGTTGGCGTCCCGTACGTTCGATGTCGCCTCCTCCGACCGCCGTCCACTCGCCGTCTCGAAGCTCCTCATACGACCGAGACCGGGCGTATGCCAGGGCCGTGGCTCCGTCGACGACCTGGGTGCCGGCTTCGTCGACCTGCAGGCCCGACTTGCGGTCCCGGGCCGGAGCGGGGAAGTCCAGCTCGATTCCACCGAGGGCGTCGACGATCCCGGCGAACCCGCCGAAGTCGACTTCGAGGTAGTGGTTGATGCGGATCCCGGTCTCCCGGCTGATCGTCTCCACCAGCAGGTCGGGCCCGCCGAACGCGTAGGCGGCGTTGACCTTGTTGACTCCGTGGCCGGGGATCTCCACCCGGAGGTCGCGAGGGATCGAGAGCAGCTGCACTTCGTCCGAAACGACCTGCATCAGCATGATCACGTCGGCGCGGGCCCCGGCGAAGTCGCCGAACTTGCCTTCGAGGTCGTCGGGAAGGTTCTCCCGGCTGTCGGTGCCGACGACGAGATAGGTGCCCTCTCCCGATGCGAGGGAGTCGAACGTGCCGAGATCGTCCATCTGGAACTCGGCGAGGAACACCGCTCCGACCGCCAGGGCGGCGAAGAGGACCAGCAGGGTGAGGACCGTGAGGACGAACCTCTGGCCCCGCGACATCCGGCGGCGGCGACGCTTGCGGGCCTGCCGCGGTCGCTGCGGGTCGGGGACCTGTGTCTGGGGAAGAACGCGCGTCTTGTCGTCTGTCATCGTGAGTCTCCGGGAACGAGCGTCGATCGACGCCGCCTACATCTTCCCAGATCCAGCGCGTAAGTCGGTCAATTGGCGCCGCGGATCACGAGTCCCTGCATCAGGCGCTCGACGGCCTCGGTGATCTCGGCGACCGCCTGGTCGAAGACCGCCTGGTTGTGCGGAGCGGGCTTGGAGAAGCCGGACACCTTGCGGACGAACTGGCGGGCGGCCGCCTCGATGTCGTCGCGACCGGCTATCTGGGCTCCCTCACGGAGACGGACGATCGATCTGCACATAGGGGCACCTTCACATGTTGCGGCGGTATCGGCCACCGATTTCGTAGAGGCGGCGAGTGATCTGGCCCAGGGAGGCGACCTGGGCGGCGTCCATGAGGGCGTCGAAAGTGTTGTGGCCGGACGTCGCCGCCCGGGCGAGTCCGTCCAGCGCGGCCGGGCTCCGCTCGGCGTTGCGCTCCTGGAATGCCCGCAGGTTGGCGATCTGGCGCTGCTTGTCGGCGTCGGACGAGCGCACGACCTTCTCCGGCACCTCGAACGGCGACCCGTCCTTGTCGAGGAACGTGTTGACCCCGATGATCGGATACTCCCCGCTCTCTTTCAGCTTCTCGTAGTAGAGGGACTCCTCTTGGATCTTCTGACGCTGGTACTGGCGTTCCATGGCGCCGAGGACCCCTCCCCGGCTGGAGAGGCGGTCGAACTCGGCCAGGACGGCTTCCTCCACGAGGTCGGTGAGCTCTTCGATGATGAACGAACCTTGGAGCGGGTTCTCGTTCTTGGCGAGGCCGAGCTCGCGGTTGATGATGAGCTGGATGGCCAGCGCCCGCCGGACGGACTCCTCGGTGGGTGTGGTGATCGCCTCGTCGTAGGCGTTGGTGTGGAGGCTGTTGCAGTTGTCGTAGATGGCGTAGAGAGCTTGGAGGGTGGTCCGGATGTCGTTGAAGGAGATCTCCTGGGCGTGGAGGGAGCGCCCCGATGTCTGGATGTGGTACTTGAGCATCTGGGAGCGGGGATTGGCGCCGTAGCGGTGCTTGAGCGCCTTGGCCCAGATGCGCCGGGCCACCCGGCCGATGACGGCATATTCGGCGTCGATCCCGTTCGAGAAGAAGAACGACAGGTTGGGGGCGAAGTCGTCGATGTCCATGCCCCGGGACAGGTAGTACTCGACGTAGGTGAAGCCGTTGGCGAGAGTGAACGCCAGCTGGGTGATGGGGTTCGCTCCGGCTTCGGCCATGTGGTAGCCGGAGATCGACACCGAGTAGAAGTTCCGGACTCGGTGGTCGATGAACCACTCCTGGACGTCGCCCATCATCTTCAGGGCGAACTCCGTGGAGAAGATGCAGGTGTTCTGGGCCTGGTCCTCTTTGAGGATGTCGGCCTGGACCGTGCCCCGCACCGTCGAAAGGGTTTCGGCGCGGATCCGCGCGTAGACCTCGCGGTCCAGGACTTCGTGTCCGGAGACGCCGAGCAGCATCAGCCCCAGCCCGTCGTGGCCATCGGGCAGGTCCCCGTGGTATCGGGGCCGGGGACGATCCCGGAAGATCTCTGAGATCTTCGCCTCGACCTCCTCGGTCAGCCCGTTCTGGCGGATGTACTTCTCACATTGTTGGTCGACGGCCGCGTTCAGGAAGAACGCCAGGATGGTCGGCGCCGGCCCGTTGATCGTCATCGACACCGAGGTCTGCGGGTCACACAGGTCGAATCCGGAATAGAGCTTCTTGGCGTCGTCCAACGTGGCGACGGATACGCCCGAGTTGCCCACCTTGCCGTAGATGTCGGGACGCTCCGCCGGGTCCTCTCCATACAGCGTCACGGAATCGAATGCGGTCGACAGCCGCTTGGCGGTCATCCCCGACGCCAGGTAGTGGAAACGGCGGTTGGTCTGTTCCGGCGGGCCCTCCCCGGCGAACATGCGGGTCGGGTCCTCGGCGGTTCGTTTCAGCGGATAGATCCCGGCGGTGTAGGGGAAGCGTCCGGGCAGGTTCTCCTGCCCCAGCCATCGGACCCGGTCCCCCCACGACGACAACTTCGGGGTCGCCACCTTCGGCACCTTCGTACCCGACAGCGTGACGTGGTTGAGAGGCGCCCGCACCTCCTTGCCCCGCACCTCGTAGGAGAACTCCTCGCCGGAGTAGTTCTCCAACATGAACTCCCAGCCGGCCAGCCCTTCCGCCAACTCGGCGTCGACCTCGGCCAGCCTCCCCTCACCCTGCTCCGCCAGCTCTTCCGAGCCGGTCAACTCCGCAGCCGCCAGCAGATGCTGGGCCGCCTCGGCGGCCCTCGCTGAATCCTCCACCTTCGCGTCATAGGCCCGGATCGTCTCGGCGATCTCCGCCAGGTACTGCGACCGCTCCGGTGGCACGATGTGATGCTTGACCGACCCCTCGGTCACCCAGTCCCGAGACGGCGCGAAGCCTCCGCCCGCCGCCTCGTCGATCCGGCGCATCAGCTCCACGTAGAAGCGATTCGTCCCCGGATCGTTGAAATCGGACGCGATCGTCGGCCACACCCCGACCTCTTCGTCCGCCACGTCGAAGGCCAGCCGGTTGCGGCGCACCTGCTTGCGGACGTCACGCAGCGCGTCCTCCCACCCCGGCTTGTCCGCCTTGTTCACCGCAACCAGATCGGCGAAATCCAACATGTCGATCTTCTCGAGCTGGGTCGCCGCCCCATACTCGGGTGTCATCACGTACACCGCCACGTCCGCCAGGTCCACCACACCTGTGTCCGACTGGCCGACCCCTGACGTCTCCACGATCACCAGGTCGAATCTCGCGGCCTTGCACACCTCCACGGCTTGTCCCACCACCGCCGACAGCGAGACGTTCGCCTCCCGCGTCGCCAGTGAACGCATGTAGGCCCGCGGATGCGGAATCGAGTTCATCCGGATCCGATCCCCCAACAGCGCCCCGCCCGACCGTCGCCGTGACGGGTCCACCGCCACCACCGCCACCCGCCGATCCTCGAAATCCAACAGAAAGCGACGGACCATCTCGTCGGTCAAAGACGACTTCCCCGAGCCACCGGTACCGGTGATCCCCACCACGACTGCGCCCGAGTCTCCGGCCATCCGACGCACCGACTCGAAGACGTCCGCGTACTTGTCGCCGAAGTTCTCGGCCGCCGAGATCAACTCGGCCACCGCCATCCGATCCCCCTCTGACAAGCGGCGCAACGTTCCGTCGACGTCGTCCAACTCCCCCCGCTCGAAATCACACCGCAACAGCATGTCCTCGACCACACCCACCAGACCCAACGCACGGCCGTCGTCCGGCGAATACACCCTCGACACGCCATAGTGCTCGAGTTCGCGGCCCTCCTCCGGAAGGATCGTTCCACCCCCGCCCACGAAGACCCTCACGTGGCCCAAACCCCGGTCGACCAGCAGGTCCCGCATGAACCGGAAGAACTCCATGTGACCGCCCTGATACGAAGACACCGCCACCGCATGGGCGTCCTCTTCCAACACCGCCTCCACGATCTCGGGAGCCGACCGGTCATGACCCAGATGCACGACCTCCGCTCCCTTCGACTGCAGGATCCGGCGGAAGATGTTGATCGAGGCGTCGTGACCGTCGAACAGCGACGTAGCGGTCACGAACCGGCGAGGACGTGCAGAGATTTCCACCCCTTACATGGTAAGGGCCGACACCCTAGAATGGGTCGAGCGACCTAGGTGTCGGCGCCGAAGGGCATGGGAGGACAACTGGCTGATGCACACTTTCTACGGCACTCTCCAAGGACTCAGCAACGGTGACGGTCCGCTGAGTGTCGGCATCCAATTCGATGGCGGACGAGTGCGCATGTGGTCCGACCGTCGCCGACTCGGGTCGTGGGATCTGGCCGACGTTCGCATTCGGCGTGAGTCGATCTTCCGCTTCGTGTTGATCGTCGACGGTCAGGAGTACCGGTTCAGCCCCGACGACCCGTCGGGCTTCGCGGAATCCGTCGACGTCGAGATCGACCTCACGGCCGAGGAGAAGCCTCGCTTTGGTCTTGCCGACCGGATCCGCCAGGTCGAAGCGACCTGATCTGGACTAGCCCTCCGCACGTGGCAGTATCTCTGCCATGCCCCAGGCGGTCTCCTTACTCCGCAGGCTGATCACGGCCATGGTCGCCGCGGTGGGCATGGAACTCGCCTTCGCCTATCTGTGGCCGGCTCCCCGTCAGCCCGAATTCGACGCCAGCGGCAGCTTCGGCGAGGACCACCCGGGCCCGGTACTCCGCCTGGCGGCGATGGGCGACTCCACACTCACCGCCCCAGGTGTCGCCGACGCGGACGACATCTGGATCCGCCACGTCGCCCGCCGCCTGGCCGACGAAACGCGGCGACCGGTCGAGCTGCGCTCCTTCGGGGTGGGCGGCGCCACTTCGTTGGACGTCCTCGTGGACCAGCTTCCGCACGCCCTCGACTTCCAGCCTCATTTGGCGGTGGTCTCGGTCGGAGCCAACGACGTGATCAAGGGCGTATCGATGAGGAAGCTCCACGACAATCTCGACCGGATCGTCTCCGCCCTCAAAGCCACGGGCGCACAGGTGATCCTCAGCGGTGTCGGTGACTTGGGCACGATCCCCCGGCTGGCGCCCCCGGTCCGTCAGATGGCGTCCCGCCTCGGCCGACGAGCCGACCGGATCCACCAGCTGGTCGCCGAGAGGCACCGCGTCGTCAAGGCCGAGCAATGGCACTGGGCGTCCGGGGAGTTCCGCCGGCGCCGCGACGTCTGGTCGGCCGATCGGTTCCATCCGAACGCCGCCGGCCACATGATCTGGGCGACGACGTGTTGGGAGGCCGTCGAGCCCCTCTGTGCCGGCTTGGCCGGCGTTCGGACCTGAACCGAACGCTACGATCGCCCGAATGGCGTCGCTCGCCGACCTGCTCCGTACCGTCGTGACCTATGTCGGTGGTGTGCTCATCACCGTCGTCTGCGCCATCGCCGCGATCATCGTCTCGGCGGTCTCGCCTGGTAGTGACGCGATAGAAAAAGTCATCCATCTGTGGAGCACGACGTGGTTGCGGATCTCCGGAACCCGGCTTCGCGTGGTCGGCGCCGAGGTGGTCGACACGTCCCGCTCGTACGTGGTGGTGGCGAACCACGAGTCCGCTTTCGACATCATGGCCTGTTTTCTGGCGGTGCCGGTGCCGATCAGGTTCCTGGCCAAGAAGGAGTTGTTCCGCATCCCGCTCCTCGCCCAGGCGATGAAGGCGATCGGGATCGTCGAAGTCGACCGCCAGGCCCGCGTCGCCATCCACGAGCAGCTCAACGAGCAGGCCAAGGCGCTGATCGCCGCGGGTCGGTCGGTGATCATCTATCCGGAAGGCACCCGTACCCGGACAGGAGCGCTGGGGCCATTCAAGAAGGGGGCGTTCACCATCGCCTTGGGGTTGGGCCTTCCCATCCTCCCGGTAGCGATCGAGGGCAGCTACGAGGCGTGGCGGCCGGGGTCGTTCCTGATCAAGGGTGGGGAGATCACGGTGACGATCGAGGCTCCGATCGAAACCGATGGCCTGGAACGCGCCGACGCCAACGACCTGCGCGACAGGGCCCGTGAGGTGATCGCCCGAGTCCTGGAGAGTCAGTCGTAGACCCCGGCCAGATAGGTGCGGCCGTCTTTCACCACACATAGGACCGCCCCGACCGACGTGACGATCTGATACCGGTCGGCCGGCCCCTCCCCCTCCCACCATCTGCCCACCATCCTCCAAGGGCCGCTCCACGAGAGCACGGTCTCCCAGCGTGTGCCGAGACGTATCCGCACCGGCATGCCCCCGTCCCACTCCACCTCGATAGGAGGCGGCTTGGACGTCGCCAAGGCGGGAGAAGGGGGCGGGATCTTCCCGGGCCAGGGCGCATCGGAGGCCACGTCGGGAGGCTGGTCTCCCCACGGGTACCACTCCACCTGTTCGTGAGGCATCCGTCCCCCACGGGGCACCGCCTGCAAGACGGCGTCCGGCCCCACGAGCGCCTGCGCTCGCGACAGCGCCCGTTCGGCGTCGTGGCGGTCGATCGCCACCTCTTGCCATGTGGTCTCCCCGTCACGCTCCACCGGCTCGAGCAACGCCAGTTGGCGCCCCTCTCCCGATAGGTCCGAGGGGTCCAGCCGTAGACGCACCACCCCGCCGGGTATCCCCCCGGGGGTGTCGATCCAGGCTCGCACCTGCCACCAGACCCGTTCCGCCAGGGCGTGCTCGGTGAAGGGATCGGTGGAGCGCCACGTCCGCTGCCGCACCGTCCCGTCGGCGGCTTCCACCTCCACCATCACCCGGAAAGGCGATATCCCGTCCCGAGCAAGCCTTCCGAGGAGTCGGGCGGCGAGGCTGCGCGTCAGAAAGGCGACCTGCTCGGCCATCTCGAGCGGGTCTTCGTGGTGGACGGACTCGACGGCGTATTCGGGGGGAATGGGCCGCGGTTGCGGTACCCGGTCCTCGCCTGCGGCCAGGCGATGGGCCGACAATCCCTCGACACCGAAACGGGAGGCCACCGCTTCCCGAGGAAGCTGAGCGAGGGATCCCAGTGTGGTGACGCCCAGCCAGCGGAAGGTCTCGGCCAACTCGCTCGGTCCCAGGGCGTCGATCTCCAGATCGCGGAGGAAAGACGCCGTGTCCTCGACGATGAGCGGATCGTGCTCCTCTGCCCGCTCGGCGGCCTGACGGGCGGCGAACGGTCCGTCGGCCAACCCCAGCAAGGCACCAGGCGGTATCGCCCCGGCGATCTTCTCGGCGAGAACCTGCTCCCCCCCGTAGTAGCGCACCGCTCCTCCCACCGGCACGTAAGCCAGTCCGGGCTCGGCTACCTCCACCCGGGGAACGAGATCCTCGATGACCTCAACCACGGTCTCGAACCAGCGGACGTCGGCTGACCGGTCAACCGGCGACGCGGGCTGGCTGCCGCTCTTCGGCAACAGCTTCGGATACCACACGCATAACGTCCGTGCCATCGTCCACCATCTCGATCGTCCTCGTCATCCCTGCCACTCCCCTGCCGGACGCTTCGACGACGAGATACCTGCGCCTCAACTGGCCATGACCTCGCTCAGCGCCCTCCCAGCGCACTTCCCGGGCCCGAAGACGCAGATGGGCCACCCCGGAGGGGAGAGCGTCACCGAGGGGTCTCAACGCCACACCCGTTCGCCGAGCCCGGGCCAAGGCCGCCAGGCGTCTCAGGTGCTGGTCTCGGACCCCAGCGGGCACTTCGGCGTACACCGCTTGCACTCCGTCGATCAGCGCCGCCGCCACCTGGGGCCAGAGTTGAGGATCGGAGCAGCGGACGATCACCAGCCGGCTGGAATCGACTCCCATCTCCCAGGCCGCCACCGGCGACAGCCACCCTTTGACATCCAATACCACCACAGGGGCCCGCTGGGAGGGCTCGGCCAACAAGCCCAGGCCCAGACGGGTCATCCCCATCCCCGTCAGACCTGACATCTCGGTGATGCGGCCCGGTTGGAGCAGCTTCATCGCCCCAGCGTACCGAACATGTGTTCGATGCGCTAGTCGGCCTATTCGAGCTCGTCGATCGACTTGGGCCAGTCGTCCTTCAACAGCCGCGACAGGGAGCGGTCCGCCAAAAGACGCCCGCCCGTTTGGCAGGTGGCGCAGTAGTTGGTCTCGTTGTCGGCGTACACGATCCGCTGCACAGGGGACCCGCATCGGGGGCACGGCTCGCCGTACTTGCCGTGGACCGCCATGTCGGGACGGAACGCCGTCACTTTCTCGGGCCATCCCTCCCCCACTTCGGCCCGCAGCCTCTCCGTCCAGCCGCTCAGCGAGTCGCGGATCGCCCTGTGGAGTCGCTCTAGCTCCTCCTCGGTCAGGGAGCGGGTGCGAGTCGTCGGAGCGAGCCTGGCCTCCCACAGGATCTCGTCCGAGTAGGCGTTGCCGATCCCAGAGAAGAGACGGGGATCGGTCAAGGCACGTTTCACCGTTCGGTTCTCCCGTTGGAGCGCCTCCGTCATCTCCTCGAGAGTCATCTCGAGCGGCTCGATGCCACCCCGGTCCTCGGCGGCCAAGGCATCCTCGCCCTTCAGGACCCACAGTCCGGCTCGCTTTCTCGTTCCCTGTTCGGTGAGTACGAGCGTCCCCTCCTCGAAGTCCATCGCGGCCAGCCCGACCTTCCGAGGAATCGACGCCCCGGGAGCAGACCAGCGCAACCGGCCGGCGATCATCAGGTGGATCACCATGAACAGTTCGTCGGGGAACTCGAAGACCAGGCGCTTTCCGACCCGCCGCAAGCCCTCCACCCGTTGGCCCGCGGCGGCGTCGTAGGGCGGATCGAAGGTGCGCAGCACGGAGGGCGAAGCGATCCTCACGCCGGTGAGGGTCTGGCCGAGCACCCGCCGCTCCAGCGCCTCGAGATAGACGACGATGTCCGGCAGCTCGGGCATGCAGGTCCAGCCTAGGAGTCGCCGGCGCCGATCAATCGGTCGTGCGGCCCGCCGTGTCGACGGCGAGCAGCACCCCGCATGTGACGATCGCCAGCGTGAAGCCGAGAAGCGCCTCGCCGACCAACCCCGCGTCGACTATCCGACCCGCGGTGAGGAGGATCACGACCAACCCCAGAGCCGTGCCGAGCCCGATCGCCACCCGTCCCTTCCGCTGGCTCTGGAACGCGGCGAATCCACCTCCGGCGAGGATGAAACTGGCGGCCATCATCGCTGGCCAGGCGGGAATGTCCCCCGGGAACGAGATCGCTCGCCCGCGGGCCATGGCCAGCACGGAGGTCAGGAAGGCGATGATCGCCGAGGCGACCACCAGGGGGCCGAGGTGGCGCAGGCCACTACCCGACCGACTCTCCTTGCGGGACGGGAGCGGGGCACCGACCTCCTCGATGGCCGTGACACCTTCCAACTCGTCGATCTCGACGACATCGGCCGCCGGAGCTTCTTCGCGCAACCGCTCCATCATGCGGGCCAAACGGGTGGTGGGTGCGGCCACCCCGAGAGCGAGAGCGAACCGCACGTCGTCGTCGGTGGTCAGGATCACTTCCTCCCCCTCGATCCGGAGGTGGAACCCGTCGGGCTGGGAACTGACCTCGACCTCCGAAAGCGGCCAAGTGCCGATTTCGGCCCCACCGCCGGCGAGGAGGGTGAGTGTCTCTTCGTCCAGATGGATCCGCACGGTGACACCGCCGGCGTCGTCGCCGGCCATCCGCACCATCCCGTTCATCTGGGTGTTGATCAATGTCTCTCCAAGCCGCCCGCCCCCGTCGCCCGCGAAATCCCAGAACGAAAGGATAAGGCCGCAAACGGTTGGCGGACAACAACTTTGGCGGACAACCGGTGACGGGCTATACCCTCGGCTCCGTGCCCGAGATCATCTACACCACCTACCGCCTGAGCCGTCATTACCCGCCGGATCGGACGGTCCTCTCCGACATCTCTCTCTCCTTCTACTACGGCGCCAAGATCGGGGTGATCGGCCCCAACGGTGCCGGGAAGTCCAGCCTCCTGCGGATCATGGCGGGGCTGGACGACGGGTACGAGGGCGAAGCTCGCATTTCCGAGGGGTACACGGTGGGCCTCCTCGAGCAGGAGCCGTATCTCGACCCCTCGAAGACGGTCCACGAGAACGTGATGGACGGCGTCGCCGAGGTGAAGGCACTCCTCGACGAGTACAACGAGGTGCTGGCCGCCTGGGCGGATCCGGACGCCGACTACGAGGAGTTGGGCGCTCGCCAGCAGCGGCTCGAAGACAAGATCGCCGCCACCGACGCCTGGAACCTGGATCGGACCGTCGAGATGGCGATGGAGGCGCTGCGGGTCCCGCCCGGCGACCGGGACGTGACCACGCTATCCGGTGGTGAGCGGCGCCGGGTCGCCCTGTGCCGCCTGCTCCTGTCGCATCCCGACCTGTTGCTCCTCGACGAGCCCACCAACCACCTGGACGCCGAGTCGGTGGCTTGGTTGGAGAGGTTCCTCGCCGAATACTCAGGCACGGTGGTAGCGGTCACCCACGACCGGTACTTCCTCGACAACGTCGCCGAGTGGATCCTCGAACTCGACCGCGGCAAGGGACGACCCTTCCACGGCAACTACTCGAGCTGGCTGGAGCAGAAGCAGGCCCAGCTCGCACAGGAGGAGAAGGAAGCCACCGCCCTACGCCGCACCATCGAGCGAGAGCTGGAATGGGTGAGGATGTCGCCTCGTGCTCGTCAGGCGAAGGGCAAGGCTCGCCTCACCCGCTACGAGCAGCTCGTAGCCCAGGCCGAGCAGATGGAGAACCGCCCCTCCCACCTCACCCTGTCGATTCCCTTCACCCAGCGTCTGGGGGACAAGGTGATCGTGGCCCAGGGCCTCACCAAGGGCTACGACGACAGGGTCCTCATCCGGGACCTCTCCTTCGATCTCCCCCCGGCCGGCATCGTCGGCATCGTCGGCCCCAACGGAGCCGGCAAGACCACGCTGTTCCGCCTCCTCACCGGACAGGAGAAGCCGGACGCCGGCGAGATCGAGATCGGACCGTCGGTGGACCTCGCCTACGTCGACCAGCATCGAGATGCTCTCGATCCGGCGAAGACGGTCTTCGAGGAGATCTCCGGCGGCGCCGACGTCCTCCGCATCGGAAAGCGCGAGGTGAACAGCCGCGCCTACGTCGCCTCTCTCAATTTCCGAGGGGCCGATCAGCAGAAGAAGGTCGGTGAGCTGTCGGGAGGGGAGCGAAACCGCGTGCACCTCGGGGTGATGCTCCGCCGGGGCGGCAACGTCGTGCTCCTCGACGAGCCGTCCAACGACCTGGACGTCGACACCCTGCGTGCTCTGGAAGAAGCACTGATCGACTTCCCCGGCTGCGCGTTGGTGATCTCTCACGACCGCTGGTTCCTCGATCGCATCTGCACGCATCTGATGGTGTTCGAGGGCAACGGACAGGTGACTTGGTTCCCGGGGAACTGGTCCGAGTACGAGGAATGGCGGGAGAAGAACCCGGCGGAAACGGCGTAGCCCTGCACAGGCACGCCGGCTGACGATCTTCGCCTCGGCTGCCGCCGCCATCGTGGAAGTATCCAACGGGCCGCGTCTTCGAGGCCGTCTCCGCCGTGGCTGCCCTTTTCGCTTCCCGCTTGGGCCCTCGTTTCGAGACTGGCGGACCCGTTCTGATCCCGCGTCAGTCGGGTGGGTCGCGGGCGTCGGCTGGCAGGACGAAACGGATCGACCCGTCTGCCTGCCTCTCAATCCGATGACCCCGCCGGTGGACCACCACGTGGTGGTGGTACCAGCACAAGGTCACCAGATTGTCGGGATGATGGGTGCCGCCATGCGACCAGGCCACCACGTGGTGGATCTGCAGGCGATGGGTGGAGCGACAGCCCCCAGCCCGACAACCCCCATCCCGCCACATGACGGAATCACGGATCGCCGGTGGGATCCGCCTGCTCTCAGCAGACGTCACCACCGGCTTCCCGTCCGACAGTCCAACGATCCGCACCGAA
>DATGOV010000001.1:0-2937 GCA_035305585.1 Acidimicrobiia bacterium | reverse complement strand
GTGGCTGGCCGAGTTGCTGTATTCGCCCCTGGACGCACTCTTCGGGCTGGATGCGGCGCCACTGATCACGACCGTGTGCGCGGCGGCGACCTTCATCCTGCTCGGATCGGTGGCCTACAAGCGGACCCGGTCCGTTCTCTCCGTCGTCGTCTACCTGGTCCTCACAGCCATCGTGATGGCCGCGTTCATCAACCCGCGGCCGGTGATCTTCTCGTTCCCATTGTTCGCGGCGATAGTGGTCGCCGACGACGACCCGCGGGCGCGGTGGGTTATCCCGCTTCTCCTGTGGCTGTGGGCCGCAGTCCACGGCTCGTTCTTCATCGGTTGCGGTTACCTGTTCTTGCGATCCCTGCAACGGGGTATCTCGAAGCGTGAGCTGGTCCGTTTGGTGGCGGCTGGCATCCCCACCTTGTTCACCGCCCACGGCATCGGGGTGCTGGAGATACTCCGCGATTTCGCTTCGAACCGGGATGCGGTGGAGTTGATGAGCGAATGGCAGGCGCCCGATCTGCTGTCTCCGCCTTTCCTCCCGCTCTTCGTCGCCATCCTCGGCCTCATCTGGCTCGCCCAACGTGGAAGGATCCGTAGCCGAGATTGGTGGCTGCTGATTCCATTCCTGGTCCTCGCATTGACGGCAAACAGGTCGGTGCCGCCGGCGTGGATCGCGCTCTCGCCGCTGGTCAGCCGGATCGAAGTTCCCCTACGGCCGACCGCCGGAGGAGGTCCGGCAGCCGTGGTCTTGGCCGCGATGCTGGCGGTACTGCCATTTGCTCTGCGATCCGATGAGGATCTCGACTTGGACCGGTTCCCGGTGGCCGCTGCCAAGCGTCTCACCGCCGAGCGGGTGTTCCACGACGACGCCGCCGGCGGCTGGCTCGTCTACACCCAGTGGCCGCAACGAAGCGTCTACATCGACGACCGGGCCGAGCTCTACGGCGAGCAGATGAGGCGCTTCAGCAGAGTTCGGCAGCTGGCCGCCGATTGGGAGGAAGAATTCAACAGATGGGGTATTTCCGAAGTGCTCTTACGGGTCGACGAGCCGCTGGTGCGGACGTTGCGCTCCGAGGGATGGAAGACCACTTACGAAGACGAATACTTCGCCATCCTCGTGAGGGGGTGACGGATCGTTCGGGTGGCTAGCGGAGGGCTCGGTCAGCTGCCGCTGCCGCTGCTGAAGCCGCCGTCGTTGGCCTGCTGAACGCTGCCGGCGATGTCGTGGTAGGTGTCCGAGAGCTCGTCACCGGCGAACGCAACGGCGGCGAAAGCGATGAGAGCGATGAGAACGATGAGCAGGGCGTACTCGACCATTGACGCGCCTCGCTCAGCCGAACGGCTGTTCTCGTGGATTGAGATGATGGGGTTCTTTTCGCTCATCGTTCTCTAGAGGAAGGGTAGGGAACTGGGGGAGCAAACGCTCCCCCAGCTCAGTCGAGGGTGTAGATCAGCCGCCGGTGCCCTCCGGGCGGGTCTTCAGCGAGTCGCCGACCTCCGAGAAGGCTCCCGAAACCTCGTCGCCGACGATGCTGATGGCAGCGATGGCGATGATGGCGATCAGCACCACCAGAAGGGCGTACTCCACCATGCTGGCGCCGCGCTCGTTGCCCTTGAAGCGCAGGTAATCGGCAGCCTTGGTCCAAAGAGCAAGCATGTCTCCTCCTTTCGAGTTCTCCGATGGAGAGCTTGCGGACTAACCATCGGAATCATGACGAGATCCTTGAGTCGCTGCCGTGGGCCTAGCGACCCATTCCGCGCCCGGAGGGACTAGTCACTCGTCGTCGTCGGCCAAGCCGAGCCGGATCGCCTCGATGGCCGCCTGGGTGCGGTCGCTTACCGCCAGCTTCTGGAAGATGGACGCCAGGTGGTTCTTCACCGTCTTCTGGGAGATGAACAGAAGCTCGGCGAGCTCGTCGGTGGCCGACACGCCCTTGGCCAGGTACTTGAGGATCTCCTTCTCCCGCTCGGTTAGCGACGCCGCCCCGGGGTCGAGCTGCGGCTTCGAATAGCGCTCCAGGAGCTCTTCGTTGCCCTCCTCGGACTCGAGGTCGAACCGCTCCCCGGCTGCCACCGCCCGGATGGCGGCGGCGATCGTCGTCAGGGGGGCGGACTTCGAGAAGAAACCGGCGGCGCCGGCTCGGGCCGCTGCCTTGCGCTGCTCGTCGGACGCGTGCATGGTCACCACGATCACCGGGGTGTCCTCGATCCCCTCCAGGACCGCAGACCCGCCGCCTCCCGGCATCTCCAGGTCGGTGATGACGACCTCGGCGGGCTGGGAGCCGATCTGTTCGAGCAGTTCGCTCCCGGAGGCGGCGATCCCCACAACCCGGATGTCGGGGAGGTTGTCGAGAGCCCGGCTCAGTCCCTGGGCGAAGAGGGTGTGGTCATCGGCTATCCAGACTCGGATCATCGCTTTTCCTTCCAGACGACGCGCACCGTCGTGCCAGACCCATCAGACTGTATCTCCACGGTGGCTCCGATTCGGTCGGCCCGTTCCCTCATTCCCATCACCCCGTAGTGTCCCTCGGGCAGGTGGGTCGGGTCGAATCCTCGGCCGTCGTCGATCACCTCGGCTTCCACGTGGTCGCGATCCACGAACCCTGTGACCGTAATAGAAGACGCCTCGGCGTGCCGGTAGGCGTTGCGGACCGCCTCGGTGAGGATCGCCAGGATCTGGCGTCCGGCGGTGGAGCGGGGCGGCCGCCGCTCGTGGATGTCGACCTCGATGTGGGGAGGGGGCTCCAGCTTCGCCACCGCCGACATCAGCGCCGATGTGAGGGAACCGGACTCGTCGGAGCGCAGGTCGGCGATGATGCCCCGCAGGTCCTCCACGACCGTCCCCAGCGCCTCGCGGATGCCCGCCAGCTCTTTTCGGAGGGGAGGGTCCTCGGCCTGCATCGTGGCGCTGTCCAGCGAGAAACCCAGCGCGGCGAGGGCGGGGCC